>JACWCY010000003.1 GCA_014654455.1 Pelagibacterales bacterium SAG-MED01
AGGTCACTCTCCAATAACTCGAGTCAAAAACCCCAATCCAATTATGTTTAATGACTGCTCAAATAGCTAATGGAGGTCATAAAATTTATCCGCAAATAGTGGTTGATGAAAACAATAAAGAGTCTCCGACTGATAAATTTACAACTTTGTATGAAAATTCGAAAAATATTAAAATTGTTCAAGATGCAATGTATGCTTCAACAAACGAAGTAAGAGGAACTTCATATAGATCTAGAATAGATGATCCGAAATATCAATTCGCTGGAAAAACTGGAACTGCTCAAGTTAAAAAAATAACTGAAAGAGATAGAGAATTAGATTTAAAAACTTTTGAGATCCCTTATGAGGAAAGAGACCATGCTTTGTATGTAGCTTTTGGTCCTTACAAAAACCCCAGATATGCACTCAGTATATTAGTAGAACATGGAGGAAATGGAAGTACTACTGCTGCTCCTATGGCGAAAAAATTATTTAAACTAATTATTGATCGGCACTTATTAAGAGAGTCGATAAACAATAAACGATATTTGGAGATCTAAATGTATCAACATACAAGATTAACTAGAAATAATTTTAATGTATTTCAAAAATTTAAGAATTTTGATTATATTTTATTAATTTGCATTTTATTATTGGGCTTTATTAGTCTTGTAACAATGTATTCTACAGATGGTGGTAGTGTTTTATTTCATACAAAGAGTCATTTTATAAAATTAGTAGTTTTTACTTTTATGATGTTAATGATTTCATTTATAAATATTAAATTTTGGTTTTTAATTGGATATTTTTTTTACATAATAGTTATAATATTATTAGCATGGACTTATTTATTTGGAATAAAGTCATCAGGATCTCAAAGATGGATTGATCTCTATTTTATTAATCTTCAACCATCCGAATTGATGAAAATTTGTATAATTCTATGTCTTGCTAAATATTTTCATAGAATGAAATTAGAAAATGTAAATTCTATTTATACAATTCTTACTTCATTAATAATTATTATATTGCCAATGGGTCTAGTAATTGTACAGCCTGATTTAGGCACATCACTTCTTATAGGAATTAGTGGAATTGCAGTTTTGTGGTTTGCGGGAATTAATCATAAATATTTTATTTATACCATGTTAGGTTTTTTAATTTCATTACCTTTTATTATTTCATTTTTAAAACCTTATCAAAAGCTTAGGGTTTTAACTTTTTTAAACCCTGATAGAGATCCTCTTGGAGCAGGTTATCAAATTATACAATCTAAAATTGCAGTTGGTTCTGGAGGAATCTTTGGAAAAGGTTTTTTAAAAGGAACTCAAAGTTATTTAGAATTTTTGCCAGAAAAACATACAGATTTTATTTTTACACTTTTTTCAGAAGAGTTTGGATTTGTTGGTTCAGCTTTCCTTCTTTTAATATATGCGGTTATTATTTATCGGATACTTGCTATAGGAGCCTCATCAAGAAGTTATTTTGCAAAAATATTTTGTTATAGCTTTGGAGCATCAATTTTTGTTTATATAACAATTAATATGAGTATGGTACTTGGTTTATTGCCAATAGTTGGATCACCATTACCAATTATGTCTTATGGTGGGTCTTCAATGTTAGCAACTATGATTGGTTTTGGGGTAGTAATGAGTGCCAGGGTACATAATCAACAATCAATTGCCTAAGTATAATTTGTCGCTTAAATTATTTTAAAAATTAATTGTATATAAGGTAATGAATAAAAACATCAAAATCGGGATTGTAGGTGCAGGCATACAAGGTATTTCAAATGCTTTATTTCTTCAAAAAAAAGGTTTTAATGTTACTATTTTTGATAGAGACAACCCTGGAAGTCATGCGGCATCTTATGGAAATGCTGGTCATTTTTCTCCTTACGCGTCATTAGCATTAAATAGAACTGATGTTTTAGCAGATGTTCCTGCAATGCTTTTAAGTTCAAGTGGACCATTGGCATTAAAATGGAACTATGTACCTAAAATGATTCCATGGTTTATCAAGTTTATTTTAAATACAACTAAAAATAAAATGATGCATACAGCAAAAAATATGCATCAAATTCTAGATCTAGCATTACCTGCTTACGATGAGTTGTTTGATGAAATTAATTTAGAGGGTTTAGTTGAAAACAAAGGAATACTTTATATTTGGAATAATAAAGATTTAAAAAGTAGAGAATTAGAAATCAAGGTAAGAGATGAACTAGGTGTTAAACAGCAAGTTGTTAATAAACATGAAATTCATGATTTAGAACCTAATATAAAACCTTTTTATCATGCAGGAGTTTACTATCCATATGCCAGACATGCAAAAAATCCAAAAAAAATTCTATTAAAGCTTTTTGAGCTTTTCCTTAAAAAGGGTGGTAAATTTGACAAGATAAATATTGAGAATATAAAATTTGATAATGAAAAACCTGTTCTTTTAACTGAAAAAAAAAAATATTATTTTGATAAAGTTGTTATTGCTTGTGGAGCTTTTTCAAAAAGACTAACCGATAAATTGGGTGAAAAAATACCATTAGATACCGAAAGAGGATATCATGTGCATTTCAAAGATTGTGATTATCTTTTAAATAGACCAGTAATTTTTTCTAACAGAGGTTTTGGAATTACTCCAATGGAACAAGGTTTAAGAGTTGTTGGAACAGTTGAATTTGGTGGTTTAGATAACCCATTATCAAAATCAAGAATAAAAAATTTAATTAATAATGCTAAATATATGTTAGGAAATTTACCAGAACATGAAGATGAATGGTTAGGGTTTAGACCGACATTGCCAGATTTTTTACCAGTTATGGGTCCTTCAAAAAATCACAAAAATATATTTTATTGTTTTGGCCATCATCATTTAGGATGGACATTAGGTCCAATATCTGGAAAGATTGTCTCTGGAATGATAGCTAAAGAAAATACTAACTTAAATTTAAATCCTTATAGCTCAAAAAGATTTAGTTAATTTATGCAAAATACCAAAGCATACATAATGTTGGTTTGTGCAACATTATTTTGGGCTGGAAACTTTGCTGTAGGTAAGTTTGCTTTTTTAACAGAAATTCCACCTTTATCGTTAGTTTTTTATAGATGGTTACTTGTCTGGGTTATATTACTTCCCTTTACTTTTAAAAATATATTAAAATTTAAAGATATAATCTTGGATAATTTACTGTTGTTATTTTTTTTAGGCTTAACAAGTGTTGGCTTGTTTAATTCATTTACCTATTTATCTTTAATTCATACACAGGTTATAAATGCATCTCTTTTTAATACTGCTATTCCAGCAGTAATAATTTTACTATGTTTTTTATTTAAAATTGAAAAAACTAATAGATTTCAAATTTTAGGTTTAATCGTTTCAGTATTTGGAATTTTATCAATCATAACAAAACTTAATTTAGATATTTTACTTTCATTAGATTTTAATAAGGGAGATATAATAATGATAGGAGGAGTAATAACCTGGGGTGTTTATTCAACACTTTTAAAGAAAAAAAATTTTACTTTACCGCTTCTCACTTTAGTTCATGTTGTATGTACATTTGGTTTAATTTTTGTATTTCCACAGTTTCTCTATGAGTTTTCACAAGGAAAAGTTATAAATATTGATATTAATTTATTTTATACTCTTATTTTTCTAGCCTTGTTTCCAAGTATTGGTTCTTATTATTGTTGGGCTGGGGCTGTATCTATTATTGGTGCTAATAGAGCAGGTATCTTTTTGTCCTTAATACCGTTGTTTAGTACAATGATGGGAATATTTTTTTTTAGTGAAAAATTTCAATTTTATCATTTGACAGGAGCAGCATTAATTATATTAGGTTTATTTTTATCAAATAAGGAAATTAAAAATGCTTAAGGTTGCAATATTAGATGATTATCAAAATGTTTCACAACAATTTGTTGATTTAGAAAAACTATCTGGAAAATACGAATTTAAAATTTTTAGCGATCCATTTATTGACGAAGCTGATACCATAGATCAATTAGCTGATTTTGAAGCCTTACTGATAATGAGGGAAAGAACACCAATGACTAAAAATTTAATTGATAGTTTAAGTAAATTAAAATTCATCATCACTAGTGGTTTAAGAAATAGATCAATTGATCTTGAGGCTGCAAAAAAAAGAAAAGTCATTGTTTGTGGAACAGACTCTAATATACACCCTACTCCTGAACTGACATGGGCTCTGATATTAGGACTTGCAAGAAATTTTAAAGAAGAAATAGATAATATGTACCAAGGTTATTGGCAAACTACTATTGGAGTAGAACTTAAAGGAAAAATTTTAGGCTTGATTGGTTTAGGTAGAGTGGGTTCACAAGTTGCTAAAATTGGTAAAGCATTTGGCATGCAAGTAATGGCATGGAGTGAAAATCTTAACCTAGATACATGTAAAAAATTAGATGTACTTCCAAGTAGCAAAGAAGATTTAATTAAATCATCTGATTTTTTATCTATTCATGTTCAAGGGGGAGAACGGTATAAAGATTGTATTACTATAAAAGAGTTGGATAAAATGAAAAAAACTGCTTTTTTAATCAATACATCTAGGGCCCCAATAATAAATGAAGATGATTTGATAATTGCTTTATCAACAAATGAAATTGCAGGAGCAGGATTAGACGTGTACGAGAAGGAACCTTTACCAGAAAATAACAAGTTAAGATTTTTACCTAACGCATTATTAACTCCACATATTGGATATGTTACAGCAGAAAATTACAGCATCTATTATAATCAAATGATCGAAGCATTAGAGAGCTGTGTTAATGGTAAACCAATTCGTATTATTGAATAAAGATGGATTTACCTGTTGTAAATCATAAAGATTATTTTGCAAAAATTGGTGATGATCATAAATTTCCAATAGAAAAATTTGGTGAACTTGCAAATTATTTAATAAAAAAAAAGATAGTTAAAAAATTTCATGAACCTTCTCAATGCTCAGAGGAAACATTAAAAAGAGCTCATTCTGAAAATTATATTAAAAATATTAAGAATAAGACTTTAGATAAAAATAGTATTAAAAAAATTGGTTTTCCACTAGTTGACAGTGTTGTTCAAAGATCTTTAGTTGCAACAGGCGGTACAGTTTTAGCTTCGAAACTTGCAATTAAATACGGTCTTGCTTGCAATACTGCTGGTGGAAGTCATCATGCAAACTTTGATGGAGGCGCAGGCTATTGTGTATTTAATGATGTAGCAGTCGCTGCCCAGTATTTACTTGATCGTGGATTAGCCGGAAGAATTTTAATTGTTGATTTAGATGTTCATCAAGGTAACGGTAATTCTGAAATATTTAAAGATAATAAAAATGTATTTACTTTTAGTATGCATTCCAAATCTAATTATCCTGCAAAAAAATCAATTAGTGATCTTGATATAGAACTAAATGATAATATGGAAGATAAAGAATACTTAAAGATACTTAAATTTTATTTAAATCATCTAAATCAAGAAAATTTTGATTATGTCTTTTATATTGCTGGTGTTGATGTTCATTTCAACGATCGTTTAGGTAAATTAAACATTTCAGACGAAGGAATTAAAAAAAGAGATGAAATAGTAACTCAAAATTTTTTTTCAAAAGGTATTCCGTTATGTGGAGTTTTAGGTGGCGGATATAATAAAGATTTTAATAAACTTGTTGAATTACACTCCTTTTTACATCAATCATGTGCTAAATTAATATAATCAGATGAATAAAAAAAACCCCAATCTTACTGCAGAACAAAAACTTGTAATGTTTGAAGATGGAACAGAATATCCAGGCACAAGTGAATTAAACAATGAAAAACGTGAAGGTAGTTATCATTGTGCTAATTGTGGTATAAGATTATTTGATTCTAAGTCAAAATATGAAAGTGGATCAGGTTGGCCTTCATTTTACGAATCTTTACCCGATGTATTTGAAACTAAAACAGACCATCTATTAGGTTATGCTCGAACTGAATATCATTGTAAAAATTGTCATGCTCATCATGGTCATATCTTTGAAGATGGACCACAACCTACAGGTAAAAGATTTTGCAATAATGGTATTTGTTTAGTTTTTAAGCAAAAAGATTAATTCTTAAAGTTGATTTGAATTTTTAATTACTTAATTATTTTAAAAGATCTTGAAGTTTATTTTCTTTTTCTAAGGCTCGAACTTCATCGTAGCCACCGATGTGTTCATCATCAAAGAATATTTGTGGTATAGTTTTTTTTCCATTGGCTTTCTTAATCATTTCATCCATTGCACCTTCAACAGTTGCAATATTGATCTCATTATAAGTTGCATTATTTCTAGTTAACAATCTTTTTGCAGCTTCACAGTAATTGCATAATGGACCTGTATAAATTGTGATATTTTTCATGGTTTAGAGATAATCACCTTTTTTAATTTTACTAGTAATTTGTTTTCTAGAATATTCAAATTTTTTTCTATGTTTAATACTTTTTTTGTTAACTCTTTTTCTCCATAATCTAAAAGAAGATGGTTTAAGTGATCTTCTCATAATTTTGATAACTTCTGACTCTGTCTTACCAGCCTTTTTTTCAATTTCTTCAAAAGTAATCCTATCAGCCCATGCGGCCCAAATGACCCAATCTGGACTTTCGATATTTGGCTCAGGGTTTTTGACTCGAGTTATTGGAGAGTGACCTTTTTTACTCATATTTCCTTTATATTTTAAAAAAATCTTTGATGCATTTATTTTTAGATTTGATATGATAGATTTGATAGTCCTTCTTAGCCATCTTTAGCTCCCGGTTTTTAAGGGCTATCTTCAATTTATAGTAAATAGAATCTATCATTAAACATAAAAAAGCATATGCTTTCAAAAGAATTCAGTAAATCAACTTAAAGTTGCTTTAGCACATTTTTTAAAAACACCATGAAATAAGCCTGTATTTATTGAATAAAATTGTTGTAAATTTACAACACATATATTTTTTTTTATTTTTGTTAATTCAAACTATATGATTTGATTATGTAATAAACTATAAATTCAAAGTTATATAACAACTTAATATTAAGAAAGATAATAATATGAAAAAGTACTTTTATTTAATAATTTTCGTGTTGGGATTTTTTAACTCGTCTTATGCTGACGGTATGAAAGTGGGTGTTTCGGTAACTGCTGGTGTATTTGAAGCAAGCGCTAAAGAAAAAGAGGCAGATGAGACAAGTATATCTAAAAGCGGTGAAATTTTAATCGCTATACCATCTATATTTGTAGAGAAGGTTTTACCAAATGATAGAGTATCAATTGGTTTAGATTACGTTCCAACGGGATTAGAATCAGAAACAACAGATCATAAACAAGTTGACAGAAAAGGTGAAGGTGATGGTACCGGTGGTACTGTAACTAACTCAGTACAAGTTGACTTCGAAAACCTTTTAACGCTTTATTTAAAAGCTGATATTAATGATAATGTTTATCTAAAGGCTGGAATATCTCAGGTAGATGCAGTTACTAATGAAAATTTAGGAACAGGTTCTAAATATGGTGATGAAACTTTAGAAGGTTATGTGTTGGGAATTGGATATGAAATGGATACAGGCTCAAGCATGTTTGTTAGAGCTGAAGCTAACTGGATGGAATTCGGTGGAGCAACTTTCAATTCAACAAACAACTCAGATAACTCAGTGACTACAAGTGATATCGATGGATACGGTGCGAGAATATCTATTGGTAGATCATTCTAGTAAACTGTAAATTTTTTTAAAAAAAGCCCTCTTTAGAGGGCTTTTTTTTTGTCTAAATTATTCAATTTTTTTTAAAGAATATTATAAAATTAAAGCATAGAATCAAAATATTGAATATGAAATTAGGATTTATTGGTACAGGCAAAATAGCTTCTTCAGTTATTATTGGAATATGTAATTCTAAAATAAAGTTTAAACAAATAATAATATCTCCAAGGAATAAAAGGGTAGCAAATAATTTAAAGAAAAAATTTAAAAAAGTAAAAATTGCAAAAAATAATCAAGATGTAGTCAATAAATCAAACTGGATATTTTTGTCTATCACACCAAAAGTAGGTGACAAAATAATTAAAAATTTAAAATTTAAGTCTAGCCAAATTATTATAAGTTTTATTTCAACAATAAATCTTTCTCAGCTAAAAAAAATGATAAAAGTAAAGTCTAAAATTATAAGAGCAATACCTCTTCCACCAATTTCTCTTAAAAAAGGTCCAGTGCCAATTTGTCCACCTAATAAAAAAGTTAAAAATTTTTTTGATCAAATTGGATCTACTGTTGAAATCAAAAATGAAAAACTATCGATCAATTTTTGGTCTACATCAGGAATGATGGCAGCCTATTATGATATGCTAAGAGTAATGAGTGATTGGCTTGTTAAAAAAGGAGTTAAAAGACAAGACGCTCAAAAATATATTACATCATTATTTTCAGCTTTATCTGAAGATGCATTTGTTAATTCTAAAAAAGAACTTAAATATCTTGTAAAAGAGTCCCAAACACCTAAAGGCTTAAATGAACAAGGTCTAAAAGAAATGACTAAAAAGGGTGTATATAAATCTGTTGTAAATACTTTGAATAGTATTCACAAAAGACTTAATAAATAATTATAACTAATGTCAGAAAATATTTTAGAAATTGACAATTTATCAAAATACTTTGGAGGACTAGCCGCAGTTTCAGATTGTTCTCTTAAAGTAAAGAAAGGGACTATCACTGGTATAATTGGCCCTAATGGTTCAGGCAAAACAACATTATTTAATTTAATAGCTGGAAATTTAAAATCATCCAATGGAAGCGTCTTATTTAACAATGAGGATATTACTGATGTTCCTTCTTACGAGTTATTTTCAAAAGGTTTATTACGAACGTTTCAAATTGCTCATGAGTTTACTAATTTGTCTGTTTTAGAAAACTTAATGATGGTTCCAGGTAATCAATCTGGTGAAAAATTAATGAATACTTTTCTCAAGCCATCTTTAGTAGCTAATGAGGAAGAGCAAATAAAAGAAAAAGCTAAAGAAGTTGTAGAATTTCTAAATTTAAGTCATCTTTCTAATGAACTAGCTGGAAATTTATCTGGTGGGCAAAAAAAATTATTAGAATTAGGAAGAACTATGATGGTAGATGCTAAATTAGTATTATTAGATGAAGTAGGTGCTGGAGTTAATAGAACATTACTAAAAGACCTTGGTACAGCAATTGAAAAATTAAATAAAGAGAAAGGATATACTTTTTGCATGATAGAACATGACATGGATTTTATAGGGAGATTATGTGATCCAGTAATAGTTATGGCTGAAGGATCAGTTTTATTTGAAGGTACAGTTGAAGATGCAAAAAAAAATGAAAAAGTTATTGAAAGTTATTTAGGCAGAGGTTCAAAACTTAAGGATAATTAATCATGGCATTTTTTGAGGGTAATAATATGACTGGAGGGTATGGAAAAGGTCCTGATATTATCAATTCATGTTCTGTAAATGTAGATAGGGGCGAGATAGTTTCTATACTTGGCCCCAATGGTGCGGGAAAGTCTACAGCTATGAAGGCAATGCTAGGATTACTTAATTTAAAATCTGGTTCAGTTATTATTAACGGAAAAGATATTTCAAGTTTATCACCACAAGACAGAGTTAAAGAGGGCATCTCATTTGTTCCACAAACAAAAAATGTATTTGCTGGTATGACAGTTGAAGAAAATTTAGAAATGGGTGCCTTTTTGATCAATGAAGATTACAAAAAAGTAATTGATGAAATTTATGACTTATTTCCAATTTTACTTGAAAAAAAAAGTCAATTAGTTGGTGAGTTATCTGGTGGTCAGAGGCAACAAGTTGCCTTAGGAAGAGCATTGATGATAAAACCATCAGTTTTAATGTTAGATGAACCAACTGCTGGTGTATCGCCAATTGTTATGGATGAATTGTTTGACCACATTGTTAAAGTAAAAAGAACTAATGTTGCTATTTTAATGGTTGAGCAAAACGCAAAACAAGCATTGAGTATTTCAGATAGAGGTTATGTTTTAGTTACAGGAGAAAATCGTTATTCTGGAACTGGAGAAGAACTATTAAATGATCAAAGAGTTAGAAGCTCATTTTTAGGTGGCTAATATGGATATTTTAAATGCAATAATACTTTTATTAAATTATATATTTGTCCCAGCCTTAGCTTATGGATCTCAATTAGCACTTGGTGCAATATTTGTTACATTAATTTATGGAATTTTGAGGTTTGCTAATTTTGCTACCGGAGACATGATGTCTTTTGGAACTATGTTTACAATTTTATTTACTTGGTATTTTCAATCTTTAGGTATTAGTTTGGGTGTTTTGCCAACTGCACTTCTAGCTATTCCTTTTGCTATAATACTTATGATTGGTTATATGCTTTTAGTAGATAAGTTTGTTTTTAGATATTATAGAGTCAACAAAAGTCCTCCAGTTCAGTTAGCAATGGTTAGTATTGGTGTAATGTTTGTAACTCAAGCAGTAGTAAGAATTATAATTGGACCATCGGATAGAAGATTTTTCGATGGAGAAAAATTCATAATTAAAGCTGGAGAATTTAAAGAAATAACAGGTTTAAATGAAGGTCTTGCAATTAAATCCACTCAAGTCATTACAATTATTGTAACAATGATTTTAGTTTCAACTCTTTTTTGGTTTTTAAATAAAACAAAAACTGGAAAAAGTATGAGAGCATATTCAGACAATGAAGACTTGGCATTACTTTCAGGAATAGATCCAAAAAAGATTGTTATGATTACTTGGATTATAGCTGGTATTTTAGCTACAATTGGTGGTGCTTTATACGGATTAGATAAAAGTTTCAAACCATTTACATATTTCAATAATATGCTCCCTATATTTGCTGCAGCTATTGTAGGAGGAATTGGGAATCCATTTGGTGCATTCCTTGGTGGTTATGTAATTGCTTTTTCAGAAATTCTTTTAACTTATGCTTATAGGAAATTTTTTATGTATGTTTTGCCTGAAAGTATGGAGCCAGATGGTTTAGTGCAATTATTATCAACTGATTATAAATTTGCAGTTTCATTTTCAATACTAGTGATTGTATTACTATATCGACCTTCAGGAATCTTTAAGGGGAAAGTTCTATGAGAAAAAATCTAAATGTAATTGCTGCTTATAGTATTATGATGGGTTTAATTATCTTAGTGGGCGTTTTTCAATCGTGGAATATAGCTCTATCAATATTTAACCTTTGTTTAATATCAGCTGTTATGACTATGGGAGCAAATATTCAATGGGGTTATGCAGGTTTAATCAATTTTGGAATAATGGGTTATACCGCCTTAGGTGGATTAGCGGCAGTATTAATTTCTGTAGATCCTGTTCAAGATGCTTGGAAAGCAGGGGGTTTTGATATTTTAACATCTTTATTAATTATTGTTGTGATGATTATGGCTATTCGATTTGTCTTAAAAAAATATGAGAAATCTAAAATTCGAACTTATTCTATAGCTGCAATTATTATAGCTGGAATTGTTATTATAAGAATTACTGCTGAACCAGGCATTGAGGCAATCGAAGCTGTAGAGCCAGCTAAAACTGGTTTTTTAGGAGGACTAGGTTTACCAATAGTTTTTTCTTGGATAGTTGGAGCTTTATTTGCTGGAGGTTTGGCTTTTGTAGTTGGAAAAGTTGCATTGGGGCTTAGAGCTGATTATTTAGCAATAGCAACTTTGCTTATATCTGAAATTGTAATTGCTATCATAAAACACGAAGACTGGCTTACTAGAGGAGTTAAAAATGTAATTGGCTTAAAAAGACCAGCACCTTATGAAGTTGATCTTCAAACTACAGATTGGTTTATTAATTTAGTTGAGAAATTTAATTCAGGAAAACTAGCTTTAATATCTGATTTTGCTGATAGACAAGCTGCTTTAAATCAGTTGGTAATAGAAGGATCATCAATATTTGTTAAACTTTGTTATTCAGGATTATTCCTAGTGGTTGTAATTATACTTTTGATTTTAACTCAAAAAGCACTTTATTCACCTTGGGGCAGAATGATGAGAGCTATTAGAGACAATGAAGAAGCTGCAAATGCTATGGGAAAAAATGTTGTTAAGCAACACTTGTTAATTTTTATTCTTGGTTCAGCAATAGTTGGAATAGCTGGAGCAATGCTTGTTACACAAGATGGTCTATTCACTCCAGGAAGTTATAGACCAATGAGATATACTTTTTTAATTTGGGTAATGGTTATAGTTGGAGGTAGTGGTAATAATTTTGGTGCAATATTAGGAGGTTTCGCAGTTTGGTTTTTATGGATCGAAGCAGCACCAATAGCTTTATTTTTAATAAACTTTTTCACTACCGGAATGGCTGAAACTAATGCCTTAAAAGTTCATTTAATTGAAAGTGTACCTTACTTTAGATTCTTAATGATGGGAATTGGATTGTTATTAATTATGAGGTATAGACCAAAAGGTATACTTCCGGAAAAAATAGAAATAAAATAAATTTATGAAATATATTATATTAGGTGCAGCACTTGCATGGGCTATGTATATGGCTGATAAGTATATGTTTTAATAATAAAAAACCCCAGCGAATTTCTTCGCTGAGGTTTTAAAATATTAAATTATCTTTGTTTTTTAGTTTTGAATTTTCCGCCTTTGATTTCTTGTTCTAAGAAAGAACCTTCTGCTTCACCAACGCTAGTAAAAGTAACTCCAGTTGCACCTTCGTAATCAACTTTTTTACCTTTAGCTAGTAAATCTAAACCTTTTTTAAGTTCACCTGGGTAAATTTTTGTTCCAGGACTGTTAGCAACATCCATTACATTTTTTGCAATTGATGCTCTATCAGCTGATCCACCTGCTTGCATTGCTAAAACAATCAAAGCAGCTGCATCATAAGACTCTCCTGTGTAAGGACCCGAGCTATCGATACCAGCAGCTTTAGCTACATTACCGAATACACCAGCACCTTTACCAGTTGAACCTGGCATTGAACCAAAAGATTTTTTCAAGTCTTTTCCAAATGCATCAACTAATGACTGACCGATCATACCATCAGATAAAATAAATTTATCAAATGCACCAGAGTCTAAAGAAGCTTGGATAATTCCTTTACCACCTTGGTCTAAATAACCAATTACAGCTACCGCATCACCGCCTGCTGAAGCAAGAGTTGCTACTTCAGAAGAGTAGTCTGCTTTACCATCTTCGTGAGCAGTTACAGTAGTTACTTTAATACCATGACCCTCAACAGCTGCTTTGTAAACATCAGCTAAACCTTTTCCATAGTCATTGTTAGTATAAGTGATTGCAACACTTTTAACTTTTCTGTCTTTAGTAATATCAGCTAAAATTTGACCACCTCTAGCATCAGATGGAGCAGTTCTGAAGAAATACCCTTTGTCATCTAAAGTAGTTAATCCTGGTGATGTAGCTGATGGTGAAATCATTACTACACCATTTGGTACAGCAACGTTTGAAGCAATTGCTCCAGTTACACCTGAACAGTCAGCACCCATTATAGCTGCTACTCCCTGTGAAATAACACCTTCAGCTGCTGCAGTTGCTGCCGCTGAGTCCACACAAGTTGAGTCTGCTCTTACTACTGTAATAGTTTCTCCACCTAATAGTGAACCTGAGTCAGAGGCTTCTTTAAAAGCAAGTTCCGCAGATGCAGCCATAGCTGGCGTAAGAGATTCAATAGGACCAGTAAATCCCAATATAATCCCCATTTTAACTTCTGCATATGTATTCGTTGTAAAAGTAGAAACGAAGATAAATGCAGCAATAAATAGTTTTTTCATTATTTTCCTTTTTATTGTTAACAATTTATAAAAAGCTAATTTAATTATGATTAACTAAATTTTTCAATGGATAAATTATCTTATTTTATGGAGTAAAAAGACAGAACCTATAACAATAATTCCACCCAATATGAACAGAACAGTCGGAACTTCTCCAAATATTATATAACTTAATGCTATTCCAAATATTGGAAACAAAGAATAGGAGGGAAAAATTTGTCCCACAGTATAAAACTTATAAAGATAAAACATCATTAAATGAGCTCCTAAGGAAACTACAATTGCTTGATAAGATATCAAAATCCAAGAATTAATACTTATTGATTGGATAGTTAAAACAGTATCTCCTTCAATAAAATTAGATAAAATCAGTAAAATTATAAATCCAAATAAACCGGTAAAAGCATTAGTCAAACTAATATCTAAATCTCTCAACTTTCTAGAAAAAACTTGAGCAAAAGCAAAAGATAATGCCATTAAGCTCGCAAAAAATAATCCTAAAAAATTATCTACTAGTTTTGGATCAAAAAATATTATCAAAATTCCTATAAAAGCCGCAAATATTAGAAACCATTTTCTTGGACTTATATTTTCATTTAACATGAAAGCACTCGCAAGGATACCAAATGGTATAGCTAATTGAGAACCAACAATTACTGGTGAAATAATAGATGAATAATATAAAGCCAGAGTCATAAATACATAAACCATAACCCCCATGGTAATAGAAAAAGATATTAATGATGGTATATACTTTTTTTCTGGGATCTTAAATTTCCAAAAAGGTATTAATATTATTAAAACTAGCCCCATTCTCAGAGAGGCCATAAGAATTGGTGGTACAGAGTCATTTAATACTAATTTAGTAAAAGGAAATGCACTTCCATGTGCTATTGCAATGAATAGTAAAATTAGTAAATGTTTAATTGGCAATTTATATAAGATTAAAAATATTGTTTAAAAGTTTCATTAATCGATAAAACACCATAGTCATTTAATCCACCAATGATTAATTGTAATGCCACTAGCAAAATAAAACCTAATCCAATATAAACTATCCATAAGTGTTTTTGTATATAGCTTGCTAAGTATGTAGCTAATGCTCCTGTTAACACAACCGATAAGATCAAACCAAAAATCATAAATCCAAAGTATCCCTTTGCTGCAGCTACAACACCAATAACATTATCGAAACTAATCATGATATCTGCGAATAAAACTTTTCCAATACTATTAATAAATGAAGGCTCTTTGGTTTTTTTTGTTTGAGATCTTACTTTTTTTATATCAACTAAATCTTTTCTAAGGTCATTAACTATCCAAATTAACAACAAACCACCTAAAATTTTAATAAAATAAAATTTAAATAAATATGTTGCAAATATAGCAAAAAAAATTTTGAAAACAAATGCCCCTATGACACCCCACATAATAATCTGTTTTCTATTTTTTGGAACAAAATTAGCAGCTATTGAACCAACTATAACAGCATTATCTGCTGTAAGAATTATCGTAATAAAAATAATTTTTGTTAAAATAATAAGTTCTTCAATCAAAGTATTTAATTATAATAAATATTAATTTAATTATCAAATTAAACTTTAATTTTTACCCATAATACTTTTTAAATCCAGATATTCCTGACAATCACATGAGCTAAGGAACTTTAATCTTTCATTAGCAAGATTTACTCTTTTAGTATTAAAATATATTTCTCCAAGTTTTTGGTTAGTAAAATTATTTTTTGGATCAATAACTAACCCTTCTTGATAATAAATTTCAGACATAGTTAAATCCCCAACTTTATAATAAGTAAAACCAAGGTAATTAAGTATATCAATATTATCTGGGTATTCCTTATGTGCTGAAACAAAATATTTTAACGCTTTTTCAAAGTACTTGTTAGCCTTTTTAAGTTTATTTTTTTTTTCAAATTTTGATGCTCGTTTAATAGCATATATACCTTTTTTATAGTTACTATTTTTCACATTTAAAAATGAAAGATCCTCTCGTCCAGTAGACTGTGCTCCTTTATTATCTTTGTCCATAAATGCTTGAACATTACTTAGCAAAAATAAGGAAAGAAATAAAAAAATTACATATTTAATAATAATCATGAGCTCAATTAATAATTCAATATTTTGATTTTTTTTTACCTTCAATAATTTCTTTTAATTCTTTATATTCATCACAATTACAACTTTTAAGTACCTCTAATCTTTCTTTGGCAAGATCAATTTTATTTGTAACAACATATAACTCACCTAAATATTCATTTATTCCTCTATGCTTGGGTTCAATTAATAGGCCTTGAAGATAATATTTTTCACCTTCAACAAAATCTCCAAGTTTTCTTGTAGTAAAACCTAAATAATTAAGTGTATCTGCACTATTTGGTTTCTCAATGTTGGATTGAATTAAAAGTTTTAAAGCCTTTTCATATTTTTTATTTGCTTTTTCAGTTTTTCCTTTTTTTTCGTATTTTTTTGCCAAATTAATATGAGAAACTGCTTTATCATAATTAGACTTTGTTTTACTAGTGCCACTATCGCTAGATCCTGCTGAAAATACATTTGTTATTAAAAAAAAAGATAAAAAAGAAGTAATTAGTAGTTTTTTAATCATTAAATAAATTTCTCCATTTTGTTTAAAGGTTTTAATTCAAGCTTGTTTTCTAACAGATTAAATCTAATCGATTTAGCTGTAGCCAACGAACTTAGATTATCACCATGTATACATACAGAGTCAATTTCACAAGGTATCTGTTTTCCACTGTGACAATTAAGAGTCTGATTTTTAACCATTTTTAAAACATGTTTTTTTGCTTCTTCAGGGTTTGTTATTAACGCATGTGGTTTTTTTCTAGAAACTAAATTTCCATCATCTTCATAATTTCTATCAGCAAAAATTTCACATGCAATTTTCATATCTAATTTTTTTGCAGCCTCTTCCATTTTTGAACCTGTTGGTACAAGATAGATTAAATCTTTATCTATATCTTTTATCGTTTTCGCAATAATTATTGAAAGCTCTAAATCTTCACATGCCATGTTATTAAGTGCACCATGAGGTTTTATATGTGAAACTTTATCATCATGATTTGATGCAATATTTTGTAGTATTTCATATTGATCAATTAAGAGTTTTCTAATTTCGCTTGAAGATAAATTCATCCTTTCTCTTCCAAAATTCTCAGGATCATTGAAAGACGGATGTGCTCCAATACTAACTCCATTTTTCTTTGAAATTTTTACAACCTGATTCATTGTTTCTTCATCCCCCGCATGAAAGCCACAAGCAATATTGGCTGAATTTACTATTTCAAGTAAATCGGGATCATGTTTATTTGAATGATGTTTTGACTTTTCACCTAAATCACAATTGATATTAATTTCCATAGTAATTATTCTTGAAGTATAACATGTCATGATAAAAAATATATCAAATCTTGGTGACGCAGCTTTATATTGTGATTTTGGAGTTGGTGTAAACAAAGAAACAAATTCTGAAGTAATTAAATATTTTTGGAGCCTTAAAAAAAAAGAAGTTCAAGGAATAACAAATTTAACTCCTTCCTATAATAAACTTATTATTTCGTTTGATCTTAAAAAAACTAATTTTAAAGATATGAAAAAAAAAATTGAAAATTTAGTTATTAATGACACTAAATCAGAACTTTCAAAAAAAATTCAAATACCAATTTGTTGTGCTGATGAATTTTCATTAGATATCAAAAGATTAGAGGAAAAACTTTCTATGAAAAGAGAGAGAATTTATGAAAATTTTTTTAAAAAAGAATATTTTTGTTATATGACAGGCTTTATTGCAGGAATGCCTTTTCTTGGCGACCTTGATAAAACAATGAGAGTTAATCGATTAGAGACACCGAGGGTAAAAGTTCCAAAGGGATCAGTTGGGCTAACAGAACAGTTTGTAAATGTTTACACTTCTGAGAGTCCTGGAGGATGGAATATAATTGGAAATACTCCGTTAGAAATCTTTGATAATTCAAAAGAGGAAAGTCCAAACTTAATTTCTCCTGGAGATATTGTTATTTTTGAAAAAATTTCTTTAAGTGATTATAAAAATTTTAATGAATAGATTTGAAATAATTAGAGCAGGAATTAATACAACATTTCAAGATGATGGTAGAAATCATCTTTACCATATAGGTATTCCGATAAGTGGGGTAATGGATAAAAGGAATTACATATTAGCCAATAGCTTGGTGGGAAATAAAATTGACAAACCAGTTATTGAGTTTGCTTATCAAGGCCCTCTAATAAAATATAAGGGTCATAAGATAAATATTGTAATTACGGGGGATGTAATATTTAAATTAATTAAAAAAGAAAGTGTAATTGAAGGAAATTGTTATGAAAATTATATTATTGAAGATGGAGATCAAATAGACATTGTATCAACAAATAAATCTGTATATGGTTATTTAGCAATTAGTGCTGAATTCGATTTAAAATCCCAGTGGGGCAGTTGCTCAATTAACACAAAAGCAAATATTGGTTCTAACAATGGAAAAAAGTTACAAAATAATCAAAAAATAGATATTTTAAATATTAATTCAAACCAAGTTAAAAAAAAATTAGATTATATCAATACTAGAATTGACAGAATAAGAGTAATCAAAGGAACAAATTTTGACTATTTTTCTGATGAAGGAAAAAAGATATTTTTTGATAAAGAATTTACAGTCTCTAAACTATCCGACAGGATGGGAATGCGATTAGAAGGGCCAAAGATTAAAAATATTGTTGATACGAATATAAGGTCAGAAGGACTTATTAAAGGTGTAATCCAAATCCCCGCTGATGGAAATCCAATTATAATGTTATCAGATCATGGAACAATTGGAGGATATCCTAAAATTGGAGTTATTATTAGTGCGGACTATGATAAATTAGTTCAATTGTCGCCAGGATCAAAAATTAAATTTCAAGAAATAGAATTATCTGATGCAGAAACTTTATTTAAGTTGTATGAAATAGAAACTCAAAATTTAATTTCACAATTTAAATGAATATAATTAGAAACTTACCAGGACCATTATTAATATTTTTAGGAGCTTTAAGTTTAAGCTTTGGTGGATTGATCGTAAAATCTTTTGAGGGAGCTACATTATGGCAGATTTTATTTTGGAGATCTTTGTTTTTTTCTCTCACAGTTTTAACTTTTTTAATAATCAGCTATAAAAAGAAAACTCTCAAAGCTTTTTATGAATCAGGTGTACCAGGTTTTATTGGTGGAATTATATTATCCTTTGGTTTCTGTGGTTATGTTTTTGCAATGTATAATACTACAGTTGCAAATACTAATTTTATAATATCTCTACAAATATTGTTTCTTACAATATTTGGGTATTTTTTTTTAAAAGAAAAAATTAATACAATCACTTTAATTTCAATAGTTTTAGCTATGACAGGAGTTTTGGTAATGGTAGGAAATTCGTTAACACCTGGTGAACTATCTGGGAATCTTGCAGCTTTTACAATGCCTATAACATTTGCTGTTTTAATTATGATTGTAAGGAAATTTCCAACTGTAGATATGGTACCTGCGCAATTTATAGCTGGTATAAGTTCTTGCTTAATTGGATTTCTACTTTCTACTAAAATAATGATCTCTCCAAATGATATTTTTTTAGGATTCTTAGCTGGATTTTTTCAAGTTGGTTTTGGATTTATATTTATAACTATTGGAGCAAGAACTACTCCATCAGCAATGGTAGGGATTATCATGTTATCCGAATCTATATTAGGACCTATATGGGCTTTTCTATTTGTAAGCGAAAGACCTTCAACTTTTGGATTAATTGGAGGTGCAATAATTCTATCTGCTGTATTATTACAGTTTTACACATTATTAATTAAGAATAAAAAAAACCTTTCTAATTGACATTTATAGATAGTTGTAAGACTATTCATTTACGGGAGAGACTACAAAATATCGTAGCGCCGAAGGAGCAACCACCCAGGAATCTCTCAGGCAAAAAGGACCGTAGCATATTAACTCTGGAAAGAGATTAAATTCTCGCCGAAGGAGCAAAACTCTCAGGCAAATATACAGATGGGTAGAAAGAGTTAATATGGAAATAAAAGAAACATCGCTTATAAACTTACACAAATCTCATGGTGCAAAACTAGTGGAGTTTGCTGGTTACAATATGCCTATTCAATACTCAGAAGGTATTTTAAATGAACATAAGTTTACAAGATCAAATTGTGGAGTTTTTGATGTCTCACATATGGGTCAATTATTTATCTATGGAGGCGATGATTTAACTAAAGATTTAGAAAAGATATTTCCAATAGATTTACAAAGTTTAAAAATAAATCAAAGTAAATATTCATTTTTAATGAATGATAATGGTGGAATTTATGATGATTTAATAATTACTAAGATAAATAATAGCTATCTAATAATTTTAAATGCAGCATGTAAAAATAATGATTTCAAAATTATTAAGGAAAAATTAAAAGATAAATATCAGTTAGAGCTTAAAGAAAATTTATCTTTGATTGCATTACAAGGACCAGGTGCCAAAAATGTGCTTGAAAAAGTTATACCAGAAATTGATAAACTAAAATTTATGCATGGTGGAGAGTTTAAATTTAATGATATGAATATTTATATTACACGGTCAGGCTATACAGGTGAGGACGGGTTTGAAGTCTCAATTCCAAATGAGATTGCTGAAAATTTTACAAAAGTTTTATTAGATAAAGGATCTAAATTGATTGGCTTAGGAGCAAGAGACACATTACGATTGGAAGCAGGACTTTGTTTATATGGAAATGATATCGACATAAAAACCACTCCCATTGAGGCAAATTTAAAGTGGGCTATATCTAAAAAAAGAATAGATGATAATTATCCAGGATCTGAAATTATAAAAAAACAAATCACATTAGGTGTAAAAAAACTAAGAGTAGGAATTAAACCAGAATCAAAAGTAATAGCTAGAGCCAATACAAAAATATTCAATAAAGAAAATGAAGAAATTGGAAAAGTAACAAGTGGCACTTTTGGACCAAGTGTAGATCATCCAATATCTATGGGATACGTTGACAATAATTATTCCTTAATAGATACAAAAATATTTTTAGAAATTAGAGGAAAAAAAGTTTCTGCAAATATTTGTAAGTTACCATTTTATCAAAAAAACTATGTAAAGGAGATATAAATGTCAGAAGTCAAATTTTCAAAAGAGCATGAATGGATTAAACTTGAGGGAGATGTTGCAACAATTGGTATTACAAAACATGCAACTGAAATGTTAGGAGATATTGTTTTTGCTGAACTTCCAGAAAAAGGTTCAAATGTAGAAAAGGACGGAACCGCAGGTGTAGTTGAGTCAACTAAAGCAGCTAGTGACGTTTATACTCCTGTAAGTGGAGAAATTGTTGATACAAATCAAATGATTGTAGATGATCCTGCAAAAATTAATGAAGACCCAGAAGGTACTGCATGGTTTTTTAAATTAAAGATGAAAGATACGTCTGAAATGGACAGTTTAATGAATAAAGATGAATATGATAAGTTTGCAAAGGAAAGTGGTAGTTAGATGTTAAAGAATGCACAAAAAGATTTTATCCAAAGACATATAGGTCCATCTCAAGAGGAACAAGAAACAATGTTGCATGAGCTTGGTTATAAAAGTTTAGATGAACTTATAAAAAATACTGTACCTGAAAAAATTTTATTTAAAGATAGCTTGGATATTGGTGACTCAAACTCTGAATATAAAGCTTTAAGAAAATTAAAAAATATTTCAAAAAAAAATAAAATTTTCTCAAGTTTTATTGGTATGGGTTATTATGGAACTTACACACCCTACGTTATATTGAGAAATATATTAGAAAATCCTGGTTGGTATACATCTTATACTCCATATCAACCTGAAGTAGCTCAAGGTCGATTAGAAATGTTGTTAAATTTTCAACAAATGATCATTGATTTTACTGGAATGGACATAGCAAATGCATCTCTTTTGGACGAAGGTACTGCAGCAGCAGAAGCAATGGGATTAAGTTATAGATTATCAAAAACTGAAACCAAAAAGGTATTTGTCTCAAAAAATTGTCATCCCCAAACAATTGAGGTTATCAAAACGAGAGCAGAGCCTCTAGGTTTAGAGATAATAGTTGGTGATGAAGACAAAGATATTAATGAAAATATAATATGTGGAATACTTCAATATCCTGGTACTTTGGGAGATATAAAAGATCCTAGTGAGGCTATTAGTAAAATCCATAAAAATAATGGTAAAGCAGTTTTGGCTTGTGATTTACTTGCCCTAGCAAAACTTAAAACTCCTGCAGAACTGGGTGCAGATATAGCTGTTGGCAGCTCTCAAAGATTTGGAATTCCAATGGGGTATGGTGGTCCTCATGCAGCATTTTTTGCAACAAAAGATGAATATAAAAGATCAATGCCTGGAAGAATAGTTGGTGTCTCAGTAGATAGACATGGAAAAAAAGCATTTAGATTAGCTCTTCAAACAAGAGAACAACATATAAGAAGAGATAAAGCCACTAGCAATATTTGTACAGCACAAGCTTTGTTAGCAATAGTTTCAGCAGCTTATGCAGTTTACCATGGGCCTAAGGGTATTAAAAAGATTGCAGAAACTGTTTCACAATTAACCAAAAATTTTGCTGATAAATTAAAACAATCTGGCTATGAGCTTTATTCAGATGATTTTTTTGACACTGTAACGGTAAAAACTTTAGATAAAACAGACAAGATTTATAAAAATGCTTTAGATCAAGGTGTAAATATTAGAAAAGTTAATTCTGAATTATTGGCTGTATCCTTTGATGAAAGAAAAAATTTATATAGGGCCAATCAATTATTAAAGATATTTAATTGTTCTGAAACAATTAAAGAAACGATGAATGAAAGTTTATCAAATTTACCAAAAAAATTATTAAGGACTTCCACTTATTTAGATCACCCAGTATTTAATAGCTATCACTCTGAAACAGAAATGCTTAGATATTTAAAAAGGTTAGAAGACTCTGATATTGCTCTAAATAGAACAATGATAGCTCTTGGATCTTGCACTATGAAGTTGAATGCAGTTTCTGAAATGATACCCGTTACATGGAAAGAGTTTTCACAACCTCATCCATTTTCTCCAGTTGAACAAATGGATGGTTATAGAGAACTTTTTACTGATCTAAAAAATTGGCTACGATCTATTACAGGTTTCTCTGGCGTTTCCTTACAACCTAATGCTGGTGCTCAAGGAGAGTTTGCTGGATTAATGGTTATTAGAAAGTTTCATGAAAAAAATGGAGAGTCAAATCGAAATGTTTGCTTAATTCCAAGTTCAGCTCATGGCACTAACCCTGCAAGTGCTCAAATGGTAGGAATGAAAGTTGTTGTTGTAAAATGTGATGAGTATGGAAATGTAGATTACGAAGATTTAAAAAAGAAAACTGAAGAACATTCTGAAAATTTAGCAGCATTAATGGTGACATATCCTTCAACACATGGTGTTTTTGAGGAAAAAATAACAGATATATGTGAATTGATACATAAACATGGTGGCCAAGTTTATATGGATGGTGCAAATTTAAATGCCTTAGTCGGAGTTGCAAAACCTGGTAATTTTGGTCCAGATGTATGTCATATAAATTTACATAAAACTTTTTGTATCCCTCACGGAGGAGGAGGTCCAGGAATGGGTCCTATAGCATGTAAAAAACATTTAGAAATATTTTTACCCAAACATTCTGTAATAAAAGATTGTGGACCAGCTACAGGAATTGGTGCAGTATCCGCCGCTCCATGGGGAAGCTCGAGTATCCTATCTATTTCTTGGATGTATATTAAAATGATGGGATCTGAGGGTTTAAAAAAAGCATCTCAGGTTGCAATTTTAAATGCGAATTATGTTGCTCATAAATTAAAAGACTCATTTCCGATTTTATACAAAGGAAAAAATGGCAATGTTGCACATGAATGTATTATTGATATTAGAAAAATCAAAGCTGACACTGGTATCACAGAGGAGGATATAGCTAAGAGACTTATTGATTTTGGTTATCATGCCCCAACAATGTCATGGCCAGTAGCTGGTACTATGATGATTGAACCTACAGAAAGTGAAAGCTTATCTGAAATAAATAGATTTTGCTCAGCACTCCAAAAAATAAAACAAGAAATTGATAAAATTCATTCAGGTAAATATGATAAAATTGATAATCCACTTAAAAATGCGCCACATACTCATGTTGAATTAAGCTCAAATAAATGGGAGCATAAGTATGATAGAGAAGAGGCCGCTTATCCTTCTGAAATATTAAGAACAGTTAAATATTGGCCTCCAGTTGCAAGAGTAGATAATGTTTATGGTGATAAAAATTTATTTTGTACATGTCCATCAATGGATGAGTATGAAGATTCAGCAGCATAAAATTTTTATCAAATGAAAATAGCTGTAGTTGGTTCTGGTATATCAGGTTTAAGTGCAGCATATTACTTATCGAAAAAACATCATGTAGACTTATATGAGAAAGAAGATCGTTTTGGAGGACATTCTCATACTATAGATCTAAATTTTGGGACACAAAAAATATCAGTAGATATAGGTTTTATTGTTTTTAATTTCAAAACGTATCCAAATTTAATCAATTTTTTTAATGAAAATAAAATTGAAATAGAAAAAAGTGATATGTCTTTTTCTGTTTCAGTAGAAAATACAAATATTGAATATTGTGGAAAAGGTTTAAAAGGTATTTTTTCAAATAAATCTAATTTATTAAATCCAAAATTTTTGAGAATGTTTTTTGATATAATAAATTTTTACAAGAAATGTGATGATATAAATAGTTATGATGAGAGAATTACTTTAGGTCAATATTTACTAAAAAATAAATTATCTAAAGAATTTAAAAATTATCATTTGATTCCTATGGTTTCAGCTATTTGGTCAATGCCTCCATATGAAGCAAATGAAATGCCATTAAAATTTTTCTTAAAATTTTTTCAAAATCATGGATTGTTTAAATTAAAAAATAGACCACAGTGGTATACAGTGAGTAATAGAAGTAAAACTTATGTTCAAAAAATAATTTCTAAATTAAGTGGTGAACATTTTAAAAATTATAATGTAAATAAAATTTCGAGTAAAAGTTCTGGAGTGCAATTATTTTATGGCGGTGAAAGTGAATTTTTTAATTATGATAAAGTTGTATTAGCAAATCATGCAGATGAAGCACTTTCTATTATAGAAAATCCATCAGATGATGAAAAAAAGATTTTAGCTAATTTTAGCTATAAAGAAAATCTTGCATATATTCATACTGATGAAAAAGTTATGCCTAAAAATAAGAATGCTTGGTGTTCTTGGAATTCTTTAATGAAAGAAAGTGATGTTGAAAAAAATTCAATAACATATTGGCTCAATCTATTGCAAAATTTAACATGTAAAGAAAATATCTTTCTGACCTTGAACCCTTATTTTGAGATTGATAAATCTAAAATATTAAAAAAAGTAAGATTTACCCATCCTTATTTTGATCAATCTGCATTAGATTTTCAAAGTGAGTTAAAAAATTTACAAAACAAAAGAAATATTCTTTTTTGTGGTAGTTATTTTGGATATGGATTTCATGAAGATGGAATAAAATCATCAATAGAAATGTTAAAAAGTATCAATGACTAGTTCAATTTATAATGGAACTGTAATTCACAAAAGATTCAAACCTAAAACACATTTTTTTAAATATAGTGTATTTTCACTTTTAATTGATTTATCTGAATTAAATCATTTAGACAGAACAATTAAAATATTTTCATTTAATAAATTTAATTTAATAAGTTTTTATGAAAAAGATCATGGTGATAGAGATGGCTCGTCATTAATCGAATGGGTTAAAAAAAATTTAGATGAAAATAAAATTAACTCTGAAAATATTAAGATAAAGTTATTATGTTATCCAAGAATTTTTGGATATGTATTTAATCCACTTAGTGTATTTTACATATATGATTTAAGTGAAAAATTAGTTTGTATTTTATATGAGGTTAAAAATACATTTGGAGAACAACATACTTATATATTTAAAGTTGATGGTGATAAAAATCTTTATCAACATAATTGTTCAAAAAAATTTCATGTTTCTCCTTTTATTGAAATGAATTGTAAATATTTTTTTAGACTTTTGAAACCTGGAGAAAAAATTTCAGTAATTATTGATCAATACCAAATAAATGAAAAAATATTATATGCATCACAAGATGGAAAAAGGACTGATCTCAATTCAAAGGAACTTATTAAATCTTACTTAAAACACCCATTAATGACTATTAAGATTATTTCAGCGATACATTTTGAAGCGTTTAAATTATGGGCTAAAGGAATTAAATTTATTAAAAAAAAACTTAAAATAAAAAATAATATTACATTTGAGAGTTGATGAACTTATATAAAATTTCTGACAAAATTGTTTTTAATACCTTAAATAATTTACGTTTTGGTTTTTTAGAAATTACTAACTACAATGGTGAAGTTTTTAGCTTTGGTAATCCAAATGATACTTTAAAAGCAAATCTTACAATAAAAAATCCAAACTTTACTTTTAATCTTATAAGAGGTGGAAGTGTGGGATTTGCAGAATCTTATATGAAAAATGAATTTGAAACAAAAAATTTATCGGACTTAATAGAAGTAACAGCTAGAAATGTAAAACAAATATATAAATTCTCAGGTTTACTTGATTTACCAATTATTAATTTTTTTAGAAATATATTTATTAAAAATACAAAAAAAAGAAGTAAAGAAAATATAGCTAAACACTATGATTTGGGAAACGAATTTTTTTCACTTTGGCTTGACAAAACGTTAACATATTCGAGTGCTATATTTGATGACAAAAATAAAGATTTATCAGACGCTCAAAATAATAAATACCAAAAATTGATTGATTTAATTAAACCTAACAGTGGTGATAAAATTTTAGAAATAGGATGCGGTTGGGGAGGGTTTGCAGAATATCTTGGAAAAAAATATGATGTAAAACTTGATTGTATAACAATTTCTAAAAAACAATTTGAATATGCAAAAGAAAGAATACACAGATGTGGCTTAAATGAGAAAGTAAATATTGAAATAAAAGATTATAGAGATCTAAAAAATAAATATAATTCTATAGCATCAATCGAAATGATTGAGGCTGTGGGTCAAAATTATTTAGAAAGTTATTTTAAAACTATAAAAAATAATTTATCAAATAATGGAAAAGCTGCCATTCAAGCTATAACTATTGATGATACTTTATTTGATAGATATAAAAATAAAGAAGATTTTATTCAAAAATATATTTTTCCTGGCGGATTTCTTCCAAATAAAAATAGTATAAATAAATACGTTTCAGATAATGGTTTAACTATAAAATCTTATGAATCTTATGCTGATCATTATTCAAATACATTATCAATATGGAGAGATGAATTTAATAAAAAATGGGACGAGATAAAGTGTCAAGGGTTTGATGTAACATTTAAAAGAATGTGGGAATTTTACTTGTGCTATTGCGAGGCTGGATTTAAATCAAAAAATATCGATTTAATACAATTTTCAATTCAAAATAAATAAGGGGAGGGCAATACTATGCGCGACATAAAATTATTCAGATCAATTTTATTGATAATTTCCTTAATCTTAATTACAAGTTGTTCAAAAAATAGCTCTATGAAACCAATTGATTTCAAAGATAAAGAACCAAGATTGATTATTGAAGAATATTTGTCAGGAAATATTAAGGCCTGGGGTGTCCTTCAAAACAGATCTGGAAAAGTTACTAGACAATTTTCTGCTGATTTAAATGGAAAATGGGATGGAAAACAATTGATATTAGATGAAAAATTTAATTGGGATGATGGTGAAATTCAAACTAGACAATGGCAAATAACTAAAATTGATGAAAATAGCTATGAAGGTACTGCAGGGGATGTTGTGGGAAAAGCAAAAGGTTATTCATATGGACCAGCATTTAAGTTTGAATATGTTCTTTTAGTTCCTGTTAAAGGCAAAGAAATGAAAATCACTTTTGATGACTGGATATTCAAACAAGATGATCGTGTTGCAATAAATAGAGCGACCATGACTAAGTTTGGTTTTAAAGTTGCTGAATTAACGGTAGTATTTGTAAAAGATTAATTATTTTTTTGATATTTTGTCATTTTACCAATCAGCCCAAAATAAATTTTACTAGGTAAAAAACTCAATATTTTTAATATAAGAGTTAGAGATTTAGGAAAATGAATTTCAAAAACACCTTTATTCATTAGCCCATCATAAATTTTTTCAGCTGCATATTCTGTAGTTTTAAGGAAAGGCATTTTAAAATCATTTTTATCTGTCATTGGCGTTTTTATAAATCCAGGTGATACCAAACAAACACGTACATTGGATCTCTTAAAATCAAAGTATAAACTTTCAGCTAAATTATTCAGAGCAGATTTTGAAGGCCCATAACCAGTTGAATTTGGCAATCCTCTATAACCAGCTATTGACGAAACAATGGTGATAATACCTTCTTTTTTATTTTTAAAATATTCCTCCACAGCTTTAATGCTATTTAATGTACCAAAAAAGTTCACTTTAAACACATCTTCTATTTGTTCAACATCAATATCCTTCTCTTTTTTTGGATTCCAGGTTCCAGTTGAAAAAAAACAAATATCAACATTTTGGAATTTATTTCTTATTTGTTCAAAAACTTCTTTACACTTTAACTTATCAGTAACATCGAGTGGAAATCCTTCAATATTTTCGTTGTTATTGGAAATTTCTTTAAGTAGATTTTCTCTTCTTGCAGAAATTGCAACATTCCACCCTTTATTAGCAAATTTAATAGCCAAAGCTTTACCAATACCTGTGCTTCCACCTGTTATCCAAATAGTTTTTTTATTCATTCTATAGTGATGTATAATACTTATATGTTAAAAAATAAATTTATATCATTTATTTTATTTTTTATAATTACATATTCTGCTTCATTTATTGGAGGAATGGCGACAATAAGTTTTAAAGAACCATGGTATTCAAAGCTTGTAAAATCAAATTATAATCCACCAGACTGGGTTTTTGCACCAGTTTGGACCACCTTATATCTAATGATGACATTAGCTATTTGGTTTTATTGGCACAGTAAAAACAGAGACATGAATACAATCTATATCTATTTTATACACATCGTTTTCAATACAACTTGGAGTATTGTTTTTTTTGGGTTACATCAAATTTTATTAGCTTTAATTGTACTTTTAATTTTAATTATTTTGATAATTATTCTTATTCTAAGATTTAAACGTGTCAATTATGTAAGTTCTTATTTAATGATTCCCTATTTACTTTGGAGTTGCTATGCACTATTTCTCAATTTTAACTTATTTATTTTAAATTAATATGGATGATGTTGTAATAGTTGGTGGTGGGATTATTGGTACAGCAACAGCTTATTTTTTATCAAAAGAGGGTAGAAAAGTAAAAGTTATTGAGAGAGATCCGACATATAAAACAGCTTCTTTTCCTTTGTCATTAGGAGGTTTTAGAAGACAATTTTTTCAAACAGAAAATATTTTACTTGGTAAATTTGCAAGAGAATTTATTTTTCAAATACCAGAATTACTTAAAACAGAAAAAAATCCAAAACCAACAGCAAGTATGGTGACTAATGGGTATTTATTAATGTTTGGACCTGAACACGCAGAAGAACAATATAAAGCTTTAGAAAATCACAAAGCATGTGAGGCTGGAACAAAAAATATTAAAGGATCTGATTTAACAAAATTTTTTCCTTATATAAATAATGAAGGTATTGAAACTGCAACATTTACAGATAATCAAAGTGAAGGATGGATTGATCCTTTCATGTTTCATAGCGCATTAAAAAGTAAAGCAATTGAACTTGGTGCTGAATTCACCAAAGGAGAAGTAAAATCGCTTTCTGAAATAAAAGCTAAAACAATTATTTCTGCAGCTGGATGTTGGACAAAAGAATTATTAGAAGACATTCCAGTTGAACCTCAAAAGCACACTGTATTTAGGGTGAAGTGCCCAAAGCATATTCCTGAAATGCCTTTAACTGGAGATTTAACAACAGGAGTATATTGGCGACCAGAGGGAAAAGAATATTTAGCAGGGTCTCCTAAGTCTGTTTTTGATGCAGATGATCTAGAACCTGCATGGGAGGACTTTGAAGAACTTGTTTGGCCTGCATTAGCTCAAAGAATACCTGCCATGGAAGAGCTGAAGTTAACTGGAGGATGGGCTGGTTATTATGATTGTAATAAACTTGATAATAACGCTGTTGTTGGAAAACACCCAAAATTTGAAAATGTTTATTTAGCCACAGGTTTTACTGGTAGAGGTTTGATGCAAGCCCCAGGAATTGGTAGAGCCTTAACAGAATTGATCACAACAGGTGCTTATCAATCAATTGATATTTCAAATATGGCTGTTGAGAGAGTATTGGGAAAAGAAGCAAGACCAGAACCTTACGTACTGTAGTCAAGTTCCACAAAAAGTTTGGTAATTTTTCTTTAAATTAGATGGAGTTTGGTAATCAAGAATATTTTTTTGGTGTGAGTAGGGATCTTTTAAAATTTCTACTAATTGAATAATAGGTTTTAAATTATCTTTTTCAGCTGCTTCAAGAACCTCTTCAACTTTATGATTTCTTGGAATAATAAGAGGATTAACAGTTTTCATTAATTTTAAATATTTTTCAGGAGTATTATTGTTCATTTTTAGTCTTTCATTCCATCTTTTTTTCCAATTTTGAAAATCTTCATCTTCATAATTTTTATCCTCTTTAATTTTTTCGTTCATTAAATGGCAAAAAGTATTTGTGTAATCAACTTTTTTTTGATGCATCCAAGTAAGCAAATCTAGGATTAAAAACTTATCTTTTTCATCAACTCCAAATAATCCTAGTTTATCTCTCATCATATTGAGCCATTTTTCTTCATATTTTTTTTCAAAAGAATTTATAATTTTGGTTGCTAATTGAATTGCTTTCTCTTGATCTTTGTCAATCAAAGGTAATAAACATTCAGCAAGTCTAGATAGATTCCATTTTGTGATAATAGGTTGATTGCAATAAGCATATCTACCCATTTGATCTATAGAACTAAATACAGTTTTTGGATCATATGTATCCATAAATGCACAAGGTCCATAATCGATTGTTTCACCTGAAATACTCATATTATCAGTATTCATTACACCATGAATGAAACCGACTCTCATCCAGTTGACAACCAGATTAATTTGTTTTTCTAAAACAATATTCAAAAGTTCCTCAGCTTTATATTTGGAATCTTTTATATTTGGATAATGTCTATGAATTACATAATTTAATAATTCTTCAAGTTCACTTTTTTTTTGTCTAGCAGCAATATATTGAAAAGTTCCAACTCTTATATGACTTGAAGCTATCCTAGTTAGAATTGCACCTGGTAGAGAGGTTTCTCTGATTACATCCTCACCTGTTTTAACAACTGCTAAACTTCTTGTAGTGGGAATTCTTAGTCCATTCATAGCTTCGCTAATTATATATTCTCTTAACATTGGACCTAATGCTGCTCTACCATCACCATTTCTTGAAAATGCTGTTTTTCCAGAACCTTTAAGTTGAATATCATATCTTTTATTATCTTTTGATAAGTGTTCTCCAATTAAAACAGCTCGACCATCCCCTAGCATAGTAAAATGACCAAATTGATGGCCCGCATATGCTTGAGCAAGACTATTACATCCCTCTGGTAAAGAATTTCCTGAGAATAATTCAGATAACTTTTGATTTTCCGAATTTGAAAAATTTAGATTAAGATTTTCTGCAAGCTTTTTATTAAGTAAAACTAATTCAGGTTTTTTAACTGGGACAGGTTTTATATCTTCTTTAAAAGCTTTTGATAATTTGTAATAAGTATTATCAAAACACCATCCAATGGTCATTTGATTTAACTTACTTCAGCCTGATGGTCTTTTGGTTTTACTTCAGTTTTGAATTGATTTGAGATTTTTTGTACTTCTACTGATGAAACTTTGTATTCAGCACACATTGTTTCTTCATCTTTTCCATGACCAGTTACCATATTAACCATATGTTCAGGGAAATGAAATGTTGTAAAAACTATACCCTCTTTTACTTTATCAGTAACCTCTACTTTTAAGGCAACCTCACCTCTTCCTGAATACAATCTTCCAATATCACCGGTATTTAAATCTCTATTTGCTGCGTCTTTAGGATGTATTAACAAAACATCTTCATCAACGATATTAATATTATTTGTTCTTCTTGTCATCGTAGCAGCATTATAGTGCTGTAAAACTCTACTTGTTGTTAAAATTAATGGATAATCTTTATGATTAGTTTCAATTTCTGTAGATTCTTTCCAGTCAAAGTTTTTTAATCTACCTTTTCCTAACTTAAATTCTTCAGTATGTAATATTTGAGTATCAGTTCCATCCTCTTTGACAGGCCATTGTAGTCCCATTTTTCCTAATCTTTCTCGGGTAATTCCCTTGAAAAAAGGAACAATATCTGCAATTTCAGCTAATACCTGATCTGCATCATACGTAGGTTGATCAAATCCAAGTTTTTGCATCATATCTGTTACTATAACACCATCTGGTTTCGTGCCTGGTAATGGAGGAACAGCTCTATTAACTCTTTGAACTCTTCTTTCAGTATTTGTAAATGTACCATCTTTTTCTAAAAAGGTAGTTCCTGGTAAGACTACTGTTGCAAGTTTAGCTGTTTCACTCATAAAAATTTCTTGAACAACTAATAGTTCTAAAGAATTCATAGCATCAACTACGTGAGCACTATTAGGATCTGTTTGCACAATATCCTCACCAATAATCCAAATTCCTTTTAAATCTTTTTTAATAGCTGCATCAAACATTTGAGGTATTTTTAGTCCAGCTTTAGTTGGGTGTGTAACACCATATTTATTACTGTAAAATTTTTGATTTTTTTCATCTGCAACTTCAAAGTATCCCGCACCTTGGTGAGGCTGACAACCCATATCAGCAGCACCTTGAACATTGTTTTGACCTCTTAAAGGGTTTACACCAACTCCTTTTCTTCCAATATTACCAGTGATCATGGCTAAGTCTGCAATTAACATAACAGTTTTTGATCCCTGTTCATGTTCAGTTACTCCTAGACCATGAAATTCCATTGAATTTTTAGCAGTAGCATAAGCTATTGCAGCTTCTTTAACTAATTGCTTATCGACTCCTGCAACTTTTGCTAATTCATCGATATCTTGTCTTTCAATTTCTTTCAAAAAATTATCAAAACCTTCTGTACGATCTCTTATAAAATCAACGTTATATAATTTAGATTTAACTATAAAATATAACATCATATTAAGGACAGCTACGTTGGTACCAGGTCTCAATTTAATATGGTAATCTGCTAGTTGTGCAACTTCAGTTGTAATAGGATCTAAAACAATCAGTTTTTTACCTTTCATCACTTGTTGTTTTATTTTTGCACCTGTAACTGGATGAGCGTTTGTTGGGTTTGCTCCAATAATTAAAAATAAATCTGCATGATAAATATCTTCCGTAGAATTTGTTGCTGCACCTGTTCCAAAAGTTTGTTGCATTCCCCAAGCAGTGGGTGAATGACAAATTCTCGCACAACAGTCAACACTGTTTGTACCGACAGCTGCTCTAATCATTTTTTGAAAAACATAGTTTTCTTCATTAGTGCATCTAGCAGATGAAATACCTGCAAATGCATCAGGACCATGATCTTTAATAATTCTTTGCATCTCTTTTTTAATAAAATCGTATGCTTGATCCCAAGTTGCTTCTTCAAATTTTCCATTTCTTTTAATTAATGGTGTTTTAAGTCTGTCAGGATGATCATAAAAACCAAATGCATACCTTCCTTTAATACAGGTATGTCCCGCATTAACCTCTGTTTCTTTGGGCGTATCTATAGCAACAACTTTATTATCTTTAATTGAAGTTTCTAAATTACAACCCACACCACAGTATGAACAAGTGGTTCTTACTTTTTTATCTACTGAAGCAGACTTTGATTGAAATACATCAGAAATAGCATCAGTTGGACAAGTATGTGCGCAGGCTCCACAAGAAACACAAGATGAGTCTCCAAAAGTCATGTCATTATCTGTTGTGATTTTTGACTCAAATCCTCTTCCAGACATGGTTAAGACAAATGATCCTTGAATTTCATCACAGGCTCTAACACATCTTCCACAATTAATACAATTATCTAAATTCATTCTCATATAATCATGAGAAGTATCTCTTGGAATGCCTTTGTGTTGCTTTGGATTTTTGTATCTGTGTCCAGAAATGCCTAAGTCATTAGCAACAGTTTGAAGTTCACAATTATTATTCACTTCACATGAGTCACATTCCATAGGATGGTCAGTTAAGACCAATTCCACTATATTTTTTCTAAGATTATGGAGATTATCATTTGTTGTGAAAATATGTTGATTTTCAACTATTGGAGTATGACAAGACGCAACCACTTTCGTTGGCCCATCTTTTTCCAATGCTACTTCAACAGAACAAACTCTACAAGCACCATAGGGTGCTAAATTAGGATCATCACACAATGATGGTACTTTTTTTTCACCAACATAGCTTTTAACAAATTTTAATATTGATGTATGGCTAGCCCCTATCTCATACGGCTTACCATCAATATAAGCAATTTTTCTTTTTTCAGAACTCATTAGTTATCTTTTACCATATCACCTTTCATTTCATCACCAAAATATTTTAAGATGTTCATTATGGGAGTTGGTATTGCACCACATAGCGCACATAAACAACCCTTTTTCATTGTTACTAATAATTCATTAAGCAATTTAAGAGGAATTTTTGCAGTTTTTTTCTTAACCTGCTCAAACATCTCTTTTCCTCTATAAGATCCTAACCTGCCTGGAAAACATTTACCGCAAGACTCCTCAGCAGAAAATTCAAATAAATGGTGAATGTATTCAGTCATTGGAAAATTTTTAGGAATACTTACAACACTGGCATGACCTAGCATAAAACCTTTTGAGGTAAATTCCTGAAAGTCTAAATTAAGATTATCAATTTCACTAAGAGGAACAACACCACCTAGAGGACCACCAACTTGAAATGCTTTTAAGGGTTCTTTGTATCCACCACCAATTTCATTAAATATTTTTTTCATTGGTGTTCCCATATCTATTTCATAAACACCTGGATTATTAAAAAAACTGTCTAAACAAACTAACTTTGTTCCCGCAGATTTTTTATTTCCAATTGATGAGAATTTTTCAGCACCATTAATTAAAATACCCGTTGCTGCTGCTAAAGTTTCAACATTGTTAACTACAGTTGGCTTTTTATAAAGTCCCTCAGTAACCGGAAATGGAGGTCTAACATCTACCTCAGCACGCCTACCTTCAATTGATGCTATCAAAGCTGTTTCTTCACCACAAATATAAGCGCCTTGACCAATACAAATTCCAAGATCAAAAGAAAATTTAGTACCTAAAATATTTTCACCCAACAAGTTTAATTTTTTAAGTTCATTAATACATCCATTAATTGCTTCTATAGATTTTGGATATTCACCTCTAATATATAATACTCCTTCATCACTTCCTATTACCAAACCACATATTACCATTCCAAAAATAACTTTTAATGGCTGGTCCTCTAAAAGGTATCTGTCAGAAAATGCACCTGAGTCTCCTTCATCAGCGTTACATATAACATATTTTTTATCACCTTTTGCTTTACTACAGAAATCCCATTTCATTCCAGCTGGAAAGCCTGCACCACCTCTTCCTGTTAGATTGGAGTCTAGTAATGACTTAACAATTTCTTTTTTATCTACTTTTAGGAATCTATTTAATTGATCTTTAAATTGTTCTGTTGAAGAAAGTTTATCATCCATTAAAAAGCTTGTAGTTGCATAACTTTTTGAAAAAAATTTTTCTTGTTTGATATCTTCTCCTTTTAAAATTTGATCAATTTTTTCAATATCTTTTCCTGCATAGTTTTCACCATCATAATGGAAAGCATGATTTTCGTAACAGTGCCCCAAACAAAACATTTCACCTACTTTATCATCTCCAAGTTTTGATTTTAAAGTTTCTTTTAATTTGTCTTGAGTACCAGCACACATGCAGGCGCTGCCATTACAAACAAAAGCTTTTTTTTCTCTATGTGAAGGTCTTAAAAACTCATAAAAGCTTTCTGCTCCATGAATAGTTGAAACACCTAAATTATATTCTTTCGCGATTTCTTTAATATCTTTTGGTGAGTTATTAAGGACATTTTCAGACATTTTTTTAAAAAGGTTGTCTTTCAATCCAACTCTACCTGATAAATTACTTATATTTTTTGACACTAGTCTCCCCGCAATATTAATTTACAATAACTTTTTGGTTATTTGTGTAAATGTTAAAACTATCCTCTTTTACGAAACCTATCAAGGTCATGTCAAATCTATTCGCTAGGTCTATTGCTAGACTAGTTGGCGCACCTACACCAATCATTAAGCCAATATTTGTCATTAAAACTTTCTGCACAAGTTCAAAATTAAGCCGACCTGAGCAAGTCACAAATTGATTTTTAGCCTCAATTTGGTTTTTATTTAAGGCATTTCCAATCATTTTATCTAAAGCATTATGCCTTCCAACATCTTCTCTAAGGGATATCAATTTTCCATCAGACGAAAATAATCCACTCGCATGAATTCCACCTGTTTTTGAAAACTCAGATTGATTTTGTCTTAATATTGATGGTGATTTAATTATAATTTCTTTTGTTAATTTAGGCTCAGCCTTAAAAGTTTTTTCTTTTTTAATAATTTCTAAGGCATCAAGTGATGATTTTCCACAAACTCCACATGATGAATTTGTTAAGAAGTCTCTTTTAATTTTAGAAATATTTATATTTTTGGAGTTATTAAGAGTGATTAATATTTTGTTTTGAATTTTATATCGTCCAACTTTTTCACCAATACTTTGTATATTATCTACTTCATTTAAATTTTGAATTATTTGTTCATTAAATAAAAAACCTTTTACCAAGTCCTCATCATGACCTGGTGTTCTCATTGTTATTGAAAGGCTGCTTGTCACCCATTCATTTTGATCTTTATATTTTATTGAGATTTCTAAAGGCTCCTCTATTGAAATAAGATCATCAATCTTTTCAAATTTATTTTTTTTAAATTTGATTACCTTATACTTAGAATTCATCCAATCATTTTAACGGATAATTCTTTTTAAGTAAAAATTTATTAATTAAAATAGCTAAAGAAATAATGATAATACATCCAAATATAATTGGACTTAGTAAATAATCATAAGAAACACTTCCAATAATTACCATTATAGGATTTCCACCTGCTGGAGGATGGACAATATTAAGTAATATCATTAAAAAAATTCCAACTCCAACTGCTAAAGCTATATTAATGAATATTGGTAATGGTACAAGAGCTACAAAAACTACACCTACAAGCGCAGTAACTAAATGACCGAAAAAAACATTTTTTGGTTGGGCAAATGGACTTTCAGGAAAACCAAATAATAGAACCATCGAAGACCCAAAAGATCCAGCTATGAATAAACCTAGAGTACTTTTGTAAGTTAAAATAGTAAGAACACCTATAGTGAAAGCTGAAAATATTCCAGCTAGAAGAGCTTTTTTAAGAATTTCTTTATTAATATTTACCATTATATTTTTAGAGCTTTTAAAACAGTTCTTAAAGGGAGAAGCAAGCATTCTTTTCTAGTTATATTTTTTTTGTCAAATAATTCTAAAAATTCTTTCCAATTTTTCTCAATTACAATTTTTGTATTATCAAATTTATTTTCACAAGAGGTAATAAATTTTTTTATTTCTTTGATATCTTTATTCTTTATTTTTTGTGACAGAAGACTTACTGAAGCTTGACAATAGACACACGATTTACACTGATAGCCCATATCTAAAACTGTATCATTTTTTACCACTAAACTGATTTCCATCTCATCACCGCAAATTGGATTTTTATTTTTGGACTGGTGAGTGAAATTATCAATAACTTTATTATTTTCGGTGTTAGACGCAATTTCTAAAATTCTTAAATCCATATTAATTCTTTAATTCAAAATTTAATGTTTTATATTTTAATATATGGATCTTAACAATATTTTAGGTGTAGTGCTAGCGGGCGGAAAGTCCCAAAGATTTGGTCAAGATAAGTCTCAAGTGAAATTAAAAGGCAAAATATTGATAGATTATATTCTTTCTGAAATAATTGATGAATTTAATGAGACTTTAATAGTCACAAACAAAACAATTAATTTTATGGAGTCTGAAAAAATTACAATAATAAAAGATTTTAAAGAAGGACTAGGACCATTAGGAGGAGTTTTATCTGCAATGAAATGGATTAAAAAAAATGATAAAAAATATAGTTGGATATCTACATTCCCCTCTGACACTCCTTTTTTTACAAAAAAAGAATTAAAAAATTTTTACAAAAGTATTCAAATTGAAAAAAATAAATTATTCTTTATTAAAAATAACAAAACAAGGCATAATATTTTTGGGTTATGGTCTTTAGAATTGATGGATCAGTTAGAATCTGATTTATTAAAAGGTGAGAGAAAGGTAGAATTTTGGGCTAATTCGATTGGGGTAAGTACAATTAATGTAGAGTGTCAAAATTTTGATCCCTTTTTTAATATCAATACTAAAGAAGATTTAGAAAAAGCTAAAGAAATATTAAATAATGATTAGTTATAAGCAATCTAGAAATAAACTAAAAAGATCAAAAATTATAATTAAAGATGAAATTATTAAAAGCTCTAATTGTTTAAATAGAGTTTCAGCTTCTAATATATTTAGTAAATCCAACAACCCTGCTGCAGATAATGCTGCATTCGATGGTTTTGCAATAAATTCGAAAGATACAAAAAATTTAAACAAAGAAAAAGGTCAACCATTTAAAATTTTGAAAACAATTGCTGCAGGAGATAAACCTTGGATTAAAAAATTAAAAAAATTTCAAACAGTAGAAATTATGACAGGTGGAATAATTCCAAAAGGATTTGATACAATAATACCAATAGAACAAATAGTTTTTTATCCCAATAAAAAAAAAGCCTTAAATATTTTAATTAATAATAAAGTTAAAAAATATCAACATGTAAGATTTAAAGGATCAGATTTTAAAAGAAATGATTTACTAATAAAAAAAGGAACTATTTTACAATCTGATCATATTTTAGCTTTAAAAACTTTAGGAATAACAAATATTAAAGTAAAAAAAATACCTAAAATATTATTTTTTTCTACAGGTAATGAAATAACTGATCAAAAAAAAATTCCGGACTGGAAAGTTAGAAATTCGAATAGTTATTATATTCAATCATTAAAAGAAAATTTTAAATTTGATTTTATAAATGGTGGAATTTTAAGAGACAAGGATGAGTTAATTTTTAAAAAAAAAATAAAAAAGATGTTAAATTCAAACATTGATATCATTATTACCTCTGGAGCAGTATCAGCTGGAAAGTTTGATTATGTTCCAAGTATTATAAAAAAATTCAAACTAACAAGTTATTTTAAGGGAGTTGCTATAAGACCAGGAAAGCCAGTTCTATTTGCAAAGATTAAATCTAGACAAAAGGCAATTTTTGGCCTACCTGGAAATCCTATTTCATCAGCAGCATGTTTTAGATTCTTTGTTTATCCTTATTTACGAGATTTATTGGGCTTAAAAGAAGAAAAACCTATTAAAGCAATTTTAAAAAATAATTTTGTAAAAAAAATAAATTTCACCCGTTTCGTTAAAAGTAGAATTAATACAACTAAAAATGGTAATGTAGAAGTTGAAATCCTAAAAGGTCAAGAGTCTTTTAAAATTCAGTCATTTATTAAATCAAATATTTGGACTTTATTACCTTCTGGAAAATCAAAATTCAAAAAGGGAGAAATTGTAGATTGTTTTTTTCCACATCATCCAAATAAAACTTTTTAAGCGAAGATCTATTTTTTGTTGTAGTTCAAAGTAATTTTAATTAAACATTGATTTATGATCGAATTGAAAAATGAAAAAATTGCAATCCCAGTAGTTTTGTTTGCGGGCCTTCTCTGGTCTTTTGGTCCACTAGTTGTGAGATACATGGATAATCCACATATGGTGCCATGGCAATATATCTTTGGTCGAGGATTAACAATATTTATACTTTTAAATCTATATTTATATTTTGAAGAGGGAGTGAATTTTTACAAAAATTATAAAAAAATAGGTAGATCTGGAATAATAGGAGGTTGTGGTCTTGGTATTGCTATGATTTCATTTATTTATTCTATTACAAATACTAGCGCAGCTATTACATTATTATGTTTGGCTGCAATGCCATTTTTTACAGCTATTTTGGCTTATTTATTTTTAAAAGAAAAAATTTCACTAAATGTTTGGGTATCAATATTTTTAGCCACAATTGGTATTATCATTATGGCTGCTGGTAACACTGAAAAAAATTCTTTCATAGGATTTCTTTTTGGAATTACATCTTCAATAGGATTTTCAGTATTTTCAGTAACTCTTAGATGGAGAAAAGAAACACCTAAATTCACAACAGTTGCAGTTGCAGGCCTATTCTGTTTTGTATTTGCTACTCTGATGATTTTAATTACACAACAGTCTTTTTTTTCAACAAGTTATAATAGCTCTATGTTTTCATTGCATGGTACTCTAGTTTGTTTGGGGTTAATTTTATATTCAATTGGCTCAAAAGCTATTCCAGCTGCTGAATTAACCTTGTTATCTTTGACAGAGGTTATTGGAGGAATTTTTTGGGTTTGGTTACCATTATTTGGAATTAACGAAATTCCATCAACTTATACTATAATTGGTGGATTTTTTCTTTTTGTATCTCTAATTTACTATAGTCTCATTATGAGATGGAATAAGAGACATATTGCATTAAATTAAAGTTAAATCTATGGAACGACCAGATTTTTTTACACTTAAAAATGGTGAAAAAGCAAAACTTCCTTTTTCAAATAAGGAATATAATCAGAGATTAAATAAATTAAGAGACTCAATGGATAGAAATAATCTCGATATGGTTATTTTAACTTCATTGCATAATGTAGCGTATTATACAGGTTTTATATATTGTTCTTTTGGTCGACCATATGCTTGCATTGTAACTAAAAATAAAATTTCAACTATTTCTGCTAATATTGATGCTAGCCAACCTTGGAGAAGATCTCATTGTGATAATGTTATTTATACAGATTGGAAAAGAGATAATTTTTTAAAAGCAATTGTTTCTATTATTGGAAGAGATGAACCTCCTAAAAATATAGGATTAGAAAATGATCATATTACTTTAGATATGAAAGAAAAAATTGGTTCTATTTTTAATTTTTCTATTTTTACTGATATTTCAAAAGATTTAATGAAACTTCGAATGATAAAATCAAAAGAAGAAATAGAAATTATTAAAAATGGTGCAAGAATTGCTGATTTAGGAGGAGAAGAAATTGTAAAAAATATCAAAGCAGGTGCAACAGAATTAGAAATAGCTATTGCTGGAAGAGATAGAATGGAAAGAGAAATAGCAAAAACTTATCCTGATGCAGAATATATGGATACATGGGTTTGGTTTCAGTCAGGAATTAATACTGATGGTGCACATAATCCAAAAACAAATCGTAAATTAGTTAAAGGTGATATTTTATCATTAAATACTTTTCCGATGATTTCAGGATACTATACTGCTTTGGAAAGAACTCTTTTTTTGGAGACGGTTGATGACAATTCTTTAAAGGCTTGGGAAGCAAATGTAAAAGTTCACAAAAGAGGATTAGAGCTTATTAAACCAGGAGTTAAGTGTTCAGATATTTGCAATGAATTAAATGAACTTTTTGCTGAACTTGGATATTTACAATATAGAACTTTTGGGTACGGACATTCATTTGGAGTGCTATCTCATTTTTATGGTAGAGAGGCTGGTTTAGAATTAAGAGAAGATATTGATACAATACTTGAAGAAAACATGGTTGTATCAATGGAGCCAATGATTTTAATTCCAGAAGGAAAATCAGGAGCTGGAGGGTATCGTGAACATGATATTCTCGTAATTGGAGACAAAGGTGCAGAAAATATAAGTAAATTTCCTTTTGGGCCAGAGCATAATATTATTTAAGGTTTAAATGAAAAAAAATAAAATGATAGTTAATAGTTGGAATGAATGGGATCCTCTTAAACATGTTATAGTTGGAAGAGCAGATGGCACATGTATACCTGCACCAGAACCAGCTCTCGATGCCAAGGTACCTGAAGACTCTGATATGAGAGGTAAATTTGGTCCAAGAACAAAAGATGCTGTAGATAAAGCTAATCAATTATTAGATGATTTTTCTAAAATGTTAGAAAGACGTGGAATTAAAGTAGATAGACCTTTACCGATAGATTTTAACCAAAAAACATCTACTCCAGATTGGGACTCAGAAACCATGTTTGGCTGTATGCCTCCAAGGGATGTTTTACTTACAGTAGGAAATGAAATTTTAGAAGCTACAATGAGTTATAGATGTAGATGGTTTGAATATCTTTGCTACAGACCTCTTTTAAAAGAATATTATAACTCAGATCCAAATATGAAGCATGAGGCTGCTCCAAAACCTAGATTAACAGATGCTGATTATCGTAAAGATTATTTGTCAGATCAAATTGGTATTCAAAAAAGATTGCAATGGACTGAAGATAAATTTTTTGTAACTACAGAAGAAGAGCCTTTGTTTGATGCTGCCGATGTTTTAAGATTTGGTAAAGACCTAGTTGTTCAACACGGCTTTACAACAAATTTAAAAGGTATCGACTGGCTTAAGAGACATTACAAAGATCACAGAGTTCATACTGTAAATTTTCCTGGTGATCCTTACCCAATTCATATTGATGCAACTTTTACACCTATTAGAGAAGGTTTAATCATAAATAATCCTCAAAGAAAATTGCCAAATGAGCAGAGAAAATTATTTGAAAAAAATGGCTGGGAAATAATTGATGCTGCACAACCGGCTCATAACGAGCCTCCACCACTGTGTTATTCATCTGTTTGGCTTTCCATGAATGTTTTAGTGCTTGATCCTAAAACAGTGTGTGTTGAGAAAAGTGAAAAATATCAAGCAGAACAATTAGATAAACTAGGAATGGAAGTAATTCCTGTAGAGTTGAGAGATGCATATGCTTTTGGAGGTGGTTTGCATTGTTGTACTGCTGACGTTTATAGAGAAGGTGAATTAAAAGATTACTTTCCTAAGCAATAATTTATTTAGCTTGGGTTTTGTTTTAAAAATTCAATATATTCTAAGACAATATTATATTTTTCATCAGGTATATCTTTGTAACTAGCATTAAATTTTTCTCTGACACACAACGCAACATGTGCGTAAGGATTACGGCCTTTGGGATGATTTGGATGTTCAGGTAGCTGACCTGCCAAATAATCGCCAGCTTCCTGAATAATTTTCCATAGTTTACCTGCATTTTCTTTATTCATTAATAAGATCCTTTTTTTGATGATCCTTTATAAAAAATATCTTGAAGATTATGATTTTCTCTCTTTTTTATTTTTAAATCATTTTCATTAAGTAAAGATTTAGGTCTTCCAATTTTTTCATGAAAATCAAATTCATCAACACCTCTTGCTAATTGAACACTATTTTTACCTAAAATTTGCTTAACATTAGTTCCAATATAACTTTGAATTACAAAACCTATTCTTCGATCATTACTTTTGTTTAAATCTGAACCGTGGACTACAGTAGGGTGATGAAGAGACATTTGCCCTGCATTTAAAATTAATGGTGTAGTTTTTTCTTTTGGTACATTTTTGACAGTTTGACCCCTAGTTAATAAATTACCTTCATTAAACTTTTGATCATGTTCTTTAAGATTATCTTTATGTGACCCTGACCACATTCTCATGCATCCATTTTTTTCATTGGAATCAGTTATAGCAACCCAAGCAGTTACCCAGTTATGTGGCTCTAAACCTATATACTTTGCATCTTGGTGATAGCTAACAAATCCTTTTTCATTTGGATTTTTAATAAACAAAGTAGTTCCGCAAACAAGTATATTTTTACCAATTAAACTTTCAACAGCATCTAAAATTTTTGAATTATGTGTTACTTCATCTAGTAAAGGTGAGATTAAATGAGCATTATATCTTCCAGATTTTTCTAATTCATCAGGAATTCTACTTTCAATCAATTCAATTTCATTTCTTATTTTTTTTGTTTTTGCATCAGAGAAAATGTTTATTGGAGAAACAAATCCCTCATCCTCATACTGTTTGAGTTGATTTGAAGAAAGATAAGACATAATATTAAAATATTATATGAGCATATCTATTTCTTCAATAAATTATTGCCCAGTCAAATCTATTTCTTTTCAAACTATTAAAAGTTGTGAAATTAGAAAAAATATTGGAATAATTGGAGACAGAATTTTTGCATTTTCCAAAGGATTAGATTTAAATCAATCACAGTTATTTGAAAAAAAGATTGAAGAGAGGAGAGGAAAATGGAACAAACTTCTTACTCTTAAAAACTCACCTTCTTTAAACAAATATAATTTTTTGTTTGGTAATGATAAATTAACGCTTGTTCAAAATAATAATGAAATTTTAACAATAAATAGTAATAAAACTGATGAATATGGATTGCTTTCAAACAAAATTCTAGAATTAGAAAACTCTTTTCAACAACCTTTGTTTTTGATGAAAAATAAAGATATTCCTTTTTTTGATACATCTATATCAAATAAGACACTTTTAACTCATTCAATATCTCTCATAAACATTAAAAGTATTGAGGATTTTAAAAATAAAACTAACCAAGAAATTGAGACCCAAAGATTTAGGGGCAATCTATATGTTGATGGAGTTGATGCTTGGGAAGAAAGAAATTGGATTGGAAATATTATTAAGATAAACAATATTTCATTCAAAGTTGAAAAAAATATACCAAGATGTGTGGCAATCAACTTAAAACCAAATACTGATGATAATAGTTTGAATTTACTTCAATCTTTAAAAAAAAATTATAATCATTTTGATATGGGAGTTTATTTAACAGCATTAGACGATGGATTAATTAATATCGGTGATAATATTTCATTATAAAATTTTATAATCAACTCCAGATTGAAATTTTTCAGCTATACTTTTTAAATCATTTTTGGTTTAATTATTTTTTTAATTAAAAAATAGGGGAGAATAAATGAGTAAACTATTTAAATCGTTAACAGTTTTACTTGTGCTTCTTTTTTCAATTTCTTCTGTAAGCGCGAAAACTCTTACAGAAAGACTTGCAGATGGACACAAACTAAGACTAGGTTTTGGAACGGCAGTGCCATGGGCTTACGCTGGAGACAGTGGTGAGGCTTTAGGTTTTGTAAACATGATAGCATTAACAGTGCTAGAGGAGATGGGCATTACCGAACATGAAACAAAAGTTTTTGAATGGTCAGGACTAATACCTGGATTAAATGCAGATCGTGCAGATATGATTACTGGTGGTATGTACATTCTTAAAAGCAGGTGTGAAAACATGGACTTTTCAGATCCTATTGGTGTTTTTGGAGATGCAATGCTAGTTCCAAAAGGAAATCCAAAAAATATTAACAATTATGCTGATGTTATTTCAACTGGTGCAAAATTAGTAACTGGTACTGGATTTAATACAGTAGAGGCTGCTAAAAAATATGGTGTACCGGATAGCCAAATGCTTTTAGTTGAAGGCGAAGTTGGAATTTTGGCTGCAATGAAAGCAGGAAGAGCCGACGTTGCTGTGCAAACATTCTTTGGTGCTAAAGAGCATGAGAAAAAAACTAATGGTAAATTTGAGGTGACTGATCCTAAATTGATGCCTAAAGAAACATTAAACGTTGTAGGTATTGGATTTAGAAAAGGTGATGACAAGTTTCGAGAAGCATTTAATGCTGCTCTAGCTAAAGTTATGGCTAACCCAGGAACTATGCTGAAAAGAGCTGGAGAGTATGGGTATGATAAAGCTCAACTTCCTCCACCAGATATGAGTACTGCTTGGGCTTGTTCAACTAAATAATATTTATATTAAATTTTAATCAGGCGACTTTTATTAAGTCGCCTGGTTTTTTTTATAAAGGTACGTAAGTGAGTTATATAGAATTTTTATCTGAACATGGGGCAACTTTGCTTTTAGGTACAGTTATGACACTAAAAGTTTTAGTTTGTTCTATTATTTTGTATGTCATCATCTCGATGATATTTGGCTTGATGAGATTGTCTAAAAATTCAATTATTCAAGCCACAGCTACCATATATATAGAATTTTTTAGAGGAACTTCTTTATTAGTTCAATTATTTTGGGTTTACTACGTGCTTCCATTTTTTGGAATTTCTCTTGAGGCATTCACAGCTGGTGTAGTTGCACTCGGGTTAAATTTTGGTGCTTATGGAGCTGAAATAGTAAGAGGAGGTGTTTTGGCAGTACCCAAAGGTCAATGGGAAGCAGCATTTGCATTAAATTTTAGTCCTTCTAAGAGAATGAAGAATATAATTATCCCTCAAATTTTTCCAATCATTTTACCACCAGCTGCAAATTTAACTGTAGAACTTTTAAAAGCGACAGCATTAGTTGCACTAGTAACAGTTGTTGATTTAACTTTTGAAGCAAGACAAATAAATTCGATTACATGGTTATCGGTTCAATGTTTTGGAACAGCATTATTAATCTATTATTTTATATCAAGATTTCTTTTAGTACCTTTTTTAAGATGGCTTGAGGTATTGGCTGCACGAAAAGTTGGAAAGGGTGGAGCTTAGTTTATGGAAATGGGATGGCGATGGGATTTTGCCTATGAAATTTTACCTCAAATGTTATTAGCAACTTTTAATACTATAGTTGCAGCTGGAGTAGGGTATACAATCGCTTTGGTGGTAGGCTTATTTTTTTTATTAGGTCAAAGAACTCCGTCAAAAATAATTAATGTGATTAATAGAGAAATAGTTGAGTTTGTGAGATCTACTCCACTTTTAATACAACTATTTTTCGTATACTTTGTGCTTCCTCAATTTGGTATTACTTTATCAGCTTGGGTTTGTGGAATGATTACAATTGGACTACACTTTGGGACTTATCTTTCTGAGGTTTATAGAGGAGCATTGGAGGGTGTATCAAAAACTCAATGGGAAGCTTGTAGAGCCTTGAACTTTTCAACAATTTATACTTATCGTAGAATTGTTTTACCTCAAGCATTTCCGATCGCAATACCAGGTATGGGAAATTACTTAGTAGGTATTTTTAAAGACACTCCATTACTTTCAACTATTGGTGTAGCAGAATTATTTCATGCAGCAACTGCAGTTGGAGGGTATAATTATAGATATTTAGAACCATATACAATGGTTGGTATAATTTTTTTAATTCTTTCAGTTCCTGCAGCAATGGGTATAAGAAAATTAGAAAAAAAAGTTAATTCAGCACAAGGAAAAATTAATCAATAATGAAAACTAAAAACGATAAAGAAATTATAGTAAAATTTTCAGATGTAACTAAACAATATAGCGATTTAGTAGTTTTAGATAAATTAAACTTAGAAATAAAAAAAAATGAGATGGTTTCAATTATTGGACCATCGGGATCTGGCAAAACTACAGTTCTTAGAGTTCTTATGACTCTAGAAAAAATTAATCAAGGAATAATTCACCTTGATGGAGAACCACTAACACATATGAAAGAAGGAGAAAAACTCATTCCTGCAAGTGAAAAATATCTTCGAGAAAAACGTTCAAAAATAGGAATGGTTTTTCAACAATTTAATTTATTCCCCCATATGACTGCTTTACAAAATTGTATTGAGGCACCTATTGAAGTGCTTGGTATGAAAAAAGAAGAAGCAGAAGCAAGAGCTCTAGAGTTATTAGAACTAGTAGGTTTGACTGATAAAAAAAATGAACATCCTTCAAGACTTTCTGGTGGACAACAACAAAGAGTAGCTATAGCAAGAGCTCTTGCAATGAGACCTAAGGTAATGCTCTTAGATGAAATAACATCTGCATTAGACCCTGAAGTTGTTGGAGAAGTTTTAAATGTAATTAGATCTTTAAATAAAGAGCATAATTTAACAATGATAATGGTTACTCATCAAATGGGATTTGCTAGAGAAATTTCAGATAGGGTGTGTTTTTTTAATGAAGGAAAAATTTATGAGCAGGGGCCACCAGAACAATTATTTGGAGATCCACAGAACGAGAGAACTAAGCAATTTTTACACGCTGTTCTGGACGCTAATTAGTTTGAATTTAATTTTTTTTTCTTTGATCTATTTCAAAAGCATCTAATTTTGAAAATAATTCATCTTGAAGAGATGTATCGTGTTCTTCAGCTATTGCTTTTTTTAATTGCTCTCGTCTTTTAAGTCTTTCTTCTTTAAAAATTTCTTCTTGTAATTTTACTTTTTGGTCCTCGTCAAACTTCTTTTCCCATTCTCTTATTCTTTGAGCTTCTTTATCTTTTTGTATAGCTTCTTCATCTTCTTTTAATTTTTGTTCTTTTTGTTTTTTTCTAAATTCTTTTAAATCTTTTTTCTTTTGATCTTCTTCTCTAACTTTTAAATCAATATCTCTTTTTTCTTGTACTTCGTGAGTAACTTTTAAATCAGATTCTTTCTTTTTTAAATCTTTGTCTAACTTTTTAAGATCTTCTTCTTTTCTTTTTAAGTCAATCTCTTTAATTTCAAGTTGTTTATCTTTTAACTTAAGATTTTCTTCAATACTAAATTGTTCTCTCTCTTTATTTTTTTGATCTTTTTCTTTTAAGCGTAAATCATCGTCTTTTTGAATTAATTGTAGATCTTTTTTTCTTAAATGTTCATCCTTTTTTTTTATTTGATCTTCTCTTTTTTTAAATTCTTCATCTCTAATCTTTAAATCTTTTTCTTTAGATATAATTTTAATTTGTTCTTTTTTTATTAATTCTTCTTTCAGCTTAATTTCTTTTTTTTCATTAATTTTTTGTTTTTTTTTAAAATCATCAAAAACTTTATTTAATATAAGACTAATTTTCTTAGTTTTTTTTGGCTGTTTTTTCAGTGATGCTTTTTTTTTAGTCATTTTTTTTTGATTATATTTCAACAAAGTTTTGTTAATAATTCAACATTTCCTTTTTAATAATTGAAAGATTGGTGACTAATTTGAGTTTCAACCTATGAGTGATTATTTGGAATAAAATTATTATAAATCAATATTTTTTTTGCATTCAATAATTCAAATCATTATTAAAGTTTTATGAAAAAATTTAAAAAATTAATAATTGCTTGTGATGGTGAGTCTGCAAGTGGCAAAAGTACTGCAGCAAAACTAATTTCAAAAAAATATAATTTATTGTTAATAAACTCAGGGTTATTATATAGGTATAGTAGTAAGTTAATAATAAAAAATAATCCAAAAAATATTACTCAATTCCTTAAAAAAAAATTTAAAAATATATCTTACAGAAATATATCTAAGCAAAATTTACACTCAGAAGAAATAAGTAATCATGTTGCATTTCTAGCTAAAAATAAAAAAGTAAGAAAGATAATCAATCAATTTCAATTAAAAATTATTAAATCTAATAAAAAAATTTGCGTTGAAGGAAGAGATATAGCCAGTAAAATTTTAGCTAAAAATCCTAAGTATGATTTAGCATTTTATTTTAAATGCAATCTAAATGTAGCTAGTTATAGAAGGTGGCTAGATATTAAAAAGAAAGTTTCTTTAACAAATGTCAAAAAATCTCTTAATAAAAGAACACAAATGGATAAAAAAAGAAAAAATAGTCCTTTAATAAAAGTTAAGGATGCTATTTTAATTAGATCAGACAAATTAACTAAAAACCAAGTTTTATCTAAAATGTCTAAATATATAGAGAGATTAAATTAAATTACTTATCTTCCTCTTTAATAGGCTCTTGTATTGGTTCTGTTGTAGGGTTAAGCTCAATACCAGCTGGAGTTATAGTTTGAGGCATTGCAACAAATTGGGAGTCTGGATTTTCTACTGTTTGTCTTACCCTCATTCTGTAAATTCCAAAAACACCAATCAAAGCATGAAAGAAAAATAAAAATATAAAAAATCCATTAGAACCAACTACATCCATAAATATTGAACACAAAAAAGGACCACTCATTGCACCTAGACCAAATACAAACTGAAGACCTGCACCTGCTGCAACAAATTTCTCTTTAGAGATATAGTCATTAGTATGTGCTAAAATTTGAGAAAACATTGGTAAACTACAAAAAGAAAAAAGAATTAAAAAAATATAAAACCAAGTCTTACTTGTAGCAAGTCCATCTGGTAAATACATTTGTCTAGAAACTAAAATTGCAAGAAGAGCAAATAATGATGCTCCAAAAGTAGAAATAACTATTACTTTTCTTCTATCATACATATCAGATATTTTTCCAATAGGAAATTGAGAAACAGCACCTGAGATTGCTAAAAGAAATGTTACAATTGATATTTCAAGTATAGAAAAATTCATTGAAGTTGCATAAACTGCTAGCAAAGTAAATAAAGCTGCTTGAATAGTTCCATAAAAAAAAGAACTTACCATTCCAAAAGGAGATGCTTCGTAAAGATCTTTTAGTGTCATTGCTTTAATTCTTTTAAAGGTAGGTGGTTTTTTTTTAGTTAACAATATAGGAATTAGAGCAGCTGAAGTAATAACCGAAACTAAAATAAAAGGTTGAAAATTTTGAGGACTACTAAAATTAAGAAGAAACATACCAATACCCATAGATCCATATAATATGACCATATATATTGATAATACACTTCCTCTATTTTTGTTAGTTGACCTATCATTCAACCAGCTTTCAGCTACAGTATAAATGCAAACCATACTTATCCCAGTTAGAACTCTTAATAAAAACCAAATAAACGGATTTATTAATATAGAGTGCATTAAAATAACTAAAGATGCTAAAGATGCAAAAGCGGCAAAAACTCTTATGTGACCAACCCGAGAAATTATATTTGGAATTGTTGCTGCACCTATAAAATATCCAACAAAATATCCGGACATCATAAATCCAGTTGCAGTTAAACTAAATTCTTCTTGAACAGCTCTTACTCCAAGAAGTGATCCTTGAAAACCATAAGCCATCATCAAGAAACCCATTCCTAAAAATAGAGCCCAAGAATTTTTTAATACTTTGTTCATATGAGACGACATCTATTTCTGATTTGTGGCCAAATCAAGTTATTTTACATGTCGTTTTAAGATTTTTTAAGCTTAAGAAATGAGTGAGCAGCGATAGTTAAAATGATAACCACACCTCCTTGCAGAGTCTCTATACTCGGCTGTTCTTTGATTATAAGCCAAACCCAGATTGGTCCAATAATGGTCTCTAATAGAAAAAATAGATTAACTTCCGCTGCTGGTATAAATCTTGGTGCTATAGTTACTAATACAAAAGGTATTGCCACACAAAGAATACACATTAAAGGAACAATGATTAAATCATTATTTTCAAGCACAAAACTTTCAATAAAAAATAATGCAAATGTAGCAACAAACAACTTACCAACAACAGCAGCAGGAACCAAATTTTTAGATTTAGCTGATCTAATAGTTACTGCTCCCACAGCAAGACCAATTGCAGTAATAAATCCTAGTATATCACCATAAAAATTACCTAATTTGATAGAATCAGAAAATATATAGATTATTGCTAAAAAAGTAATAATTATAGAGATCCATGTTTTTTTATCAGGAGGTTCTTTTAAAAAGATTGCACCAAGTATAGCCGAGAGCATTGGAGCTGTAGCTATCATTACCAAGGTATTAGCTACATTGGTGTTCTGAATTGAAACTACAAACGTGATATTTGTTATGCTAAAGGTGCTTATATAAACAAGTCCATGATAACCACTCGAAAACAACATTTTAAAAAAATTTAATTTGTAAATAATAAGCATTCCAAAAAAAACAGTAAAAAATGGAATAATGCCTCTATAAAAAACTAAACCCCAAGTATCAACGTTTGAAAGTCTTATAAATAACGAGTCTGGAGTGATAAAAATTACAGCTACAAAGGCTAATAAAGAGCCTTTTTGTTGATCAGTTAAATTATTCATGCTTTTAGTTCTTTCCAAAAGGTTTTAGCAAGATTTATTTTTGATAAATCATAAAAAGTTTTTAATCCGGTTGGAGATGTAATATTAATATCACCATTAAGTTTTTGATCAATAAAATCAATTCCTGCAAAAAAAATATTTTCTTTTTTTAAATCTATGGCAATTAATTTAGATATTTTTTTTTCAACTTTTGTTAATTTAGTATTAATTGGTGTAGCACCTTTGCTTAAATTGCTTAAAAATGAATTTTTTTTTGGAACTCTAGATATTACCCCACACACTTTACCATTAATTATAAAAACTCTTTTATCCCCTATACTTATTCTAGGTAAAAATTTTTGACACATTATGTAGTCATGTTTTTTTATAATTTTTTTAATTAATTTAAAATCAAATTTAGTTAATAAATAAATGTTATTACCACTAAAACTGTTAACAGGTTTCAAAATTACCTTTTTATGATTTTTAAAAAATTTTTTTATTTCACTTATATTTTGGGAGAAGAGAGTACTTGGCATAAATTTTTGATATTTAGCAGAATAAATTTTTTCAGAAATATTTCTAATTGAAGTAGGATTATTTATAATTTTTACCTTATCTTTGATAGTATCTAAGATATAAGTTGTTGAAATATACTCCATATTAAAAGGAGGATCTTGACGAACCAAAATGAACTTACATTTTTGGAGATCTAACTTTTGTTTTTTAAGTATTTTAAAGGACTTCTTTTTTGAATAATCAAATTTAATAAAAAAACCTAAAGCCATTACTTTGGAATTGACTATTGATAAATTTTTTGGATCATAATAAAAAATTCTATATTTTTTTTTTTGAGCTTCTTTTGCAAGAAAAATACTAGTATCTGTTTTTGGATTAAGTGTAGTAGGATGGTTTCCTTGTATAGCTACAATTTTATTTATCATATAATTCATTTAAATCTTCATTTTTAGAAAATTTACTAATCATATGATCTGCGTTTGTTGTTTTATTATCAATAACTTTTTGTAAGTGATTTAAAAATAAAGTTTCATTTTTTCTATTTTTATTAAGCACATCTCTATTCTCTAGTCCTTTTCTAGATAAATTTAATAATGTTGACGCCCAGTAAAGTAGATCTTTACCCATTAATTGAGTATTAAATCCTTTCTGAGGAGCCTCGAGATAAGCATTAATTATTTTGTTACTATCCCATTTTGAAATTAATTCATAAACCTCTTCAAGATTTCCATATAACATCCCTATATTAAAAGCAGGACCTGCACACAGACAATCCCATCCACATGTATCCATAGATCTAAGTTCTATATATTTTTTTAATCTATTTTCTGTAAAGATTGTACTTAAGTGAGTAGTTAAATCTTTTTCTAATGGCAATCTATTATTTATTTCATTAATTTTTCCATCCATAAAATCTTTGAAAATATATTTTTTCCCAGAAATATAATTTTCATCATCTTGAATAAATAAAATTGGAAAGTTCATTATAAATTCGGCATATTTTTCAAAATTTAATTCTTCAAAAAATAATTTTGGAAGTCCACCTCTTGAAGTGTTTTGCCAAACTTTTGATCGATATGATAAATAATTACTATTTTTTTTTTCAACAATCGAAGAGTTAGCAAACAAAGCTATTGAAATTGGAGTAATCGAATTAACAATTTTAAATTTTTTAATAAAATCTTTTTCTGAGTCATAATCTATATTTAATTGCGTACCACAAGTCCGATACATCATATCCAGACTTAACTCTCCTCCTAAAGGCATATATTTAGTCATAAGTTTATATCGTTGTTTTGGGTTATTAGGAATTTCGTTTAGTTTTGAAATTGGATCAAATCCAGCGCTTACAATACTGATATTTGATTTTTTTGTAACCTGTCTCAACTCAAATAAATAATCTTGAGATTCAGCACAAGCTTCGTGAATATTGTTTAATTTATCACCAGATAATTCTATTTGGTTCCCTGGCTCGAGGGTTATGTTTTTACCACCTTTATTTAAACCAACAATATTTTCTTTTTCAAATATTGGGTTCCACCCAAATTCTAATAGAGCAGAAAACATTTTTTTTATTTTTGAATAATTTATCCTTTTATTATTATATTTGTTGAATAAAAATTTTTCATGTTCAATACCAATTTTAAAATTTTTTGGATTTTTTATCCCTGTCTTGAAATATTTAATAATTTGTTCTTTAGCGGTGATCATTTATACTTAGATAATACTTTATTGGTAAATTTAAAGTAAAGAATATGGTTTTCTAGAAAATATTCTTTTAACCATAGGGGCAAATTTATCTAAATCCATACTTTTGTAATTTGGATCAAATGAGGCTTGATCCCATTTTTCACAGAAGTTAATTGCATCATTAAAATATTCGTGGTCTTTGTATTTATCTCTTTGATTTTTTTTTTTTCCTAAATGATGAGCGTAATAATACATTTGAAACTCTCCATGTTTTTTAATAATCCAATGGGTCTTTTTGGTAACATATGGTTTAAGAACTGCTGCTGCGTACTCAGAATGGTTCAAGGGAGCTAATTCGTCACCAATATCATGTAACAAAGCAGCAACCACCATTTCTTCATCTGCTTTATCATTAAATGCTCTTGTCGCAGTTTGAAGTGAATGTTCTAGTCTTGTAATTTTATATCCCTCTAAAGTTGAAGTAAGACCTTTCATAAATTTTAATATTCTATCAGCAGTTCCATTAATATAGTCTTGCTCATACTCATCTAGTAAAAGATATTCTTCTTTGGTTCCTGCTTTCATTTCTGTAAAGTTTACAGTCTTCATCTAATTATTTGATGCAGTGCTTAGTAAAGATAATTGGGTAACTTTATTATCACCAAGTTCATCGATGGGTTTAACAGGATAATCTCCAGTGAAGTAATGATCTGTCAATTGAGGGTAGCTATCATTTCTTTGATCAAAACCTATTGCTTTATACATTCCATTTATGGATAAAAATTTTAAAGATTTGGCACCAATATATTCACATATTTCTTCATTAGTTTTATTAGCTGCAAGTAGTTCTTTTTTAGTTGGAGTGTCTACCCCATAGAAATCAGGATATTTTATTTCAGGACAGGCAATTTTGACATGCACTTCTTTAGCACCAGCATCATATAACATCTTTACGATTTTATGAGAAGTGGTACCTCTTACCAGAGAGTCATCAACTAAAATTATTTTTTTATTTTTAATTGCAGATTGATTGGCATTTAATTTTAGTTTAACACCTAAACTTCTAATTTTTTGACTAGGTTCAATAAATGTTCTACCAACATAATGATTTCGAACAAGTCCTAACTCAAAATTTTTACCAAGATATTGTGCAAAACCTAAAGCAGCTGCGTTACCAGAGTCTGGTACTGGAACAACAATATCTGCATCTACATCATTTTCTTTAGCAAGTTCTGCACCTAGACTCTTTCGATGTTCATAGGCAGTTTTACCATTTAAAATACTATCTGGTCTTGCAAAATAGATATATTCAAAAACACAAGGTCTAACTTTTTTTGGTGGAAAAGGTTTAATACTTTGTAGTTTATTATTTTCAATTAATACAATCTCACCATTCTCAACTTCCCGAATAAATTTTGCACCAATTATATCTAAAGCACATGTTTCAGATGATAAAACATAACTATCTTTTAATTTTCCTATGACCAAAGGTCTAATACCGAAAGGATCTCTCACACCTATCAAAGATGTTTGAGTAAGCATTACTAAAGCATAACCACCTTGTATTTGAAAAATAGCATCTAAGATTTTGTCTATTGTTTTAACTCTTTTTGATTTTGCAATTAATTGAACAATAGTTTCTGTATCAGAGGTAGTGTAAAATATTGCACCATCTTTAACTAATCTGTTTCTTAAAAAAATTGAATTTGTTAAGTTTCCATTGTGAGCTACACCAATACCCCCAGCATTTGTATCAGCAAAAAAAGGTTGAATATTTCTTAAAGTGTTTTCTCCACTAGTACTATATCGATTGTGTCCTATAGCGTAGTCTCCTTGAAGTTTTTTGAGTACTTTTTCTTTATTAAAATTATCTCCAACTAATCCAAATCTTTTTTCAGAAAAATATTGTTTTCCATTAAAAGAAACAATACCACAACCTTCTTGGCCTCTGTGTTGAAGAGCATGGAGACCAAGTGCTGTTAACGCTGAAGCATCTTTAGTATTGCTTATACCAAATATACCGCATTCTTCCTTTAATTTAGGATTAAAGCTCTTCAATTTTTTCTTTTGATTCTTGATATTTTTTTTCATTAGGAAACTCTTTTAATAAGTAATTACTACCTTTTTCTAAATATGGAAAGATGAATGATTTGTTAATATTTGTTGGCCATTTGTCATAGTTATAGACTATATGTACACCTGAAAAGATACATATAGATATAATATAGGCCCTAATAAATCCAAAAAAGAATCCAAATATAGTATCTAAACTTCCAATTCCTGTATATCTAATAGCTTTACTCAATCCTTTGTTAATCATTAATACAAGAAATATCACAATGATGAATATCGAAATTCCAAGACAAATGTCGAGAACATAATCATTATCTATAATATCTTTAAAATAAGGTTTTATTCTAGGAAAGATTAACAAAGTTAATACATAGGCCAATAACCACTTAGCCATTGATAAAATACTTAAAACAAATCCTTTTTTGTAGCATTTAACTAATGAAAGAATAGTAATTACTAAATAAATAATATCAATTAATGAAGTAGCGTTATAAAAATTTGTTACTAAATCGAACATTTAGTTATTTTTTAAATGGTTTAATTAATAATATTAAAGATGGAAGTAAAGTTAGCACAGAAATCATTGCTAACAACATTGCTAGTCCAGTAAAAATTCCAAAATAAATTGTAGGAATAAATTTAGATAAAACTAATATTGAAAAACCAAATACAATTGTAATTGAGGTATTTAAAATTGCCTTACCTACTGTTGAATGACATACGATGATAGTTTTATGGTAATCATTAGAATTATTAAACTCCTCTTTAAATCTATAAATATAGTGAATGCTATTATCAACAGCTATTCCAATCGTAATTGCAGCAATAGTAATTGTCATCATATCCAATGGGATACCAAGCAATCCAATAATTCCTAAGATAAAAAAAGCAGCAATAAAATTTGGAACCACACCAATAATAGATAATTTGATATTTTTAAAAAGTATTATAAACATTGAAAATATACCAATCATTACTAAACCTAAAGTAAGAATTTGCGATTTAAAAAGACTTTGAAGTAAGTTATTAAATAAAATTAAAACACCAGCTAATTTAAATTCATTTTCTTTTAAACCTACTTTATTTTTTAAGTCATATTTAATTTTTTTAATCAATTCATTTCTTCTTAAATTTTCTTGTGAGTCAATTATTCGAAGATTTATTCGCGCTTCGTTATCTTTAATTGAGATGTATGGGTCGATTATTTCTGTTTTAATACTTTCAGGTATTTTAGAGTACAGAACACCCATTTCCAAAGAACCTAATGGTTTATTATTATTCAACAAAGTCGCAACCTCGATTATTGATGAAAATGATAAAACTTTCCCAACCTGAGGTAAACTATCTAGATAGTTGTGTACTGACGAAATTTTATCAATTTTATCTTTTGTGAACCAGTATTTATCATCATTTTGATTCTCTTCATCTCCCCAATCTTCAAATTCATCTTCATCATCAGCTTGTTTGTCTTCTTTTTTTGGAAATTTTAAAATAACCTCAAGAGGTGTTGTTCCTCCTAATTCTTCATCTATTAGTTTCATTCCTTTATAAATTTCAGTTTTTTTACTGAAATAATTTATAAAGCTATTTTCTACTTCAAGTCGACTAATACCAATGAAACTTAATATTATAACTATACCTGTTATAGTAAAAATTATTTTATTATTATTTTGAGATATTTTTGCCAAAAAAGATGTTATTTTAGAGTTTTCATTTTTATTTAATGCAATATTGTCTTCTTGTACAAAATTGATTAGGGTTGGTAGTAGAGTAAAAGTTATTACAAAAGAAGTTATCAATCCTAAAGTCATCATCCATCCAAAATCTATAATTGGTTTTATTTCGCTAAAAATTAAAGATAAAAACGCTATGATCGTTGTCAAAACAGTATACAAAATTGGCCAAAACATTTTATTTGTAGTCAAAATAATTAACTCTAAAATACTTTTATTAGGGAAATTTTCTTTAAGTTGTAAAAATCTAGTACTCATATGAATATTCATTGCCATAGTTAAAATAAGCATGAGTGCAATAAAGTTTGAGGAGATGACTGTTACTTTCCATCCTAACAGTCCAAGAACACCCATCATGATTATCACTGAAAAAAAACAACTACTGATAGGAACTATAATCCATATCAACTTTCTAAATACAAACCATAATGTTGCAATAATAAATAACAAAACTCCTATACCAAAAACAATAATATCACTTTTAATAAATGACATCATGTCATCTGCAATCATAGGTATCCCACCAAGGTGTATTTTTCCAACGTTGTCGTAACTTTCAATAACATCCCTAATTTCAAGAATATTTTGATGATTTTGTTTTTTGACTAGATCTTTGTAATTTTCAATTTCTTTTTTTGACTTATTTGCAAAATCTTTTAACTTTTCATTTTTTTTGATATTAACAATTATACCACTTGTTTTTCCATCCTCACTAATTACAAAATTTCTAAATACTGGACTGCTAACAATTTCTTCAAAACCTCTTTCTCGATCAATATCCTCATCTTTAAGGGTTTTAAAGTTTTTAAGACGCTCTTGAAGTGGTGCATCGGAACTATTTAATAAAGGAATGTCTAAAAGTGTAATTACACTATGAACCCAGCTTAAACTTTGAATTTTATATTTAAGGCTCAAAAGATTATTAATAGAATTATCAGTGACCATTCCTTCATTCGGAGTGTAAGTTAAAATCAGGAATTCTTTAGAGCCGTATCGTTTGGATATTTCTTGAAGATATTTAAGATCAGGATCACCTTCTATTAACAAAGTTTCTGATGAAGCGTCTAATCTAAAATCTTTTGAATGATAACTAAAGCTTAATAAAACAATAACCAAAAGTATAAAAATTGATTTTGGATTTTTGAGTATTATATTTTGATAAAATTGGGCAAACATTTAAACTCTTTTATATGGGAATTTAGCTGTTTTGAGTATCCTTAAATTTAGTAAACATTGCTTCAAATTCTAGCATCACATTTCCAGTTGGACCGTGCCTTTGTTTACCAATAATTATTTCAGCTAAATTGGAAACTTCATTCATTTTAGCTTGCCATTCAGCATGCTCTACTGTTGCAGGTCTTGGTTCAAGTCTCTCCAAATAATAAGCTTCTCTATAAACAAACATAACTACGTCGGCATCTTGTTCTATTGATCCCGACTCTCTTAAATCAGATAACTGGGGTTTTTTTTGATCTCTTTGTTCAACTGCTCTTGATAATTGTGAGAGAGCAACAACAGGTACAGATAATTCTTTAGCAACAGCTTTTAAACCTTGAGTTATTTCAGAAATTTCCTGAACTCTGCCATCTTTATTGTTGAATGTTCCTTTCATTAATTGAATATAATCAACAACAATCATATCAAGTCCAAACAATCTTTTAATACGTCTTGCTCTATTACTTAAAGCAGCAATACTTATTGCTGGTGTTTCATCTATATATAATGGAAGTTCAGATATATTTTTTGATGTTTCTATAAATTTATCAAATTGTTCATCAGAAATTTTTCCACGTCTTATGTCATTAGATTTAATTCTTGACTGCTCTGCTAAAATTCTTGTTGACAACTGTTCAGATGACATCTCTAATGAAAAAAAAGCTATAGAAGATTTTTTACTATTATCTTGCAATTTTTGAGCAGCATTAAAGGCTATATTAGTAGCTAAAGCAGTTTTACCCATTGAAGGACGACCGGCAATAATTATTAAATCAGATTGATGAAGTCCACCAAGTCTATCGTCTAAGTCTCTTAATCCTGTTGGGACTCCTACTATTCCTTCGTCATTTTTGTAAGCCGCTGATGCCATTTCTATAGTTTGTTTCATAGCATCGTCAAATTTGATTAATGAGGAATTAAATGATCCTTTTTCTGCAAGATCAAATAGTAATCTTTCAGAATTTTCAATAATATTTTGACCATTAGTATTTAGATCATTTAATTTTGCTGTGTCTATTGTTTGTTCAGAAATTTTTATAAGCTCTCGTCTTACAAACATATCATATATAATTCTAGAGTACTCCTTTGCTTGTCTTGTTGAAGTAGAAAATTTTGTAATCTTGACTAGATATTCTGGAACATTCAAATCATCTTTTTCATCTTCAAAATAATTTTTTAATGTAATAGGATTTGCAAGCAAACCTTTATATATTAAACTTTCGATTGCACTAAATATTTTTTGATGCATAGGGTCATAAAAGTTAACATTAGATATAATAGTATTTATCTCATCAAAAATTTCATTAGTGACTAATATTGAACCGATTACAGATTGTTCCGCTTCTATGTTATTAGGAAGTTCTTTAAATTTTTCCTTTACAATACTTAGATTGTTTTCCATTTTTAAACTTTACAATACAATTAACTTTAAAAAATTTAAAAAAAAGGCTGGGGAAAAAATTGTATAATTATTGAATAGTTTCTTCAGAGTTAACAACAATTGTAATTTCAGCATCAACTTCTGAGTGTAAAGAAATTTTTACTTTAAAATTACCTATGGCTTTAATTTCTTTAATAGGTTGTATCATAGATGGTTTTACTTCTAATTTATCTATTGCTTGAATCAATTTTGAAATTTCAGTTGGCTTTACTGAACCATACAACTCATCATTTTCTGTACTAAGTTTTTTAATTTTATATTCTTTATTATTAATTTGATCATAAATTTTTTTGGCCTGTAATTTTTTTTCGTTATCTTTTTTTGATAAAGTAGATTTTAATTTTTCGACTTCAGCTATGTTTTCTTTTGAAGCATACAATGCTTTTTTATTAGCTATTAAAAAGTTTCTTGCAAAACCTCTTTTAACATCAATTATCTCACCAATTGAACCTATCCTTTTTAAATTTTCTAATAAAATAACTTTCATTTTATATTAGCGCTAAATTTCGAGCTCTTTTAATTGATAATGACAATTCTCTTTGTTTTTTTTGACTTACATTAGTAATTCTTGACGGTAATATTTTACCGTTTTCTGACATATACTTTTTTAAAAGTTTAATATTTTTATAGTCAATTTTTGGCGCTCCTTTAATTGAAAGTGGGCAACTTTTTTTAAACTTATATTTATTTGGTTGAAAAATACTTAGTTTAGCGAAATTGCTTTGTTTTGATCTCTTATTTCCACTTTGTCTTTTAGGCATAATTAATTTTTATTAATTTCTTTTTTATCATTTACATCTTTTTTAGAAAAGTAGTTTATATCAAGATCAAATTTTTTTACTTTTACAGTTAAATATCTCAATAGTTTCTTATCCAAGGATTCATTTTTCTCTAATTCACTAATTACGTTGCCCTTACCTTTTATCTTTAAATGAATATAACTTCCTTTTCTATTTTTTTTAATTAAATAAGATAAGTGTAGTAGTCCCCAGTTTTCTGTTTTAACAACTTCACCATCATTTTTTTCGACAATTTTTGAATACTTTTCAATTAATTGTTTAATTTCGCTAGGTGAAGCATCTTGCCTTGCTATAATTGTGTGTTCGTATAAATTCATTTAAGTTCTTTAATAAAAAGTGTGGATATACTATTATAAATCCTTAAATACAATAGTAAAAAGGACATAAAATAATAATTTTTTAGATGTTTTCAGTAATTTTTCCAGGTCAAGGTTCTCAAATAGTGGGTATGGGAAAAGAGTTTTTTGACAAATTTGAGTTTGTAAAAAAATTATTTAAAGAAGCCGATGAAACGCTCAAGTTTCCTTTATCTAAGCTAATATTAGAAGGCCCAAAAGAAGAATTAGATCTGACAGCTAATACCCAGCCAGCGATATTTCTTGTTAGCTACTCAATTTTTAATGTTATTAAAAATGAATTTAATATAAACTTAAGTAAAGCAAAATATTTTGCAGGGCATTCTCTAGGAGAATATTCTGCATTATCATGTGCAGGATATCTTAGTTTTTTTGATACATTAAAAATTTTAAGAATTAGAGGTAGCGCAATGCAAAACTCCGTTCCAAAAGGCCAGGGTGGAATGATAGCTGTTTTAGGTTCAACAGTAGAGGTTATAGAAAAATTACTAAAAGAGAATGATCAAAAATTTAAAGCTCAAATTGCAAATGATAATTCAGAGGGTCAAATAGTTTTGAGTGGAAAAGTAAAAGATCTAGATAATTTAATTTTGGTTTTGAAACAAAATTCAATAAAAAATATTAAATTACCTGTAAGTGCCCCATTTCATTGCAGTTTAATGACCAATGCAACAAAAATAATGTCTAGTGAAATAAAAAAATTAGATTTTGTAAAATCTGAAAATAAATTGATTTCAAATGTTACTGCAGAAGAAATTTCAAGTGTAGAAGAACTAAAAAATCTATTAATTGAACAAATTGAAAGTAGAGTAAGATGGAGAGAGAGTGTAATTAATATGATTAAAAATGATGTAAATCATTTTATTGAAATTGGCCCAGGAAAAGTTTTATCTGGGTTAGTAAAAAGAATTAACAAAGAAGTAAAAATAGATACAATAAATAATCAAGAAGATATAGAAAATATAAAATTATGAATGATTTAAAAGGTAAAAATATTTTAGTCACAGGTGCTTCAGGAGGAATAGGCAACGCTATAATTGAAAAGTTAAGTGAAACTGGAGCAAATATACTGGCTTCAGGTACAAAAATAGACAAATTAAAAGAACTTAAAAAAAATTTTGATAAAATTAAAATATTAAATTTTGACATTTCTCAAAGTAATAAAATTGAGGAATTTATAGAAAATGCTACTAAAGAATTAGGAGGTAACTTAGATTGTACCATTAATAATGCTGGTATTACTCAAGACAATTTAGCTATTAGAATGAGTTTAGATGAGTGGCAAAAAGTTATTGATATAAATTTAACTTCTACTTTTTTAATAAGTAAATTTGCAATTAAAAAAATGCTTAAGAATAAATCAGGAAAAATTATAAATATTACTTCAGTAGTTGGACACACAGGTAATTTGGGGCAAGCAAATTATACAGCTTCGAAAGCTGGAATTATTGCAATGTCTAAAAGTCTTGCAATTGAGTATGCAAAAAAAAATATAAATGTTAATTGTATTTCTCCAGGTTTCATCAAGACCACAATGACAGATAAAATAGACGATAAATTTAAAGAGGTTATTATATCAAAAATTCCATCTGGACGCCTTGGAGAGCCAAATGATATCGCAAATGCTGTCGTTTTTTTAAGCTCAGATCAATCAAACTATATAAATGGAGAAACCTTACATGTTAATGGAGGCATGTATATGGCTTGACAAAAAATGTTTTTAAACTATTAAGAATTTAAACAAAAGGATCAATATGTCAGAAGATGTTTCAAGCAAAGTAAAAAAAATAGTAGCAGATCACCTAGGGATTGACGAAGCTAAAGTAACTGAAGAATCAAGCTTCATCGATGATTTAGGAGCAGATAGTTTAGATACAGTAGAATTAGTTATGGCTTTTGAAGAAGAATTTGGCTCAGAAATTTCGGATAGTGAAGCTGAAAAAATTCTAACTGTTGGTGATGCGGTTAAATTTATTGAAGGAAAAGCAAATTAATTAATTTGATGCCCACAGATAATGATGGGGTAATGATAGTTTTATCTTCTCCTTCAGGAGCTGGTAAGACAACTTTAGTAAGATTGTTATCCAACCTAGATAACTTTGAAGTTTCAACCTCACACACAACAAGACAGCCAAGACCAAATGAAATACCTAATAAAGATTATTATTTTGTTAATGAAAAAGAATTTCAAAGATTAATTAATAATCAAGAATTTTTAGAGTATGCAAAAGTCTTTAATAACTTTTATGGAACAACTAGAACACCTGTAATTGATAAATTAAATAAAGGTAGAAATATATTATTTGATATTGATTGGCAGGGGGCAGATCAAATTAAGAATAAAAAACTTGATTATAAATTAGTTACTTTTTTTATTCTACCACCTAGCAAGGAAGTTTTATTTGAAAGATTATCAAATAGAGACATGAAAGACAAATTGATTGCAGAAGAAAGAATGAAACAATTTAGTCACGATGTATTACATTGGATTAATTATGATTATGTAGTTGTAAATGAAAATTTAGAAGATTGTTATTCAAAGATTAATAATCTTATTCAAGCAGAAATAAACAATGGATCTAAAGATTATGATCCTGAATATATTAGAAAACACGTAGAAAAATTAACTTCTTAATTTTTCATATTCATCAGTTAATTTATAATAAGTATCAAAATCTAAATTTTGGGGCCTTAAGTTTAAATCAATATTAAGTTTATTTAAAATTTTAGTATTCCCAGGAAATATTTGATTAAAAGGTTTTTTTATCATTTTTCTACGATGGTTAAAAAAAATTCTAGTAATTTTTTCTAAATTATTTACATTTTTAAGTTGAAAAAATTTTTTTTTTGGAGAAAAAAATAAAAGAGAACTATCGATTTTAGGTTTTGGAGAAAAACTATTTGAATTTATATCTATAATTTTTCTGATTTCTAATTTCCAATTAGCTAAAATTGTTAATCTGCCATAATTTGATGAATTGTATTTAGATATAATCCTCTCCGCAACTTCTTTTTGAAACATTAATATTAAATTACTAAACCATATTTTTTTATTATCTAAATTTAGAATCCATTTACATAAAATTTCTGTAGATATATTATATGGCAAATTTCCAAAAACAATTAGTTGTTCGTCACAAAGAGAGTTTTCATTAAATTTTAAAATATCATTATTAATAATAGTAATTTTATTATTAAATTTTTTTTCTAATGATAATGAAAGTTCATTATCTTTTTCGATTACATAAAATTTTTTAGGTTTTTTTTTAAGCAAAGATGAAGTTAAATTTCCTGTGCCAGGCCCAACCTCAAGAATTGATTTATCTTTGATATCTAGAACATCAGTTATAGTATTAATAACATTCTCATCAATCAAAAAGTTTTGCCCTAAACTTTTTTTTGCTTTGATCATTTTAAGTCTAAAAACTTTAAAGCTCTAATTAAACTAGTAGGGTTAGATGAGTTTTTATTCATCATTTTTTCATTTGGACCGTGGTCTGGTGAGACTCTGTAAAAAGGTAAACCTAGTGTTATATTTATAGCATCATATTCTTTTAATGTTTTAATTGGTGTTAGTACTTGATCATGATACATACCTATTATTACGTTATATTTTTTTCTATTTTGTCTTAAAAAAATTGTATCTGCCGGAAATGGACCGTAAATATTATATCCCTTTTTTTTTAAATTCTTAATTGCTGGAGCTACTATTTTGTCATCTTCATTGGTTTCAAGTATACTTTCACAATGGGGATTTAAACCTGTAACGGCTATTTTTGGCTTAAAACCAATATCTTTTATAAAAAAATTATTAATCAATTTTGCTTTATCTTTAATTAAATTTTGGTTAATTTTTTTTGAAACTATTTTTAGTGGTAAATGAGTGGTTATAGGACAAACTGATAAATCTTTATTGTAAATTAACATTGCCATCTTATTAACGTGAAACTTTTTTGAGATATATTCAGTTATACCTAAATATTTTCTATCAAGAAATTTAGATTTATTTATTGGTCCATTTATAAATTTATTAGATAATTTTGATTTTAAAATTTTGAATGCAACATCAAAACAATTTTTTATGTACGTTTTTGAATTATTGATATTGTAATCAATATTGACTAAATTTATTGTTTTATTGTTAAGTTTTTGTTTTTTAAGATCTATCAGATTAATTATCTTAATTTTTTTTTTAAAACCAAATTTTTTCATTTGAGATTTAAGTATTTTTATCGATGAAATTAAAACCAAAGAACTTTTAAATTTATTAGATTTTAATGTTTTAAAAAAAATTTCAAAAAAAATACTATTAGGTTGTCCAGCAACTATTATTATTGGTTTAATTTTCATTAATAGAGTAATTAATCTTTGTTTTATCAAAATAAATTCTTGAAAATTGATTCAATTGCTTATTTGTTTCAATATTAATCATTTTACTTAATTCTTCTTTCTTATTTATAGAAATCTTTTTTGATCTAATTTTCTCTATTTTTAAAATTAAAAAGTTATTTCCCATTTGAATGACATCAGTAAACTGACCTTCACTCAATAACTTTAGATTATTAAAAATTAAATTAGATAAATTATATTCTTCTATCCATCCGATATTACCACCTAATTTTGAACTATTAGATATACTATAAATATTGGCAGTATTATTAAATCCTATTTCAGAAATACTGGATTTGATTTTTTTAACTAATGTATCAAAATCTTCATCCTTTTTTTTTTCAAAGACTATTTCAGACAACAAATATTCATTTTTTTCTTTATTTTTAATATTTTGAATTTTCTTTATTAGCGAGTCTTTGTCAATTTTAACTTGATTACCATATCTTAAATAAACTAGTTCATTCCACATTAATTCAATCTCTAATTTTTTTTTTATATCATTAGAGGTGTAGTCTATTTTACTTAATAGAGATTTTTCAAAATCACTTTCATTGTTAAAATTTAATTTTGTATATAAATTTTTATAATAATCATTTACCAATGGGTTTTCTTCTTTAATTTCTAAAAAAATTTCTATTTCACTTTTTTTTATAATTTCATTTATCAAAGAATTTTTACTTATATTGAATATTTCTTTTTTACTAAGCTCTACTAGCTTAGGGTTTAAAATCTTTAAATATTCAATTTCTTTTTTAATATCATAATTTGTTATTATTTTATCATTGACAGTAGCATATATAAAAACTTTTTCTGATAAAACAGAAGTATTCATCAAGACTAGTACAATCAATGAATAACAAATCTTTTTAAACATCATCAATTTTTAAGGTTAGGGGTATTTGCTTGACCAAATGGAATAATAGTTAATTTTAAGAAAATATTTTCTTCTGGCTTTATATCTCTGTCATCATAATAATTTTTATTATACTCAATTGAAGCTGCTAAACAGTCGTTTTTATATTGATACATTAAATTATAATATTCTGTTAAATCTTTTGTTTTATTTTCTCTCGTCGAAAACACAATATTATTATACTTATCCAAAGCGTATTTAGTTGTATTGAGTAAATATGAATTTTTATTCAAAGTGTTATTTTCGTTTAAATAGTCAAAAGATGTAACAAAATTATTTAAACTCAGTTCAGTTATTAAGTTTTCATAAACTGTATCTTTCATGTTGTTTTTAGTTGAAGCATTATATTTCATTTTAATAAAATCATTTGGATTATACGTAATTTCACCAAATAAATTTGATGTTTTGGCTCCTAATTGGTTACTTTGTGAAAGATCATCATTTTCTTCTAATCTAAGATTATTGGCAATTTTCAAACCAAAATAATCTCTGGAATTGTTTTTATCAAAAATTGTAAAATCATTTCCATATGATAATGAAATTCCTCCTTCAACTGTATCGTTTCGAGATAATCTTTGTAGGTCATAAATATTAGTCACATCTATTTTTGTTTCTTTTTTTCTCATGTCTTTAGTATTATTTGGACTTATTTTAAGTGAAAGTTTTGGTTTTAAAATATTTTGAAAATTACCATTATTTTTAATTAATGGTAATGATGAATTATATTGAAATAATCCAGACAAATAAAAATTTTCATCTTCTTTAAAATCCTTTGAATTTTGAGTATCAGAGTTTACATTCTTTAAAATAAAATCATAATTATTATAAAATCCATAATTTGTTATTCTAGGATTTGAATTAAAAATTAAATCATTAATATTAGTTTTTTCTAAAATATTTGTTTTATAGTTTCTAACTATATTATTAGATTGAAAAGAAAAGTTTCCATTTAAACTAGTGTTATTTTTAATATCTTTAGTTAAGCTTAGTCTTGGTAAAATAAACTCATATTTATCGCTATTGTTTTTTTTATTAAGATCTTCATAAACAATAAAATCTGTATTAATTGACATTTCATCAGAATTTAAACTAAGCGCTACCGAATTTTCTAATACATCGTAATCTTCAATAATTGGGGAAGTTAATTTGCTTGTTTTTAAATAAGTATCATTGGATGTTTTTTCAATATTTAATTTAATATCACTATTTTCAAAATAATTAAAATTCATTGACTTATTATATTTATAAAAAAAATGACTTTTCGAATTTTTATCTTTTTCATTAAATAAACTAAAATCACTAAAATGATTACTGTTTTGTGTCACTTTTCTATACTCAGTTTGTAATAGCAATTTATCCTCTGCATAAAGCCGAGGTGTGAATGTCATATCTTTATTTGAACTCATGGCATAAAAATAAGGTACACTTAAATAGCTTTTTGAATTTGTTGAACTATTTAAAGCTGGTATTAAGAATCCAGATTTTCTATCAACTGTGGGATCAGGATGAAAAAATTTTGGAAAATAAAAAACTGGTACATCATAAACTTTTAACCAGGCATTTTTATAATTGATAATTTTTTTCTTTTTATCATGTTGAATTTTTTCTGCAGATAATTGCCATGGAGGGCACTTATCAGTTTTTTTACAAGTTGTAAAAACTCCTTTTGAAATTTCTGTCGAATAATTTTCATATGTAATACTTTTTCCTTTAAGCCTAGGTTCATTATCTTTGTTAAAAGATTTATTGCTTAGATCTACAGAAATATTTTTACCAAATAATTTACTAGAAAGAGTGTTTATATAGGCCAGCTCAACATAAAAATTATTATGATCAAAATCTTTAAAATTTGCATTTTTTACTTTTAAAATATTCTTATTAAGATCATAGTTAAATTCCTGAGTATTAAACACATTATTAAATTGATCTTTTAAAACTGAATTTGTTTTTGACTTCAAAATTCTTTTATTCCAATTGTAATCAACTAATTTTGTTTCTATAGTTAATTTATTTTTAATATCAAAAATTTTTACATTATTTTTTGCTTTAAATTGAAATTTTTTTTGGTCAAATTGAATTTCATTAAATATAATTTTTAAATTATCTGATTTAATAAAAGCAATACCTTTATATGCTTTCAATAGATCTGAATTTTTAAAGTATTCAAAGTTACTTGCTTCAATTTCTAAATTATTATCTGCTGAGAAAGCCTTCCCATCCTCTGCATAAATCTCATTACCATTATTTTTAATTTCAATTTCTTTTGTCTTGAATATAAATGGATCTGCAAATGAAAATCCACCTAAATAAAGGAACAATATTAAAAGAATTGATAACTTATTTTTCATTAATCCTAATTAAACCTATAATTGCAAATATAGAAATAAAAAGAATTGGCAAGAAAATTGATGCTATAATTGGTATTTTTCCATTGTTACCTAATGAGCTAAACATAAAATTAATGTAATAAATTATTACAGACATTAAAATCCCTAAAATTACATGAAAAAACAGAGATTTATCTCTTTTCATATTAAACATAATTATAGCCGACAAAATTGTAAGAACGCTGTAAAGGATAGGTGTTGAAAAAAGTTTCATTAAATGAATTTTAATTTCATCAGACGAATAACCTAATTTTTCAAAATCTTTTTTTAGATCAAAAAGTTCTAAAAGATTTAATGTTGAGATATTTGAAAATAAACTATTTATTTTTTTTTTGTCAAAGTTAGTATTTATTTCAAGATCCTCATTATTTGTGGTTGAAATATTCTCTAACGTTATCGTTGGATTTTTAATAATCCATTTTTTTTGATTTATATTAATTTTTTTTGACTCAATTGTACTTTGTAAATTAAAGTTCTTATCAAATTTATTAATGAAAACATCAATTAAATAATTATCTTTAATATTATTAGCTTTGATAATAAGTATATTTTCATTAATTTCATCCTTTAACCATAAACCACTATCAGTAACAACAGCTAGATATTTATTATCATTAGAAAAATTATTTTTGATATCAGTATAAAAGAACTTTAATTTTGACGCAGCATTATAATAAATAAAAACAGTAAAAATTCCAATCAAAAAAGATGAAAAAAATAAAATTTTGATTACTTTAAAATTACTTAATCCATTACTCTTTAATAAATTAAGTTCTTCTTTTTTAAAAAGATCATAAAATAAAAATTGAGTTGATATTAAAAAAATAAATGGAAATATTTCAAATAAAGTTATAGGTGCGTTAAGAAGAGTTAATAAATATGGAAAAAAGAAATTAACATTTAAATTTTTAAAAAATGAAATTTCTTCTAAAATACTTAAAATAACTATTAAACAAAAAAAAATTAAACTAATAGATAAGATTTTATTCAAAAAATTTTTTACAATATATTTTTCGTATGTTTTAAACATTTTTTATCCTTAAATTAAATAAAAAATAAATTACTGCAAAACCAATCCAAGGTGTGATTAGATATAATAAGGTAGCTAAATTAGAAGCTGTAGAATATCTCAAAGATGCTTCTGAAAGAATCAAAACAAAGAATGTTATTAAAAATATTATTTTTTTATTTTTTTCGTAATTGATATTATTTTTTGAGGTAATAACTAAAAAGCAGCATAGTATAGCTATTATTGGAAGATAGAGCGGTTTATAAAATCTTTTAAAAAGTTCTTGAGTAATTTCATTTGTGATAGACTTTTTACAACTAAGCTGTCTATCTTCAGGGATTATTTCATTATTTTTTAATCTTATAACACATTTAAAAAGATCTTTTGAAGGTATCTCTTGTATTTTAGGCATCAAGATAGTGTTTGTGGAATATTCTGCTAAATTAAAATCTATTTGATCAAATTCAAAAACATTTATTTTAGATTTTTCTAAATTAAGTATCTTCCCATTAAATAATCTAAATATTTTTTTATTATTTGTATCTATTAGAAGTCCATTATTTGCATAAATCATTCTCGAATTACTTTTAGAAGAGTCATCTATAAAAATATTTGAATAAGTTCCATCAATTTCTTTTTTATCAATGAAAATTGTTAATCCATCTACTGCATTAATAAATTTACCTTCTTTTATTAAAGAAGTAAAAAAATCAATGTTTGAATTTTTTAAAAATTCACGAGCTTTGTACTGAGATAATGGAGAAAAAAAACCTCCAATTAAAATTTGTAAAAAAGTTAAAAATATCGATAATAAAACAATTTTATTGGCAAAATTGATTTTACTTATTCCAGTGGTCCAAAAAATCAGTAATTCGTTCCTTATTTCATAATCTGTAATTATATAAAAAAGAGATATAAAAAAAATAAAAGGAATTATACGATGAATAATTTTAGGGAAATTTAATAAAATAAAGGAGAAATATGTTTTTAATCCATGCCCATCTTGAGTAACAAAATCAAAGTAATTTACTGCTTGCAATGTCCATACTATTAAACCAATAGTAAAACACATTATTAGGAAAAAAACCGATGTATCTTTAGCAAATTTTCGAAATATTAATTTTTTCATTGAAAATATTTAATATCTTAATATATAGCATTCATTTAAAACTCATTGTATTTAAAATTTATGTCTATTCAAATTAATTATAAAAGTAGCAGTTTAAAAACAGTATCTGGCAATCTTATCTTATTTGTCGATGAAAATTTCACCATAGGTGCTTTAAAAAAATATATTTCAAAAACTGAATTTTCTTATATATCCGAATTATTAAAAACTAGTGATTTAAAAAAAAACTTACTTTTGTTTGAAATTAATTCACAAAAAACAATATTTTTAGTTTCCATCAAAAAAGACTCAAAAACCTCAGATATAGAAAGTTTAGGAGCAAAATTTCATACTTATATAAACTATGAAAAGAAAAATGAATATTTTGTTAATTCAGACTCATTAAATAGCAAAATAGAAAATTTTGTGGGTTATTTCTTACATGGATTAAAATTAAAATCATATGAATTTAATCTTTATAAATCAAAAAAAAATAAAAGACTTGTCACTGTAAATGTATTCGGAAATAAAAATAAAATATCTACAAAAAATCAATTAAGATTTAAGGCTTTGGAAGAAGGAACCTTTTTTGCAAGAGACCTTGTATCAGAACCAGGAAATATTTTACACCCCGATGAATATGCAAAAAGATTAAATTTTTTGAAGAAGTATGGTTTAAGAATAAATATTTATGATGAAAAAAAATTAAAAAAGTTAGGATTGAATGCATTGCTTGGTGTTGGTCAAGGAAGTATCAGGGGCTCATATCTTGTAACAATAGAATGGAATGGATTAAAAAATAGCTCTAAACCTTTGGCATTTGTTGGTAAGGGCGTGTGTTTTGATACTGGTGGTATTTCACTAAAACCTGCAAAGTTTATGGAAGATATGACTTATGACATGGCTGGTTCAGCAGTAGTTGCAGGTTTAATGAAAAATTTAGCATTAAGAAAAGCAAAAGTTAATGCTGTTGGTGTAGTAGGACTTGTAGAAAATATGCCAGGAGGCAATGCACAAAGACCAGGGGATATTGTAAAATCTTACAGTGGTAAAACAATTGAGATACTCAATACTGATGCAGAAGGTAGATTAGTTTTGGCAGACGCTCTTACTTTTACAGAGAAAAAATTTAAACCTAAGTTTATGATTGATTTAGCAACCTTAACAGGAGCTATTATAGTTTCTTTAGGTTCTGAATATGCAGGACTTTTTTCAAATAACGACAAATTATCAAATCAATTATTGAATGCGGGTGAAAAAGTTGAGGAAAAATTATGGAGAATGCCTTTACATAAAAATTTTGATAAACTTATAGACTCCAAGAATGCTGATATGCAAAACATTAATTATGTAGGTGGAGCAGGATCAACAACAGCTGCACAGTTTTTACAAAGATTTATTTTAAATAAAACACCTTGGGCTCATTTAGATATAGCCGGTATGGCTTTTTCAAAATATGGTGGTGCATTGAATTCAGGAGGAGCAACTGGTTATGGAGTAAGATTATTAAATAAACTAATAGAGGATGATTATGAGTAATACAGAACAAACACTATCAATTATTAAGCCAGATGCAGTAGAAAGAAATTTAGACAATGAAATTAAGGAAATGTTTAAAAATAAGGGTTTTTCAATTTTAAAAGAAAAAAAAATTCAGATAGAAAAATCTGAAGCAGAAAAGTTTTATAAGATTCATGAAACGAAGCCTTTTTATAATGATCTATGTGCATATTTATCATCTGGCCCAATTGTTGTAATGATATTAGAAAAAGAAAATGCAGTATTAGGAAATAGAGAATTGATGGGTGCAACAAACCCAAAAGACGCAAATGAAGGAACAATTAGAAAAAAATATGGTATTTCAATAGATAAAAATTCTGTTCATGGTTCTGACAGTGTTGAAAATGCTAAAATAGAAATTGATTTTTTTTTTAAGGACTAGTTAAAAATCTTAATAATAGACTGAGGATATATTTTGTGTTCTTGCCTAAGAACTTTTTTTGCTAAAGAGTTGGAATTATCACTATTAGTTATTTTAACTTTTTTTTGTATGATTATTTTTCCAGAATCTAGCTTTTCTGTAACATAATGAACTGAACATCCCGCAAATTTATCTTTATTTTTGATTGCTCTTTGATGAGTATTAAGTCCTTTATATTTTGGTAACAATGAGGGGTGTATATTAATAATTTTTCCTTTGAAATTTTTTATAAAATCTTTAGATAAAATTTTCATAAAACCAGCTAAACAAATAAATTTTATCTTATCTTTATTAAGTTGAATTAAAATTTTTCTTTCAGCATTTCTAACATTGTTAAAATTGAAAATTTTTTTTTTTATCTTAAATTGATCGGCATATTTAAGGCCTTTGGATTTCCTTGAATTAGATACAACTAAATCAATTGAAATTGGAGATCTTTTATTTTTTGAAAATTTAATTAAACTATTTAAATTACTTCCAGTTCCAGATATAAAAACAGCTGTTTTAATTTTTTTAGAACCAATTAATTTTATCATTTAATTTTACTTTATTGGGCCCTTTAGAAATTTTGCCAATAATATAAGGTTTATAATCTTTAGAAAAAAACTTATTTATTTTTGCTAAATTGTTAGGATTTATTATTAAACAAAATCCAACTCCACAATTAAATGTTTTTAACATTTCCTTATCTGTAATTTTGTTTTTTTTTAACCACTTAAATATTTCTAAAGGATTAATTTTGTTTAGATTAATTTCAGCACATAGTTTATCTGGGATTATTCTTTTTATATTATCTGGTAAACCACCACCTGTAATATTAGCACACCCATTAATCAAATTCCTATCAATTAAATTAAGTATTTCATTAACATATATTTTTGTAGGTTTAATTAATTCTTTTTTTAAAAAATTATTTTTATTGATATTGATTTTTTTTGTTTTTATTAAGTGTCTTACCAATGAATATCCATTTGAATGAAGACCACTGGAAGGAATGGCTAAAATAAGATTTTTATGTTTAATTTTTTTTTTGTCTAATATTTTTTTTTTATCAACAATACCAACTGCAAAACCTGCTATATCAAACTTTCCTCTCTCATAAGTACCAGGCATTTCAGCTGTTTCACCACCAACTAAATCACAATTTGAAATTTGACAGCCTTTAATTATACCTTTCATAATTGATTTTAATTTTTGTAAATCTATTTTATTAATAGAAATATAATCTAAAAAAAAAAGAGGTTTTGCCCCCTGTACAATTAAGTCATTTACACTCATTGCAACAAGATCAATTCCAATAGTGCTATATTTTTTTATTAAGTTTGCGATTTCAATTTTAGTACCAACACCGTCTGTACAGGCAACTATTTTGGGATTTTTTATATCACTAGGAATATTCGTTATTGAGCCAAACCCTCCTATGTTATTAAACTTTTTTTTGCCTCTTTTTTTTGATGAAATTTTTGCTATGAAATTTACAAATTTATCAGCAGCACTGATATCAACTCCACTTTTTTTATATGTAAATAAGTTTTTTTTCATTACAATATGATATGATGATAAATAATAAAAAAATTCATTTTAAAATCTTATATAATTTTTTTATATTTCTATCTTCAATTATATTTTTTTTTTCCACAACCAAAGTCTTTAGCAAGGCTTTTAATGTTAACGATATAGATATATCGAGGCCATTTGAGATAAATTTTGATAAAAATGAGGTTATTGATGATGGTTTTAAAAAAGCTTTTTTTCAATTAATTTCATCAATACTAAATTCAACTGATCAAGAGAAAGTCAATAAAATAAAATTAAACCAAATTAAAGGGATGGTGGAGTCTTTTTCAATTAAAGAGGAAAAATTTATAAATGAAATTTATCATTTAAGCTTAGGTGTATCATTTAATAAAAAAAAAATTTTTAAATATTTAGAGAAAGAAAATATATTTCCATCTATACCTATTAAAAATAAATTCTTATTCATTCCAGTTGTAATAGATGAGCAAAAAAGAGATTTATTAATATTTGATAATAATAAAATTTTTGATACGTGGAATGAAGATAAAGAAAAATATGAACTAATTGAATATATTTTACCTACAGAAGATTTAGAAGATATAAATCTAATTAAAAAAAGGTATGACTCTATAGAACAATATAATTTTAAAGAAATAATAGATAAATATTATTTAGACGACTCCATAATTTCTTTAATATTTAAAAATGAAAAGGAAGTTAGAGTATTATCAAGAATTACAGTAAATGAGAAAGTAGTCATAAAAAATCAGTCATTTTCCAATATAGATATGAATAATACTGAACAAATAAAAAATATAATTAATAATTTGAAAATAATTTATGAAGACTATTGGAAGAATTATAATAAAATAAATACTTCAATTAAGTTGTCATTAACTATAAAGGTTAAAACTCTAAGCAATCTTAAAATTTCTAATTTTGAAAAAATTTTAAGTGAAACTGATTTAATTTATGATTTTACTGTTTCTAAATTTGATAAAGACTTCATATATTATCAAGTTATTTTTAATGGTACGCCTAATTTTTTTTTGAAGACTATGAAAGATAATAATTTTAACTTTGACACTCAGAATAAAATTTGGGTTTTAAAATGAGAGATTTAAATCAACAAATAATTAAATTTGATTATGATCAAAATTTTAAAGACGATGATTTTTATGTTTCTAAAAGTAATCAACATATTTTCAATTTTTTAAAAATTTGGCCCAATTGGGAAAAAAAATTTATAAATATAAGTGGTGAGAATTTCTCTGGAAAAACTCATTTAATCAATATTTTTTTAAAAAAATTTAAAGGTGTTAAGTTTGAAGCAAATTTATTAAATAATAAAAATTTAAAAGAAATTAAGATTTACGAAAACATAGTTGTAGAGAATATAGATAAAGATATTGATGAAAAATTATTTTATACGTTGTTTAATATTATTGACCAAGATAACAAATACTTAGTTTTGACCTCTATTGAACCAATAGTAAATATTAAATTTAGATTAGATGACTTAAAATCTAGATTTAAAAACTTTCTTTTATTCAATATAGAAAAGCCAGATGATGAACTAATGTTTGCTTTAATATTAAAAAATCTATCTGATCGTCAAATTTCACTAGACAAAAAGTTAATTAATTACATAATTAAAAGAATTGAGAGATCATATAGTAATATATTTGATTTTATATATAAAATTGACAAATTAAGTTTAAAAAAAAAAAAATCGATAGATTTTAAAATAATAAAAGAAGCTTTAGGAGAATAATTGAATAAATATAGAACTCATAATTGTAATGAATTAAGAAAAAAAGATATTGGTAGTGAAATCTCTTTATCTGGATGGATAAATAAAAAACGTGATCATGGAAATCTTTTGTTTATTGATTTAAGAGATAACTACGGAATAACCCAATGCATTATAGATAAAGATAATCTTAGTTTTTCTGAACTAGAAAAAACTCAACTTGAAACAGTTATAAAAGTTATTGGAAAAGTTGTAAATAGAAGTAATGAAACAATAAATAGAGATATTGAAACTGGTGAAATAGAAGTTTCAATCAATAAATTTATAATTCTTGGATCATGTAAAGAATTGCCAATGCCTATTTTTAGTGATCAAGAATATGCTGAGGAAATAAGATTAAAATATAGGTATTTAGACTTAAGAAGAAAAAAAATACATGAAAATATTATTTTAAGATCAAAAGTAATTTCTTTCATAAGAAGTGAAATGAATGACTTGGGTTTTTTGGAGTTTCAAACACCTATATTGACCTCATCAAGTCCTGAAGGTGCAAGAGATTTTCTTGTACCAAGTAGACTGAATCCAGGAAAGTTTTATGCACTACCTCAAGCACCTCAACAATTTAAACAGCTTATAATGGTTTCAGGCTTCGATAAATATTTTCAAATTGCACCTTGTTTTAGAGATGAAGATGCAAGAGCAGATCGTAGTCCAGGTGAATTTTACCAATTGGATTTGGAAATGTCATTTGTTGAACAAGAAGATGTTTTTAAAGTAGTTGAAAGATTATTAACAAATATATTTAAGAAATTTTCAACTAAAAAATTAATGTTTAATGCATTTCCTAAAATATCTTATTCAGAAGCTTTACTGAAATATGGAAGTGATAAACCTGATTTAAGGAATCCATTAGTTATCAATGATATTACTGAAATTTTTTCAAGAGAAGATGTGACTTTTGAAATATTTAAGAAGCTTATAAAAACTGGATCTAAAGTGAGATGTATAGTAACAAAAAAAACAAAAGATAAACCCAGGAGTTTCTTTGACAATATTGACAAATGGGCCAAGGATCAAGGAGCTTCAGGATTAGCTTATTTCACAATAGAAAAAGAAAAAGAGATTTCAGCAAAAGGCCCAGTGGGTAAATTTTTTTCGAAAGAAGCAATTAAAGAAATTATGAATATAACGCAAGCTGAAGTAGGAGATAGTATTTTTTTAGCCTGTAATAAATTAAAAGAATTAGAAAAAATTACTTCTTTAGCAAGAGATAAGATTGCACAAGACCTAAATCTAATTGATGAAAATATTTTCGCTTTTTGTTGGGTGGTAGACTACCCAATGTTTGAAAGAGATGAGCAGACTAATAAAATAGAGTTTAGTCATAATCCTTTTTCTATGCCACAGGGGGATATCGAAAAATTAAATTTTGAAAAACCGCTTGATATTTTAGCATATCAGTATGATATTGTTTGTAATGGTGTAGAACTTTCTTCTGGTGCTATTAGGAATCACGTTCCTGAATTAATGTACAAACTTTTTTCAATAGCTGGATATGACAAAAACCAAGTTAATGAAAAATTTAGCGGTATGATAAATGCCCTAAGTTATGGCGCACCCCCCCATGGTGGAATAGCACCTGGAATTGATAGAATAATTATGCTTCTAGCAAACGAAAAAAATATTAGAGAAATTACAATGTTTCCAATGAACCAAAATGCTCAAGATTTAATGATGAATGCTCCATCAGAAATTACCGAAAATCAATTAAAAGAACTAAATCTTTCTCTTAAATTAAAGAAATAATCTATTTTTTTCCTTTGAGATTTATTTTAACGTCAGATAAATCTACTAAATTTTTTTTATAGTTGTTTCTCACAAATCCTTTACTTGTAATATCTTTTACAATCTTCAATAACTGATTTTGATCCTCTGAATTTTGTTCGTCTAAATTTAAGTTTTCAGAATTTCCTATAGCTGGAGTATGAGCAAGATCTTCCCTATTTTGATATGAAATGGCTAGCTCTCTAAATATATAGTCTAAAATAGATGATGCACTGATAATTCTATCATTTCCATAAACTTTACCTGATGGTTCAAATTTTGTTCCAACAAATGCACTTATAAATTCATCTAATGGTACGCCATATTGAAGTCCTAGAGACACCGCGATAGCAAAATTGTTCATTAGTGCTTTAACTAATTCACCTTCTTTGCTTGTATCAATAAATATTTCTCCAATTTTTCCATCCTCATATTCTCCAGTATGTAAATAAACTTTATGATCTCCTATAGTTGCTTTTTGAATATAACCCTTCCTTCTATCAGGCATACCAAATCTCTTTCCATTATTATTCGAGTTAGAATTTTTGGATTTTAATATATTTTCTAAATTGTTAGTAACAGGCTTATTATCATTAGAGACTACATCAATATTTTTATTCTCAATAATTTTATTATTCTTAGGATCAAGATTTTTAGTTTTTCTGTTATCAAGTTTAACATCTAAGACTTCAAATTTACCATCATCTCTTTTTTCAAGATTTTTAAGTTCTATTTCATTAATATCATCTAAGTAATGATTTACTTTAAATGTACAAGTGTAATATGTTTCAACCAAGTATTTTGCCATTTGACCCCATTTTTAAAAAATTAATTTGAATTATGATTAGAATTATTTATATACAAATTCAAATTATAGTCTAATTTAATTTATACAATTTTAAATTGAAACTTTATTAATTTTTAATGTTGACACTTTTAAAAAAATTTTTCACTTGGTGGAATCAAGACACTTTTGGGACAAGAATTACTACTATTATATCTGGAAAATTAGTTGGTAAAGACTCATATGGTAATAAATATTATGAGAGTAAAAAAGGTAAAAGGTGGGTTATTTATTCTGGTGAGATTGATGCATCAAAAATTCCAGTTGAATGGTATTCATGGATTCATTTTACCAATAATAAAATAGAAAAAACACATGATTTAAAAAAATATGATTGGCAAAAGCCTCATCTTCCTAATTTAACTGGCACTGAAAAAGCATATTATCCTAACAAAAATAAAAATGTTATTGAAAAAAAATATAAAAGTTGGAAAAATTAAACAAAGTTTATTTTTTTTAAATTTAATTGTTTTTTTATTATTTTCCCCAAAAGTAAATTTTGCTAATGAGCTCGAAGGAAATAATACGGATATTAAAGTTTTAGATAAAATAAGTTCAAAAAATATCTTGATTCAGTTGAAAAATGGTGAAGAAATTAAACATAAAGATCTTTTGATAAAAAGTACAAGATGTATTAATTCAGAATTTGATGATAATCCAGAAATTACAGCATATCTACAAGTAAAGGATTTAACTAATAAAAATAAAGATAATGTTTTTGTATTTAATGATTGGATGTTTTCATCAAGTCCATCAATTAAACCATTTGATCATCCTGTTTATGATATTTGGCTCGTTGGTTGTTATTAATCAATTTTTTCATTATCTAACCAACTTACATTAAAATCGGAATTAATAAATTTCTTATGATTTAATAATTTCTTGTGTAAAGGTATTGTTGTTGTAATACCTTCAATAACAAATTCATCTAAAGATCTATTCATTCTTTGAATAGCTTCAACTCTATTTCTGCCATGACAAATAAGTTTACAGACCATACTGTCGTAATAAGGTGTAACTTTATATCCTTGAAATATCGCTCCATCTACTCTTGTTCTAAAACCTGAGGGCTGGTGGCACATGCCAATAGTTCCTGGAGAAGGTTGAAAGTTTTTATTTGGGTCTTCAGCATTAATTCTACATTCTATCGCATGGCCACGAGGATTAATATCAGACTGCTTTAAAGCAGTTTCTCCTGAAAAAGCTATCCAAATTTGTTCTTTTATTATATCAATACCAGTAACCATCTCAGTAACAGGATGCTCAACTTGGACTCTTGTATTCATTTCTAAGAAATAAAATTTTTCATCTTCATAAATAAATTCTACTGTCCCGGCTCCCTGATATCCAATTTTACTTACCATTTTTACTGTTTTATCAAAAAGATCTTTTCTTATCTCCTCATTAAGAACTGGACTTGGAGTTTCTTCGATTAATTTTTGATGTCTTCTTTGAACAGAACAATCTCTTTCATGCAAATGTACTGTTCTGTTTTTTCCAGCTAAAATTTGAACTTCAATGTGTCTAGGGTTTTGAAAAAATTTTTCTATGTAAACCTCATCATTACCAAAATATTTCATAGCTTCAGATTTAGCTGTAGAAAAAAGTGTTTCAAATTCCTCTTCTTTTTGAACAATTTTCATTCCTTTTCCACCACCACCACCTGATGCTTTAATCAAAACTGGAAATCCTATTTTCTTACAAAGATTTTTGGCTTCAGAAACACTTTTTACTCCACCATCAGATCCTTCTATAACTGGTAAACCATTTTCCTTAGCAATTTTTTTTGCTTGAATTTTATCTCCCATCATTTTGATATGTTTTGATGAAGCACCAATAAAATTTATATTATTTTCTTCCAATATTTTTGCAAAGTTTGCATTTTCTGATAAAAAACCATATCCAGGGTGCACTGCTTCAGCATTAGTTAGATCAACGGCAGATAAAATTGCTGGAATATTTAAATAACTATTTGCTGGTTGATGTGATCCTATACAGATACTTTCATCTGCTAATTTAACATGCATACTTTCTCTATCTACATCAGAATGTACTGCTACTGTAGAAATTCCCCACTCTTTACATGCCCTAATTACTCTGACTGCAATTTCCCCACGGTTTGCAATTAAGATTTTTTTAAACATTACTCTAAAATGATTATTGTTTGTCCAAATTCAACTGGTTGGCCATCCTCAACACATATTTCTTTTACCACTCCGTCAGCAGATGAAGGTACATGATTCATTGTTTTCATAGCCTCAACTATCATTATTGTATCACCTTTTTTAATTTTTTTTCCAACTTCAACAAACTTTTTTGCACCTGGTTCTGGCGCATGGTAAGCTGTTCCAATTATAGGAGAGGTAACTTCAATACCTGATTTAACATTATTAATTATTTTTGGTAATTCTGCAGAGGGATTTGTATTATTAATTTGATCTGGATGATTTGAAACTGCAATTTTATTTTTAGAAACTTTTATCTTAGTATCTTTTTCAGTGTATTCTAATTCAGTTAAATTAAATTCATCTAAATAGTCACTTAATTCTTTAATTACTTTTTTATCAATTTTCATTTTTTAAAAGCTTTTGCATTGAAATTATGGCTAAAATATAACCATCACTACCTAAACCAAAAATACCTCCTGTGACTATGTCACTTATAAGAGATTTATGTCTAAATTCCTCCCTTTTGTATATATTTGATATGTGTATTTCAATTATTGGTTTTTTAAACACACTCAAGGCATCTCTTATTGCAACTGAAGTGTGAGTGAATGCAGCTGCATTAATGATAATACCATCAAAATTTTTTCTTGAATCTTGAATTAAATTTACTATTTCACCCTCAACATTAGATTGAGTAAATTCAATATTTAAACCTAATTCTTTTGACTTAATAAGGCAATTTTCTTTTAATTTATCGAAAGTAATAGTTCCATATTGCGATTGTTCTCTTTCACCTAATAGATTAAGATTTGGACCATTAATAATAATAATTTTATTATTCATTTAACTCTTATATACGATGAAAAAAATAAAAAAAATAAAAATCAGATTAAATGGAAAAGAGAAGCAAATATCTGAAAATTCTAAAATCCTTAAGTTAATAAATGATTTAAAAATACCTATTAAAAAAGTAGCAATTGAATTAAATCAAGAAATATTAGATAAAAAAAAACTAAATAATATAAAACTTAAAAAAAATGATAAAATTGAAATAGTTCATTTTATTGGTGGGGGTTAAAATTGAAAAACGACAAATTTATTGTAGCAAAGAAAAAGTATAATTCTAGATTAATTGTTGGAACTGGAAAGTACAAAAATATGACTGAATGTGCAAAAGCAATTAAATTATCAGGTGCAGATATAGTTACAGTGGCTGTCAGAAGAGTCAATATTAGTGATAAGAAAAAACCTCTTTTAATGGATTATATTGATCCAAAAAAAATAACTTACTTACCAAATACTGCTGGTTGTTTTAATTCAGATGAAGCACTTAGAACGCTCAGGTTAGCAAGAGAGATTGGTGGTTGGAAATTAGTTAAACTTGAAGTTTTAGGTGATAAAAAAAATCTATTTCCTGAAATGATTGAAACTTTAAAATCTACTGAAATTCTCTCCAAGGAAGGTTTTAAAGTAATGGTTTACTGTAACGATGATCCTCTTATGGCAAAGAGATTAGAAAACGCAGGCGCTTGTGCAATAATGCCCCTAGCAGCACCTATTGGTTCGGGACTTGGTATACTTAATAAAGTAAATATTAAAATAATTAGATATCAAACTAAATTACCTCTAATAATTGATGCTGGTTTAGGTCAAGCTTCTGATGCTACAATTGCTATGGAACTAGGTTGTGATGGTGTTTTAGTAAATACTGCTATTGCTAAAGCAAAAAAACCTTATGATATGGCATTAGCCTTTAAGAATGCAGTTATTGCAGGTAGACAATCTTATCTGTCAGGTAGAATAGAAAAAACTTTAATAGGTAGTCCGTCTTCACCAGCCGAGGGTATTATTTAGCCTTTTTAAAAAATTTTTTTTTTCTATAAGTTTTTTTTACAAATTTCTTTTTAATCTTAATATCTATCACATTATTTTCTTTTTTCTGTTGTTCTAAATTTTTTAATTTTTCAAAATGCTCAACTAGTTCTATTGTTTTTTTAGATTTATTTTTAATATCTATTATAAATTCCGGTATAATTAGAGAGCTTTCTGATATTATATCAATTTTCATTTTATTTTTTTTTTCAAAATAAGTTAAATCTTCTACAAAATTTTCCTTTAAAAAATCTGATATTTTTTTACAAACTTTTAAATTAACAAATTTTGCTTTATTTAAAACAGCTTTTAACTCAACTAATTTTAATAATTTTTGTGCAAAAGACTCATCAGTTAAAGTTACTTTCCACTTAACAGCACTTTCCCGAAGTCTTTGTCTAGACATCTCTAATAAACCAAAATTACTAATTCTACCGATTTGAATTCTAGCTCTATCAGATCTACATTTTTCTTTTAATCTTTTTTCAACTAATCTTCTATTCCCAAAACTCAACATATCAATAAAATCAATAATAATTAAACCTGACAAATCTCTAATTTTAATTTGTCTAGCTATTTCATCTGCTGCTTCAAGATTAGTATCCAAAGCAGTATTTTCTACATTTTTTTGTTTGATTGAACTTCCTGAGTTTATATCAATTGAGACCAAAGCCTCAGTTGGATTAATTACTAAATATCCTCCAGAGCTAAGCTTGATTTCTGACTCAAATATTTGATTTAATTTTTGCTCAATTCCTTCCTCTATAAATAAAGGTGTTTTACCTCTATATTTTTTTATTTTTTTTACATGAGAAGGCATCATCATTTTCATAAAATTTTGAGCTTTTTTGTAACCTTCGTTACCTTCAACAATTACACTTTTAGTGTTTTCATCATACATGTCTCTTAAAGTTCTTTTTATAATTTCACTTTCTTGATGAATTAAAGATGGAGCTATAGAATTTAGAGCAATATCTTTAATTTGGTTCCATGAATTTATAAGTGTACTCAAATCATGATTTATCTCATTCCTTGTTTTATTACTACCTGCAGTTCTAACAATTAAACCCATCTCTTTTGGAATTTCTATTTCGTTTAAAATTGATCTAATTTTTTTTCTATCAGCAGGATTGAAAATTTTTCTTGATATGCCTCCTCCTTTAGGAGTATTAGGCATCAAAACAATATATTTTCCTGCAATAGAAATAAAAGTACTTAAGGCTGCTCCCTTTTGGCCTCTTTCATCTTTAATAACTTGAACAAGGATAACTTGGTTAGGTTTTATTACTTCTTGAATTTTATATCTTTTAGTTCTGGGTTTTTGTGTATTAATTTTTTCTTTTTCTATCAAATTTTCTTTATTTTCTTGCTCTTCTTTTTCTATAGGTTCTATAGGATCATTAATTTCAAGCTTACCTTCAGCAAGACTTTTTTCTTCTTTAGCCTCAACTTCTTTTGATAATTCCTCCCTCGCTAATTCTTCCTCTTTTTTTATAATTTCTAAATCACTCTTCGGAATTTGATAATAGTCAGATTGAATATCATTGAATGATAAAAAACCATGTCGTTCTCTTCCAAAATCAATAAATGCAGCTTGTAAAGAAGGTTCAATTCTACTAACTTTACCAAGGTAGATATTATTTTTTATTAGATTATTTTTTAAACCCTCGTATTCGTAGTCTTCAATACTATTATCTGATTTAAGTACAATCCTAGTTTCATTTGGATGCGAAGCATCAATGTATAAATTTTTGTCCATAATTTGTTGTTTAATTGTTTCATTTGATAATTAATAAAATTTTGTTTAATTCTAATGCCATATCTTTACCAAATTCCTATATATAATGGAATCAAAATGAACGGATTTATTAAAAATACTTTAATTATAACCTCAAGTTTTTTATTATTATTATCAATTATAGTATTTGCTGTTTTGTGGAGCTTTTCTAACAATATTCCAGATTATAAGTTTTTAAAAAGTTATAAACCGCCTGTTTCAAGCAAAGTTTATTCTGGTAAAGGCGATTTGGTAGCTGATTTTTCATCTGAAAAAAGAATATTTGTACCTTTTAGCTCAATACCTAAAAACGTTATTAATTCTTTTTTATCAGCAGAGGATAAGAATTTCTTTTCACACCCTGGGGTTGATGCGAAAGGAGTTCTAAGAGCAGTGATAAACAACACTAAAAATTTAATGACCTCAAAAAGACTTGAGGGAGCTTCAACTATTACACAACAGGTGGCTAAAAATTTTCTATTAACAAATGAAGTAAGTCTTAATCGAAAAATTAAAGAAGCGATTCTAGCTTTTAGAATTGAGAGAGCGCTATCTAAAGAAAGAATACTTGAATTATACTTAAATCAAATTTATCTAGGTAGCGGATCTTACGGTGTAGCTGCAGCAAGTTTAGAGTATTTTGATAAATCTATAAAAGAATTAAACTACTCAGAGGCTGCACTTTTAGCCGCTTTGCCAAAAGCACCAAGCAAATATAATCCTTATAAAAATATTAAATTAGCAAAATTTAGGAGAGATTTAGTTTTACAAAATTTATATGAAAATGATTTTTTAGATTTTGATAAATACCAAAATCTTAAAAAACAAGATATAAATTTGAAAAAAACTAAAAAAGTTTTTTTAGAAGATGCTCAATATTATATTGAAGATGTTAGAAAAAATATTATAGAAAAACTAACCTACGAAAAAGTTTATAAGCAAGGTTTCAATGTTAATACTCCAATAAATTTAGAATTACAAAAATTTGCAACCGAGTCATTAAGAAATGGTTTGATTAAATATGACAAAAGAAAAGGGTGGAGAGGACCAATAATAAATAAAAAATATAACAATTTATGGTCAAAAAATTTAGAAAAATATGAGTTAGAAAAATCTATTGGATGGGAGATTGCAATTGTAAAAAAATTAAATCAATTTTCTGCAATTATTGAAACAAAAGATAAGTTTGAGGGTATTATCGAGTATCAAAATATTTCATGGACAAAAAAAGAATTTGAAGAGTTATTAAATTTAGGTGACATTATTTATGTAAAGAAAATTGATAATTCCAAGTATAGTTTAATGCAGGTTCCTATAATTAATGGAGGCATAGTTGTGATGGATCCTTACACTGGAAGAGTTTTGGCTTTGAGTGGGGGTTTTAGTTTTAAAAGTAGTGAGTTTAATAGAGCAACCCAAGCTTCAAGACAACCAGGGTCAGCTTTTAAACCTTTTGTTTATGCACTAGCTTTAGAAAATAATTATACTCCAACTTCTTTAGTTTTAGACGCGCCATTAGTACTAGATCAAGGTTCAGATTTAAAATTATGGAAACCAGAAAATTATGGAAAAAAATTTTATGGTCCATCTACATTAAGAGTTGGACTTGAAAAATCAAGAAACCTTATGACAGTTAGGATTGCACAAAATCTAGGTATCAAAACGCTAGCTGATTTTTCAGAACAACTTGGTATTTACGAAAACCCTGAAGAATTACTATCAATTTCTCTTGGCTCCGCAGAAACCACTTTATTAAAATTAACTTCTGCATATTCTGCTTTTGTCAATGGTGGCAAACTAGTTAAGCCTATAATAATTGATAGAATTCAAGATAGTGAAGGAAATACTGTAATTAATAATGAAAATAGAAAATGTATCAACTGTGACCAAATTTCATTTACTAGTAAAGATTATCCACAAATAAAAGATAATTATAAGCAAATATTTTCTCCTCAAACTGCTTATCAAGTCACTTCATTATTAGAGGGAGTAGTAAAGAGAGGAACAGGAAAAAAATTAAAAAAACTAAAATTAAATTTAGCGGGAAAAACTGGTACAACGAATGAAAACACAGATGCATGGTTTATTGGCTTTACATCTAATTTAGTAATAGGGGTTTACGTTGGTATGGATAACCCTAAATCATTAGGTAAATATGAAACTGGATCAAAGACTGCTTTGCCAATCTTTGAAAGTTTTGTAAAAAAAGCCATAAAAAAATCTGATGCAAGACCATTTAAAGTTGCTAATGGAATAACCATGATGATTGTTGATTCTTTAACAGGTCAAAAAGCTAAATTTTCTTCAAAGAACACAATAATGGAAGGATATAAAAGTAAAAATGTTGTAGGAGGAAAGGTATTATATTCAAATAGTAATAGATTAGACTCAAATAATATATTAAAGTTTTATTAATGGACGACAAATTTTTAAATTTAAAGAATGAAATAGAAAAAATTAATAATAGAGTTAAGGAGTATCTTTGAAAAAAATGATATTTATTCAAAATTAGAGAAACATAATAAAAAAATGCTTGATGCTAATTTTTGGCAAAATAAAGCAAATTCTAAAAATATACTAAAAGAAAAAAATTTATTTGAAGATTTAACAAGTTCTTTTCAAAAGTCAGATGAAAAACTTAGAGATTTACATGATTTGTATCAATTAGCTTCAGAAGAAAATAACCATGCAATTCAAAATGAAGCATTAGAAAGTATTAAATCCTTAAGGGGCCTAGTTAAAAAAAATGAAATTAAGTGTTTTTTGTCAAATGAAGCAGACTCACTTGATTGTTATATTGAGATCCACGCAGGTGCTGGAGGTACAGAAAGTCAAGATTGGGCAGATATGCTTAGACGAATGTACATGAAGTGGTCTGATTATAAAAAATTTAAATCTAGTCTGATTAGTGAACACAAAGGTGATGAAGCTGGTATAAAATCCTCAACAATTAAAATCGAAGGTGACTATGTATTTGGATGGCTAAAAAAAGAATCTGGCATTCATCGTTTGGTAAGAATTTCACCATTTGACTCAGGTGCAAGAAGACACACCAGTTTTGCAAGTATTTGGGTTTATCCTGTAGTTGATGAAAGTATTAATATAGAAATAATTGATAAAGATTTAAGAATTGACACTTATCGATCAAGTGGTGCAGGTGGTCAACATGTTAACACTACAGATAGTGCTGTTAGAATTACACACTTACCTTCAAAAATTGTTGTGCAATGCCAAAATGAAAGATCTCAACATAAAAATAAAGAAACATGCATGAATATGCTAAAGGCTAGACTTTATGATTTTGAAATTAAAAAAAAAGAAAAAGAAACACAAAATACAGATGCAGTTAAATCAGAAATTGGCTGGGGGCATCAGATAAGATCATACGTTTTACAACCATATAGATTAGTAAAAGATAATAGAACTAATTTTGAAAGTTCAAGTCCAGACAAAGTTCTTGATGGTGAAATTGATGACTTTTTAGAACAATCCCTGTATCAAATTAAATGAAAAAAATAATTTTAAGATTTATATTTTTAATTACATCTATCTTAATATTAATTGTTGGATACTTGACTTTTATTGGGGTCGAGACAAAAAAATTTAATAATCAAATATCAAGTAAAATAAAAAATATAAATGAAAATTTAGAGATTGAGTTAAATGATGTAAAAATAATATTAGATCCACTAAAACTTAGAATTAATGTAAAAACTGTAGGTCCAATATTAAAAAATAAGGATAAATTTATTGAATTAGAAAGTATTAAAACTCAAATTTCAATAAATTCATTTATAAATGATGAATTCTTATTAACAAACTTGATTATTTCTACGAAGTCTTTGGAAATAAAAAACTTAATTTCATTTGTAAGATCTTTAAAAAAAAGCACAGAACTTTATATTTTTGAGAGATTTTTAAAGAAAGGATATTTAATTGCTGATATTAAACTTGAATTTAATTCTAATGGAAAAATTAAAGATAATTTTGTCATAAAAGGCATAGTAAAAGATACTCAAGTCGATTTATTTAAAAAATATAACTTTAAAAAATTAAGTCTTATATTTAATGTAGAAAAACAAAGTTATAAATTTAAAGATATCAAATTATCTTTTAATGACATTCCACTTACTTCAAATAATTTATTTATCAAAGGTGTTAATGATTATTTTTATGTGAAAGGTGAAATCAAAAATAAAGATATAAAACTAGATAAAGACAAAATTGAATTATTTACCAAGTTTTTTGTTGATCAAATTAATATCAAAGATTTAAATTTTAACTCAGATAATAATTTTTCTTTTAACATTGATAAAAAATTTAAAATTAAAGATTTCCAAATTTCATCAGAAATCAGACTAAATGATTTTTTACTTTTAAATAACTTAGAATTAGAAAAAATATTTCCAAAAGCTAAACAAGAAATTAGTTTTTCTGATCATTTATTAAAAGTTAATTATACTAAAAAATTACTTAATATAGAAGGAATTGGTAAAGTTTTATTACAAGATGAACATGATGTAATTAGTTATTCAATAAATAAAAATGGTGAATCATATAAGTTTCAAACATCTTTAGAAGTTAGTAACAATCCATTTATAGTTGACTTGCTAAATTTTGAAAAAGACAAAAATTCTAAAATGATAATTAAAATTAATGGTGAACATTTTTTGAGAAAGAAAACAAAATTAAATAAAATTTATTTGACCGAAAAAGAAAATGAAATAAAATTAAATAATTTAGTACTAAATAAAACTTTTAAGGTCGAAAGCTTAAAAAGTATTAATTTTGATTATTTTGATAAAAATAACAAAAAAAATAAATTTAGCATAACAAAAAAAAAGAGTGATTACTTTGTTAATGGATCCTCTTTTAATGCTGATAATCTTATAGAAAATATAGTAAGTGATAACGAAAACAAATCAAATATTTTCAATAAAAACTTTAATGTTTTTTTTAAAATTGATCATATTTATCTTGATGATGAACATGAGGTTAAAAATTTAAACGGTAATTTATATTTAAAAGACAATGAAATTTTAAATGCTAATTTAAAAGCATTATTTTCAAAAAATCAAAGATTGAATTTTACAATTAATTCAGATCAAGAGGGTAAAATAACAACTCTTTTTTTAAGCAAGGCAGAACCAATTATAAAAAAGTATAAATTTATAAAAGGATATGAGGGTGGTTCTTTAGATTTTTACTCTTCAAAAAAAGGAAATAAATCTATTTCAACTTTAAAGATATATGATTTTAAACTCAAAGAATTGCCTGCTTTAACAAAATTGCTAACATTGGCTTCCTTACAAGGAATTGCAGATATTTTATCAGGTGAAGGTATTAGATTTGACGAATTTGAAATGAATTTTGAAAATGAAGGGAGTTTAATGACGATAAAAGAAATTTATGCCATTGGACCAGCTATTTCAATTTTAATGGATGGTTATGTTGAAAAAAATAAAACTGTAAGTCTTAGAGGAACTTTGGTGCCAGCAACAACAATAAATAAAGCTATAGGATCCATTCCTGTGCTTGGTAAGATACTTGTGGGATCTAAGTCTGGCGAAGGTGTTTTTGGGGTAAGTTTTAAAATTAAAGGACCACCGAAAGATCTTCAAACTACTGTTAATCCAATCAAAACTTTGACACCTAGGTTTATTACTAGAACTTTAGAAAAAATTAAGAAAAATTAATCAATTTCAATTTTAATATGTCTTTTTTTTCCAATAGAAAGTTTAAGATAGTTTTTTTCAAACAGTTTATCTTGAATAATTAACTTCTCATTTAATATTACTTTATCATTTATTTTAACAGCTCTTCCTTTAATCAATCTTCTTATTTCACTCTTTGAATTTTCTAATTTAGATAAAATCACAAGATCAATAATATTTATTTTTTCATTGAGTCTTTTTGATTTAACTTTGATAGAAGGCAAATTTGATCCAAGCAATTTTCCTGAAAAAGCTTCTTTAGCAGCTTGCTCTGAATTTTGAGCAGCTATACTACCATGAAGCATTGTAGTGGCTTTATTTGCAAGCAATATTTTTAATTTATTGATATCATTTTTTTTAACATCATTTATTTCATTAATTTCTAAATCAGTAAAAATATTTAAAAACTTTACAACATCTCTATCATCAGTATTTCTCCAAAATTGCCAATAATCATATGCAGACAAAAATTTTTCATCTAACCAAATAGCCCCAGACTCTGTTTTTCCCATCTTTGCACCTGAAGCCAAAGTAATTAATGGAGTTGTTAAACCATAAACATGTTTATTGGAATATCTTTTTATTAATTCTACTCCATTTATTATATTTCCCCATTGATCTGAGCCACCAATTTGAAGAGAACAATTTTCTTTTTTACTTAATTCTAGAAAATCATAGGCTTGTAAAATCATATAATTAAATTCCATATAGCTTAATGATTGTTCTCTATCTAATCTTGTTTTAACACTATCAAAACTCAACATTTTATTAATTGTGAAATGTTTTCCAATGTCTCTTAAGAAAGATATGTAGTTCAAGCCCTTAAGCCAAGAATAATTATTTACAAAAATTGGTTTAGTTTTTGGGTTATTAACATCTAAAAACTTTTTTAGTATTCTTTCTATATTTTTAATATTTTTTTCTATTTCCTTTTCGTTTAGTAAATTTCTGGTCTTGTCTTTACCTGAAGGATCACCAATTCTAGTTGTTCCACCTCCTAGCAACACAATAGGTCTATGTCCGTGTTTTTGTAGTAGTCTTAGACACATTATTTGAAGCAAACTTCCAACATGAAGACTTTCAGCTGTGCAATCAAAACCAATATAACCTTTGATTTTTTGTTTATCTAATAATTTAGACAACTCTTCTTCACTAGTACATTGATAGAAAAAACCTCTATCTTTAAATTCTTTTAAAAATTTATTCATAAGCTTATAGTTATACAATATACAAATTTTATTAAAAAAAAATAATAATGGGAAAAATTTATACATCACTAGGTTTAATGAGCGGAACCTCAGGTGACGGTGTGGATGCTTCTATAATTAGCTCTGATGGAATCGATCAATACAATGAGATTACAAATGAATATTTTAAATATGATCAAAAAATATATGAAAATCTCCATAATTTAAGGGCCCAGATCCTTAAATCTGATGATCTTCAAAAAAATACAAATAAAATCAAAAATCTTGAAAAAGAAATTACCTTATTTCATGCAAAGGTTGTTTCTAAAATTTTAGAATCAATTAATAAAAAAGTTGATTTTATAGGTTTTCATGGTCAAACTATTTACCACAATTCACTCGAAAAAATTACTAAACAAATTGGAGATGGAAATTTATTGTCTCAATTGACTAAAAAAACTGTAGTTTATGATTTTAGACAAAACGATATAAAAAATGGAGGAGAAGGAGCTCCATTAGCACCAATATTCCACAGGCTAATTGTCAAACATAAAAAAATTAGATTACCAGTTTGTATTTTAAATATTGGGGGTATTGCAAATGTAACTTCAATAATGGAATACGATAAAAATAGTTTTTCAAGTAGAGATTTAGGACCGGGTAATTGTTTGATAGATGAGTGGATTCGAAAAAATACAAAAAATAAATTTGATAATAATGGAGAAGTTGCAAAAAAGGGAAAAACAAATGACCTTATTTTAAATCAAGCTATGGATAATTTTGACAATAGTTATAGCAAAAACATATCATCTTTTGATATAAATGATTTCAGCTTAAATTTTGTAAGGGGTCTTAATTTAGAAGACGGTGCGGCTACATTGACCAACTTCACAGGTAAAATAATAGAGTCAGAATTAATTAATTTTTTATCAGAAACAAAAAATGAACCATGGAAAATTTTAGTTTGTGGCGGTGGAAGAAAAAATATGACTTTGATGAAAAAAATTAGTAATTCAATACCTAAAAATTGGATAATACAATCTATTGATGAATATGGTATTAATGGAGATTATGTAGAGTCCCAGGCATTTGCTTATTTTGCTATAAGATCTTTTTTAGGTTTGCCAATTACATTTCCTAAAACTACTGGATGTAAAAAACCAACTACTGGTGGAGAGTTAGTAAAAAATTATTAATAGAGTGCAGTTTCTTTTTTAATATATTTATCCAATGCTTTAACCAATGTATTTTCACTTTTAGAAAAAAAGTGATTTGCATCAGTTATAGATTGAAATTCTACTTTAATACCTTTTTGAGAGCTTAATCTTTTTTCAAGTTCAGTAATATATTCAAGTGGTACAAGTTCATCCTTTTTTCCATAAATCATCAAACCAGAAGTTGGGCAAGGAGATAGAAAAGAAAAATCATAAACGTTAGGTTGAGGTGAAATTGTTATAAATCTATTAATTTCTGGTCTTCTCATCAATAACTGCATTGCAATCAATGAACCAAAAGAAAAACCCGAAACCCAACATTGTGAATTGTCAAAATTTTCTCTCTCTAACCAATCAAGAGCAGCTGCTGCATCAGCTAATTCACCTTGCCCGTTATCAAATTCTCCATCACTTTTTCCAACACCTCTAAAGTTAACTCTACAAACTGAAAAATCATTATCCATAAAAGAGTTAAAAGTTTCTACTACAACTTTATTATTCATAGTTCCTCCATATTGTGGGTGCGGTTGAAGCACGAGTGCTATGGGTGATGTATTTTTCTTACTTTTATAATATTTTGCTTCCAGTCTACCAGCAGGTCCAGGAATAAATATTTCTAAAATTTTGTTATCCATATTTGTTATTGATTATTATTCTCAAAAAAAATTAGGTTTATCACAACTGCGTGACAAAATGTTAGTCTTTTTTTACCTTAGATACTTGACTATTTTAGTCAGGTTTATATATACCCTTTAAAAACAAGGATTTATGAAACTAACATCTAAAGGTAGATATGCGGTAATGGCTTTAGTAGATATGGCCAGATTTGATAATATCAATCCAGTTTCTCTAAGAGACATTTCTTTAAGACAAGGTATTTCCTTGGATTATTTAGAACAAATTTTCTCAAAATTAAGAAAAAAAGAAATTGTTCAAAGTGTGAGAGGTACTCAAGGTGGATATGTTTTGAATAAAAAGGCTAGAGAAATAAAGCTTACAAATATTTTTGATGCTGTAGATGAAAAAGTTAAAACTGTTCAATGTAAAAAAGAGTCTAAAAAAGGATGTAATGGTAAAGCAACTAAGTGTCTTACTCATAATCTTTGGGATGAGCTTGAAAATCATATTAACAATTTTTTTGATCAAAAAAGTTTAGAAGATTTAGTGAAAGATAACTCTGAGAGAAGAATTTAAATATGGATACTAGAGAAAAAGATATAGAAAAATTAAAAGATTACAAATACGGTTTTACAACTGATATTGAAAATATTAGAGCACCAAAAGGTTTAAATGAAGATGTAATCAAGTTTATTTCTAATATTAAAAAAGAACCTAAATGGATGTTAGATTTTAGGTTAAAAGCTTTTGAAAGATTTAAACTATTAAAGGAACCTGATTGGCAAAAACCAAAATATCCTCAAATCGATTATCAAGATTTATATTATTATTCAGCTCCTAAAAGTATGAATGACAAACCAAAAAGTCTTGATGAGCTTGACCCAAAACTTTTAGAAACTTATAAAAAACTTGGTATACCTTTACAAGAACAGGCAAGATTAAATGGTATTGCTGTTGATGCTGTCTTTGACTCTGTTTCAGTTGCTACAACTTTTAAAGGAGAGTTGACAAAACAAGGTATTATTTTTTGTTCGATGTCCGAAGCTATACAAAAACATCCTGATTTAGTAAAGAAATATTTAGGTACGGTCATACCAACTACTGATCATTTTTTTGCCACTCTTAACTCGGCAGTATTTACGGATGGATCATTTGTTTATATTCCTGAAGGAATTAAATGCCCGATGGAACTTTCTACTTATTTTAGAATAAATGCATCTGAGACAGGACAATTTGAAAGGACTTTGATCATAGCAGATAAAGGAAGTTATGTAAGTTATCTGGAGGGCTGTACAGCTCCAATGCGAGATGAAAACCAATTACATGCAGCTAATGTTGAACTAATAGCTCTTGATGATGCTGAAATAAAATATTCCACAGTACAAAACTGGTACCCAGGAGACGAAAATGGAAAAGGTGGAATTTATAACTTTGTTACTAAAAGAGGTTTGTGTAAAGGAAAAAATTCTAAAATTTCATGGACACAAGTAGAAACTGGTTCAGCTATAACTTGGAAATATCCAAGTTGTATACTAAAAGGTGATAATTCAATTGGCGAATTTTATTCAATAGCTATTACAAACAATCATCAAAAGGCAGATACAGGAACTAAGATGATTCACTTGGGAAAAAATACAAAAAGTAAAATAATTTCAAAAGGTATTAGTGCTGGATTCTCTGATATGACTTATAGAGGTTTAGTTGATATTAATTCAAAAGCAAAAAATTCTAGTAACTATACTCAATGTGACTCTTTATTAATGGGAAATAAATGTGGAGCCCATACTATTCCATATATTAAAAATAAAAATTTTGATTCAAATATAGCGCACGAAGCCACAACTTCTAAAATAAGCGAGGAACAGCTTCATTATTGTCAACAAAGAGGATTAAATCCAGAAGAAGCAGTTGGTTTAATTGTAAATGGATTTTGTAAGGAGGTACTTCAACAATTACCAATGGAATTTGCAGTTGAAGCTCAAAAACTTGTAGGTATTAGTTTAGAGGGGAGTGTTGGTTAATGTTAAAAATAGATAATTTAAATGCCAACATTGAAAATAAGTCTATTTTGAGAGGACTTTCTCTTAATATTAAACCAGGTGAAGTGCATGCCATTATGGGGCCAAATGGATCAGGCAAGAGCACATTATCTAATATTTTATCTGGTAAAAAGGGCTATGAAATTTCAGGGAAAGTTTTGTTTGAAAATAAGAACTTATTTGACCTTGAAACCGAGGAAAGAGCACACAAAGGTATATTTTTAGCCTTTCAATACCCATTAGAAATTCCAGGTGTAAATACAAATATTTTTTTAAAAACCTCACTAAATGCTATTAGAAAAGCAAGAGGAGAAAAAGAACTTGATGCTATTGAATTTTTGAAACTTGTTAAGCAAAAAGCCAAAGAATTAAAGTTTGATGAAGAAAAATTAAATAGACAATTGAATGTTGGTTTTTCAGGTGGTGAAAAAAAGAAAAATGAAATTTTACAAATGTCTATGTTAGCACCTAAATTATCTATATTGGATGAAACTGACTCAGGTTTAGATATTGATGCATTAAGAATTGTTTCTGATGGAGTAAATACTCTACGAAATAAAGATAACTCATTTTTAATCATAACACACTATCAAAGACTATTAGAATATATAAAACCAGATTTTGTTCATGTTTTAATGGACGGCAAAATAATCAAATCTGGAGGTCCAGAGTTGGCCTTAGAATTAGAAAAAAAAGGATACGAAAATTTTAATTAAATGACAGAACAGCTTAAAATAGATTTTGATAAAATAGTTAAAACTTCAGATTTTTCTGATAGTCAAGTTAAGCTAAAAAAAGAATATTTAAATAAATTTATAGAAAATGGTTTTCCAAATAGAAAACTTGAAAATTGGAAGTTTTCGGACATAAGTCAAATTATTAAAAAAAATATTGGAGAACTTAGTTATTATAATGATTATTTATCACCAAATAAAGTTGATACTTCTATTTTTGTTGATGGATTAGAACATAACAAAATTGTTTTTATTAATGGCAGAATAGAAAAAATTGATTTTGCTTATGAAGATAAAGATAAAATTGAGATTAATGATGACTTTAAATTAAACGAAAAAATAGTTAATGATAATTCTTTAATTGATTTGAACAATGCATTTACAAATAAATGTTATAAAATTTCAATTAAAAAAGATTATTCATTAAAAAAACCTTTAATAGTTTATCATACAACAAATAATACAATTGTATCAAAAAATATTAATTTAAGATTAGAATTTCAATTAGAGCAAAATAGCTCTTTAAGATTAATTGACTTATTTAACGATACAGCAGAAAAAAATTTTATTAATATCTTTTATAATTTTGATTTAAAAAAAGATGCTATTTTGAAAAATTATAAAATAGATAAAATACAAAATAAAAATATTAAATATTCTTATAATAACATTGAACAGGACATCAACAGTATTTCAGAAACATTTATTTTATCATCTGGATCTAGTTTCTTTAAAAATGATATTAATTGTAATTTAAAAGGAGAATATTCTTCTGCGTTTATTAATGGTATTTTTTCACTTAAGGCTAATCAACAACATGAATTAAAAACAACAATAAATCATCTAGTTCAAAATACTAAAAGTTATCAATTGGTTAAAAGTGTTTTAGGTAAAGACTCTAAAGCGATATATCAGGGTAAAATTTTTGTTAATTCAAAAGCTCAAAAAACAGATGGCTACCAATTAAGCAAAGCAATATTATTAGATGAAACTTCAGAATTTAATGCTAAACCAGAATTAGAAATTTATGCTGATGATGTGAAATGTTCTCATGGCTCTGCCTCCGGAAGTCTTGATGAAAATTCAATATTTTATTTAATGTCTAGAGGTTTAAATTATCAACAGTCAAAAGAACTATTAATTAATGGATTTTTACTTGATGTAATTGAAAAGATTACTGACTCAGAGGTTAAAAATTTAGTTAAAAATATGATTGGATTAAAAGAATGAATATAGATAAAATTAAAAAAGAGTTTCCTATTTTTGATGAAAAAATCCAAAATAATGACTTAGTATATTTAGATAGTGCAAATTCCTCACAGAAACCAAAAGTTGTTCTTGATAGAATTAATGACTTTTATTCAAAACAATTTTCTAACGTTGGAAGAAGTGTACATTATCTAGCTGTAGCAGCGACTAATTTGTATGAAAATACAAGATCCTCTGTACAAAGATATATCAATGCAAAGGATAAAAATGAGATTGTATTTACAAAAGGAGCAACTGAAGCTTTAAACCTTGTAGCGAATACTCTTGGTCAAACTATTTTAGAGCCAAACGATGAGGTTTTGATTACTGAATTAGAACATCACTCTAATTATGTTCCATGGCATTTTCTTAGAAAATCTAAAAATATAAAGATAAAATTTGCAGAAATAAATGAAGATGGAGACATACCTATTGAAAATATTGAAAAAGAAATAACAGATAAGACTAAAGTTATAGCAATCACACATTTATCAAATGTGACTGGTTCAATTCTACCTATAAAAGAAATTACACAATTAGCTCACTCTAAAAATATTATTGTTGTAGTAGATGGATGTCAGGGTGGGCCTCATCTTAAATTAGACATGCAAGATTTAGATTGTGATTTTTATGCAATATCTTGTCATAAAATGTACGGACCAACAGGACTTGGAGTTTTGTACGGAAAAAAAAAATGGCTTGAACAACTTCCGCCTTATCAAGGTGGAGGTGGCATGATTAATGAAGTCAAAAAGGACAGAATTTCATATGGAGATCTTCCAAATAAATATGAAGCAGGTACAATGGCAACAGCACAAGTGATAGCTTTTGATCAGTCAATAAAATTTTTAGAGAATATTGGAATTGAAAAGATAATTAAGCATGAAAAAGAGTTAATTGAATATGGTCAAGAAATTTTAAAAAAAAATAATTCTGTTGAATTAATTGGAAATCCAAAAGATCGAGGGGGAGTATTATCTTTTACTATTAAAGATATTCACCCACATGATATCGCAACTATTTTAGATGAAACTGGAGTGGCCATTAGAGCGGGTCATCATTGCTGCCAGATACTTCATGATAAATTAGGTATCTCAGCAAGTGCAAGAGCTTCATTGGGAGTTTATAATACTAAAGATGATTTAGATAAATTGAATGAAGGAATTAATAACTGTAAAAAAATTTTTGATTTAAAATGAATTTAAAAGAACTTTATCAAGAACTAATTCTAGAGCATGGAAAGAATCCAAGAAATTTAGGAAAAACTGATAATTTTAATAAAGATGCGAAAGGAAACAATCCTTTATGTGGTGATAATGTCCATGTTTATTTAAAATTAAATGATCAAAGAAAAGTTGAAGATATATCATTTGAAGGTAGTGGATGTGCGATTTCAATGGCTTCGGCTTCAATAATGACAGACTTAATAAAAGGTAAAAGTGATAATGAAGCAAAAGAAATTATAGAAGATTTTCTGGGAATGATAAAAGAAAACCCTGATCTAAAGTCTAATTTATTAAAAGAGGATGAAAAAACAAAGTTAATGTGTTTATCAGGAGTTAAACAATATCCAATGAGAGTTAAATGTGCTACATTATCATGGCATACTTTAGTCTCAGCTATGGAAAATGATGGAAAAGAAATTAGTACAGAAAGTTGATATTTTATGGATATTAAAGAAAAAATAATTGCAGAAATTAAAACAATTTATGATCCAGAAATTCCAGTAAATATTTATGATCTTGGTTTGATTTATGATGTTCAAGTAGACAATAAAAAAGCAAAGATTAAAATGACATTGACATCACCAAACTGTCCTGTTGCAGAAAGTTTACCAAGAGATGTAAAAAATGTTGCTATGCAAGTCAAGGAAATTGAAGATGTTGATCTTGAATTAGTTTGGCAGCCACCTTGGAATAAAGACATGATGTCAGAAGCTGCAAAATTGGAGTTAAATTTATAATGAGCCAAATAATTAAATTAAGTGATAACGCTGCATCAAGAATTAAAGAAATAATGTCTAGTGCTCAAAAAGATTCAATAGGTGTAAGAGTTTCAGTAAAATCTGGAGGTTGTGCTGGCATGTCCTATGTTATGGAATATTCAAAAGAAATTAATCCAAATGATGAAATAATAGAAGATAAAGGTGTAAAAGTTTTTATAGACCCGGCGGCTGTAATGTATTTATTAGGCACTGAAATGGATTATAAGAAAGAGGAATTTTCCTCGACTTTTGTCTTTAATAACCCTAATGAAACTGAGAGATGTGGATGCGGGGAGTCTTTTAAAATAGATTAAATTACAGTATCCCGTAAGTTGCATAGCAGTATTGCATAATTCACATATCTAGTATATAAGATTCTTATGAATAAATTTGAATTTAAAAATCTTGTTAAAAACCTTAAGAATTCTTTAAAGGAAAAAACTTTTTTTAAAGATCTTCGTAAGGAAGTAAACACTGGTGCTAACGGTACACAAGATTACGTTGTTAAAAAAGGTCCTAACAAAGATACAGTTGCTACTACAAGACAGTAATTAACTACTGTAATACATCTCAAATTCGACAGGGTGGGGTGCATGTTCAAACTTATGAATCTCTTCAAATTTAAGTGCTATGTAAGCATCTATTTGATCATCAGTAAAAACATCACCTTCAGTTAAAAACTCTCTATCTTTATCTAAACTTTCCATTGCTTCTCTTAAAGATCCACAAACAGTTGGAATAGCTTTAACCTCTTCAGGAGGCAATTCATATAAATCCTTATCAAAAGAGTCACCTGGATGAATTTTGTTTTTAATTCCATCCAAACCAGCCATTAACATTGCTGCAAATGTTAAATATGGATTACCTGAAGCATCAGGAAATCTGATTTCACATCTTGCACCTTTTTTACTCAAAGTAATGGGTATCCGGCATGATGCAGATCTGTTTCTAGCAGAGTAAGCTAACAATACAGGAGCTTCAAAACCTGGAACTAATCTTTTGTAACTATTAGTTGTTGAATTAGCAAAAGCATTAATTGCTTTTGCATGTTTTAAAATTCCTCCAATATAATGAAGTGCAGTTTCGGACAAGCCAGCGTAAGCCTCACCAGAAAATACTGGATTATCACCTTTCCAAATTGATTGATGTATATGCATGCCTGATCCATTATCACCAGCTACTGGCTTAGGCATAAATGTTGCAGTCTTTCCAAATGAATGAGTTACCATTTGTACAACATATTTATACAGTTGAACATTATCAGCTTGATTAACTAAAGTACCAAAATACATCCCTAGCTCATGTTGACTTGGAGCTACTTCATGGTGGTGTTTTTCAACTTTAATTCCAACTTCTTTTAAATTTTTTAAATACTCACCCCTCATATCTTGTTCACTATCTACTGGAGGAACTGGAAAATAACCACCTTTAACAGGAGGTCTATGACCCATATTTCCATTTTCATATTCTTTACCAGAATTATATGGACCTTCTTTACTATCAATTTTAAATCCACATTCATTCATATCATTTTTAATTCTAACATCGTCGAAAACAAAAAATTCTGGTTCAGGCCCAAAAAATGCCTTGTCACCAATCCCTGAGGCTTTTAGATATTCTTCAGCTTTTTTAGCCACACCTCTCGGATCTCTTTCATAAGGTGTCTTCTTTACAGCGTCTAAAATATCACAAAAAAGTACTACAGTATTATGTGATGTAAATGGATCTAAAAAAAACCTTGAAGTATCTGGTTTTAAAATCATGTCAGACTCATTGATAGCTTTCCAACCAGCAATTGATGACCCATCAAAGAAGACACCATCCTTCAACATATCTTCATCAACGATAGTTGAGTCCATAGTAAGATGTTGAAGCTTACCTCTCGGGTCAGTAAATCTTAAATCAACGAATTCAGCTTCTTTTTCCTTAATAAAATTTAAAACATCTTTAGTACTCATTTTTCTCTCCTTTATAAATCTCCGTGTTGTATTACCAAAGAAAGGCTGATAAATAACGCTCTTTTAGTTAATAACACCTATGCATTTTTCACATAAGTGTATTATTAAATGTTGAAAATAACTAACAATTAAAAGTTGAATAATGACTTTATTAGACAAAGAATCTGTAAAAAGAGTTGAGAGAATACTTAAAGAATTTGATCAAAAACAAAAAGTTATTATTTTAAATACTTCTGCAAGAACAGCTTCTGAAGCAGCTTCATCTTTGGGTTGTGAAGTTGGGGCCATTGTAAAAAGTTTGCTTTTTAATACAGAAAATACCTTCACTTTATGTTTGGTAGCTGGCGATAAAAGAGCCTCACTTAATAAGATTAAAAAAACATTAAATATCAAAGATGCATCAATGGCTTTAGCAGATGATGTTAAAAAAGTTACTGGTTATACTATTGGTGGAGTTTCGCCAGTAGGTCATTTAAATAAAATTGATATTCTTATAGATAATTCGCTTGAAAGGTTTACATCTCTATATGCGGCAGCTGGACATCCAAATTGTGTATTTCAAATAAATTTTAAAGACTTAAAAAAAATTACCAATGGTTCGATTAAAGGAATAATAGAATGAGACAACCAAAATTATTAGATTATTTATTATTACTTTTACTAGCATTAATTTGGGCTTCAGCATTTTTTAATATAAAAATTGCAACTTATTCTTTTGGACCTGTAACAATTGCATTTCTCAGAGTTTTTTTTGGAGCAATTCCTGTATTGCTTCTTTGTTATTATAAAAATATTAAAATTGAAGCATTTTCTAAGGATTGGCATTGGTTTGCAATGATAGGGTTTATAAATTTAGTTGCACCATTTTTTTTAATTGCATACGGAGTACAATCTGTTCAAAGTAATTTAGCAGCTATTTTGATGTCGACAACACCTCTAAGCTCTACTGTGTTAGCACATTTTTACACAAAAAATGAAAAGTTTAATTTTATCAAAACTTTTGGAATTTTAATTGGTTTTTCTGGAATACTTTATTTATTTTCTGATAATTTATTAATTGATGAAAATAATTTTTTATCTGCATTACTAATTCTTTTAGGTTCAACTTGTTATGTTATTGGTGGAGTCTTAACTTTAAAAATTAGTAAAAAAAAAAATGAAAATGTTACAGGATCAATACTGATATGGGCAGTTATTATTTTAATTCCACTTGTAAGTTTTATTGAGCAACCATGGAATGTTACACCAAGATTAGACTCCACTATTTCAGTGATTTATTTAGGATTATTTTCTACTGGGATTGCATGGTTATTACGATTTAGAATTTTAGTTAACAATGGTTTAATTTTTCAATCTCAAGTATCATATCTAATTCCAATTTTTGGGACTATTTTAAGTTATGTTTTTTTAAAGGAATTAATTACAATTAAAGTATTAGTTTCATTATTAGCAGTTTGTGTAGGTATTTATTTTGTAAAAAAAGCAAAATAAAGATATTTTAACTGTTTCCTCTAAAGAAAGAGGAACGGTTCATAAAAGAATTATATAAACCTAAAAATCGATACAAATATTTGTCCTTTTTATTTTTTTGTAAAGTTATTGAGTAAAATAACATTTTCAAAAATGATTTGAACAGTTTTCCTGTAAGTTTTTTTACAGCATACAGGTAGTTATAATTTTTTTTATAAAAATAAAAACTTGACCACATCCAATGCCAATCTTTTACATTAATGGCATTATTTTTTTCATCTAAATTGTTTCCAAGAGAGCTTTTAAATCCAAGATGGTGCACTCTTAAATCTTTTGAAGTATAAACAAATTCACCTCTATCTATCACAGACTTGCATAAATCAAATTCTTCAAAATATAAAAAGAAATTTTTATCAAATATTTTTTTATTTTTAAATTTTCCTAGGTTTATCAACATTGAACATCCTGTTACCCATTCAACTTTTGTAAGAGGTTCAATTTGTTGTTTATAAAATTTACTTCTAAAATCATTGTTGCTTTTTGGGTCAAAATATCCCGCAGGCATAAAAAACTTATCATTCAAATATTGACATCCCATAATACTAAAATTAATTTTTTTACTTATTATTTTCGATAAATTATTAAAAAATTTTTTTTCGCATACTATGTCTGGATTTAAGATTAAAGCATAATTTGTTTTTGTATGTTTTAAACCTAAATTATTTCCTTTGCCATAACCAAGGTTATCTCCACTGCAAATAATATTTATTTTAGGAAATTTTTTTTTTAAATACTTTTTATGTTCAAATTTATTTGAGTTTTCAATAATCAAAATTTTCACATTTTTATGAATGGACTTAATGCAATCTATAATTATTTTTTTGGGTGTTCGATAAGTTACAATTATAGTAGTTAAATTTTTTAAATTTTTCATATAACATTATTATATAAAGAATTTGTTCAAACTATTGCAAGCTATAAAATCATTTCAACTCAAACATTTTTTTAATATGGGCTGGTCTAGTTTCACAACAACCACCTAAAATAGTTGCTCCAGCATCTTTAAACTTTTTAGCAAACTCAGCCATTTTATCGGGTGTAAGATCTTTTCTTTGTCCTAAAAATTCATTAGGGTTACCTGATTTGCTACTATAATAAGCTCCAGTATAATTTGGTTTTGGATTAGTTTTTATAAATGCATTTAATTTAAAACCAAAAGGTACACCTAAATTTTTAATTTCTTTAAGATTTAGATCGTAATTTTCAGGAGAAATACAAGACAATATAATACCAAGAAATCTTTCACGATTTATATTGTTTATTATTTCAGAAATTTTTTCACCACTTGGTAGGGATGTACCTTCTGAAATATGAGCCCCTATCAAATATGGTTTTTTAAATTCTTTAATACTATCAATAGCAATTTGGAATTCTCTGACACTACTCAATACATCAAGATAAAAAAAGTCTATGAAGGGATTTAACAATTTAGCCTGACTATAAAAATTATCTCTAATTTCTTCTGTTGGTCTTGGATCTGCTTCATAAGTTAAATATTGAGGAGGCAATCCTCCTGCCACTAAAACATCTGGGTAAAGTTTTTTTGCTTTTTGAGCAATCTCACCTGCTTTTTTATTTAGATAATCAAATTTATCCTCAACTTTATTATCCTTCAATCTTGTTTTCCTTGTTGTAAATGTGGTTGTTACGATTACTTCAGCCCCAGCTTTTATAAAATCTAAATGTGTATCTAATACAAGTTTATGATATTTTTCATTAAGTAATGCGCTTGCACTCCACAAGGTTCCATTTGGTTTCATCCCTCTTGCAAGAAGTTCTTGTCCCATTCCACCATCCAAAACTCTTAATTGTTTAAAAAAATTTAAATTCATTTTATCCTCACCTTTTTAGTGCTTCAGCTTAATGCTAGGTGCACAATATAGTTCAACTACCTACAGATTATCTATTATGGGAATTCCATTTTAGCAGTTAGTGCCCGCAATAGGATCAAATCGGCAAGTTAACTATATTTTAAAATTTTTTTAAAATCAATTAGAATTTAAAAAAATATTTTAAAAGCCATTCTAAAAGCAACAAAGATGACTAATAAAGATGTAATTAAGGCAAGGACTCTGTTTGAAAAAATTTTAAGATTTAAGTAATTTCCAAAAAGACCACCGATTAAAACAGTTAAAAATAATGGCCAATATAATATGATTTCATTTAACACTACTTCTTTTGTTAATTGACCTAAAATTCCAGAGATAGAATTGATAAGTATAAATAATGATGCAGTGGTAACTATATTTTTAGGTTTGTCAGCTTTTAATAAAAAAAGAATAGGGCTTAAAAAAATTCCACCACCAATACCCACTATTCCAGAAATTAATCCTAGAATACAACCTACTAATATTGAAAAAAAAAGATTAAGTTTTTTTGTTATTATATTTTTATTTTCATAAGATTTATTATTTATCAATAACAATACTCCTGCAATTGATAAAACTAAAAATAATAATATTTCAAATATTTCTTTATTAATTATTAATGTTCCACCTAAAAAGGCCAGAGGGATAGATCCAATTAAAAATGGCACTAGTAATTTAAAATTGTGATTCCCAGCCATTATGTAATTAATAGAATTACCTGTGACAACAATAATATTACACATTAAAGCTATGACTGGAAAAATGAAGTAAGGGATATCCCAAATAAGCAGTAATGCTAAATAAGTAGATCCTCCTCCAAACCCAACACTAGAGTATAAAATAGCTGTTATAAAAAATAATATTGATAATATAATCATTTAAAAAATATTATGAAAGTAAACATAGCACTTTTAACTGTAACAGATACTAGAACATTTGATAATGACAAATCTGGTGCAATCTTAGTAGATAAAATTAAAGAGGCCAATCATATTTTGTTAGATCGTAAAATATGTAAAGACAACAAACATGAAATAGTTTTAATATTAAAAGAGTGGTTAAAGAATGAAAAAATTGATGTAATCATTACGACTGGAGGAACTGGCCTCACAGGTAGAGACATAACTCCCGAAGCTTTAGAGGAAATAGCTGATAAACATATTCCTGGTTTTGGTGAGATATTTCGAACTATTAGCTTAAAAACAGTTGGTACTTCAGCAATTCAATCAAGAGCTTGCGCAGTATTATCAAATGGTAAATATGTTTTTGCTTTACCAGGTTCATCTGGTGGTGTCACAGATGCTTGGGAGGGAATTTTAAAACATCAGTTAGACATTAATCATAAACCTTGTAACTTTGTGGAACTTTTTCCGAGATTAAAAGAGAAATAATTATTTTTGATATTTTTCTTTCCACTCAGAATAAGGCATCCCATATACATGTTCTCTTGCATCAGGATCTGAAATAGTTATTCCTTTTTTTTCAGCTTCTTCCCTATACCACTTTGATAAACAGTTTCTACAAAAGCCAGCTAGATTCATTAGATCTATATTTTGAACATCTTTTCTATCTCTTAGATGACCAATCAATCTTTCAAAGGCAGCAGACTGTAATTCTTTTTTTGTATTATCATCCATAATTTTATATGTTAAACTTTTAATTCATTTATGAAACTATCTGGATCATATCAAATTAATTTAGAAAAACAAAAAGTTTGGAAAGCATTAAATGATCCTGAGATATTAAAACAAGCAATACCAGGATGTGAAGAGTTCATAAAAAATTCAGATACTGAATTTACCGCAAAAGCTACAAATAAAATTGGACCCTTTAACGCAAGTTTTACAGGTGATATTGAATTAGGAGATCTTGATCCACCAAATAGTTATAGAATATCAGGTTCAGGAAATTCCCCAGTTGGATTTGCTTCTGGTGAAGCAACAGTAAAACTAGAAGATTATGAAAATGGAACTAAACTAATTTATGAAGTACAAGCAAATGTTGGTGGAAAAATTGCCCAAGTAGGTTCAAGATTAATTGATATGACTGCAAAAAAAATGGCAGATATATTTTTTGGCAAATTTTCTAAGTTAATTTCTAAAGATGAAGTAAAATCTAAAGAGTATACTGGGGATGGTGTCGAAAAATCTAAGATTCAAATTGTAGATAATAAAAAACCTAATCTGAGAATACTTATTTATTCTACAGCGATTGCAGCTGCGGCAATCTTAATTTTTCTTGTATTTTAAAAGCCTTATTTTAATCAAAGTATTTAGTAAAAAATTCACGTAAAAGTAGAATTATAATCTAATTTATAATTGCTTCTGATTTTTACTTGTGATGTAATTAAATCTTGGATCAAACACATTGATTCTAAGCGGAAAGGAAAAATGTAATGACAAAAGTTACTTTAGAAGTAAATGGTAAAAAAGTTAGTAAAGAAGTTCCAGACCATACACTTTTATCAGTTTTTTTAAGAGATAATTTAAATTTAACAGGGACACACGTTGGATGTGATACCAGTCAGTGTGGAGCATGTGTAGTACATGTAAATGGCAAATCAATAAAGAGTTGTTCAACATTAGCTGCTGATATTGATGGATCTAAAGTGACTACAATTGAAGGATTAGCAAAAAATGGAAAACTTCATCCTATGCAAGAAGCATTTAAAAAAACACATGGATTACAATGTGGATTTTGCACACCAGGAATGGTTATGAGTGCTGTTGATTTGCTTCAAACTAAAAAAAATCCAAGCGAACAAGAAATTAGAGAATGGCTAGAGGGTAATATTTGTAGGTGCACAGGTTACCAAAATATAGTGGCTGCAGTTAAAGAAGCATCTACAAAAATGTAATTTGAAAGGAGAAAAAAATGGCAAGTTTAGTTGGTTCAAGGGTAGAAAGAAAAGAAGATGGAAGATTTTTACAAGGAAAAGGGAGATACACTGCAGATATTAATATTGCAAATCAAACATACGCTATTTTTGTAAGGTCTCCTCATGCAAGAGCAAAAATTAAAAGTGTAGATACTTCAAAAGCTTTAAAATCATCAGGTGTTGTTGGAGTCTTAACAGGTAAAGAAATTGCAGAAGATAAAATTGGAGGCCTAATTGCAGGATGGGCAATAAGAAGTGAAGATGGTTCTGAAATGAAAGTTCCAGCAAATCCTCCTTTAGCAAAAGATATTGCTAATTTTGTAGGCGAACCTATAGCAGTTGTTTTCGCAGAAACTTTAGATGAAGCTAAAGAAGGTGCAGAAAAAGTAAAAGTTGATTACAAAGTTTTAAAAGCTGTAGTAGATCCGGCAGATGCTATGAAGAGTGAAGCCATACATGATGGTGTGGATAAAAATCTTTGTTATGATTGGTTGTTAGGTGACAGAAAAGCAGTAGATGAGGCTTTTGCTAAAGCTGACAAAATTATTAAAGTAGATTTAATCAATAATAGATTAGTTCCAAATGCGATGGAACCAAGAGCTTGTGTTGTAGATTATAATACAGCTTCAGAAGAAATTACTCTTTATACTACCAGTCAAAACCCACATCTTTCAAGATTAGTTATGTCTGCATTTGGTGGTGTTGCTCCAGAAAATAAATTAAGAGTAGTTGCTCCAGATGTTGGAGGAGGATTTGGATCTAAAATTAATGTTTACAATGAAGAGATAGTTTGTAGTTGGGCATCAAAAAAAATTGAAAGACCAATCAAATGGGTTGCAGAAAGAACAGAGTCATTTCTTACAGATACTCATGGAAGAGATCATGTTACTCATGCAGAATTAGCAGTTTCAAATGATGGTAAGTTTTTAGGTTTTAAAAATGAAACCATTGCTAACCTTGGAGCTTATGCAAGAGTGTTTGGAACAGTTACACCAACATATTTGTTTGGACCATGTGCAACAGGTGTTTATACAATCCCTGCAGCATATTCAAACGTCAAAGCTGTTTACACCAATACAGCTCCTGTTGATGCGTATAGAGGAGCTGGAAGACCAGAAGCAACTTATACAATTGAAAGATTAGTTGAAAAAGCTGCAATGGAACTAGGAATTGATAAAACTGAAATTAGGATGAAAAATTTTCCATCAGAATTTCCATTCAAACAAACATTAGTTCATACAGTAGACTCTGGTGATTATGTTGCTGGTTTGGAAAAAGCTAAACAAATGGCTGACTACGCAGGATTTGAAGCTAGAAGAAAAAAATCTGAAGCTAATGGAAAGCTAAGAGGAATAGGTGTGTCATCTTATTTTGAAGCTTGTGGTATTGCACCATCGGCTGCAGTCATGTCATTAGGTTGTGGAGTAGGACTTTGGGAGTCAGCAGAAGTAAGATTTAATCCTACAGGTCAAATATCTGTTTTCACAGGTGCTCATAGTCATGGACAAAGTCATGATACTACTTTTGCACAAATAGCAGCAGATGAATTAGGCGTTCCAATGGAAAACGTTGATGTTGTTCATGGTGATACAGACAAAGGAACATTTGGAATGGGCACCTATGGTTCTAGATCATTAACCGTTGGAGGAATTGCAATTGTTAATGCTTGTAAAAAAATAGTAGCTAAAGGTAAAAGAGTTGCAGCTAAGATGCTTGAAGTTAATGAGGATGAAATTGAATTTAAGGATGGTGAGTTTGTAGCTTTAAAATCTAATAAGAAAAAAACTATTGGAGAAGTTGCTTTTGCTTGTTATTTACCAGGCCAAAGAGATGAGATGAAATCTCCAATACCTGAAGGAGATGAACCAGGTTTAATAGAATCTTCTTTCTTTGATCCAGCAAATTTCTCATTTCCAGCAGGTTCACATATTTGTGAGGTAGAAATTGACCCTGATACTGGAAATGTAAAAGTTGAAAAATACACAGCAGTTGACGATTTTGGAAGAATAGTAAATCCAATGATCGTTGAAGGACAAGTTCATGGAGGAATTGCTCAAGGAATAGGTCAGGCTTTGCATGAAAATACTCAATATGATGAAACAGGTCAGTTAATGACAGCATCTTATATGGATTATACAATGCCAAGAGCAGATAATTTTCCAGAGTTTAATTTAGGTTTCACTTGCACTCATGCAACATCTAACCCACTTGGAGTTAAAGGTTGTGGAGAAGCAGGCGCAATTGCGTCACCACCGACAGTTATGAATGCAGTAATAGATGCTTTAGGTGGTCAAGAAATTTCAATGCCTGCAACAGCTGAAAAAGTTTGGAAAGCTTGTAAGACAATGAAAAAATCTAACGCTAAAGCCGCATAGGAGGTTAATTATGAAAACATTTAATTATCACACACCAAAAGATGTTAAAGAAGCTTCAAAATTAGCATCAACTAGTTCTGCTTTTTTAGCAGGAGGCATGACAACTATCCCATCATTAAAATTGGGATTAGCAACTTATAAAGATGTAATTGATATAAAAAGTATTAAAAAATTATCAGGCATTAAAGTAAGTGGAAAATCTGTAACAATTGGTGCAACCACTAAACATGCAGAAGTTGCTGCTTCAAAAGATGTTCAAAAAGCAATTCCAGCTCTTACAAAATTAGCAGGAAATATTGGAGATGCGCAAGTTAGAAACAGAGGAACTATTGGAGGATCAATTTCTAATAATGATCCATCAGCTTGTTATCCTTCTGCTTGTATGGCACTTAATGCTGTAATTCATACCAACAGTAGAAAAATTCCTGCAGCTAAATTTTTTACAGGAATGTTTGAAACAGCATTAAAAAAAGGTGAACTTGTTGAAGCAGTTGAGTTTGAAGTTCCTGAAAAAGCTGATTATCAAAAACATCCAAATCCAGCCTCAAGATATGCTATTATTGGTGTGTTTGTTGCTAAACATAAAAAAGAAGTAAACGTTGCAGTAACAGGTGCAAAATCTTCTGTTTATATAGATAAAGATTTGTCAAAAAAATTAACTTCAAGTTTTTCTTCTTCAGCTATTGAAGGTATGAAGTTAGATCACTCTGAAATGAATTCAGATATGCATGCATCATCTGAATATAGAGCTAATCTAGTTTCTTTATATGCCAAAAAAGCTGTTGAAGCTTGCTAGTTAAGATCTATATTTTATCAAATGAAAAATTCATTTGATGAAAAAATTCTAGAAGAAGCATACGATTGGGTTAAAGCCGAACAAAAAGTTGTTTTAGCTACAGTTATCCAAACATGGGGATCTTCACCAAGACAAACTGGTAGTAGAATGATTGTAAATGAACAGGGAGATTTTTCTGGTTCAGTCTCTGGAGGTTGTGTGGAGTCTGCAGTTGTAAGAGAATGTATTGGATTAATTAAAGACAATAAACCTTGTAAAAAAATAGAATTTAAAGTTTCTAATGAAAGTGCTTGGGAAGTTGGACTTGCATGTGGTGGTGAGATTGCTGTTTATTTAGAACAAATAAACCAATGAAATTAGAAACTTTAAAATCAATAATAAGTAAAAAAAAAAACAAGAGTGAATTTGCTATTGTCACAAACCTTTCAACTGGTGAAAGTGAAATTTTTGAAAAAAACAAACCTTTTAGCAAAGAATTAGAAAAATACTCAGTCCAAATAAACAATTTTTTTAAATCTAAAAAAAATGGAGTAATTGAAGGGACAGAAATATTTATTGAGACCTATATAAGACCAATTAAAGTAATTATAGTTGGAGCAGTGCATATAGCTCAATACCTCACTGACTTTGCTAAAAGTTTAAATTTTGAAATTTCAATTATTGACCCTAGAGGATATTTTGCTTCAAAACAAAGATTTCCAGATATGAATATAATTAATAAGTGGCCAGATGAAGCATTTGATGAAATAGAAACAAATGAAAATACTGCTCTTATTGCTTTAACACATGATCCTAAAATTGATGATCCAGCACTCCAACACGCATTAAATAAAAAATTTTATTACATCGGAGCTCTTGGCAGCAAAAAAACTCATACAAATAGATGTGAAAGATTAAAAGAAGCAGGGTTTAGTGATGAACAAATAAATTCAATTCATGGACCTATAGGAATAAAATTAGGTGGAAAGTCAGCACCTGAGATTGCTCTATCTATAATTGCTCAACTTGTATCAGAAACTTACAAAAAATGATTAAAGCAATTTTACTAGCAGCTGGTCAATCAAAGAGAATTAAATCAGAAAATAAATTAACAAAGTTATATAAAAAAAAACCTTTATTAAATCATTCATTAAAAGCATTACATAAAAGTAAAGTTAATAAAGTCATTATAGTTCTTGGTCATCAACAGAATGAGGTTAAAAATATAATCAAAAAAAATAAAAAAAATATTCTTTCTTTTAATAAAAATTTTAGAAAGGGAATGGCTTCTTCAATAAAAGTAGGATTAAAAAAAATATCCAAAAATGATAAAGGTTTTATAGTCGTTCAATCTGATATGCCATTTATAAAATCATCTGATATTAATAAAATTTATAATTCAATAAAATCTAAAAAGTTTTTAGTTCATGTTTTAAAGTTCAAAAATAAAGTGGGTAATCCAATTGGTTTTGATATTTCAATTGTTAAAAAATTTAAGAGGATAAAAGGAGATTTTGGAGCAAAGTTTATGGTTAAAAGATTAAAAAAAGAAACTAATTTTATTAAAATAAATAGTCTTAAATCTTTTAAAGATTTTGATAAAACATCAGATTTTAGAACTTGATTTATTAAAATTTATTCTGAAAAGTAAAAGAATTATTAGAATTATCAAAAATATCAAGGGTTTAAAAAATATAGTTTTTGATAACCAAATAAAATGCAGTACTCCAAAAATTGAAATTACATAGATTAATCTATGTAATTTTTTCCAATTTTGTTTCAATAGTCTTACCATTTTATCTGATGAAGTTATCGCCAAAGGAATTAATAAAAGCCAGGCAGAAAAACCAATGAATACAAATTTTTTTTTTAAAACATCATTAATCAGAGGTTCAAAATCAAATCTGTAATCAAGGCCAACATAACTTAACATATGGATTGAAGCATAAAAAAATGCAAATAACCCGAGCATTCTTCTAAATTTAATCCATTCCAATGATTTTGTAATTTTTCTAAGTGGTGTCATCGATAAGGTCAGAAGAATAAAGATCAATGTCCACTCGCCAAAATGATTAATAATCCTATCAACCGGCTCAGGGCCTAATTCATTATAAAATAGTTGGTAAGTAATTATATATATTGGCCATAGCGATATAAAGAAAACAATGGACTTAAAATAATTTTTCAATTTTTTTAGTAATTTTTTTTTAAGTCCATACCGCTATAAAGATGAGCAACCTCTTCTCCATAACCATTAAACATTAAAGTTTTAATTCTTGGTGCTAAAATACTTTCTCCAATTACTCTTTCTGTAGCTTGAGACCATCTTGGATGATCAACATCAGGATTTACATTTGAGTAAAAACCATACTCTCTTGGAGAAGCATTTTTCCAAGCAGTGTTGGGCATATTTTTTGTTAATTTAATTTTAACAATTGTTTTTGCACTCTTAAATCCATACTTCCAAGGAATGAATAATCTTAATGGTGCTCCATTTTGGTTTGGTAAAGTTTTACCATATAAACCAGTTACAACTGTAGTCAAAGGATGCATAGCTTCGTCTATTCTTAGACCTTCTATATATGGCCAGTTTAAAACAGGATATCTCTGACCCACCATCTCTTCTGGGTTATAAACAGTTTCAAATTCAACAAACTTTGCACTTGGTTTGATCTGAACTTTATTGAGCAATTCACTTAAAGAAAAACCTAACCATGGAATAACCATAGACCAACCTTCTACACATCGAAGTTTAAGAATTCTCTCTTCAGATTTAATAGCAAGAATTTCTTCAATTGGATGTTCTAACGGTTTTTCAACTTCACCTTCAATTTTTACGTTCCAAGGTCTTGTGGTAAAATTTTTTGATCTTCTGTGTGGGTCACCCTTGCCAGTACCAAATTCATAGAAATTATTATATGTTGTTATATCTTTATAACTAGTTGGTTCATTTGAAATATTTGCTTTAGCATTAATTAATGGAACTGAGCTAAAAGTAAGTGCACCTAAACCATAACCCATAGACTTAATGAAAGATCTTCTTTTATTATAAATATTTTCAGGTGTAATTTCTGAATGCTTAAATTTTTTCATTTGCAATAGGGTTTCCTTTTAACCATTCACTTTCCTCATCTTCATAATGTTCTTTTTTCCAAATAGGAGATCTTTTTTTTATTTCCTCAATTATATATCTTGATAGTACATACGCTTGATCACGATGTTTACAAGCTACTGCGATAATAATACTAATTTCACCTAATTTTAAATGTCCTTTAGCATGTTCAATAAATACCGCTTTATCTTTTATATCTAGCTTTTGATTTGCTTCATAATAGATTTTTTCAAAACTTTTAATCACCATTTCATCATGACTGTCATAAGTAATTCCTGTAACTGTTTTATTATCATTGATATTTCTTACAGTACCTAAAAAATAAATTGATGCTCCAAACTTAAAATCTTTAATAAATTTTTCAGCGTTTGAAGTAAGTATTTTCTCTTTTTTAGAATCTACTATTTTTGTATGAAGCATTAACCTCCTCCGATAGGGGGTATAATACCAATCTTTTGTTCTTTTGTGATTTTATAATTGTCGCTAATTATTTCATTATTTTCAGAGCAAAAAGCTGAAGATTTTACAACTTTAATGAAGTTTTCATTTCCACTAAAATTTTTATTTAAATATTTAATGATCTCATTTCTTAAATCATCTACTGAGGCTTTATCTTCAATCTCAATTTCTAAATGATCTTTATCACTGAAATCTCTACTAGCCCCAAATAGTTCTAATTTGATTTTCATTTTTTGAGCTTAGATGAAAATTTTAGATTTTCATAATTAAATTCAGATTTATTTTTACTAATAAACTCATCCATTATCTTAATTTTTTCATCTTCAAATTCAGCAACTTTTCTTTCTTTTAGATCTACATATAAAGCTAAAATTTCAATAGTTGAAGCTAGATATTTTTTTTTTTTATGTATCATTTCCATTTTATATTGGAGTCGTTTTTTATCATGATCGAAATAAATACAGTTGATATCTACCTCATCATTTAGTTGAAGCTCTTGATTGTAAGTAATGTGAGATTCTACAATCATTGTACTTTTTTTATTTGTTTTTGCAGAATGTTCACCCATCATAAAAATATTATTTAATGTGTCAGCACCATATTTATCAAACATTAATAGATAATACGAAACATTCATATGATCATTGTAATCAATCCAGTCTTTAATTACTTTTTGAGTACTTAGATAAACGGACATTAAAAATTAGAATATATTTTTTAAAAATTCAGGCAATCCATCTGGATTAGTCCATAATCCACTTTTTCCACCTTCTTTAATCAGTAATTTAACATTATCAATTTTAAGATGTGGGTTAACAATCTTGCTTAGATCATAAATAGTTATTAAAGCAGCGTTAACACCCATGATAGCTTCCATTTCAACACCAGTTTTAGCAACAGCTGAAACTACGCAAAAAACTTCCAATGAATTATCAACTTCATTCATCACAATTTTAGTAGCAGTATGATCAATTGGAAGAGGGTGACATAAAGGAATTAATTCACTAGTTTTTTTAACTCCTAAAACAGCTGACACTTCTGCTAATGTAATAGGATCTCCTTTGGGCATCTTTTTATTTTTAATTAAATCAAAAACTTCTTTTCCTAAATAAATTTTTCCTGAAGCTAAAGCTCTTCGAAATGTTTCTTTCTTAGAAGAAACATCCACCATGTTAAAAGAATTTTTTTGAAAAATCTCTTTTGCCCAGTCTTTAAGATCTTCTTGATTTATTACTTTTAGTTTTGTCATTTAACCACCAGTTGTAGATAAGTTTTTCATTAATCCAGTTTCTCCAAGTTCTAGGTAATGAGACTCTTTTTTAAAGTTTAATTGTTTAGAAATTAAATCTTTTAATTCTTTTAACTGCTCATCTTTTTGCATTAGGTGTCTAATATTTATTCCAGTATTTCCAAATAAACACAATCTCAAATCACCTTTTGCAGTTATTCTCAATCTATTGCAACTTTTGCAAAAATCTTTTGAGTAAGGAGCAATCACTCCAAATTTCCCTTTGAATTCTGGATTTAGATAATTTTTTGAAGGCCCTGCGTCTCTTCCCAAAGTTTGAAATATCCAATTATTTTTATTCAAATAATCTACAAATTTATTAGCGGGCACATGATACTTATTAAAGTAGTCTAGGTTGTCTCCTGTCTGCATTAATTCTATGTATCTAAAATCAATTTCATTATGTTTAATAAAGTTTGCCCATTGATCAAAATCTTTTTTGTTATCATTAATACCTTTTAATAAAACAGCATTAATTTTTATATTTTTAAAATTGAGTTTTTGTAAATTTTCAATCCCCTTTAGTATTTCTGGAAGTCGGTCATGACCTGTAATATCTTTAAAAGTTTCTCTATTCAAACTATCGATACTAATATTAATTCCATCTAAAGTACTATCTTTAATCTGTGAAGCAATCTTATCAAGATGATAGCCATTAGTAGTAATTACTGTTTTTTTTATTCCAGAATTATTTTTAAGGATCTTAATTATATCAAAAAAATCTTTTCTTACTGTAGGTTCTCCACCAGTTAATCTAATTTTGCAAACTCCTAATTCAGACAAGGCTTTAGCTAGTCTTCCAATTTCCTCTTTTGTTATGAAAGTTCGATTGTCACTTTTATCTATTTGGTAGCCATTAGGTAGGCAATAACCACATTTAAAATTACATACATCTGTAATTGATAATCTAATGTAAGGAAAAGATCGTCCAAAACTGTCTCTAAGTATTTTCATATATATAATTTTATAATATATTCTAATACAAAAATAGCATGAATAAAATTCTCTCAAAAGATGAAATTGATCAATTTAATGAGGATGGCGCTGTATTTCTAAAAAATAAATTTGATATTAGTTGGATAAATAAACTTCAAAAAGGAATTGAGAGAGACATTAAGAGCCCAAGCCCTAGATTTAAATCTCATACTATTCAAAAAGGTATTCCTGCTTATTTAGAGGATTACTGGACTTGGCATTTAGTTCCTGAATTTAAGGATTTTGTTTATAATTCTCCTTATGCACAAATAGCATCAGAGTTAATGTCCGCAAAAAAAATTAATTTAGTAATGGATAATTGGTTTTTAAGAGAAGCAGGCTCTAAATCATCTACTCCATTTCATCACGATATAAGTTATTTTGATATGGACGGCACTATGTGTGTTCTATGGTTACCTCTACAACCTACTAAAAAAAATGAAGGAGTCGTTTGGGTTAAAGGATCACACTTATGGAATAAATTGTTTTTGAGAGTTTTATTCAAAGATGGGCACAAAGTCGAAGGTAATGAGTGTGTAGTGAATGGAAAAAAATATGAGTTACCACCAGATATATTAGGAAACAAAGATAAATATGAATTTTTACAGTGGGATTGTGAATTAGGTGATGCAATTATTTTTGATATGAGAACTCTTCATGGAACTTTAAGTGAAAATATTCCAAACAAAACTTTAAGTCGTTATACTTTACGAGTTGCTAAAGAAGATTCAAAAATAAGTTATGATGGAGATTGGACAAGCTTTAATTATAGAAAAGCAATGCAAGAGGCTGGATATAAGAATGGTGATCCAGTAGATGGAGAAATGTTTCCTACTTTATACAAAAATAATTAACTTCCAACTAGATCAGTCAGAAGTTAATTATATAGTATTATTTACCTACCGGTCTGTAAGATGCAGCAGCTTTAGATGCAATTTCAGCAGCTTTATTAAAATCAACTGACTCCATTATACTCATGTCTTTAATGGTACCTGTTGCTTCCATAAGCATCTTCATTCCTGCAGCGGTTTCAAAATTTGAACCTTCAACAATAGCTATGAAATCATAAGCTCCTCTAAGAGTCATCATTTCAATTAATTTAGCTCCTGCAGCTTCTGTTATTTTTTTAGCTGCTTCCTGTCTATTATCTGAAGGATTTTTAACAAAACCAGCAAGACCTTGCTCAGTATATCTTCCTAGGACAACAAATTTCATAGGACCTCCTTTATTTAATTTGAAACATTAAACCATATTTGATAAAAAATTTCTGGATTAAATTATTTACTCAACTTCAAGTTTAGCAAATTATGTACGAAAAATTTGGACAATTTATTGATGGCAATTGGTCACCCTCATCAAATGGTGAAACTTATGAAGTTATCAATCCTGCAACAGAGGAAGTTTTGGGCAAAGCTTCTAAAGCATCAGTAGAGGATGTTGATAGAGCGTTAAAATCTGCTGAAAAAGGGTTACAAGTTTGGAAAAAAACTGCACCTTGGCAAAGAGCTTACATTATAAGAAAAATTGCGGACAAGATTAGAGAAAAACAAGATGTGCTTGCGAAATGGATGACACTTGAAGTTGGCAAACCCTTAGCTGAAGCAAAAGGTGAAATAGGTGGAGCAGCAGATATTTTTGAATGGAATGCTGAAGAAACAAAAAGAATTTATGGTCAAACTGTTGAAAGTAGATTTGAGGATACAAGAGTTCATGTTTACTATCAGCCAGTTGGAGTGGTTGCTGCATTGTCTCCTTGGAATTTTCCAGCAGTATTGTCAGCAAGAAAAATTTCAACAGCTTTAGCAGCAGGCTGTTCGGTTATTATAAAACCAGACGTGATTACTCCAGGTGTTGTAATGGAGATGGTAGATATCTGCAAAGAGTGTGGGGTACCCCCAGGAGTAGTTAATCTTTTATCAGGAGATCCACCTAGTATTGCTCAACAATTAATTGCTTCTGATATAGTTAAAAAAATTTCTATTACAGGTTCATCGCGTGTTGGAAAACTAATATTAAAACAAGCAGCAGATAAAGTTCAAAGAGTAACTATGGAGCTGTCTGGTCATTCACCTTTTATTGTTTTTGATGATGCGGATATAAAAAAAGCTGCTGATATGGCAATTGCTGCAAAGTTTAGAAATAATGGACAAGTATGTATTTCACCTAATAGATTTTATATTCATGAAAGCAAAAAGGATGAGTTTGTAAATTTGTTCGTGGATAAAACAAAAAAACTTAAAATTGGAAATGGTATGGATGCCGATACTCAATTAGGTCCACTCACAACAGAAAAAAGATTAAATGAGATTGAAGAATTAGTTGAAAAAACAAAACAAGAGGGTGCAAAAGTTTTATTAGGAGGAAAAAGACCAGCAGGTTTTAATAAAGGTTTTTTCTATGAACCAACTATATTTGATGATGTAAAAGATAATTTTACTATAATGAAACAAGAACCTTTTGGACCTTTAGTGCCAATGCTTTCTTTCAAATCTTTTGATGAGGTTATTGAAAGAGCTAATAATCATGAGCTTGGTTTATGTAGCTATGTGTGTACTAATTCAATGGAGAGAGCTCATTTAGCTTCAGAACAATTAGAAACTGGATCAGTGGCAGTAAATACAGGAGTTGTAGCAATAGCAGAGGCACCTTTTGGAGGCATTAAACAAAGTGGCTATGGAAGAGAGGGTGGGTCTAATGCTATTAAAGATTATCTGAATGTTAAATATACTCACTTAGGAATCAAAGGTTAATCTAAATTACAATGTTTGAATTAATTATTGCTTTTGGAGCGGGTTTAATAAGTTTTTTATCTCCTTGTGTTCTACCATTAATACCCGGATATATATCATATATTTCTGGTAGTTCTTTGAATGAGTTAATTGAAAAAAAGAAAGTAAATTTAACTCCAATAGTTTTATTTACACTAGGGTTTTCACTTGTATTTATAATCTTTGGTGCCGCCTCAACTTTTTTAGGACAAGTGCTTCTTCAAAATTCTTATGAACTAAGAATAGCAGCTGGATTATTAATAGTTATTCTTTCTCTTCACATTATTGGAATAATAAATCTCAAATTTTTAAATTATGAAAAAAGAATTCAGACAAATTCAAATACTAATTTTTACAGCCCTGTATTAATTGGTATGGCTTTTGCTTTTGGGTGGACACCATGCATTGGTCCTATTTTAGGTTCAATTTTAGTTTTAGCAGCTACCGAGGAAAGTATTAACAAAGGAATTTTACTTTTAATTTTTTATTCGCTAGGATTAGCCCTACCATTTATTTTATCAGGGTATTTAATACAAAAATTTCTTATATTTTCCAAAAATTTTAAGAAGAATATTAATTTAGTATCTAAAATAGGTGGATTTATTCTATTAATTACAGGTGTTTTAATATTAACTAACCAATTACAAGCTTTGGGATATTATTTGTTAAATATTTTACCATTCTTGCAAAATTTTGGATAAATAAATTATGAAAATTTATCAAATAGATTCGAGTGCTAGAAAGCAAGGTTCAACTTCGAGAGCTTTAGCAAAAAAACTATTAGATAAGATTAAAAAACCAGATGACGAAGTCATATACAGAGATCTTGATGATGAAATGGTTTTTGTATCTGGACTAACAGAGTCTGGAATGAAAATTGAAAAAAAAGATCAAACAGAACATCATAAAAAAATGTTTGAACTTTCAGATACTTTGGTCAAAGAACTTAAAGAAAGTGATGTAATAATAATTTCAGCCCCAATATATAATTATGGACCTCCAGCTACACTCAAAGCTTGGTCAGATTTAGCTGCAAGAGTTGGAGAAACTTTTAGATTTAAACCTAATGGTAGAAGAGAAGGTTTATTAAAAAATAAAAGAGCGTACTTGGTAATTACCTCAGGAGGAACAAAACTAAATAGTAGTGAGGATTTTCTTACCCCATGGTTAAAATTTATTTTGAATTTTTTTGGAATTGATAAAATTGATATTATTTGTGCAGATCAAATGGCTTTAGATTATAAAAAATCAATTGAAGATGCTGAAAAACAAATTGAAAATATTCGTTAAATATTCAATTTTCTTTTTAAATGTTTAAGTTTACCTTCAGTGCTATCGTAATCTATATAACAACCTTGTAAAAAACGATTTCCTTCGTTTGCATCATAAGCTGTTCTACCGTGAAGTAATCTATAGTTATCCATCATTAATAGATCACCAGATGAAAGTTTAAACTCAATTTTAAATTTATCCGAGTTGTATAATTCTGATATTTTTTTTCGAGCTGAGTAGTATAATTCTAATTTATCTTTATCTATTAAAGGAACGAAATCTAATCTTGGGCTAAATCTTACCTGTTTAAAATTCCCATTATCATCTAGTTTAATCATTTCTGCCCAATCTTCTAAAACTACAGTTTGATCCATAAATTGAAATCTAACTTTAATTTCTGTTAAAATTTTATGATAGTTAGGGAAATCTTTTTTAAGTTTTTGTGTAACGGTAAAACCATCAACTAAAGTAGAAAAACCTCCGCTCACCTCATTTTCAATGCAATGTAACATTTGAATACATGGTACGGGATTTCTATAAGGATTATCCGTATGTGGAGCCAGTGGTAATGAAGTATAAGCTAAATCATTAGGATTTGGTTTTGATTTTACATCAAAAAACTCACCAAAATTTGTTCTTCTAATACTTCCAATAGAGTTTGCAAAATTTACTATAAAATTATCTCTCGTAGGAACTTTTTTGAATATAACAAAGCCATATTGATAGAAACTAACTAAAGCATCATACATTTCTTTTTCTTCAAAAAAATTATCCTTAAATTCAAAATTTTTAAAATCTTTTAATGAAGAATCCCACTTTATTTTTTTTATGTATTTAACTTCATTAATATTTGAAAACTCTTTAAGAATATTTTGAATTGTTAATTTAGTGCATGCGCCATCATTAAATGTTACTTCCAAAAAATCCTTTGATAAATTTAAGTTATCTATTTTTATATTTTCTTTAAGTTTTGTTGGGTCAAATAATCGTTGCTGAGATCCTTTATCAATAAATTTATCACCATTTATTCTCTCTCTAAGCCAAAAAGGATGAATTTCTTTTCTTAATCCTTGATTTTCAAAAAATACTTTTTTGTCTTTTAATTCAATTTTCATACAATTTTAAATCATTATTTAAAATTATGCTTTAATCAATAGTAATTAAATAGTATTAGTCCCTTGTGCTAAAATTAAAATCTTCAGATTATAAAGTTTATTCAAAATTTATTGAAAATTTAGCAAAAAAACTAACTAAATTTTATTTCGTAAAATTAAATAAACCTTTCAAAGTATCAAATAAATTCAAAGGAAAAGGGTATGATCCAGTCACTAGTGCTGATAAAGCATTTGAAAAATTTATAAGAAAGGAGATTAAAAAAAAATTTCCTAACCATCAAGTAATAGGAGAAGAATTTGGCCACAAAAAAGCAAAAAGTGATTTTTCTTGGGTGATTGATCCAATTGATGGAACGAGATCTTTTGTAATAGGTAATCCGACTTGGAGTAATCTAATATCATTAAACTATAAGGGTAATCCCATACTAGGTCTGGCAAATTTTCCAATACTTAAAAAATTTTATTTTAATACTTCTAATAAAAATGCTTATGTTTCAGAAAATGGTAAGAAAAAAAGATTGAATGTAAATCATAAAGCATCCTTTTCTAGTATGAAAATGTCAGCTGCATTTCATGGAGGATTATCATTAAAACAACAAAAAAGAATTCCTCAGATATTAAAACGAATGCAATTTCCTTGCGCAGACGCTCTAAGCTATTCCCATTTTGCTGAAGGTAAAGTAGATGCAGTCTTACAATGTTCTAATAAAATTTGGGACATTCATCCTTTAATCCCAATAATTAAAGCTGCAGGAGGAATTGTTAGTAATTGGCGGAACGAAGATGCGATAAAAGCTGGAAATATTATTTGCTCTTCAAATAAAATCATTCACAAAAATTTGTTGAAAATTTTAAAGCCAGTGGCTAAGTAGTTTTTCCAAGAGTATTCAGAAGAATTACTCCAATTATTATTAAAGCAATTCCTATGACACCATAAAAATTTGGTATTTGATTATATTTAAATATACCAAATAAAGTTATAGCAGTTATTGTCAAACCCCCATAAGTTGCATATGTGAAACCAACTGGAATTACATTCATAGCTTTTGATAAACAAAAAATGCATGCAACTATTGAAATGATACAAAAAATAGTTGGAGTAACTATTGTAAAACCATTAGTGGATTTTAAAAAACCATTAGCAGATATCCCAAGAATTATTGCTAATAGTAAAAAAATATATCCCGATAGATTTGTCATAAGCTATTCTGTTTTGCCCAGTAAATTTACAATGATCACTCCTGATATAATTAAAATGAGACCAATGATTGTATAAAAGTCAGGCATTTGATTAAATCTGAATATCCCAACTACAGTTGTAGCAATAATACATAAACCAGCAAAAGATGCGTAAGTAATGCCCACAGGAATAGTCTTCATAACAATTGATAACGTAAACATACAGCCAACTATTGTTAAAGCAGTAAGTAAACTTGGAATAAATAAAGTAAAACCATTAGCACTTTTAGCTAAACCATTTGCAGCTGTTCCTAAAACAACAGCCATTAAAAGAATAATATAGGCGACTGTATTGCTCACAATTTAAGAATATTATTATTTTGTAATTTTATCTACAAACTTTTTTGCAACTGGACCAACTAATAATGCAGCTGTTATAGCAATTGGAAGTCCAAAAGCCCAAGCTTTTAGGAATCTATTAAAGTAACCATTATCCATTCCAGTATTTACATAAGTAATAATTAAGGTCATTAATAAACTCATTCCAAAGCCCATTACTAGTATAAATAAAAGGTTAGAATACTTTTTAGAAAACATTTCTTTTTTATATACTTTCTTTTTTTATTTGTAATTGAAGTTTTTCAATCATGATTAATGGTGATTTCATATTTGGATGAATTTTGTGGGCCTCAATATAGCTATTAATCGCTTTTTGATAATTATTTAATGCAGTTTGTACTAGTCCCTGACCTGATAAAGCACCAAAATGTCTTTTTTCAAGCTCAAGGACTTTAGCAATATCAGCTTGAGATAACTCATATTTTCCCATTAAATACAAAACAGTAGCTCTTTTATTCCATGCTTCTGCCCAGTTAGGATCTAACTTAATTGCTTGAGTGAATGTTTCATAAGCTGACTCAAGTTTATTTTGAGACATATAAAAAGATCCATCAGCCATTAGTGCAGTTAGGCTACTCTTCGATGGATGAGTTGTCCATAGTTCCCAAATCTTTGACTCAATTGTTTTGGACTCTTGATAGTCAGTTGTAGATTTTAATTGATTAAGTAATTTATCAATTTGTTTTTGATGATTTTCAGCAGCAAAAGAAAAAAAAGAACAAACTAAAAAAATAGAAATATAAAATAGTTGTTTCACTTATTTAGCTAATTTTGTGGCTCCTGTCTCTTGATACGCAACTTTTCCATCTTTAAACTTATAATAAGTCATTACAGCTTCTTTATTACCATCATTAAAAGTTACCATTGCGTGTTCAAAGCCAACTTCATTATTTTCAAAAAGCACTCTAACGTCACTTTTTTTAACATCCTTCATCCCAACCCAACTAACTACATCTTTCTTAGTTAGACTTTTACCATTTGAATGCATTAAGAATTGATAATCGTCATGAATTAATTGTTCAGCACCTGCTGTATCACCGTCATTTACTATTTTTGACATTTTTTCTATAATTGACATTATTTTCCTTTCTTATTTAAATATAGATTTTATCTGCCAAACCATAACAAAGAACAGCACTTAAAATCGTTAAAACTAATGGAGCATATATTGCTTCATCTGAAGTTTTGTCAGTATGTCCAAGCTTGTTTATTTTTGTGCTATAAAAACCGGCTATAAAGGCAGACAAGTTTTGCAAGAATATTAGATTAAAGAAAGCCCAAGTAGCCTCTAAACCATTTGGTCTGATAAATCCCACATAAATTGCCATTACAGTTGATCCAATAAATATAGATCCAAAAAATCTTACAATCCCAGCACCTGTATCATGCATTCCATATTGATTTAAAAAAGATTGTGTTTGAAAAACACATCTAAAACCATAATAAGCAAAACCTATAAAATGAATTAAAAATACTGCTAAGTAAATCATCCCATTAAATTTATCAATCATTGAAACTCCTTTTAAATACTTTAACTAAATACTGGCCTTATCTCATCTTCAATTGTACCTTCTATCGCAACTTCTTTCAATTGCTCTAAAAGTTTTATATATTCAGGATCTGCAGACATATTCGCGTCAGCTTCATTATCTCCTTCAAACATAGGTCCAATTAAAGTCTCTCTTATTGTTCTTGGATCTCCACCCATTTGAAAAGAAAAGTAGACATCATGGTTTGGGTAATGTTTTTTTCTAACTGCAGCTAGACCTTTTCCAATTTCCATAGCTTTTCCTAGGCCATCATCTTTTACTCTCATTGTTCTTGTATAAATTACTTTCACTGTTAATCCTTTTTCTTATTTAGCATTAAAATCTATAACATCATCTGTACACTCAACAAATTTATGAGGTTCATAGAAATCGTTCATAGTCTCTAATTGTTTATTAATTGCATCTGGATTAATACCTTTCCACCAACAATACATTGTTAAATTATCACCCGGTGTATTCCAGCTCATTTGACACTTTGCATTATCACTTGTCATTGCTTTAGTCATATCTTCCATCGACATTGAACCAGTAACTTCCATCATCTTAGCTTTAGCTTCTTTTGATTTAAAAGTGTGTGTTACTATATAGTTTTTCATATTTCTCCTATTTTACTTTTGTTAAATCATAGATCGAATAGCTATCTAACACAGCATCCATGATCGGTTTTGATACTTCAGTTCCTTCAATAAATTTATGTAGTGCAGGTTCATCAGTACAAAATATCTTAAACATTACAGTACTTTTATCTGGTGTTACCGTTCCAATAGTTTTTTCTACTACTGCAACTTTAGCTCTTTCTGCTAAACCTTCAGGTGATTGCATAAATCCCATAAATTTTTCAAACATACCTTCTTTTAATTTAGCCACTACCAACATTTCTTTTTCCATTTTTTTCTCCTTGTTTGTTAATATATTCCTGACTCTGCTATTTTTTTGATTTCATCTTTAGAACCAGAAATTAATTCAAAGATAAATTCATCACATTTTTTTGTCGTTTCTTCTTCGTATGGTTTTCCGTAACGAATATCGACAACTTTTAATAATTCTTCGTTAAGCTTTTCTTCCTTAGCACCTTCCTTTAACAAATAAGAATTTAAAAACTTTTTAGCTGCAAAAGAGTGAACAATCTTTTCTAAATCAAGTTCTCCCTGGGGGATCATGCTATTAGCATAATAAATTCCAGTGCATTCTATAGTTTTAGATTTATCGTTATCATTCATACCCGCAAAGGTAACGCTAGTAATGATAGTAAAGAATAGTACTGCTAAAACTTTTTTCATTACTAATATAATGTTTGAATTACTTTTTTGACTCTTTCAGCCCCATTAGGAACTAAAGCTTCTACAAATGAATGACATTGATCAGTTTTAGCCTTGTCATATTTTGAACCATAATGTTTATCTACTGCCTTATTAACTCCTTCGTCCCAATCTTTTTCTGGAATACCTATTTCTAAGGCATATGCTTTAAGAACTTTTACAGTTGATATAGATTTTTCTTTCATACTGTACTCAAATGTTTCACCAGAGGGAAGAAAGTAGTTAGCCATATAAATTCCAACGCAATCCCAAGCTTTCGCTTTATCGCTATTATTCATTTCAGCAATTGATGAAGTTGATATTGAAATTGCTATAAAGTAAGCAGTAAGTATTTTTAAAATATTTTTTAGCATTTGACCTCCGTATCCGCTTAATAAAGATCTCCGCTAATCTTTATTTATTTTTAAGTTTAAATAAATATATAAAAAAAAAGTAACAGTTTTATTACATAGCAGCTATGCGTTATTATAACCAACTAGGGATAGGTAGTTTTTTTTCTTGTAAAAAAGATTTATTAAACATCTTAGAGTTGTATTTATCTGACTTATCACAAAGAATAGTGACAATAGTTTTTCCTGGACCTAACTCTTTTCCAAGTCTAATTGCTCCTGCAATGTTAATTCCACAACTAGTGCCTAAGCTTAAACCCTCATTTTGGATTAAATCATAAAGTATTGGTAGAGCTTCATGATCATCAATTGAGAATGCGCCATCAATTTTAGCATTTTCAAAATTTTTAGTAATTCTGCTAGAGCCAATTCCTTCAGTTATAGAATTTCCGTCAGACTTTAACTCTCCATTTTTGATATAGTTATATAGAGAAGATCCTTTAGGATCAGATAGATAAATTTTTATATCTTTATTCTTTTCTTTAAGAGCATTACTAACTCCCGAAATTGTTCCACCAGTTCCAGATGAACAAACAAAGCCATCAACTTTACCTTCAGTTTGATCCCAAATTTCTATTCCAGTTCCCTCATAATGACCTTTAGCATTTGCAGTGTTATCAAATTGATTAGCCCATACAACTCCATTGTTGTTAGTAGGCCTCAGCTCATCTGCTAGTCTTGCTGCAACTTTAACAAAATTGTTGTCATCTTTATAAGGTTTTGCTGGAACTAATCTTAATTCTGCTCCTAAATTTCTTAAAGTATCTTTCTTTTCTTGAGTTTGATTGTCATTCATTACTATGATTGTTTTATAACCTAGGGAATTTCCTAAAAGTCCTAATCCAATACCAGTGTTACCAGCAGTGCCTTCAATTACAATACCACCTTTAGAAATCAACTTTTTTTCTTGAGCATCTTTAATTAAAGCTAACGCAGCTCGATCTTTTACAGAGCCACCTGGATTTAAAAATTCAGCCTTACCATAAATATTACATCCAGTGAGTTCAGAAGCTGCCTTAAGTTTTATTAGAGGAGTGTTGCCAATTGACTCGATAAAATTATTTTTTATATTCTTCATTATTCTTTTTCTTCATCGGTAACGGCATAAGGTTTAAATCCTTTTGAAGCATCACCAATTTTCTTAGCTGGTATACCTGCCATAACAGATTTTTCAGACACATTCTTTGTTACAACTGAATTAGATCCAATTAGAGAATTTTTTCCTATTGTAATAGGCCCTAATATTTGTGCACCAGATCCAACAACAACATTATCTTCTAAAGTTGGATGTCTTTTTATATTTCTTTGATCATTTGAATTAATACTAGGAGCAATTCCTCCTAATGTAACATTGTGATAGATAGTAACATTATCACTAATCTCAGATGTTTCACCAATCACCACACCCATACCATGATCAATAAATAAATTTTTTCCAATTTTTGCTTTTGGATGAATTTCTATTCCAGTCAAAAATCTTGAAAATTGAGAAATGATTCTTGCAACCAAATCAAATTTTGCAATTGCAAAAAAATTAGCAATTCTATGAAAAAAAATAGCCTTAACACCTGGGTAAGTTAATATTAAACTTAGCTTTGATTTTGCCGCAGGATCTCTATCAATTATAGATTGTAAGTAATCATTCATAAAATTTGTTAGCTTGATATAAAAATATGTGTAGGTTATATAGTGATTATATTCAGATTTTAAAGGAGAGATTATGTACAAAAATACTAACTGTTTTCACTTAGCAATCCCTTGTGGTGATTTAGAAATAGCAAAAAAATTTTATAGCGAAACTTTGGGTTGTCGACTTGATAACTCTGCGCAAGAATGGGCTGATGTTGATTTTTGGGGCAATGAATTAACTCTTCATGCAAGTGATCATAAATTAGATAGTGAAAGACATGATGTTGATATGGGAAATGTTTCTGTTCCACATTTTGGAGTGCATTTATCAAGAAAAGATTTTGATACTTTAAAAAGTAGATTGAAAGAAAAAGGTGCCAAATATTATGATGAGCCTTATCTAAGATTTAAAGGAACAAAATATGAGCAAGAGACATTTTTTGTTAAAGATCCTAACGAAAATATTTTAGAGATTAAAACTTTAACTGCTAATTCAGAATAATTTAATTTTAGATGGAATACCTGGTATTAGGTTTTTTTACCGGGCTTAGTTTAATTCTAGCGATAGGCGCTCAAAATATTTTTGTAATAGAGCAGGGATTAAAAAAACAACATATTTTTTTAGTTTGTTTAATTTGCTCAGTTTCTGATTTAATTCTTATTTTTTTAGGAATATTTCTTTTTCATTACTTCGTTCAATATTTTAATTCTACTATTGAGTTAATATTTAATATTTTACTAATTATTTTCCTAATTTACTTTATTTACTCAAAAATAAAATCTTATAACTTACGAGTTAATTTTAATAATGAGATTACCGATATATCAAAATTTGATATTTTTTTAAAAACTCTAGGCTTTACTTATCTCAATCCTCACGTTTACTCTGACACAGTTTTTTTTCTTGGAAATTTTTCTAAAAACTTAATTTTAAATCAGAAAATTTATTTTGGAATAGGTGCTTCAATTGCTTCTTTTTTATTTTTTTTTTTCATTGGATATCTTTCAAAGTACTTATCTAAATATGCACAAAGTAAAAAAAATTGGAAAATAATAAATATTTTTATTATTTGCTTTATGAGTTTACTTACAATTTACATAATTTTAGAAACTATTAATTAGAATATCCATATTTTTTTAATCTGACATCACCAGTTCTTGCATGCGCTTCCATACCTTCATAACGTGATATTCTTGCAGCAGCAGCTCCAACTAATTCAGTGGACTCTTTAGTCATTCTTTGAAAACTTAATGTTTTAATAAATTTTCCAACAAACAAACCTCCAGTATATCTTCCCGCACCTTTAGTAGGTAAAATATGATTTGTTCCAGAACATTTATCTCCATAAGCAACTGTTGTTTCTTCACCTATAAACAAAGATCCGTAATTAGTTAATCTATCATGAAACCATTTTAAATTTTCAGTTTGAACTTCTAAGTGTTCGGGTGCATATTCATCACTTATCTTAACCATTTCTTCATCTGTATCACAAAGAATTACTTCACCATAATCTCTCCAAGCAGCATCAGCGTTAGTTCTTGGTACCTCAGGAAGATCTGCAATCAATTCAGGAACTCTTTTCATTACTTTTTCAGCAAGTTCTTTGCTAGTTGTGTATAACCAGCAAGGAGAATTATAACCATGTTCTGCTTGCCCGACTAAATCTACGGCTACTATTTCTGGATCTGCTTTAGCATCAGCAATAATTCCAATTTCTGTTGGACCTGCAAATAAATCAATTCCAACTTTTCCAAATAAAATTCTTTTTGCTTCAGCAACAAACTGATTTCCAGGGCCAACAATTATATCTGATGGAGGATTTTTGAATAACCCATTAGTCATTGCTGCAATAGCAGGAACTCCACCTAAATTTAAAATAACGTCAGCACCACATAAATCTGCAGTATAAATAATTGTTGGATGAGCACCAATACCTTCTTTAGGAGGGCTACAAGCAATAATATTTTTAACACCAGCAACTTTAGCAGTTGTTACACTCATAACTGCCGAAGCAATGTGTGCATATCTTCCACCAGGTACATAACAACCTGCTGTATTGACTGGAATTAATTTTTGTCCTGCATATAAACCTTTTGAAAGTTCAACTTCAAAATCTTGTCCGTAATTTTTTAATTGTGCTTCAGCAAATTTTCTTACTCTTTCATGAGAAAATTGAACATCATCTTTAGTTTTTTGATCTAAATTTTTTTTAACCTCTTCAATTCTTTCTTTAGAAACAATTATATCTCCATCAAATTTGTCAAATTTTTTTGTTAAATCAATACAACCTTGTTCTTTTGTTGTTTCAATATTTTTTAATAAATCTTGCACTATTCCAGTTGTTTTACTGTCATCTGTTGATGAAGTTTTAGGAGATTTTTTTAAGTATTGTATTGCCATTGATTGTTTTGTCTTTATTAATTGTCGAAGTATTTAAAGTATAAGTTGATTTTTTTCAATGAAGAATTTACAATTAATTAAACTTATTATTTAGAATTAGTCTAAAGCAACTACCGCAGCAGCAATTGAAGCTAATCTAGCTTGAGCTTCGTCTGAACGACTTGTTATAACAACCGGAACTTTCCCGCCAACAACTACTCCCGCAGCACATGCTCCTGAAAAGTAAATCAACATTTTTACCAAGCCATTACCAGTCTCAACGCTTGGCACCAATAAAACATCTGCTATTCCAGCAACATCATTTTTAATACCTTTAATAGCTGCTGATTTTTTTGAAATACTATTATCAAAAGCAAGTGGTCCAAATACATCTGCATTTAAGTTTTCTTTTTTAGCAAGTTTTGTTAATTCTTCAGCATCTTTAGAGCTTGGAATACTATCTAAAACTTCTTCAGTTGCTGACAGTATAGCTACTTTAGGTCTTTCAATACCAATTCTATTAGAAAAATTAATAACGTTTTTTAAAATATGCATTTTTGTTTTTACATTAGGTAAAACATTTAAAGCACCATCAGTTATAATTAACGGTTTATCTTCTTTATCAATTGTCATATGCCAAATATGACTTAATCTAGTTTTTCCTAATAAATCATATTCTCTTTTTAAAACTTCTTTCATAAGAACATCTGTATGAATATGACCTTTAACAATAATTTTAATTTTTTTTTCACTTGCTAATTTAGCTGCAATAGCTGCTGTATTATTTTCTATTGGTTCATGAATAATTTCATATTTTGAAATATCCCATTTTAAATCTTCAGCACATTTTAATATTTCTTTTTCATCACCAATAAAAACTGGCTCAATTAAATTTTCATTAACTGCGTCTTGAACTGATAACATTGGTAAAGGCTTACCAGCATTAACTATTCCTGCTTTAACTCCTTTTTTTCTATGAGCTACATTTAAGAGGTTATCAGGACAAATAATTTCTTTATTCGAGAGCATAATTTTAACTTTTAAGAATCTTTAGATCTTTTTTTATAATTTCAGAAATCTTAATCTCATTTTTTGAATTCATTTTAAATCTTTTATATTTATTTTGACCAGGATACATTATTTCTTTTATTCCTTTAATTTTTGGCAATTTTTTTATTGTTTTTATGTTATTTTTAATTCTGTTCTTGAAATTACTTACAAATAAATTTGTTTTAAATGTGATAAATAAATGACCAATATTTTGTGGACCTGAAAAATCATCGAAAGGGTCTTTAACTTTACCAGCATGGTTTCCACCAGTTAACACTCCACTTAAAATATCGACCATCCAAGCCAGTCCAGATCCTCTAAAACCTGCTATCGGTAATTGTACTCCTTCAAGAGCTTTTTTTGCATTAGTAGTTGGATTTCCAAACTTGTCCAAAGCAACGCCTTCTGGAATTTTTTGATTATTTCTAGCAGCAACTCTAATCTTTCCTCTGTTTATCATTGAAATTGAAGTATCTAAAATAAAAGGAATTTTAGATCCTGTTGGTGTTCCAAAACAAATTGGGTTTGTTCCAAATAAACTTTTTAATGCACCATGGGGTGCCACAGCTGGTGGAGCATTTGTATAAATCATTGTTATTAAATTTTTCTTAACAGCCTGTTCAGCGTAATAACCAGACAAACCATAATGACCACTATTTTTTACAGCAACCATCCCAATTCCTGTTTTCTTTGCATTTTTAATTGCCGTTTTAATTGCAATATCAGCAGAAACAAATCCTATACTGTTGTTTGCATCGATGTGGGAAATAGATTGAGAAATTTTTTTAATCTTTATTTTGGGTTTTGGATTAATGACTTTTTTTTTAATTCGATCACAGTACATTTTTAATCTTGATAGACCATGGCCATATGCACCTACTAATTCAGCATTTATTAAGGCATTTGATGATATGTTAGCATCTACTTTAGACAAACCATGCTTGATAAGTATTGATGATACTATTTTTTTAAGTTTAAATGCTTTCATCGCTTAACCACTTACTTATTAACTTCATATTAATCAATGATTTTTCAATATTAAATAAATTTAATTCTATATTTTGATCAATAAAGCTTTGAGATACCTTTTGGATTTGATTAGCATAAACTGATAAATTTGAATTAACTGATTTTATATGAAAATGATTATTACTTGAAACTTCAATTGTTGAGTTCATTTTAGGAGTCCAAGGTTCATTAATTTTAATAAATCCTTTTGACCCATGAATTATACAAATATTATTTAGATTTGATTTAAAACTAACATGTATTTTACCTTCTATTTTGTTATCGTAATTTAATATTGCTGTTGCATCATCATCAACATTAGATTTTGCGTAACTTAGAGTTTTTGATTTTATCATTATTTTTTCTAAGTTTTTTGTAAACAACATGAAAAAGCTTAAAGGATAACAACCTAAATCAAAAATGACACCTCCACCTAATGATTTATTGAATAATCTTGATGAAGGATTAAACTTTGCTTTAAATCCAAAATTACTTTCAATACTTTGAATTTCACCTATCTCATCATTATTAATCAAATTCATTAGCTCGACTGTTTGAGGATGAGAATAATATGCAATAGCTTCAAATAATTGTTTTTTTTTAAATAATAATTTTTGAATTTTTGATAGATCATTTAGTGATGTTGAAATTGGTTTTTCACATAAAATTCTTTTTTCTTTTTTTAAAATTTTTTCAATCAGTTCTAAGTGAGTATTATTTAAAGTAGAAATATAAATTGCATCAATATTTTTATTATTTATTAAACTTTCATAAGTTTCATTATTGTAATTTTTGAATGTTTTTCCTGATTTGCTGGCAATGCCAATTAATTTTGAATTTGATGTTTCGTCTATAGCATTTGCAAATGCTAAACCCATACGACCTAATCCTAAAATGCCCCAATTTATCATTAAGAATTATCAAACCAATCTTTATACTTTTCTTTATGCTCAATAAGATAATTGGGTAGAATCTTATCTTCAACTAATTGAAGTTTGTAGTTTGCATTATACTTGTTATCTTCAGATTTATCAGCTTGATGATTATAATTAACAATCTTATTATCAATACACATTTGAATATCTTTGACAGTGACACCAGAATTATCAAATTCGTTATGATGCCCAAAATTAGAAAGTTTTGTGTAAATTTCTTCAGCAGATTTTAAATTTGTAAAGTGCCATCCACCATTCTCTACAATCTTTAAATTTGTTTGTTTGGATTTAGAAAAGAAAGTATCAATACGCCAAAATGGATATCTCTTATTTTTTAAATTTCTTAACCATGAAAATGATAATAATTTCTTTTTTTTACAGGCTTTTGTGCCATACCATGGCATTAAATCGTAAAATAAATTTAATTTATAATAAAAAAATAATTGTTTAAAAATATAGATATCATTTTGTGATTCTTTGAAGTGCTTAGAATTGAAATTTGGAATTTCATCATTATCGCTAAGGCAAATCAAATCATTATCTGATGCATCTTTTACGGCATTCATCATAAAATTGTAAGATTGTTCAATTCTCAATAAACTATTCATTCTTTTTGTTGAACTTGAAATATTTGTTGTATCTATTTCATCAGGCTCATCTTCAATTACCAAATATTCTATTTTATCTTTAAATTTTGGAAAATTATTAATATTAAAGTTCAAAGGTTTTTTTTTGCCACTGTGAGAGAATTTAGACTCAGTGATAATGAATTTGTCGACATATTGATTTAAGATATTGAATCTTATATCGAGCATTAAATCCTCAGAATAATAAGTAGTACAATCAATAATTTTCATTAATTAAATGAATTTAACTAATTAACCTTTTCCACGCCATGGAATTGTTTTATCAATAATTTTTCTTAAAGTAACATCAAATAAAAGACCAAGCATTCCCATAATAAATATAGTGATCCAAATAACTTCATATTGGAAATATTTTTTTGCAACGTTTTCAACAAAACCTATACCTGTTGTACCAGCTAAAAATTCTGCTGCTACTAAAGTGCCCCAGCACATACCAACAGCAACCCTTATACCTGTTAGGATTTCAGGCAGAGAGTTAGGAAAAATTACATGTCTTAAAATTTGTTTTTTTGAAGCTCCTAATGAGTGAGCTGCATGAATTTTTGAAAGCTGTGTTCCTGAAGCACCAGCTCTTGCTGAAATAATCATTATAGACAATGAAACCATAAATAATAAAAATACTTTACCTGTATTATCTATACCTAGAACAGAAATTATAAGTGGTGCCCAGGCTAAAGGCGGTACAGGTCTGTAAAGTTCAATCAAAGGATCAAAAAAGCCTTTTGCGAATCTATTGAGACCCATGAATAATCCTAATGGAACACCAATAATTATTCCAAATACTAATCCTAGAAAAACTCTCATAAAGGAGTCCCAAATATGTCCGTAAGGTACAGGCACTTTTAATAATTCAAAGTCACCTGTTACAACTTTAAGCACCATTCCTTTAAAGTTTTGTTTTACTATTCCATCTTTTGTATGAACAGGATATTTCCCTGGTATAACATCAGCTATCCAATCGGGTAAAATAAAACCAATCATCTTACTTACATCAACCATATTAATCCATAAAAGGGGGATGTCTTTGTAGCCAACACTTGGTTTAGACATGAGAATAAATTTATTAAAAGTATCTGATGGTTTGGGTAGCCATCTTCCTGATCCTTGTTCTGAACAACTTGGACCACTTGCAACAATCGTTCCAGCTGGAAAAAGAAAAATATCAATGAATCTTAACCCACCTTGAGCTTTTACTTGTGCATTATCAAATTTGATAATAGCACTCTGCATTTTATCTAGTGTATTTGGTGGATATATACTTGCAAATTCTATTCTTCTTGCAATTTTAACAATATTTTTAGCATACGAAGAGGCTATTTCTTCATTGTCATCTAGGCCCGATCTATAAACTTTAATTTCATCCTTAATTTCTTTTATTTTGTTTTTAAATTGTGGATTATGGTTTCGTAATTTAAAAAATTCATCACTTATTAAGTTTAACTCTTGAGCCGCAGCATGAAATTTTAAACCCTTATCTGTTGCTGGTATTAAAGGTACCTCTATTGTATTTTCAATACTTCCACTTCCTGCATCAACTTTTGTAATACCCCATCCACCTTCTTCACTTACAGCTCTTAGCCTTTCATTAAGTTCTTGTTCAGTTTCAAATGGATAATCAGTTTTATTAAAATTCTCAGTTAAAAGGTTAATTTTACCAGTGATATCACTTATTTTTTGTTTAGTTTTATTTTCAAGTAAATCTTCATTAGTTAACAATGGAATTAATTGATTGGTTTTAGTTATAAAACTAACAAGAATTGCTTTTTGTTGATTATTGAGTTCTTGAGAACTCTGTATTTCAATTGAAATATTCTTAAGGTTCTTATTTTCTTTCTTAATTTGTGAAGTGCTCTTGAACTCTCTTTCCTCTATAGGAAATTGATATTTCAATCCTAGCATTGAATCGTTTATTTTTGCTACCTGGCAAAGTTCGTTAGCAGATTTTGGATAAAATCCCTTTGCTATGTCCCAAGAATAATAAAGCCAAATTAAAAGAAGAAAACTACTTCCAACAATCACCCAGTGCGTACCTCCTAACGCTCTTTCAGGGTTTCCAAAAACTGCATCAATTTTTTCAGTTTTAATTAAACGTCTTCCATAAAGGATGCAGCCGATAACGGCAAAAAATATTAAAAAAGTTATTATTTGAGTAAGCATTTAAATATCTTTTCCCATTATTTCTTCTTCCATATTCCAAATCATTTCTAATATTTCCTCACGTTTTGCAGAAAAATCTTTATTTTTTTTGATATCTCTTAAATCTTCTTTAAGACCCATTGAGGCAAATGGGAGATTGTACTCTTTATGTATACGACCAGGCCGAGGTGCCATCACATATAATCTTTCACCAAGCAATAAAGCTTCTTCGACAGAGTGAGTAATTAGAATAATTGTTTTTCCAGTTTCTTTCCATATTTTTAAAACTAAAGACTGCATTTTTTCTCTTGTTAGAGCATCCAAAGCTCCCAATGGTTCATCCATAAGGATTAAATCTGGATCATTGATAAGACATCTTGCGAGAGCTACTCTCTGTTGCATTCCCCCAGATAATTGATAAGTTGGAGTATTTCCAAAACCTTTTAATCCAACGATTTCCAACCATTCTTCAACTTTTTTAGCTGTTTTAGTAGGATCTTCTTTTTTCATTCTTAATCCAAAATTCACATTTTCTGTAACAGTTAACCACTCAAATAAGGCTCCTTGTTGAAAAACCATTCCTCTTTCAACACCCGGTCCGTCTATTTCATTATTATTTAATGTGATACTTCCAGATGTTGGTCTGATAAATCCTGCAGTAATATTTAGTAAAGTTGTTTTTCCACAACCTGATGGACCAAGAACCGTTAATAGTTCTCCTTTTTTAAGAGTGAAATTCAAATCTTTTAATGCGTGAACCGTTTCTCCTTTAGGAGTTGTAAAAATCATGTTTAGATTTTGAGAAACTAAATCACTCATAAAATAACTTTATAATTAAATTCTTATTAAAAAAATAGGCACCAATTTATTAAATTGGCGCCTATTAAATTTATTTCTCTATAATAATTATAGAGGTAAGAAACTAGTATCTACGTTTCCACCTGGTGTTCCCATACCTTTTAGGAACGCATCAAGATTTCCACTCTTCATAGATTTTTCTGTTTCTGCAGGAGTAAGAAATTTGAAACCACTTAAAGTTTCTTTCATATCAGCAACTTTCATTTCAGAAGCTTTAGCCATAACATTCATGTCAGCTTTACCAGCTTTATATCTAGCATTAGCTTCATGAGTTACTTCTATAAAAGTTCTTAGCATTCCTGGATTTTCCTTCATAAACTTTGTAGTTACTGAAGTGATATCTATTCCTAAGATACCAGCAGCTCTCGCTTCATCAACTGTAAGTAATCTTGATCCTACAGCAGTTGCAGCTTTAATAGAGTTACCACCAAATAAACATGCCATTACAACATCACCACTTACTAATGCAGCAGCTCCTTCTTCAGGGTCCATTTGAATTATATCCATTTTACCTCTGTCAGCTCCAACAACTTTCATACTTTCATCAAAAACATACTCAGCCATTGTTCCAAGTGGAACAGCAACTTTTTTGCCTTCTAATTCAGTAGCGTTAGCTTTTGTAATTCCAGAAGCATTAGAAGTAACACAAGTTGTTCCTCCCATTCCGTATTCCATAGCAATATCAACTAGTTTGATTGGTGCTTTAGATTTTACAGCATTAATAAATGGTACTAATCCTTGCGAATAAGATATATCAATATCACCCGCTAACATAGCATCAGTCATTGCTCCACCGTTAGTGAAGTTTGTCCACTTTACTGGTACTCCAAGTGCCTTAGCGAAGTTTTTTTTCTGCATATCCTCTAAGTTTGGACTTGGCCATTCTAGAAAGTAAGCAACTCTAACTTCGTTTGCTGCTGAATTAGCAACTGAAACAGACAAGTTAAGAGCTACGATTGCTCCTAGAATAAAACTAATTATTTTTCTCATTTTTATCCTCTCATTAATTTAATTAAATTAGACCTATTAAAATTCAATTTAAGCAGGATGTAAAACAAATAAAAATACAATTTAAGGTTGAATTAACTTATGTCTCTTTTGTGAGAGGCAAAAATAATCCTTTTAAACAAACAAATATAGTCTAAGAATTTTATTAATAGTTAATTAATAAATTAAAAAAAATTATGAGCTCAGAAAATAGAACTTCAGTTCCAAATTCATTGAATGAACATTGGATGCCATTTACATCTAATAAAGATTTTAAAGCTAACCCAAGATTAATTACTGAAGCTAAAGGTGTCTATTTAAAGACCCATCACGGAAAAACGCAAATTGATGCTAGCTCAGGATTATTTTGTAATCCTTTGGGTCATGGAAGAAAAGAAATCACAGAAGCTGTTACAAAACAACTTGATACATTAGATTATGCTCAACCTTTTCAACAAGGTTTTGGAGGTTCCTTTGAATTAGCTACAAAAATTTCAAAACACACTCCTGGAGATTTAAATAAAATGTTTTTTACAATTTGTGGATCTACTGCTGTTGAAACTGCAATTAAAATTGCTGTTGCTTATCATAGAGCAAAAGGAGATGCGCAAAGATTTAGATTTGTAGGTCGAGAAAGAGGTTATCATGGAATGAATATTGGTTGTGTTTCTGTTGGAGGAATGGTTAACAATGTAAAAACATTTGCAAGTATTTTAATGCCAGGTGTTCAACACATAAGACATACTCATTTACCAGAACATAAATTTGTAAGTGGTCAACCAGAAACAGGTGATTATTTAGCAAATGATCTTGAAACAATTTGTCAAAACTTTGGTGGTGAAAATATAGCTGCATGTATTGTTGAGCCAATTGCAGGATCAACAGGAACTCTAGTTCCACCAAAAGGATATTTACAAAAACTTAGAAAGATTTGTGATAAACATGGAATACTTCTAATTTTTGATGAAGTAATTACAGGTTGGGGTAGAACAGGATCTAAATTTGGTGCTCATGAGTTCGGTGTTACACCAGACATAATGACGATGGCAAAAGCAACAACTAATGGTGTTGTGCCAATGGGCGTTGTTGCTTGTAATGACTCTATTTATGATGCTGTAATGGATGCTTCTCCAAAAGGTGCTGTAGAATTATTTCATGGATACACTTATTCAGGAATTCCAGTTGCTGTTGCAGCAGCATTAGCTGTACAAGATATTTTTGAGAAAGATGATATTTTTAATAGAGCAAAAAATTTAGCTCCTTACTTCCAAAAAGGTTTATTTTCTCTTCAAGACTTAGAGTCAGTAGATAATATCAGGGGATATGGAATGATGGGAGGTATTGATATGAAATTAAATACAAAACCTGGAAAAGCTGGTTATGAAACTTTTAAAGCTTGCTATGAAGCAGGAGTTAATTTTAAAGCAACAGGTGACTGTTTAATTATTGCTCCACAATTTATATGTGAAGAAAAACATATTGATGAAATTATTGATAAATTAAGAACAGGCATCACTAATTATCAAAAAAACCAAAAGAACTAGTTCATTTATAGTTATTATATAACTTAGAGAGTAACAATGCGGATAGGCGTACCTAAAGAGATCAAACCACAAGAAAATAGAATAGGTTTAACTCCTGATAGTGTAAAAACTTTAGTGTCAGAAGGTCATGAAGTTTTAATTGAAAATAATGGTGGATTTGAAGCTGGTTTCGAAAATGATCAATACACTAAAGCTGGAGCAAAGATTATAGATAAAGCATCAGATATTTTTAGTGATGCTGAAATAATTGTTAAAGTAAAAGAACCCCAAAAAGTTGAAGTAGACATGATTAGAGAAAATCAAATTGTATATACTTATCTCCATTTAGCTGCCGCAAAAGAACTAACAGAAGGATTAATAAAATCAAAAAGCATAAATATTGCTTACGAAACTGTAACTGATGACAATGGTAGACTTCCATTACTTGCACCAATGAGTGCTGTTGCAGGCCGTATGTCGGTTCAAGCTGGCGCACATTGCTTAGAAAAAAATCAAAAAGGCAGAGGAGTTTTATTAGGAGGAGCACCAGGAGGCGAGCCTGCAAATGTATTAATTCTTGGAGGTGGAGTAGTAGGGGAGAATGCAGCAGTGATAGCAACTGGTATGCAGGCAAAAGTTCATATCGTTGATAGATCTGAAGCAAGATTAAAACAATTAGTAAAGATATTTGGAGATAAAATAATTCCAGAACAAAGTGACAAAATAGATTTAAACAAATTAGTTGCTGAAGCAGATTTATTAATTGGTGGTGTTTTGATCCCTGGAGCAGAGGCTCCAAAACTGGTAACTAAAGATATGTTGAAATTAATGAAAAGAGGTTCTGTAATTGTTGATGTAGCTATTGATCAAGGAGGATGTGTTGAAACAAGTAAACCAACAACTCATGGTGATCCAACATATATAGTTGATGATGTTGTTCATTACTGTGTTGCAAATATGCCTGGAGGTGTACCTAGAACATCTACTTTTGCATTAAATCAAGCAACACTTCCTTATTTAGTTAAACTAGCAAACAAAGGTTATCAAAAAGCTTTAGGAGGCGATAAAAACTTTTTAGCAGGACTTAATGTTTGTAAAGGACAAGTAACATATAAAGCTGTTGCAGATGTTTTTGGGCATGAGTTTGTAGAACCTATTAAAGCAATTTAATCATTCAAAATTATAAATAGTTTTTAAATTTTCTAAATTTTTTATTATTTATTAGATAATTAACCCACTTAATCTCATCTTTAATAATATTTTTAATGTTTGAATAAATTGGTTTCCATTGGAGTTTTTTTTTAGCTTTTACAATTGAACAAGTAAGAAAATCAACATCTCCTTTTCTTCTTTTTACAATTTTAAAATTGTTACTAATATTTGTTATTTTTTTTACTGTATCTAATATCTCAAAATTAGTTTTTTTAGAAGAAGAGCCAATATTAATGATCTCAAAGTTATTTTGACTCATTAATAAAAATTTAATTGATTTTTCTATTGCATTACAAATATCCTTTATGTGCACATAGTCTCTTACACAAGTTCCATCTTTAGTTTTATAATTATTTCCATATACGTAAATTTGTTGTTTAAGTAAATTTTTATAGACAATAGTAGGTATTAAATGAGTTTCAGGATTGTGAAATTCGCCTATAATTTTTTTTTTAAGTTGCAAACTAGAACAAACATTAAAAAATCTTAGAATAATTGAATTTATTTTAGAATTTCTAATAATTTTTTCACACTCATTTTTTGTTCTTGCATAAGTACTTTTTGGATTAATTCTACTTTTTTCATTAAGTACTTTATTATTATATTTATAGAGAGCTGCTGTACTAGAAAATATTAGATTATTTAAATTATTTTTTTTCATAACATTAACTAAATTTTTAGTAGCTACTACATTATTCAAATAATATTTATTTTTATTAATAGTTTCATCCACAAGAGACTGAGCCGCTAAATGAACAATTAAATTTGGTTTTTCTTTTCTAAGAAAACGATCAAGTTTTTTGGAGTTTGTAAGATCACACTTTTTGATTAGTTTAAATTTGTTATTAATCTTATCTACACCTAAAACTCTAAATTTTTGTTTTAGATAAAAATATAAACAAGACCCAATATAACCAGAAGCACCAGTGATTAATATTTTTATTTTCATTTTAATTTATTTTTAATATAACACTAAAGTGAATAAAGAAATTCCTAAAACATCAAAAGTGATAGTTATCGGAGGCGGAGTTGTAGGCTGTTCAGTTGCTTATCATTTAGCTAAATTTGGTTGGAAAGATACAATTCTTTTGGAAAGAGATCAGTTAACCTCAGGAACAACTTGGCATGCTGCGGGACTTGTAAGTCAATTGGGTCCTTCGGCAGCAGTAACTAAAATTAGAAAGTACACATTAGATTTATATAAGGAGCTTGAAAAGAAAGTTGATCATTCAGCCGGTTTGAGATTGAATGGTGCACTTTCAATTGCACAGAATAAAGGAAGGTGGCAAGAATTACAAAGACAGGCTACAACTGCTCAACTTTATGATGTCGATGTAAGAATTTTAGATAAAAATCAAATTAAAAAAGATTACCCAATAATTAACGCTGATGAACTTATTGGTGGAATTCTAATGCCAGGTGATGGAGCGGCTGATCCATCAGGTGTAACACATATGTTAGCTAAAGCAGCAAGACAAGAAGGGGCACAAATTTTTGAAAAATCACCTGTAGAAGAAATTATAACAAAAAATGGAAAAGTCTCTGGTGTAAAAGTAAATGGTCAAACAATTGACTGTGAGTATATAGTTTTAGCTTCAGGCATGTGGTCAAGACAAATAGGAGAAAAAGCTGGAGTTAGCATTCCTCTTTATCCCGCAGAACATTTTTATATTATTACTGAACCAATAGATAATTTATCAAAAACATTACCGGTAATTAGAGACTTTGATAATCGTACTTATATTAAAGAAGATGCTGGCAAAATATTAGTTGGTATTTTTGAAGGAAATTCAATTCCCGCTTGGGATAAAACTAACAAAGTACCTGAAGATTTTTCTTTTGGCGAATTTCAAGAAAATTTTGAGCATTTTGAACCTTATTTAGCATCTGCTATTAAAAGATTTCCTATTTTAGAAACTGCAGGTATAAGAAAATTTTTCTCAGGTCCAGAGTCTTTTACACCAGATACAAACACTTTATTAGGTGAAGTGCCTGAAGTTAAAAACTTTTTTGTTTGCTGTGGATTAAATAGCATTGGAATAGGAAGCGGGGGAGGTGTAGGCAAAGTTACAGCAGAATGGTTGATGACTGGCCATATTAATGAAGATATTTTTAGTTACGATATAAAAAGATTTCAAAAATTTCATTCAGAATTAGGTTTTATTAAAAAAAGAATAACAGAGTCATTAGGTGATTTATATGGAATGCACTGGCCATTTAAACAACATAAAACTTCAAGAAACATTAAAACTCTTCCGCATCATGATAATTTAAAAAGCTTTGGAGCTTGTTTTGGTGTTTCAGGTGGATACGAAAGACCGATGTGGTTTGCTCTAGATGGAGAAAAGGCTGAGTATGAATATAGTTATAATTATCAAAGCTGGTATCCTTCTGCAGAGTATGAGACTAATAATACCATTAAAAATGTTGGTTTATTTGACCTAACACCTTTTTCTAAGTTTGAAATAAAGTCAGATAAAGCACACCAAGAACTGCAAAAGATTTGTACAGCTAATATTAAAAATGAACCTGGTAAATGTGTTTACACCCATATGCTTAACTCTGATGGAGGAATTGAAACAGATTTAACAGTAGTTTGTGTTGAAAAAAATCATTTTAGAATAATAAGTTCAGCTGCAACAAGAGAAAGAGATAAATTCCATATAAAAAAACACATCTCAAATGATATTGAGCTGAAAGATATCACAGATGATCTATGTGTATTTGGATTATTTGGTCCAAAAAGTAGGGATTTAATTAAAACAATATCTAAAGATAATTTTGATAACAATGATTTTAAATTTGGTACAGCAAAATATATTACAATTGATGGAGTAAAGATTTGGACTCAAAGATTATCTTATGTGGGTGAATTGGGTTATGAATTATATGTTAAAATAAATGAAGCAAAAAAAATATACGAATTACTTATAAAACAAGGTAAAGATTTTAATCTTTCTAACTGTGGTATGCATGCGATGGATATTATGCGAATGGAAAGTGGTTTTTTACATTGGGGGCATGATATTTCTCCTGAAGAAAATCAATATCAAGCAGGACTATCATTTACTATCAGTAAAAAGAAAGAAATTGATTTTATAGGTAAACAAGCTTTAGAAAAAATTAAACAAGAAAAGATTAAGAGTAGATTTGCAATGTTTACTCTTAAAAACAGTGAACCAGGGAAACCTTTGTTGCTTCATGATGAGCCTATTTATATTGATAATAAAATTATAGGAAGATCAACTTCAGGAAATTACTCATTCAATTTTAAAAAGAATTTAGTATTTGGATATATTAAAAATGATTTATCTAATGATGAGCTTAAATCTAAAAATTTATTTATTGAAGTAGAAAAACAAAAATATCCTATCGTAGTTCAATCAGGGCCCTTAAAACGAACAGATTTTAAAAATTTATAATTAAGTTTGTCTTCTTAAAATTAGAACAAAAATTACAGAAGTTGTCATCATGATTAATGCATAAGCTGCAGTCGGTACCATATAGACCATATCATCAAATAACTGAGTTCCAACAAAAACAGCTAATGTTCCATTTTGCAAACCACATTCTAAAGATATACATCTACGTTGTGCAATGCCTGATGCTAAAAATTTGGCTACATAAAAACCAATTATCATCATTAAAATATTTAAGGCAAAAGCAACTTTTCCAGCAGAGGTTAAAAACATTACAATGCTATCCCATTCTTCTATATAAATAGCTATAAAGATTATAAGAAATAATGCTATTGAAATTCTTTGTATATTTTTAACATTTCTATTTATAAATTCACCTGCAAATTTTCTGATAATCATTCCTAAAATTACCGGAACAGTTACAACAAAAAACATTTTTAAAGAAATTCCAACCAGTGAGATTTCTTTTTCAACATAATCAATATTAAATAAGTCAATTGACTGAAAAACAATAAAAGGAACAGAAACGATACTTATCAAACTCATAAAAGCTGTCAGTGAAATTGATAAAGCTACATCTCCATCAGCAAATTTAGTTAAAACATTCGAAGTTACCCCACCAGGTGCAGCTGCAATTAACATAACACCTAATGCTAATTCAATTGGAACTTTAAGAATAATAATAAGAGAATATGCAACTAGAGGTAAAATTATTAACTGACAAACAAACCCTATAAAGAAATCTTTAGGATTTTTAAATACTCTTAAAAAATCTTTTAATGTTAAAGACGCACCCAAACCAAGCATTAATAATGCTAAAGCGATTGGTGCTATCGTTGTTACTATCCCCATCTTCCCTCAAAATGAAATTAATAATTAATGAATTTATACATAGATTGTTTGGAAATAAAGAAATTTATGAAATAGTCAAAAGATTAAGAACTTTTCTAATGAATTTAGCTTTATTTCTGAAAATTAATTTTTGGTATGGTAGAACTCTTTGAACATTGAAACCTGTTAAAACATATTGTTTTTTTTCATTTAATCTTAAGTAATCATTTTTTACCAAGAACTTGCATTTTCTAATAACTGTTGCTCGAGGGATTCCAGTCATGTCAGAAACAGACATTGCACTAACACCGTTACTTTTAGCTTTAACACCTCTTACCATTTCTTCGTTAAATTTATTATAGTCACCTTTAATCAATTCTCTTTGATAATCCATATAATTATGAACATCATTGTGGCCATTCTTTTTTTCTAATGATGCATTATAATTGAAAGCTTGGTTCATACAAACTGTTCCCCAAACATGAAATGTAGATAAGTCCTCAAACATTTCATGGTATCCAATGATCATTGGAATTTGCATCCTATAAAACCATCTCCAACAAATAGAGAAATTTTTCTTTAAAACATTTTCAATCATTTTTGCATAAAGTTTTTTGGAGTAAAGTTTTTCCTTATTAAGAATTTCTGAGATTTTCAGAATATAAGAAGCTGTATATTTCATTTGGTTTTCAGGTCTAATAAAACTAAATGAACTTCGATCAATTATAATTTGTTTTTTTTGTCTTTTTAGAACTCCCAATTTTTCTAGTTCTAAAACTTTTCGTCTAACAGTTTCTTTTGGTAATTGTAGTTTTTCACAAAGTTCAGTAATACTGAATCTATCTATTTGGATAAACGATTTTGAATAATATTGATCATAGGTTAATTTGATATTCATTTGATCATAGAAATGTAAAGTTTTTTCAACAAGTGAAATGATGATCATATATTTATAATGATCTTTAAAAGCTCCATAAACTGCATTCATCCATCTCCATTGGTGATTGATCCAATCTTTTCCTAATTGATCATAGTTGGCCATCATATGATTATAGACCTGTTCGTCGTTAAGAACTTTTGAAAAATCTACTTGTTGTAAACTCATAATTGTAAAAGTAAGATTTGAAACCCAAAATGAACATGTGTCAACTAAATAGTGACCCACTTTGGACTGGAGTAAAATTGATACTTTAGAATTGTTATGATTTAATTAATTATGACTACTAAAGGCTTTGCAGATAAACAAACTAACATCGAGACCCCAAATGATGCTAGTGTTGCTGAAAAGCCTTTAAAAACAAAGACTATTATTTCGGATAGAGTTGATATAAATGTTTTAAAATCCAAACTTCAAGAAACCGAAAGTAAAGAATTTAAAAAAAACTTATTTATTCTTTCAACTCTTGTTATTGGGTTGGCTTTTTTAGGAATTTACCTTTCAGCATGAGTAAATTTGCAAATACCGATGATTCGTGGTTAAAATGTATTATGAAAAATATTGATACCAATATTAAAAACAAAGATTTTTCAAAATATTTAACGAAGAATACTGAAAAAGATCAAGTTAAGAGTACAAACATAAACATCTTATTAAATAGAGTAAAATTAAATCAAAAAAACGAGTCTAGAAAAAAAATATATTTTTCTGCAGCTGCATCAATGGGATTAGTCTTATTTGGTGTGCTAATTTTTTAGTTAAAATCTATAAAATCAACTAATTTACTGATGTTAATAATTATTGAATAGTATTATTAAACTACTATAAATCAATTTTAGATTAAGGCGGGGTAGCTCAGTTGGTTAGAGCGCGGGACTCATAAGCCCGAGGTCAGTGGTTCGATCCCACTTCCCGCTACCATTATAAAATAAAATAGCAACTTAAGATGTTTAAAAAATTTATTATTAATTTTTGAATTATTGAATTGCATCTCTAATTTTAATATTTCCAAACCAAGATTTATTATTAGAATATTTATTTGATAAATGTTTTATTTGACAAATATTATCTATTGAACTTTTCTTTTTATCGTAAAGAAGCGTCATTCTACTAAAAAAACCCTCTGGAACATCAATATATGTAAGACCAATATTTGCCTTAGCCATTAAATCCAGATTGATCATTCTTGTATCAATATAATTTTCGTTAAAAGCTCCATGGCCACAGTCAGGATTACTTGAAGGGCCAAACAAATGTTCTTTCATCAATTCCCTGTCATATAAATACATACCTTGGTATGGAAATGTATGATTTATAAAATAATAGTTATCATTAATCATAATTTTTGGTAAAAATTTTAATTTATCTTTTTTTACAAAATCAATTGCATAAATTTCTTCATCGTTTTTATTAACTTCAGTTCTAACAAAAGCTGGGATTAAATTAAATTTTTTTAAAATTCTTCTGCTATTTACCCAATAATTGAAATTTAATTTATCAATTAATATATCATCTTCTAAGTATAAAAAGTGTGTAATTTCTTCACGTTCATACAATTTTTTCATGAAATTAATATGGTACCAAGGTAATAATCTAGAGTTAACAATTTCATCTATAACTTTTATTGTTACATCGACCTCTATCTTATTTTTTAAATCTTCTTCTTGATCAGATGACACTTTATTTGTAAATATATATATTTCAGTTTGATTTGAGATGTTATTTAAACTTTTACAAACTTTATTTAAATTGTTAATTTTATCTTTGTCAAAAAAAAATGCTATTGATGCAACAATCTTAACTTTTTCATTAATTTCATTACTAGGAATAAAATCAGTATTCACCAAATAATCTTTTGAATTTTTTTGAAACTTTTTAAATCTAATAAAATTGTTTATCTTATTTTCTTTTTTACCTATTGATTTAAAAAATTTTCTTAATCGTTCTAAAAAATATATCATCATCGATAAGTATGTTATTTTTTGATCAAATTTTTTAAATATTTTGAGTAATCACAATTTCCATAAAATTTTATTGAATTGATGATTTCTCTTTTATTTATCCATTTTTTATTTAAAGAAATTTCTTCTAAACATGCTATTTTAAAACCCTGTCTATTTTCAATAGCAGAAACAAAAGCGGATGTTTTATAAAAATCTTCTATTGATCCAGTATCAAGCCAAGCACCACCTCTACCAATAAGATCTGCACTTAATTGCTTCTTAGATTTGTAAATTTTTAGTAAATCTACTATTTCAACCTCTCCTCTTTTTGATGGTTTCAATTTTTTTGAATATTTTACAACTTTATTATCAAAAAAATATAAACCAGTTATAGCAAGGTCGGATAAATATTTTTTAGGTTTTTCTTTAATAGAAATGATTCTGTTGTTTTTATTTATCTTAGCTACACCAAAAAGTTCTGGTTTTGTAACTTTGTGTAAAACTACTCTTGCGCCTTTTTTAAGCTTAGTATTTTCTAGAAGTTTAGTGGTTAAATTTTGGCCATAAAAAAAATTGTCTCCCAAAATCATTGCCACATTTTCTTTTCCAATAAATTTTTCTCCAATTACAAAAGCATCAGGCAAACCTCTTGGCTTATCTTGTTCTATATAAGTAATTTTAATACCTAAATTGTTTCCATTAGGTATAATTTTTTTATATTGATTTAATTGTCCTTTATTTACAATAATCAATATGTCTTTAATATTTGCCAACATTAAAATTGATAATGGATAAAAAATTAATGGTTTATCATAAATTGGAAGTAATTGTTTATTAACAGCTTTTGTAAGAGGACTCATTCGAGTTCCTTTGCCACCAGCTAAAATAATTCCTTTTTTAATCATCCATTACCCAATCTTTTAACGATATCTTTTTTTGACAACGATTTATAATATTTTGTGTTTTTATAATACCAATCAAAAGTTAATTTAATTCCTTGTCTAAAATTTGTTCTTGGAAACCATCCTAATTTATTCTTAATTTTATTACTATTTAATGCATATCTTACATCATGACCTGGTCGATCTTTCACAAAGATAATTTTGACTTTTTTTCCAAGCTTGATTATGTTCTTAGAGACTTTTATTAGTTCTTTTGAAACTTGTAAATTATTGAGATTTTTATTAGAACCAATATTATAAAATTCTCCAACCTTTCCTTTTCTGAAAATCTTTAGTAAGGCTTCACAATGGTCTTTAACATATATCCATTCTCTTGAATTTATACCTTTTCCATAAATGGGCAGGGGTTTATTATTTAATATATTATAAATAAGTTTAGGTATTAATTTTTCTGGATGTTGCTTAGGTCCAAAATTATTTGAACAATTTGTAATTATTGCTGGAATTTTATAAGTTCTCACATAAGAACTTACCAAATGATCGGATGCTGCTTTACTAGCCGCATAGGGAGAACTTGGGCTGTATGGATAATTCTCCGCTGATCTTCCAGATAAAATATCCCCATAAACTTCATCAGTTGATATATGAACTAATTTTGAATTATATCTTTTTGAAAATTCTTTAAAACATTCCAACAAATTAAAAACTCCTATAATATTACTTTGAATAAAACTTTCAGGACTATCAATTGATCTATCAACATGAGTCTCAGCTGCAAGGTTAAATATTCCAACTGGCTTATATTTAAATATAATTTTTTTTAATTTTTTATCTTTAATATCACACTTGATAAATTTATATTTTTTGGAATTTTTGTGTTCTTTTATATTATAAAAATTTGATGAGTATGTAACTTTATCAATATTAATTACGTAATAATTTTGACTTATTAATAGATCTATAAGATTGCTACCTATAAAACCTAAACCACCTGTGATAATAACTTTTTTCATTACAATTATTAGTGACCTGGAAATTCAATTAAATTTTCAACTTTATAACCTTTTTTAATCAAATTGTCCGAGCCATTTAAATCAAATAGATTTATAACAAACACAAAACAGGCCACTTTACCACCTGAAATTTCTATTAATTTTGCAGCTGCATTTGCCGTACCTCCTGTAGCAATTAAATCATCTATAATTAATACTTTTTCATTTTCTTTAATAGAGTCTTTGTGAACTTCAATTGTAGCAGTCCCATATTCTAGTTCAAAATCGACTGAATGAACATCTGCAGGTAATTTATTTTTTTTTCTAAGCAATATAAAAGGTTTTTTTAGAATATAAGAGACAGCAGAAGCAAATACAAAACCTCTAGACTCAATTGCAGCTATTTTATCGAAATTAACTTTTTTTGATCTTTCTACGATTTGATTTATTGTTTCTGAGAAGGCTTTTTCATCTTTTATAAGAGTAGTTATATCTCTAAATAATATACCTTTTTTTGGATAATCTTGAATAGATCTAATAAAATCTTTTAAATTCATAATAGTAATTTATAAATCTATAAATAAATTAATTTTTAAACATGACAATAAATAAATTAGCAATCATAGGTGGAAGTGGCCTTTATGATGTTGAAGATTTCAAAAATAGAGAGTTATTAGAGATAAATACTCCTTGGGGAAAACCTTCAGACCAGATTTTAAAAACTAATTATAAAAATAAAGAAGTCTATTTTTTACCAAGGCATGGAAGAGGTCATTTTATATCACCTACAAAAATAAACTTTAGAGCCAATATTGATGCTCTTAAACAATTAGGAATTACAGATATTATATCTGTTTCAGCGGTTGGATCTTTAAAAGAAGATCTACCACCTGGAAATTTTGTTATTATTGATCAATTCATAGATCGAACTTTTGCAAGAGAAAAAACTTTTTTTGATGATGAAATTGTTGCCCATGTTTCCATGGCTCACCCAACATCTAATGGTTTGATGAATGCTTGTGAGGAAGCTATTAAAAAAGAAAAAATTGAATATCAAAGAGGTGGCACATATGTTGTAATGGAAGGTCCACAATTTTCAACATTAGCAGAGTCAAATTTATATAGATCATGGAAAGCAGATGTAATTGGGATGACCAACATGCCTGAAGCTAAATTAGCACGGGAAGCAGAGATAAGATATGCATCTATATCAATGGTAACCGATTATGATTGTTGGCACCCTGATCATGAAAATGTTGATGTCCAACAAGTAATAAAAGTTTTATTAGGCAATGCCGTTAAAGCAAAAAATGTGATTAAAAATTTAATAGAAAATTTTGAAAATCATATTGATACTAAAGATCCAACAAATAATTGTTTAGATGTTGCAATTATTACTGCTCCAGAAAAAAGAACAAAAAAAACTATTAATAAACTTAAAACAGTTGCAGGTAGAGTTTTAAATAAATGAGAATAGAGAAAAAAGAATATCGCACTATTTGGTTTGAAAATAATATTGTTAAAATAATAGATCAAACAAAACTTCCTCATAAATTTTTTATTAAAGACTTAAAAACAGTAAATGATGCAATTAAAGCAATTAATACAATGGAAGTAAGAGGCGCTCCTTTAATAGGGGCAACAGCTGCTTATGGATTGGTTTTAGCTATTATTGAAAATAATGATCAATCATTTTTAAAAAAATCAGCAGAAAATTTAATCAGTTCAAGACCAACAGCTATAAATCTTAAGTGGGCAGTTGATCGAATGATGAATAAGTTATCAGGTATTAATAGTGATAAGATTTTAGAAATAGCTTTGAATGAAGCGAAAGAAATTTGTGAAGAGGATGTAAAATTTTGTGAAAATATTGGATTGAATGGTCTAAAAATTATAGAGGAAATTTATAAGAAAAAAAAGGATACAGTAAACATTTTAACACATTGTAATGCAGGTTGGCTAGCGACAATAAATTGGGGAACAGCAACATCGCCTATTTATCATGCACATAAAAAAGGTATTCCTATTCATGTTTGGACAGATGAAACTAGACCAAGAAATCAAGGAGCTAATTTAACTTCTTTTGAATTAAATGAAGAAGGAATCAATAACACAATCATAGCAGATAATACTGGTGGAATTTTAATGCAAAGAGGAGAGGTCGACATGTGCATTGTTGGAACAGACAGAACATTGGCTAATGGTGATGTGTGTAACAAAGTTGGAACTTATTTAAAAGCTCTAGCAGCACATGATAATAATATTCCTTTTTATGTAGCTTTACCCAGTTCAACAATTGATTGGAATATAAAAGATCATAAAGATATTCCTATTGAAGAAAGAAATTCTGATGAATTATCACATATGGAAGGTTTAGACGAAAAAGGAAATATTAAAAAAATACAAATATATCCAAAAAAAAGTAAATCTATGAATCTTGCATTTGATGTAACGCCTGCAAAATTTGTTACTGGTTTGATTACTGAAAAGGGGATATGTGACGCGTCAGTTGAGGGATTAAAGAATTTATTTAAATGAAAAATTTAAAAGAAAGAAAAGAAGTCATTGAATATTCTGTTAAACTCAATAATACTAATTTATCTCCTTTAAGATCAGGAAATATTTCAGTAAGAGGTACAGAGGATGGTATTGAAGGTTTTTTTATTACACCATCTGGAAAAAAATACGAATCACTTAAAACAGAGGATATTGTCTTTTTATCTTTGAATGAGGAAAAGGACTTTTTATCATGGTTTAATTCTGGTAAAAACCCTTCATCAGAGTGGAGATTTCACCAAGATATTTATAAAAATAAATGGGAAGCAAAAGCTATTGTCCATGCTCATTCCCCTCATGCCTCAGCTGTTTCGACTCATGGTAAATCAATCCCACCTTTTCATTACATGATTGCTCTTGCAGGAGGTGAAGATATTAAATGCGCAGAGTATGCAACCTTTGGTACTCACGAACTCTCAACGAATATTGTGAAAGCATTAAAAGATAGAAAAGCATGTCTAATGTCAAACCACGGTCAGGTTGCATTTGGTGAAAATCTCTCTAAAGCTTTTGAGCTTGCACAAGAAGTAGAAAATATTTGCCAACAATATGTTATTGCTTTAAAGATGGGAGAACCAAAAAATCTTTCATTTTCTGAAATGAAAAAAATTTTGGAAAAAGTAAAAAATTATAAAAGTGGATAATTTTTATGACAAAAGTTGGGGAGCACATCACTTTAGATATTATAGGTACAACTAAAGAATATGACCAATCTTTATTTGAAAAGGTAATTCACGATATTGCAAAAGCCGCAAATGTTACAATTTTAAATATATCTAAATATAAATTTGAACCACAAGGATTTACAATTTTAGCTTTGTTAGCTGAAAGTCATATCAGTTTTCACACATTCCCCGAAAAAGGTATGATTAGTTTTGATTTTTTTACATGTGGAAAAATTAGCCCATCAATTGCAATTGATATTATTAAAAAAGAATTTAAACACAAAAGAATCGTTAAAAAGGAATTTAATAGAGATACCAAATCTCTTTATCATGACATTTATAGTTCCCCAGGATTACAAAAATCATATGTCGTAAATGATGTTTTAGAAGATTTTAAATCTAAAGTTGGACAGCATATTGAAATTTTAGAGCTAGAACAATTTGGTAAATCTTTATTTATAGATGGAGAAATTCAAGTAGCTGCCTCAGACGAACATTTGTATAGCTCCACTTTTGTTGGTGCAGGCTTAAAGCTAAATAAAGATAATGAAAGAGCAGCAATAATTGGAGGTGGTGATGGAGGTGTTGCAAGAGAATGTATTTCTAAAAAATTTAATTTTGTTGATTGGTATGAACTTGATCCAGAAGTTGTTGAAGTTTGCAATAAACATTTAGGAGACATAGGCAAGAAGTCTACTGAAAAAAATTCAGTTAAATGTGTTTGGGGAGATGCTTTTGAAAGCATTAAAACAGTTGGAGACGATACGTATGATCATATATTTGTTGATCTTAACGATGATCAATTTTGTATTGATTTAGCAGCAAAGAATATGGACTCTTTAGTGAGAATTTTAAAACCCAAAGGAGTGATCACAGCCCAAGTTGGAAGCCAAG
>JACWCY010000004.1 GCA_014654455.1 Pelagibacterales bacterium SAG-MED01
TTATTTCTCATTAGTTATAAGTTGATGATACTCCAATACTAGTTCCTGATAAAATACTAATTATTGCCATCACAACTAATAGTTCAATTAAAGTAAAACCTTTAGGAATTTTTTTCTGCATTTGAAATAACTCCGGTGCCAATTAATTCTTCGATTGATTTTTCCATTGTGGTCATTCCTTCACGCTGACCTGTTTGCATTACACTTGGAATTTGATGAATTTTTGCTTCACGAATTAAATTTTTAATAGGTGAATTACAAATCATAATTTCAAAAGCCCCAACTCTGCCTGAACCATCTTTCTTTTTGAATAACTTTTGAGTGACAACCATCTTTAAAGACTCTGCAAGTTGTGCTCTTATTTGACCCTGTTGTTCAGGTGGAAAGACATCGATAATTCTATTGACAGTATTGGGTGCGCCACTTGTATGTAATGTTCCAAAAACTAAGTGACCTGTTTCTGCTGCAGTTAATGCCATACCTATAGTTTCAAGATCTCTAAGTTCACCAACAAGAATGACATCTGGATCTTCCCTTAAAGCTGCTTTTAACGCATGAGAAAAACTCTCTGTTTGTTTTCCAACTTCTCTTTGAGAGACTATACTTTTTTTATCTTTATGAATAAATTCCACGGGATCTTCAATTGTTATTATATTTGCAGGTCTAGACTCGTTTATTTGATTAATAATTGCTGCTAAAGTTGTAGATTTTCCAGACCCTGTTGGACCTGTAACTAAAACCAAGCCTTTATGGGCATCAAGTAAACCGAACAACACTTGAGGAAGGTTTAAATCTTCCATTAGAGGAATTTTTGTCTCCACTCTTCTTAAGACAGCAGCTAGGCCATTTAAAGTTTTAAAAAAATTTGCTCGAAATCTTAGCTCACCCAACATAACAGCAGTATCTAATTCATTTTTTACTTCAAATTTTTTTATTTCAGCATCTGAGCAGTTATTCTTTAATAATTCTTGTAAATCTTTATCCTCAACTTGGCTGTTAGGTTCCATGATAATGTCTCCTAAAGCTCTATAGGAAATATCTGAACCAGACCTTAAATGAAAATCAGAAATTTTTTTATTATTTTTTGCAAGCTCTGAAATTTTATTCAACATAATGTTAATAATACTATCTAATAATAAAAATTAAACCAATATTAGACTATATAATAGGTCACCTTGGGCAAAATAGATTAAACAGGCCACTATAATAAAGGGTCCAAAAGGAATTTCTGATCTCATATTCTTTTGTTTGTTTGATAAAGATGGAAGCACAAATATTAGTCCAAGAATTGCTGAAACAAAAAGAACAAAAGGTATAGATTGCCAACCAAACAATAAGCCTATACCAGCCATTAATTTGGCATCTCCTAACCCCATACCATCAATTTTTTTAAAAGTTTTATATAAAAAAATAATTAACCAAATACTTGAATATCCAACCATGCCACCAATAATAGATTGGTTTATTTCATGAATTAAACTTGTATTAAAATTTGGAAGAAAATTTTTTAGTAAAGCTAAACCCATGATGGTAAAATTTAAACTATCTGGAATAATGAAATTTTCTAAGTCTATAAAAAATATAATTATTAAAATTAAACTTAAAATAGATAAAAAGATGATTGTATTTAAATTTTCAAAATTTGAATAAATCAATAAAAAAGAAATTCCAGTTATTAATTCAACAATAAAGTATCTTGATGAAATAATTCTTTTACAATTTCTACATTTGCTATTTAAAATGATAAATGAAATTAAAGGTAAATTATCATACCAATTAATTTTTTTTTTACATTTTGGACAAAAAGATCGGCCACTTACGATCTGTTTATTTTTGGGTAAACGATAAATACAAACATTTGCAAAACTTCCAAGACAAACACCTAAAAAAAAGATTAAAAATGAATAAATAAAAATCAAAGATTTAAATAAGTTACTAAATTAATTACACCTTGATAACAATAATCAATAAGTAAAATACTATTTTCGTATATCAAATTTAGGTTCTGTGCATAAACTTCTATTTTCATTATTCACTTTTTTTAAAAAAATTTTTTACAACTTCTGGTTTCCAAATATAATAAAATATATAAGGTATAGTTGCAGGAACTAGACCAAACCATATCCATTCATCCCACCTAAAATCTTTAGTACCTCTTGCAAGTATTCCATTCGCCCAAACAAGATATCCCACTAATACTATCCAAAATAAAGATATTGTTAAATAAATTTTAAACTTTTTCATTACTCAATGTTACCAAATACTTATCATGAAGTCTAACTGCTTAAATTTATCAATTATTTTATTGAATTTTATTTTAGTTTAAAAAACCAAATTCTCTAAATTTGCTTTCTAATTCTGACCTACTCCATTTAGATTTCATTGCAGATTTTTTCCAATGTGCAGGGTTTACATCATTATCCCAAACAACCACTCTACCTTTTGCAAATATAAAACATTCTATATCTTTTTTATTTTTATAATATTTTTCTGCAGACATTGCGCATCTTTTCGTTGCTTCATTTTTGTTTGTTTCTTTACATGATCCCTCAGGGCAATAGTAATAAAATGACCAAATAGATTTACCATCTTCTTGAGCGACCATAAATATTGATGGTGATTGGCCAGCTGGAGGACTCATGTATTTCATAAACCACTCCACTTCTAAGTCATCAAGAATTAAATTGCCTTTACCTACGTATTGATCCTTAGCTATTGCATTATTACAAATTAATGAAATTACCAATATTAAAAGAATTTTTAATTTCATTATTTATTATAACAAAATATCTAAAATTAAACAGTTTTAAAAAGATAGCTAATTTCAAGTAAAACTCAATTATTCTACTGAAATTGTAACTCCAGTTCTATTAATGTGAAACTATTTTTTTTCATATACCTAAAACTTTTTTCTAAGTTCAAATTTTTGAATTTTACCCGTAGAAGTTTTTGGTAATTCGCAAAAAACCACTTGTTTTGGAACTTTAAAACCAGCTAAAGTTTCTTTACAGAAGCTTATTAGCTCTGTCTCTGTGGTAGGTTTGTCTTTAACCATCTCAATAAAAGCACAAGGCACCTCTCCCCATTTTTCATCAGGTTTAGCAACTACTGCAGCAATTGATACTGATGGGTGTTTAGATAGAGTATTTTCTATTTCAATTGAAGATATATTTTCTCCACCAGAAATAATTATATCTTTTGATCTATCTTGTATTTTAATATACCCATCTGGATGCATTACTGCTAAGTCTCCAGAGTGAAACCATCCACCGGCCATAGCCTTATCAGTTGCATCCTTATCTTTGAAATAACCTTTCATGACTACATTCCCTCTAAGCATAATTTCACCAATTGTTTTTCCATCTTTTGGAACTTCTTTCATAGTTTCAGGATCCATAATTATTGCTCCCTGAAGATTAGGATATCGAACTCCTTGTCTTGCTTTAATTTCATTTTGCTTTTCTTCATCAAATTCGTTCCATTCTTCATTCCAAGCACATTGTGTGACATGACCATAGGTTTCTGTTAAGCCATAAACATGCATTACTTCAAAACCAAGTTCTTTCATTTTTTTGAAAATTATACTTGGAGGTGGAGCACCTGCGGTCAGTACATGAACTTTATTTTTTAATTTTTTTCGATCACTTTCAGGAGCACCAGTTATCATGTTTAGCACAATTGGAGCACCTCCAAAATGAGTAACATCATACTTATCTATTAACTCAAAAATCTTTTTAACATCTATGTTTCTTAAACAAATAGTTCTTCCATTTAACATTGGAACTGTCCAGGGATAACACCAACCATTACAATGAAACATTGGAACGATTGTTAAAAAATTTAATCTGTTGGGCATATTCCAAGCAACAGCACTTCCAGTTGACATTAAATAAGAACCCCTATGATGATAAACGACACCTTTAGGATTTCCAGTTGTACCTGAAGTATAACTTAAAGATATTGCCTGCCACTCATCTTCAGGCATTTTCCAAACATAATTATCATCACCTGTATTAAGAAAATTTTCATACTCCAAATCACCAATTTTTTCTAATTTTGACTGATCAGCGAATTTATCATGAATATCAATTATCATAATTTTTTTATCTAATTTACTTAAAGCTTTTTTTACCTCTACATGAAGCTGTCTATCAACTACCAATACTTTGGCATCACTATGATTTAAGATGTATGAGATAGTATTTGCATCTAATCTTATATTAATTGTATTCAACACAGCACCTGTCATTGGAACTGAATAATGAGCTTCAAAAATTTCTGGAGTATTAAAAGCTAAGAATGAAACAGTATCTCCTTTTTTAATACCAATTTTTTCTAATGCACTAGCAAATTTTATAGCTCTTTTGTAAACTTCACTCCAAGTATATTTTCTATCTTCATATACTATTGCCTCGTAATTTGGATAAACATCTTTTGCTCTCTCTAAAAAAGACAAAGGTGTTAATGGAACATAATTTGCTGCATTTTTATCTAAATTTGTATCGTAATGACTCATTTTAATTAAATTTAAAATTCATTATGTTTGAGCTTCCAGAAATAGCAGATTTGTAATGTTGCTCAGCTCTAGGTAAAACTTTATCAAAATAAAATTTTGCAGTGTTAATCTTATCATCATAAAAGTTTTTATTTTCATTGTAATCTTTAAAACTTACATCTAAAACTTTTATCCAAGCATAGGCAACTGAGACAAAACCAATAGTTTTTAGATAATCATTAGCTGCAGCGCTTACATCATCTTTATCTATTTTAGTTTTTTCATTTATCCATTCACTAAACTTAGTTAAAATATTCAAATAATACTTAAATTCTTTGGTAAATGGCTTGATCTTTTCGTTATTTATATCAGTTTCGACTTTAATTAAATCTATGTATTTATAAATTATGTCACCATTTTTATTAAATAATTTTCTAAAAACTAAATCAGCTGCTTGTACTGAATTTGTACCTTCGTAAATTGGGGTTATTCTATTATCTCTATACAACTGTTCTATTCCTTGATCTTTTGTATAACCATAGCCTCCATGAATTTGCATAGCATCATTAGTGATTTCCATACCTAGATCAGTAAATAATGATTTTACCACAGGTGTCATCAATGAGACAAAATCAGATGCCTCCTGACGTACTTTTTCATCATGATGATTTAAACTAACTTCAGTTTGTTGTGATAACCAAAAACATAAAGCTCTTTCACCCTCAATGATTGATTTCATATTTAATAATGATCTTCTTATATCTGCATGTTCAATTATAAAATCAGCACCATTTGTTGATTTAGTATTATTCGTCTTACCTTGTTTTCTCTCTTTCGCATAAGTAAGTGAGTTTTGATAAGCGATTTCTGAAATTCCTAAACCTTGAATACCAACAACTATTCTTTCAAGATTCATCATAGTAAACATTGCATTTAAACCTTTATCTTTTTTACCGATCATATAACCAGTAGCTTCATCAAAGTTTAGTACACATGTTGCAGAACCTTTAATACCCATTTTACTTTCAATAGATCCGGTTGATATCCCATTTTTTGGACCAATACTTCCATCATCATTAACTGTAAATTTAGGAACTAGAAATAAACTTATACCTTTTGTGCCCGCTGGAGAGTCTGTTGCTCTAGCAATTACTAAATGGATAATATTTTCCGTTAAATCATGATCCCCTGATGTTATAAATATTTTCTGACCACTAATTTTGTATGTTCCATCACTTTGTTTTTCCGCTTTTGTTTTTAAAAGTCCTAAATCTGTTCCACAAACTGGCTCTGTTAAGCACATAGTGCCACTCCATTTACCTTCGACTATCTTTGGTAAATATTTATCTTTTAGCTCATCTGATGCATGATGATTAATACAATTATAAGCACCTATACTTAGTTCACTATAAAGCTTAAATGATAAGCTGGCTGAAGAAAGCATTTCATCGAAGAATGCACTTACTGTTTTTGGCATACCTTGTCCACCATATTTTGGGTCACAAGATAACGAAGTCCACCCATCTTCAATATATTTTTTATATGCCTCTTTATATCCTGGAGGAGTTCTTACTACTCCATTTTCTAAAACTGCAGGATTTTCATCTCCTGCTTTTGCAAGTGGTAGAATTAAGTTTTGATTTATTTTTGCAGCCTCTTCTAAAATATCTTTAACTAAATCCGAACTTACCTCTTTGTACTTTTCTAATTCATTGTATTTCTTATTGTCTCTTAATTTTTCAAAAAGAAACATCATATCTTCTAAAGGTGCAGTATAGCTTGGCATAAAAATAGTTTAGAATAATTGACTGATTATTGCAATTTTGAAATTATCGCATCACCCATTTGAGAAGTAGATGCCTCTTTCATTCCATCTGACAAAATATCTTTGGTTCTTAAGCCATCATTTAGAACGTCTTGTACCGCTTTTTCTAGAGCTTGAGCCTCTTTATCTAAGTCCAATGAATATCTTAAAGCCATAGCAAAACTCAATATACTAGCAATTGGATTGGCTATACCTTTGCCAGCAATATCAGGAGCAGATCCATGAATAGGTTCATACATAGCTCTCATTTCACCATCTTTATTTTTAGCCCCTAAAGAAGCTGAAGGCAAAAGACCTAAAGATCCAGTCAACATGGAAGCTTGATCTGACAACATGTCTCCAAATAGATTATCAGTTACTATTACGTCAAATTGTTTTGGGTTTCTTAATAACTGCATCGAACAATTGTCAGCAAGCATATGACTTAATTCAACATCTTTATATTCTGTATCATGTAATGTCTGAACTTCTTCTTTCCAAAGCTGTCCTGCTTCCATAACGTTTGATTTTTCACAAGATGTAACTTTATTTGTTCTCTTTTTAGCTAAGTCAAAAGCGATTCTAGCAACCCTTATTATTTCACTGCTAGTATAAGTATGAGTATTAATTCCTTTTCTTTCTCCATTTTCAATAGGTTTGATTCCTCTTGGTTCGCCAAAGTATATTCCACCTGTTAGCTCTCTAACAATCATAATGTCTAAACCAGAAACTATTTCTGGTTTTAATGTTGATGCATCAACTAATTGTTCAAAGCATATTGCAGGTCTTAAGTTAGCAAATAATTTTAATTCTTTTCTTAATTTCAATAATGCTCTTTCAGGTTTTTTTGAAAATTCTACATTATCCCATTTTGGACCACCAACAGCACCAAGCATTACTACTGCACTTTCTAAAGCTTTATAAAATACTTCGTCAGTGATTGGAGTTCCATGTTTATCATAAGAACAACCCCCAGCAAGATCTTCATCTATTTCAAAATCAAGAGACTTTTTATCATTGAACCAATTAATAATTTTTCTAACTTCTTCAATGACTTCTGGGCCAATGCCATCTCCTGGTAATAATAAAATTTTTCTTTTTTTTAATTTAATCATTAAATATCCATGGTTTTTTTACTTTTAAATCTTTTTCAAAATTTTCTATTTTATCTGATTTTTTTAAAGATAGCGCTATATCGTCTAATCCTTCTAATAAACACTTCTTCTTAAAGGAATCTACTTTAAATCTTGTCTCACTATTTCCGTAGATTATCTTTTCATCATTAAGATCTATAGAAATCTCCTCTTTTCTTTTTGCATATTCTGATAACTCCTTAATTTTGTCTTCATCTAGAATAATTGGTAAAATTCCATTTTTAAAACAATTGCTATAAAAAATATCTGCAAAACTCGAACTTATCACACAAGTAATACCAAAGTCTAATAGTGCCCAAGGCGCGTGTTCTCTTGATGAACCACATCCAAAATTTTTACCTGCGATTAAAATTTTTGAGTTATTGAAAGGATTATTATTTAAAACAAAATCAGTAATTTCTTCACCTTTGTCATCATATCTCATTTCAAAAAATAAATTTTTACCCAAACCTGTTCTTTTAATTGTTTTTAAAAATTGTTTTGGGATAATCATATCCGTATCAATATTAACTATTGGTAAATAGGCTGGTATACTTTTAAGTGTATTAAATTTTTGCATATTAATTTTGATATTTTCTCACATCATCAAGTTTTCCAGATATTGCAGCTGCTGCAGCCATTCCTGGGCTCACTAAATGGGTTCTTCCACCCCTACCTTGTCTACCCTCAAAATTTCTGTTTGATGTTGAAGCACATCTCTCCTCTGGTTTTAGTTTATCTGCATTCATTGCTAAACACATAGAACAACCTGGCTCTCTCCATTCAAATCCAGAATTAACAAAAATTTTATCTAATCCTTCTTGTTCAGCTTGCTCTTTAACTAGTCCAGATCCTGGAACAACCATTGCATGTACATGCGAGGCTATTTTTTTATCTTTTAAAATTTTTGCAGCTTCTCTGAGGTCCTCTATTCTACCATTCGTACAGCTTCCAATAAAAACTTTATCAATCTTAATATCTTTGGCTGCCATATTTGGTTTTAAACCCATATAATTTAAAGCTCTTTCTAAAGAATTTTTTTTATCTTCATCCTTCTCATTTTGCGGATTTGGTACTTTTTCATTAATTGTAATCACATCCTGAGGAGATGTACCCCAAGTTATCATGGGCAAAATTTCATCAGCTTTTAAGTTTATTTCTTTATCAAATTTAGCACCTTCATCAGTATTTAAATTTTTCCAATGTTCTAAAGCTTTGTCCCAATCTTTTCCTTTTGGTGACATTGGTCTGCCTTTCAGATATTTAAATATTTTTTCATCAGGAGCTATCAATCCTGCTCTGGCACCACCTTCAATTGTCATATTACAAATTGTCATTCTTTGCTCTACGCTTAATGATCTTATTAAGTCACCAGCATATTCTATTACGCAGCCTGTTCCACCTGCTGTACCAATTTTTCCAATAATTTGAAGAATTACATCTTTAGATGTAACACCTAATGAGAGCTTACCATCAACATTTATTCTAAAATTTTTTGCTTTTTTCTGAACTAATGTTTGAGTTGCCAAGACATGTTCTACTTCTGAAGTTCCAATCCCAAATGCTAAGGCACCAAATGCACCATGAGTAGCTGTATGGCTATCACCACAAACAATAACTGTGCCTGGTTGTGTAAAACCTTGTTCAGGACCAGTAACATGAACAATGCCTTGTCTCTTATCATCCATTCCAAAAAGTTGAACACCAAATTCTCTACAATTAGCCTCTAAAGTTTCAACTTGAATCTTTGACTCTTTGTCAGAAATTCCCTTAGACCTATCTGTTGTAGGAACATTGTGATCTGCAACAGCAAGAGTTAGGTTGGGATGTCTTACTTTACGTTTAGAATTTCTTAATCCCTCAAAGGCTTGGGGGCTTGTAACTTCATGAACTAAATGCCTATCTACAAACAGTAAAGCAGTACCATCGTTTTGTTGATCTACCAAGTGATCGTTCCAAATTTTATCGTAAAGAGTGTTGGGCATTGAAAAAAAAATTATTTTTTTTCTGGTGTATTTTCAAGTTTTTTTTCTGTCTTAGTTTCAGCTTTAGGGGCTTCTTCTTTTGCAGCCTCTGGTACTGGAACTTTTTCTGTTTTAAGCCCAGTTTCACTTTCTTTAGTTACTGGAGCCAAATTTTCTTCAGTCACAGTTTCGGGCTTAACATCTATATCTATACCAATTTTTTTTCTAATTTTTTCTGCAATCCGGGCCGATTTACCAGTTCTATCTCTTAAATAATAAAGTTTTGCTCTTCTTACTTTTCCTGATCGAATTACCTTAATCGTATCAATTAATGTCCCATATAATGGAAAAGTTCGCTCAACACCTTCTCCAAAAGATATTTTTCTTACAGTAAAAGATGAATTTAAATCTCTACTTTTTTTAGCAATACAAACACCTTCAAAATATTGAATTCTCTCTTTTTTACCTTCAGTAATTCTGACACCAACTTTAACTACATCTCCAGGAAAAAAATCAGGAATCTTTTTTTCTGAAAGAATTTTTTTAACGTTATGCTGGTTTATCTCTTCTATTGTTTTCATTTTAATATTTAACAAATTAGTCTTTCTTATATTTTTGCCACAAATCTGGTCTACGGTCGCGTGTTATAGCCTCAGATTGAGATAAACGCCAGTCTTTAATTTTACTATGATCTCCAGATAATAATACCTCTGGTACTGATTTTTTCTCCCATATTTGAGGTTTTGTATATTGAGGATACTCTAAAAGGCCGTTTTCAAAGGTTTCATCGAGTGAAGATTTATCATTTCCTAAAACCCCTGGCAAAAGTCTTAATATGCTATCAAGTACTACTAACGCAGCAGTCTCGCCTCCAGACAAAATATAATCTCCAATACTTATTTCTTCTATATTCCGTGTGGTTAAAACTCTTTCATCCACTCCTTCAAAATGCCCACAAATTAAGGATATAGATTTTTCTTTTGATAAGTCTTGAGCAAGTTTTTGGTCAAATTTTTTACCTTTAGGTGAAAGATAAAAAACTCTCTCTCCCTTTTTGTTATTTTGATCAAGTGCATTTGCCAAAACATCAGCTTTCAGCAACATTCCTGTCCCACCACCATAAGGAGTATCATCAACTGTTTTATGTTTGTCAGTCGCTGCATCTCTAATGTTTACTATACTTAAGTTCCACAATTTATTAGACAAAGCTTTTCCGAAAAGACCTTTGGATAATGGTCCAGGAAAAACTTCTGGATAAAGAGTAAATACTTGTGCTTGAAACATAAATAAAATCTAGATTATTTTTTTTCCTCTTTAGGAGCTTCTTCCTTTTTAGCTGGGGCTGCATCTGCTTTAGGAGCTTCTTCCTTTTTAGCTGGGGCTGCATCTGCTTTAGGAGCTTCTTCCTTTTTAGCTGGGGCTGCATCTGCTTTAGGAGCTTCTTCCTTTTTAGCTTCTTCAGATCCTTCTTTTTTTCTATCTTTCTTAGGGACTGCTTTTTGAGGATTATTTCCATTAGCAGGCATAGGCATCAATTCATTTTCACCTAAAATTCTTGCTACTCTTGTTGTTGGTTGTGCACCTTGACCCAACCAATATTTGATTCTTTCAGCCTCAAGTCCAATTCTTTCTTTTTTCTCTTTAGGAAGTAATGGATTGAAAAATCCTACTTTTTCAATAAATCTTCCATCTCTTGCAAATCGACTGTCTGCTACAACTACCTTGTAAACAGGTCTTTTTTTTGTTCCACCTCTTGATAACCTTAACTTTAACATTTACTCTCCTTTTTTTTATTTTAATTGATTAAATAATTCTGGTGGTATTCCTTTATCAGACATACCTTGCAGATTTCCTTTAGACATCTTTTTCATCATTTCAGACATCATTTTAAATTGCTTTAGCAATTTATTGATAGTGGCTGGGTCAGTACCAGAACCATTAGCAATTCTTTTTTTTCTTGAACCATCTATTATTTTTGGGTTCTCTCTCTCTTTTTTTGTCATAGACAAAATTATAGCTTCATTTTTTGTAATAACGCTCTCATCTATACCTGCAGCATCCATTTGTGATTTAACTTTAGATACCCCCGGCATAAAAGACATCACTCCTTCTATCCCACCCATTTTTTTCATTTGTCTTAATTGGGTTAAATAATCTTGCATTGAGAATTGTCCTTTTTTTAAATTTTCTTCAGCCTTTTTAATATTTTCTTCACCTAAATCTTGTGCTGCTTTTTCTACCAGGGATACAATATCTCCCATTCCTAAAATTCTATTAGCAATTCTATCTGGATGAAAAACTTCAAGGTTTTCAATTTTTTCACCTACACCTAAAAATTTAATTGGGACTTGAGAAACAAACTTCATACTAACAGCGGCTCCACCTCTAGCATCACCATCTGCTCTAGTTAAAATTATACCTGAGAGATTTACTGTATTTTTAAATTCTTTTGCAACAGATGCTGCTACTTGTCCAGTAAGTGAGTCTGCAACCAAAAATGTCTCTGCAGGCTTAATTGTATTTTCAATTTGTTTGATTTCACTCATCATTTGTAAATCTATTTGTGTTCTACCTGCGGTATCAAATAATATAATGTCAGCCCCATTTAAATTAGCAGCACTTTTGGCCCTTTGACAAATATCAGCTGGTTGTTGACCTTCGATTATAGGAAGGGTTAAAATATTATTTTGTTCTCCTAAAGATTTTAATTGTTCTTGAGCGGCTGGCCTATAAATGTCTAAACTAACCATCATAACTTTTTTCTTTTTTGTATTCTCTAAATATTTTGCAAGTTTTGCAGTTGTAGTTGTTTTACCAGAGCCTTGTAATCCAACCAACATCATTGGCACTGGTGGAACTACATTAAGATTTATATCGCTATTTTTTTCTCCTAGTAAACTAACTAATTCATCATAAACAATCTTAACCACCATATCTCCAGGTGATGTTGATCTTATTATTTCTTGCCCTAAAGCTTTTGGCCTAACCTTTTCAATAAATTCTTTGGCAACATTTAACGAGACGTCTGCTTCAAGAAGAGCTTGTCTTATTCCTCTCAAGCCTTCATCAACTTGATTTTCATCAAGTGATGGAGCTTTTTTTAAAGAAGAAAAAATTTCTTCAAATTTATTTGTTAAATTTTCAAACATATTTATTACACACAGCAGTAATCGCACTAGTGGGCGAACCCTCGCTGACTAGTGTCGATCTCTTTGTTTCCAAAGACACCGCAAATTTAACGTTTTTGCGGAAACTGCCACAAACTATAATAGAGGTTCAAAAAGTCAATAAATAAGTTAAATAACTATATATGGACATTAAAGCTTTTAAAATGGATGGATTAGGTAATGATTTTGTTATCATTGATAATAGACAAAAAATTACTGACTTATCAGAGGAACAGATAATTAAAATTTGTGATAGAAATTTTGTTGGATGTGATCAATTAATATTAATTGAAAAAGATAACACCACCGATGCTCGCTTAAAGTTTTTTAATTCTGATGGAGGTGAATCAGGTGCTTGCGGAAATGGTACAAGATGCGTTGCTGATTTAATTTCAAAAGAAAAAGATAACAAAACTATAATTCTAACCACTCTATCTGGAAATTTAAAATCTAAAATACTAGGAAACAATCTAGTTACAACTGAGATTGGAAATGCAAAAACTAAGTGGAACGAAATTCCTCTATTGTATAAATTAAATACACTTAATCTAAATATAAAAATTAATGACATAAATAACAAAGAGCATTCTGGTGGCACTGCTATTAATGTTGGAAACCCTCATGTTATATTTTTTATGAATGAAATTGAAAATTTTGATATTACAAAAATTGGTCCAAAAATTGAGAGTCATAAGATGTTTCCAGAAAAATGTAACGTTACAATTGCTAAAGTGATAAATAAAAACTTAATTAAAGTTAAAGTCTGGGAAAGAGGTGCTGGATTAACGAAAGCATGTGGAACTGCAGCATGTGCAACAGCATATGCTGGCAAGTTAAATGACCTTACTAACAATAATACAGATATAGAATTTGAGACTGGAAAATTATCAATTTTTATAGATGAAAAAAATTCTATTCATATGAAAGGTCCTGTTTCAGATATAGAAGAAATTTTAATAAAATTATAATGGGAATATTCGATAAATTTAAAAAAGGTTTTCAAAAAAGTGCTTCAGCTTTTTCATCTGGTCTTAAAGAAATAATTATAAAAAAAGAAATAGATGACGAAAATTTAAATAAAATTGAAGAATTTTTAATCCAATCAGATGTTGGTATTGAGGCTGCATCCGAAATAAAAGAAATAATTTCAACGAAGAAAGTTGATCCTAATAAAGATTTAACAAAAGAAATAAATCTTATTTTAAAAGAATACATTATTTCGTTAATGAAGCCCTTGGAAAATAATTCTTTTTTTTTAAAAAAAAAAAAACTTAACGCAACTTTAATTTCTGGAGTGAATGGTGTTGGTAAAACAACAAGCATTGGTAAAATTGGTAAAATTTTGAAAACCAATGGTAATAAAGTTATGTTTGCAGCTTCAGATACTTTTCGAGCTGCAGCTATTGAACAATTAGAAAATTGGGCTAATAAAATAGATGTTCAAATAATAAAATCATCACAAGGGTCAGACCCTGCTTCAGTTGCATATAAAGCTATTGAAGGAGCTATTAATAATAATTTCGATCAAGTTTTAATTGATACAGCTGGAAGACTTCAAAATAAAAAAAATTTAATGGAGGAGTATAAAAAGATTGCTAATGTAACAAAAAAAATTGACCCTGATGCTCCCCATGATGTTATTTTGGTTTTAGATGCGACTTCTGGTCAAAATATAATTAATCAAGTAGAAGAATTTAATAAGATCATTCCTATAACAGGTATCATCATGACAAAATTAGATGGGACTGCAAAAGGTGGTATTTTATTGGCGCTAGCAAAAAAATATAAACTTCCAATTATTGCTTTAGGTTTAGGTGAAAAAGAAGATGACCTACAAATATTTGAAGCTGAAAAATTTGCTGAGGCTTTTACCCAAACTAGTTAATTAAATTACTTGATATTAGTGGTTTATAAAAACTACACTTATAATTATTTTTAAATTCATAATGACCACAATTTTTTGCAAAAGAAGATATAATAAAATCAAATTTACCAGTACTTGGATATAATTCTAATTTTTTCTCCATAATATCAAATTTAAAATTAGCATTTAAACTTTTAACAGCACTAATCATTATTAAAGTTTTGTTATCTTTTAAAAGATAATAAGCAAAATCATCTGGAAATACCGGAAAATCATATTCCTCAAGGTAATACTTTGCATGAGACGGAAACCAATCGTAAGATATTAAAGAAGATGAAGTTTTAGTTTTATAATCATAAATATAAAGATCTTTTGGATGGTCATTAATATAATTTTCATTCTCACCTCTGGCTAAAATTGAATTTTCTCTGCCCTTAAAATACAAGGCAAAATCTTTATTATGAGAGTTCATTTGATCTATATGAAAAAGATTATCAGGTGAAAACTCATTATCTTTCGCAATAGCAATTTGACTCAGAGAAAAAAGGGAAATAATTAATAAAAATAATCTACTCACATTAAAAAATTAATCAATAATATTGAATTTTATTTGGTTGGAATGTGGCTTAATTTAAACTTTTGAGGAATGATTTAAGTGCAAAGACTAACTTTTCGTCATATTCCATCATATGATTGTCATATTTAGTAAAGTATGAATATTTTGGTTCATTTGCTATCTCATAAATTTTTTTTCCCATTGAGAATGGAACGATTTGATCTACTTCACCATGCATAACTAAGATAGGTGAATTTATATTTTTAACTTTTTTATAATTTTCAAATTTATCTTTAAGTAACAAATTAACTGGTATATATGGGTAGAATGTTTTTGCAGCTTCTATCATTGAAGTAAATGGAGTTTCTAAAATTATACCTGCATAATTCTTATTTTGAGCTAAATGCGTAGCTACACCTGTACCCAAAGACTCTCCATATAAAATAAGATTTTTTTGATCCACTCCTTTTTTAATCAACCAATTAATTGCACTATTGCCGTCAATATATAGTCCTTCTTCTGAAGGTTTCCCATTATTTCCACTAAAACCCCTCCAAGCAATAATCAAAAAATTAATATTCATATCTTTAAAATGATTAAGTTTATGAATTCTATTTTCTAGAGATCCTGCATTTCCATGAAAGTAAATTAGGGTTTTATAGTTTTTTAAGTCTTTTTCATGGTACCATCCAAGTAGCTCAATATTATCAGGTGTTTGAATTTTAACTTCTTTTATATTTACAGAAATTTCATCTCCTGAATAATTATTTTCGTTTGGATGATAAAGTAAGTTTCGTTGGTAGAAGTATAAAAATACTAAAACGATCAAATATAAAAAAAAGATAACTAAAACTAATTGCAATAAATTCTTCCTAAACTTTTTTAACATTTTTTTTTTTTGCTAAGTATATGCCAATAAATACTAAAACCGTTCCAATCAAATGATAATTTTCTAATTTTTCTTCAAATAAAAAATAACCATAAATTGCGCCATAAATTGTAAAAATATACAATGTAAATCCAGTCAAAGATGCACCAAGTTTTTTTTGAACCATTGTATAAAGAGTAAATGCTATTATACCTGGAGAAATTGCTGCAAAAATTACCCACATAAAAAATTCTCTATTAAATATAGTTTTTTCAAAAAAAATTTCTTCACCAATATAAAAAGGTAATAAGCTAATAGCCCCAAATAATGCAATTAAAGTAAATCTTTGAAAAATCTTAAGTTTTGTTTTCCAATAAAATAAATAAATTGAGTATAGTGCCCATCCTATTGCTGCGGCTAACATCCAAAGATCACCAATAGTAAAATTAAGATTTATTAATAAATAAAAATCACCCTTTATAATAATTGCAAATACACCAATTAAACAAGTTACAAGCCCAATAATTTTGGTGAGACTAATTTTTTCATTAAAAAATATACCAGAAATCAAAATTATAAATATTGGAGAAGACGTATATATAATTCCCATATTAGTAACTGTAGTAGTTTGACCTGCTAAGAAAGGAAAAGCACCACAAACACCACAGCCTGTTGCTCCTAAGAAAAAAAGTTTTTGATATTCTTTTTTCATAATTTTATAATTTTTTTTTAACGATACATACGTAAAAGGTAACAGAATAAGAAAAACTAATGTCCATCTCCAAAATGCTAAAGAAATTGGTGGAACATGTTCAACACCACCTCGAGCTACAACCAGATTCGATGCCATAAAAATGGGTTGAATAAATAAAAGTGAAAATGCAAAAAGATTATTAGTTTTTGTGTTCAATGATTTTCTTTTGAATTATTTATTTTTTATCAAAGAAGGCTTCGTAAACCATCATAAAGATTGCAATCCCCATTAAAATATAAACAGGTAATACATCAAAGAAACCAATCATAGATGATCTAGTTAAAGTTGTAGCAAGACCAACTAAAAAAGCGATAGCAAGTAAAGAGCCTAAAAATGTTGTGAACTTTTGCATTTTAATTATTACATTCCTTTTCCAACCAATTAGCAACCCCTAAAAATCTATGATCATCATAACGATTTCCTATAAGCTGAACTCCTAATGGTAAATTATTTTCGCCTTCGAGCAATGGAAGAGAAATACAAGGTGTTCCTAGATAAGACCATACTTTATTAAATTCTGCTGTTCCGGTACTCTTCAAACCCTTAGGCGCTACACCAGGACTAGAGGGCGATAGTACACCATGGTAATCTTCGAAGACTTCTTGGTAAGATTCATAACTTCTTTTTTTAAAATCAATTGCTTCGGCATATTCTTTTGCTGAATACTTGTTACCATTAGCTATGGCAGTTTGCATATATTTTGATAATTTTGCTTTGTACTTTTTGTAATACATTGCAAAATTATTGGCCAAATCCGTTTCGTGAATTATTTGATGATATTTATGAATATCTTTAAAATATGATGGCGTGTCAAATATCTCAATATTTTTAAATGACTTAATAAAATATTCAAAAGACTCTCTAGATTTTTTGTCAATTATCTTCCAATAGTCTGACTTATAAAAAATAAACTTAGGTTCATATGCTGGGCCTTTTTTTGTTTCTTCTAAAATATTTTCAGCTGAATAATAAATAGTTGCTGGATCATGATGATCTTTTTTAATTAAAACCTTTGCTAATAACGCTACATCTTCAACAGTTCTTCCAAATATACCCATATGATCTAACGTATATGAGGTTCTCAAAACACCATTTCTTGAAATTAGACCATAAGTTGGTTTATATCCAACAACACCACAATAAGAAGCGGGCCTTATAACTGACCCACCTGTTTGTGATCCAATTGAAAGTGGTGCCATAAAAGACGCAACTGAGGCTGCTGAACCGCTAGATGAACCTCCTGGTGTTCTTAAATAGTCGTGAGGATTGGTTGTTTTTGATGGTCCTAAATATGCTAATTCCGATGTAGCCGTTTTACCCATAACAATAGCACCAGCGGAATGTAAAAGTTCAACTATCTCAGCATTTTGAGAATAAGATTTACCTTTTCTAATAGGTGTTCCACACTCTGTTGGCATATCTACAGTTCCTATTATATCTTTTAAGGCTACTGGAACTCCGTGTAATGAACCTACAGGTTTTCCTGATTTTCTATGCTCATCTGAATCAGCAGCTTTCTCTAATAAAACTTTTTTGTCAAAGTGAGCCCACGCTTTAATATCTTTTTCGAATTTATTTATTCTTTCAATATATTTTTCACAAACTTCAACTGAGCTTAAATGACCTTCTTTAATTTTTGAGGCCATCTCTTCAACACTTAACGAAAATATATCAATCATTTTTTTAGTCAGCAAACAATACTTCTGGAAGCCATAAAGCAATTCCAGGGAACATATACATTAAAAACATCCCAAAAATAACTATACCTAAAAATGGCATAATCCCTCTAAATATTTCCATTAATTCGACATTGGTTTTTTGAACTCCTTTTAAATAGTAAGCAGACATTGCCATTGGCGGAGTTAAAAAAGAGGTTTGTAAATTCAGAGCAATTAACATAGCAAAGAAGTATGGATTAACATCAAATATTTCTAATAAAGGTAAAAATATTGGTACAAATATAATTAAAATTTCAGTCCATTCTAAAGGCCATCCTAAAAGAAAAATTATTATTTGGGTTATTACTAAAAATTGCCATGTACTTATATTTATTGAAGTAAAGAAATGCTCAAATACTTCATGTCCACCTAGATAAGAAAAGACTGAAGAAAAGGTCCAAGATCCAATAAATAACCACATGATCATTGCTGTTGTTTTCGCAGTTAGAAAAACTGACTCTTTAAAATTTTGCCATTTAAGTGTTTTATAAAACCAAGATAGAAGTATTGCTCCGAATGCTCCTGCTGCAGCTGCTTCTGCTGGAGTTGCTATTCCAGCTAAAATTGTTCCTAAAACTAACATTATTAAACCAAACAAAGGTACGAAAGAAACCAATACTTCTTTTAAAATCTCTGCTCTCGGTGGGATATCTTCAGCCGGTGGTCTTGGGGCTATTGATGGATTTAACCACGCTCTAGTTACAGCATATGCGATATACAAACCTGCTAACATTAATCCTGGAAATATAGCAGCTGCAAATAATCTCAATGGTGATAGTTGAGCAATCACAGAATAAACAATCAACATAATGCTTGGGGGAATTAAAATTCCTAAACACCCACCTGCACAAATTATTCCTGATGCAAATTTTTTATCATATCCTGCTTTAACCATTGCAGGCCAAGCTAGTAAACCCATTAAAGTTACAACTGCTCCTATAATTCCTGTTGCTGTAGAAAACAAAGTGCAAGTTATTAATGCTGCCACTGCCATTGATGCTGGCAATCTATGTGCAGCTAGTCTTATTGCAAAAAATAATTTAGCTACAATCCCTGCTCTTTCAACCAAATATCCCATGAATAAAAAAAGTGGTACAGCTGTAAGTACGTTATTATCCATAACCGTGTAGGTATTTTTAACAAATAATGAAAATATTCTATTATCAAAAAGATGATCCATTAAAACCGGATCGTAATAAGCATAATAACCAAAACCTATTCCCATTGCCATTAAAGTGAATGCAATTGGAAAACCCAATAAGACTGCAAACAAAAATACGCCCATCATTAGAATAGCTACCTCAGGATTTGTAAGACTAAACAGCATTTTCTTTATCTTCCTTTTGTGAAGTTCTCATTAATAATTTCTCTGTCTCTTCTGCTACAACTATTCTTGCAGGCCATTGACCAGATTTTATACAAAGTATTGATCTAAAAACTTCACTTACTCCCTGAATAATCAGCATGATGCCTGCAGCAGGGATCATGGATTTTACCATATAAATTTGAATTTGAGCTGGACTACTCCAGCTAGTTTCTTTAATTTTCCAAGCCTGAGCCGCATACTCATAACCATAAAAAGCTAAAGCTACAACACCTGGAAAAAAGAAAATAAAATATAATACTAAATCTATCCATGCCTGTGTCCTTTGACTAAATAATCTATAAATTACATCACCTCTTACATGCGCTTCTGTTGCTAAACAATATGCCCCTGACATCATTAATATAGCTCCATACATTTGCATACTAAAATCAAAATTCCATAACGTAGGTGCATTAAAAGCATATGCCATAACGACCTCATAAACTGTACCCCCCATTAAAATAACTATGCACCATGAAAAAGCTTTTCCCATTGAAGTGCTCAGTGTATCTGCAAATCTAATGTAGGATTCCATAATAATTTATAAGTATCGTAAATTTTGTTAAAAAAAAAGGGGGTTTTTCAACCCCCTTTTTTTAAATCAATTTAAAGTTAATTAAATTTTAACTTTTCCGATTGGACCAAACTCATTTTCATAAGCTAATTTGTAGTTCGGTTGATTCATCAACAGATACTTCATTGTTCTCTTAGCGTATGCTTTTTGAGAGTCGATAATTTTCTTAAAGAAAGGATCTTTTCCAGAAAATTCAGCAACTATTTTATCCCATCCTTTTAGCTGTTCAGCTAAAATGGCATCAGATGTTTGGTACACATTAACCTTATGTTCATTCATCAACTTAGCTAAGTCAGCAGAATATCTAACTAAAGCTTTAAAGTAGTTATCTGAGTTTGCAGCATAAGCAGCATTTTTCAAGATAGCTTGATGAGCAGGTGAAAGGCTATTGTATCTTTTTTTATTCACCGGTATCTCAAACATTTCTTGAGACTGGTGGAAACTACCTAAGTGATAGTGTTTAGATACATCTTGCATTCCAAACTGTGAGTCTGATGTTGGGTTGTTAAACTCTGCAGCATCGATCAAACCAGTTTTCATAGCTGGTTGAATTTCACCACCAGGCAATTGTCTTACAACCATTCCCATAGCAGTTAAAACGTTAGTCGCTAAACCAACTGTTCTATACTTCATACCTTTAACATCAGATACTTTTGTTACGTTCTTTTTGAACCAACCAAAAGGTTGTGCTGGCATAGGCATATGAAAGAATCCGATATAATCAAATCCAACAGAAGATACTGCTTGTTCATATAATTTTCTTCCTCCACCATACTCCATCCATCCCATTACTTCTTGAGATGACATTCCGTACGACGGACCAGTTCCAAAAAGTGAAGCTGCAGCATTTTTACCATACCAATATGCTGTCACCCAGTGACCCATATCAAGGTTTCCATCACTTACCGCTGCTCCGATTTCTGAAGTTTTTACAACTGAGCCCACTGGTTGAAGGTCAATAGTAAGCGTACCTCCAGACATTTCTTTTACCATGTTACAGTAGTCACCGGCCATTTCAAAAAAAATGTTTGCGCCTGAAGGCCAAGCAGCTTGCATCTTTAATGTTGTATGACCATCTGCTCTCGCAATGTTAGGCATTGCAACTGTCGCTGCAGCAACAGCTCCAGCTTTAGCAGCAGTTTTAAAGAACTTACGTCTTGAAGATGTTTTAATCTTCAATGATTTATTTTCTTTTGTCATTGTTTCTCCTCTAATAGTTAATTAACTGAAATAATTTAAACATAAAATTCGATTAGAGTCTTTCTAAAAAAAAACGTAGATGTCGCAGAAGTTGAATTTATACAATCCTGAGTAGAATTAATTGACTTTATTTTTGCATTTTCCTGTTTTAAAAAACTCATCAATATTATCAATTGCCAAGTTTGCCATGGCAATTCTAGTATCTTTTGTTGCACTTCCAAGATGAGGTAAAATGAAAGCAGATTTTATTTTTAAATAACCTGGATTGAGATTTGGTTCATTTTTATAAACATCTAATCCAACGGCATAAATTTTCCTTCTGTTCAATGCATCAATTAAAGCTTCATCATCAACTATATCTCCCCTAGCAACATTAGTTATTACTGCTCCTTTTGGAAAATATTCAACTGTTTCTTTATTAATCATATTTTCAGTTTCTTTTGTGGCAGGACAACATATAGACAATACATCTGAAACAGAAAATAAACTTTTTAAACTATCGTGATAAATGGCTCCATTTTCTTTTTCAGCACTAAGTTTTGAACGATTATGATAATGAATTATCATTCCTAATGATTTAGCAATCTTTGCAATCTTTTGACCAATTCTCCCCATTCCTAAAACACCTAATCTTGTTCCAGTTAATTGTTTGCCAATTAAATAATCTGCAGACCATTTCCATCCACCTTCTTTAGCTGATTCTATTCCTTCGGCCGCTCTTCTGCATGCTCCTAATATTAATAAAACTCCTATTTCAGCTGTTGCATCTGATAATACTTCAGGTGTATTTGTAACTGCAATACCCTTTTTTTTTGCAGCATCTAAATCTATATTTCCAAAACCAACTGCAAAGTTTGAAATAATTTTTACACTTTCAGGCAACTTATCTATTGTTTGTTTATCCATTTTATCAGTCAATGATGTTAAAACACCATCACAACCCTCACTCATCTCTATTACCTTCGATTGAGAATATAATTCATCATTCGAATTTAGTTTTGCTTCAAAAGTTTTTACAGCTTTATCCTCACTATCTTTAATTAATTTTCTTGTAATCAAAATTTTTTTCATAAAATATTTTTTTTAGATTATTAATTAAGATCGAATATCTTACCAGGATTCATTATATTATTTTGGTCAATACTTCTTTTGATTAATTTCATTACAGGGATATTGTCAGGATGTTCTTCTAAAAGATATTCTTTTTTATGAAGGCCTACTCCATGCTCACCTGTAATTGTTCCATTTAACTCTAATGCTTTTCTTATTAACAAATCATTATATTCTCTAATTTTATTATACATTTCTTTATCCGCAGGATCGAAGGGTAAAAGCACATGAAAGTTCCCATCTCCTAAATGACCTACCATTGGTGCTCTTAATCCAAATTTTTTTGCTTGCTCTTCTGCAAAATTTACACATTCGGTTATATTTGAAATAGGTAAGCATACATCTGTTGAATATACCCTGCCATTGTTTATTAAAGCTTTAACTGAGTAATAAACATCCCATCTCGCTTTCCAAAGCTTGTTTCTGTCCTCTAAGTCTTTTGCCCACTTAAAAGAACTTCCATTATTATCTTTTGAAATTTCCTCAACAATTTTAATATTCTCATTATTGGATAACTCAGATCCATGAAACTCAAAAAATAATGTTGGTACTGCCTTGATATCTTTTAGCTGAGAATAATTAATACTAATTCCCATTTGATCCTTATTAAGCATCTCAATTCTTGCAATTGGAACACCGTATTGAATAACTTGTTGAGCAGTTTGAACAGCGTTTTCTAACGTTGGAAAATGACATACCGCAGCCATTATACTTTCAGGTATAGGAGATAGTCTTAATTGTACTTCAGTAATAATGCCCAATGTACCTTCTGAACCAATAAATAGATTTGTTAAATTATAACCTGCTGAAGTTTTTTTAGTTCTACTACCTGTGTTTATAATATCACCATTAGGTAAAACTACTGTGAGACCTGTAATTACAGTTTTCATAGTTCCATATTTTACTGCCATTGTCCCAGAAGCAGAAGTTGAAGCCATACCCCCAATTGCAGCATTTGCACCTGGATCAATTGGAAAAAAAACTCCGTCTTCTCTTAAATAATCATTTAATTGTTCTTTTGTTACACAGGCTTGGACCCTACAATCAAAATCTTCAACATTAACACTTAAAACTTTATTCATTTTTTCCAAACAAATTGTAATTCCTTTATCATTGCCTACAACATTTCCTTCTAAAGATGTTCCTGTACCAAAAGGAACTACTGGAATTTTATGTTGATTACATAATGTTAATATTTTTGAAACTTCTTCGTTTGTCTCTGGAAAAACTACCGCCTTAGATAAAACTGGATCATAAGTATCCTCACCTCTAGCATAGTTTGCTCTTGTTGACTCTGATGTCGAAAATCTGCCATCAAAGATTTTTTTTAGTTCTGCTTGGACTTGATCATTCATTAAAAGAATATTAGTAAAAATTTAAAGAAAAATACAGCTTATTTAGCTAACATTTTCTTTATATTTTCTAAAGCTTGAGAAATATTATCTCTTGAAGCAGCAAAACTAAATCTCACATAATCACTACAGGATTTACCAAAAGCTGTGCCTGGAACTATTGCTACTCCTGCTTCATGCATTGCTTTTTTACAAAATTCTGAACCATTCATCCCTGTTCCAATTACTTTTGGAAATGCATAAAAAGCACCACCCGGTAAACTGCATTCAACGCCAGGAAGATCATTAAGCCCTTTATAAATTAAATTTCGTCTTTCCGTGAATTTTACCATCATTTCATTAATTGAGTCATCCGGACCATCAAGGGCCGCAATACCTGCAAATTGAGCTGCAGCATTTACGCAAGATACACTATTAATCAAAAGTTTATTGACATGTGGTACTAATTCTTTAGGCCAAAAACTCCAACCTAGTCTCCACCCAGTCATCGAATAAGCTTTACTCCATCCCTCTAAAACAATTAATCTTTCTCTTAGTTCAGGATAATTAAAAAATGTGGGCATTTCTTTATCGTCAAAAATTTGTCTACTATAAATTTCATCACTTAAAATAGTTACATGTGGATGTTTTTTTAATCCTTCAGCCAATACATCTATATCAGATTTTTCAACAAAACTTCCTGTGGGATTATTTGGATTAATTAATATTAATAACCTAGTCTTATCTGTGATTAGAGACAAAATTTTTTCAGGATTAAATTTTAGATCTTTATCTTCTGTTAGATCATAAGGTACGGCTGTAGAACCTGTATAATTAATCATTGACTCATAAATTGGAAAAGCTGGTGTTGGATGAATTATTTCCGCACCTGGTTCACCAAAACATTGAATAGCATAACTCATGGTTGGTTTTCCACCTGGCATGATTAAAATTCTTTCAAGATCTATATCTGTATTATACCTTTTTTTTATCCATCTTGTTACTGCCTGCCTACATTCGGGAATGCCGTTAGACATTACATATCCATGATGTCCATCATCCAATGCTTTTTTTGCGGCCTCCACAACATGTTTTGGAGTTTTAAAATCAGGTTGTCCTAAACCTAGGTGTATCATCGGATTACCTTTAGCTTCTAGCGCTTTGGCTTCAGCTAATACAGAAAAAGCTGTTTCTGTTCCTAAATTTTTTAAATTTTTTGCAAGCTTCATTCGTCTCTACCTTTCTTATCTTCTATAAATTAATTTTGAACTATCCAACTCTTTAAGATTTTTACACCCCATTAAAACCATATTTCTATTTATTTCATCATGCATATTTTGTAATAAATGTTCAACACCTTGTTGCCCTCCTGCGGCCAAAGAGAACAAAAACATTTTTCCGAAGCTACATGCTTTAGCACCTGCAGCTAATGCTTTTAATACATGTGTTCCTCTCTGAACTCCTCCATCTAAAATAATTTCTAATTTGTCACCTACTGCATCAGAAATAGCTTTCACTTGATCAAAAGGAGCTCTAGAACCATCTAATTGACGACCACCATGGTTTGAAATCATAATTGCAGTGCATCCAATATCAATTGCTTTCTTAGCATCTTCAACAGACATGACACCTTTTAAAGCAAAAGGTCCATTCCACTTTTTTGCACAATACTCAGCATCTTTCCAGCCCATTGCTGGATCATACTGTTCATTAATATATTCAATAACCGACTTAGCAATATTTGTACCTTTATCAGTTTTTTTTTTAACATTTGATAATTCAAATTTTTTACCAGTTAAATAGTTATAAACCCATCCAGGACGCATTGCGAAACTCATCAAACTTTGAAGAGTTAATTTTGGTGGAGTAGTAAATCCTGTTCTATGATCTTTTTCTCTATTTCCTGCAACCAAAGTATCTACTGTTAAACACATGGCATCAAAACCAGATCTTCTAGATCTTTCAATCATATCATCAGAAATTGATCTATCTTTGTGAACATAAAGTTGAAATAGCTTTGGTCCACTTGAGATATTTGATACTTCTTCAATAGTATTATTTCCCATGGATGACATGCTATAAAAAGTATTAAATTTTTCTGCAGCTCTTGCAGATGCTCTGTCTCCATCCGGATGATAAAGCCTTTGCATTGCAGCGGGAGAAAGAAAAATTGGCATATCAATTTTTCTTCCAAATAAAGTTGTTGATAAATCAGGTTTTCCAACACTTGCTAAAATATTAGGAACTAAATCACAATCACTGAAAGATTCTGTGTTTCTTCTTAATGTTAACTCATCATCCGAACCACCATCAATATAATGAAAAATTGGTGATGGTAATTTTTTTTTTGCAAGATTTCTAAAATCATCAAAGTTATGACAATTTTTTAAACTCATTATCTTCTGAACCTTAAATTATTTCTATTTAAATCACTTATTTTTTTACATCCCATTAACTTCATGTCTCTTTCGAGTTCAGCTTTATATTTTTCTAATGCTCTTTCAACACCAGCTTGACCTGCAGCAGCTAATGCATATAAATAAAGCCTTCCACCAGAACATGCTTTTGCACCTAATGACAAAGCTTTTAGCATATGGGTACCTCTATGTATGCCACCTTCACAAATCACATCTAATTTATCACCGACAGCATCTACAATCTCTGCAAGCTGATCAAAAGGGGATCTAGATCCATCAAGTTGCCTACCTCCATGGTTTGAAACCATTATACCAGTACATCCAATATCAACAGCTCTTTTGGCATCTTCAACACTCATTACACCTTTTAATGCAAAATGACCTCCCCACTGAGAACAAAGCTTTTCTGCATCTTTCCAGTTCATAGATTGATCCAGCATAGTAGAAAAATAATTTCCAATTGAAGAGTTAGTGCTCGTACCTTCTTTCACAAAATCTTGAAGATGAGGTAATTCAAACTTACCTTTAGTTAAATAATTAATTCCCCACATCGGCTTAGAAGCAAAACTAAACAAACTTGATAAAGTTAATTTTGGTGGAGATGTGAAACCAGTTCTTAAGTCTCTTTCACGATTTCCACCTGTAATAGTATCTACTGTTAAGGCCATTACATCAAATTTTGCAGCTTTAGCCCGCTCTAAACAAGAGTCATTTAAACCTCTGTCTTTGTGGAAATAAAACTGAAACATTTTTGGGGTATCTATTAAAGATGAAATTTCTTCTACACTTACCGTCGCTAAAGCAGAAACTCCAAACATAGTATTAAATTTTTTTGCTGCTTTTCCCACTGCTCTTTCACCATCATAATGAAAAAGTCTTTGTAGTGCTGTTGGAGCAAGATAAAAGGGTAAATCTAATTTCTTTCCAAATATTGTAGTTGATAAATCTACATTCTCAACTCCCTTTAAAACATTTGGAACTAAATCAACATCATCGAAAGCACTTGTGTTTCTCGCATAAGTTATTTCATCATCTGCAGCACCATCAATATAATGAAAAATTGGTGATGGTAATTTTTTTTTAGCTAATTTTCTAAAATCACTAAAATTGTGACAGTCTTTTAAATTCATTAAAGATTGTTAAAACTTTTTGAAAAAATTAAACATATAACTATTTGCCCCAGGATTTTTGTCTCCTAAACTTGCATTTGACAAATGATTGTAAGATAAGCCTAATTGACTTTCTTTTGGTAATTCTAGAGATAGTTGAACTTCACTTTTAAATTCTAGCGCATGACCTAGGTCTTTACCATTGCCTTGATTATAGTATCCAGGGGCAAAACTTGGTGTAAAATTCATAGATCCAATTTTATATTGCGCTTGAATACCTGTGTAAAAATATGATGCATTATCAGCTGTAACCATTGCTCCAGTTATGGGGGATAAACTTCCCAAAAATGTATTTCTATTTAAATCTTCATTTTGGTGTTGGACACCTATTAAAGTTGATCTTTTACCATCATCACTAAAATCAAACATTCCAGTATAAACATTAAATTCTGTATTATTTTCTAATTTAATCTCCTCAGCCATTAGTGAAAAGCTAAATAAAAATGAAGCTAAGATTAGATAAATTCTATTAATTTTCATAAATGAAATATACTTAATTTTTCCTTATATAAAATAATTTAAATATTATCGCACCTCCTGCAATAAACATCAATATAGGCAATAACCATAGAAAATAAGTATTTTTGTTAAATTCTGGGTCGTATAATATCCACTCTCCGTACTTTTCTTTTAAAAAAATATAAATTTGTTTTTCATTTAATCCATCATTTAGCTTTTCTTCCACTACTAATTTTAAGCTATTAGCAAATTCAGAGTCTGAGTCATATACAGACTGGCCCTGGCAAATTAAACAACGTAAATTTTTTGTAATTTTGTTATTTAAATTATTTTCTTGAGCATTTAAAAAACTAGAATTTAAAATAAATAAAACAATTAATAAAAACCTCAACATATTTATTCAGCCAACTTTTTAATTTCTAATAATAAATCTTCATTAAGTGGTCCAATAATCTTTTTTATAATTTTATTGTTATGAATTAAAAAAGACTCGGGCACACCATATGCTCCCCATTCTATTGCTAATGTTCCATTTTCATCTAATAAAATTTTATCGTAAGGATTGTTTAATTCTTTCAAAAAAATTTTTGCTTTTTCTTTATTGTCTTTATAATTGAGACCAATAACTTTTATATTTTTTTGAGTACTTAATATCATTAAAAGAGGATGTTCATCTCTACATGGAACACACCATGAAGCCCATATATTCATTAAATAAAATTTATCACCTTTAAATATTTGTTCTGAACTAATTTTTTCATTTGTTGAAAATATTTTACTTTTAAAAGAAGGAATATTTTTTTCTATATTAACAACAGGTGTATAGATATTAGAATTTTGTAAACCTTTATAAAAAATAAAAAAAATAGTTATAAAAAAAACAATAAGTAATATAGGAAAAATTCTAAGCTTCATATTTTTTTTTAAATAAACTAATTAAACCTCCAAAACTAATTAAAGTTACAGAAAACCAAATCCAAAGCATAAACGGTTTTATTTGATATCTAATATTAAAATAATCTTGGTTTTGAACTAAATTCATGGTCATGAATTTATCTACTAGTAAATTTGTTTTGATATCTGCTTCACTAGTTACAATATTTGGCTGATTGTATATTCTTAACTCAGGTTTCATAATTTCAATATTACCATCAAAATTTTTTATATTAAATTTTCCTATGATTGCTTTAAAATTTTGTTCCTCCTTTTGTTCTATACTTTCAAAATTTATCTTATATTTATCAGTTTCAAATGTTTCACCAATTTTTAAATTAGTAATAATTTCTGTTGAAAAGATATTATTAAATAAAATACTCAATATTAATAAACTAAAACCAAAATGAGTAAGATTTTGAGCCAAGTTTTTAAATCCTTTAATAAAAAAATCTCTTAATGTTATAAAAAATAAGTAAAATGCAGAAGTTACTAAAATTGTATTTATAAGAAAATTAATATTAAAACTTTTAATAATAATTGCAGACAATAAAAGTGAAATGATTAAGAATAAAATCAAATAGGACTTATTTTTTAGATCTGATTTTATCCAGCTTAATTTTGGACCAATCGCCATAGCAAACAAAAATGGAATTAAAAAAGGAATTATCAATTTATTATAAAAAGGTGGTCCAACTGAAATTTTCTTGGAAGATATAACCTCTAAAAATATAGGGTATGTGGTACCAATCAAAACAACCGTAAGAAAATATATCATAAACCAATTGTTAATTAAAATTGATGTTTCTTTACTAAACCAAAAAAAACTATTTGAGTCTTTATTTTTAGTTTTATGAAAAAAGAAAAAAATAAAGAGTGATAAAAATATTAAACAAAATAAAAAAATTAAAATAAATAGTCCTCTTTCTGGATCATTAGCAAATGTATGCACAGAATTTAAAATTCCTGATCTTACTAAAAAAGTACCACACATACTTAAAGTAAATGTTGAAATTGATAAAACTACTACCCAAGAAGTTAAAGCTAATCTTTTTTCTAAAACTAAAATACAGTGAAGAAGAGAGGTTAAAGCTAGCCATGGCATTAAAGAGATATTTTCAACTGGATCCCAAAACCAAAAACCACCCCAACCTAACTCATAATAAGCCCAGATAGAACCTAACAAAATACCTAGGGTCAAAAAAATCCATGATATTAATATCCATTGTTTTATATGCTTTGCCCATTCTTTTGAAATATAGTTTAGTGATGTCGCTGCCAATGTTGATGAAAAAATTATCGAAGTTCCAACATAACCTAAATATAATATTGGTGGATGAATAGCTAAGGCAGGGTCTTGTAAAATTGGATTAAGTCCTAATCCTTCATTTGGAACTGGGAAAATATAATTAAATGGATTTGAAGTTTTTATAACAAAAATAAAAAAACCAATAATTATTATTTGCTGAAATAATAAAGTTAAAATTCTATATTGTTTGTTATGTTCTTTAGATTTAAGTAAAAATATGAAAATAAACAAAGTTAATACCAACAACCAAAGTAATAAACTACCTTCATGATTTCCCCAGGTACCTGATACTTTATAAAAGAGAGGTTTGGTTGTATGTGAATGATTAAAAACAGTCTGATTGCTGAAATCTGATTTTACAAACGATAAAATTAAACTTAAAAAACTTACTATAACGAGGAAAAATTGTAAAAAAGTCAAAGAAATTATTTTATTATCAAAAATATTTGAATTTCTAAAATTTTTGATTGAAAACAAAATAATCAAAAAAGAAACGCAAAGTCCAAAAATCAATGAATAGAACCCAATTAAACTGGCCAAAATTTATTTCTCCTCTAATGCTGCTTTTACTTCAGGCGGCATATAATTTTCATCATGTTTTGCTAAAATTTTAGTAGCTAAAAAAAAGTTTTTGTCTTTCAAATATCCCTCTGCAACCACGCCTTTTCCTTCAGTAAAAAGATTGGGAACCACACCAGAATAAGTTACGTTAATTTCATTTTTAAAATCAGTAATGATAAATTTAATTTCTTTAGCTGCCATAGATATTGAATTAACTTTTACCATTCCTCCTATTCTAATTTTTTTTTTATCTATTTCATATAAAGCTTTAATTTCAGTCGGTGATTGAAAGTAAACCACATTTTCTTCTAAAGATTTTAAAATGAGAAAGGTTGATAAAATTAATGTGAGTAAAATTAATATTATAAAAAAAAATCTTAATTTAACTTTGCGCCCATACATGGTTTAAAAGTTAAATACTTGAAATGTTAGATAAAATTTCTTTGTTAATACTTTGAGATTTTGCAAAAGCAGCTCTTTCAGAGTTTAAAGTTCCAAATTTAGCAATAAATTTATTTCTCTCTCTGTTGTACTGAATTTTAATAACAAAATACAATGTTACAAAATTTAAAAGAGTAAATGCAAAAGCAGACCAAACGTACAGTCCATATCCATTCATTAATAATGTTTCGTTAATCATAATCTATTAAGACCTTTATTTTTAATCTTTATCAGTTCTGTATTATATTTCATTAAAAAAATTAATAGAGAAAATAGAGCAAATGCCGCAGTCATAATCATTAAAGGAAATAACATAGAAACATGAATTGATGATTTTGATAAAATATTAATTGAAGCTGGTTGATGAAGTGTATTCCACCAGTCTACTGAATATTTAATTATTGGTACATTAATAATTCCTAAAATTGTAATTATTGTTGTTATTTTAAATGCCTTATCTTTATCCTCATAAATTCTCCAAGCAACTAAATACAAGGCATAAAATAAAGCCAAAATTAACATTGATGTAATTCTTGCATCCCAAGCCCACCAAGTTCCCCAGGTTGGCTTTCCCCAAATTGAACCTGTAACTAGAGCTATAACATTAAATACAAAACCTGATGGTGCTAAACTTTTTGAAATTAAAAAAAAATTTCTAATTTTAAAAATATATCCAACTATTGATAGGAATGTAATTGTAGAAAAAATCCCAAGAGAAATCCAAGCTGCAGGAACATGAACATACATTATTCTTACTGAATGACTTTGTTTATAGTCTTCAGGAGAAAGTATTAATGCCTCAACCAAACCAATTGAAAGAACAACTATAAATAAAATCAAAACATATTTGGGAGCCTTAGATGTTACTGAAAAAATTTTATTAGGTTCAAAATATTTAAACATTTCTTATTTATATCCTAATTTTGATTTAATGAATTTTAATTATCAAAAAATCCTGACCAAGAATGAAGAGGGAGATAATAACGAAGGTTTTGTATATTTAACATCCTTGATCAGGTTTGCTAATTATGAATGATTGCTGTGACTAAGTTTTGAACTAAATGTGTTTAAAAAATGATTTTTTTTAATTTGATGGCTTAAAATAGCTTGATCCTATTTTGCCTGAAAAAATTTCTTCAATTAATGGGTGTTTTATAGGTTCATCAGAGTCATCGATTAGCAAATTTTGCTCTGACACATAAGCCTCATAGGTTATCTCATCATTTTCTGCTAGAAGGTGATAAAAAGGTTGATCTTTTTTAGGCCTAACATTTTTTGGTATAGATTGGTACCATTCTTCAGAATTATTGAATTCAAAATCCACATCATAGATCACACCCCTAAATTCAAAGTGTTTGTGTTTTACTATATCACCGATTGAAAATTTAGCTTTTTGAATTGGCATTGGATTTAGTATGGGTATTTAAAAATAAAAATCAATAAGAAAAATTTATAATTTTTGTATAAATATTATTTATGTTAATATCTTTGAAGTGAACAAATCTTTTTTAAAGTTTCTTACGGATTTTGGGCCTTTGGTAATTTTTTTTTACTACTACTACGATAGTGGAAAAGATTTAAAAATAGCGATTCCTCCCTTCATTATTGCGACAATAATAGCATTAGTATTGATGTGGTTTTTAGAAAAAAAAATACCCAAAGTCCCTCTATTAAGTGGAATTTTAATTACTTTTTTTGGAGGATTAACTATTTATTTTAATAATCCAGTTTTTATTTACATTAAGCCTACGATTATAAATATTTTATTTGGTTTGGCTTTGATATTTGGAAAATATTTTACTAAAGAGCCAGTACTTAAAAAATTAATGGGAAAATCAATTTCGTTAACTAGTGAAGGTTGGGAAATATTGAACAAAAGATGGGTATATTTCTTTTTTGGTCTTGCAATATTAAATGAATTAGTGTGGAGAACACAATCAGAAGAATTTTGGGTGAATTTTAAAGTTTGGGGTTTATTACCTATAACTTTTATTTTTACAGGTTTTCAAATAGGTTTAATTAACAAATATAAATCGAATGAATAATAATTTAAGATTAGTAGTAAACAATGTAAATGATAAAATATTAGAGGATAAACATTTTTTTGAGAAACATGAGTTAAAAATTATTTTAGATTTATATGCAAAAATGGTTTCTGAAGGTTCTTGGAAAGATTATGGACTTAGCATATCAAGTAAACAAGTAGGTTTCAGTGTTTTTAAAAATGCAGCTGAGAACGCACTTTATAAAATATGTAAAAATTTCAAACCGAAAAATAAAAATCTTAAATATTTAATAACAGATACCAATGGAAAAATATTAAAAAATTCTTTTGATCTAGATATACTTTTAAAAAATACTAACTGGAAAAAACTTTAAAAATAAAATTATCTTCTTTGACCAAAAAGTCTTAGAAGCATAATAAATAAATTAATGAAATCCAAATAAAGAGTTAATGCTCCCATTACAGCCTTTTTACCTATGACTTCTCCAGTATCGCTTGCAGCGTACATATTTTTAATTTTTTGAGTATCATAAGCTGTTAAGCCAACAAATATTAAAACTCCTAGAATTGAAATTACAAAATACATCATTGTAGATTTCATGAAGATATTAACTAACGAAGCAATAATAATTCCTATTAATCCCATCATCAAAAAAGATCCTAATTTAGTTAAGTCTCTCTTAGTTGTGTAACCGTATATGCTCATCGTTCCAAAAGTAGCTGATGTTATAAAAAACACTCTTGCTACACTAGCACCTGTATAAACTAACAGTATCCAAGACATCGATAATCCCATCAATCCTGCAAATATCCAAAATACTGTTTGAGCTTTTGAAGCACTCATTTTGTTAATACCAAAACTCATATAAAAAACTATCCCAAGAGGAGCTAGCATTACTACCCATTTTAATCCTGAAAAAAACAGCGCATTACCTATGTCTGTAAATCCTGTTATCGCACCTGAAGAATCTGTTACAACAGACATTTTAAAAGATAGTAAAGCAATTATTCCAGTTAATAATATTCCTGTTGCCATGTAGTTGTATACCTTAAGCATGTAGGCTCTTAAGCCTTCATCCATTACTACAGTTGATTTTTGAGCTTCTGCAGCTCTTCCTAAAATACCTTTTTTATTAAATTCCATAATGATCAGAATATATAGTCTTTTACTAATTATTCAAGATGCCTTAAAAGATTAATAAAAAATTTACAAGATAATAGCTCGATGAATTACAAAAAACTGGGAAATACTGAACTTGATGTAAGTACAATTTGTCTCGGAACAATGACATGGGGTGAACAAAACACTCAAGATCAAGGTTTTGAACAAATGAATTATGCTTTAGATCAAGGTGTAAACTTTTGGGATACTGCAGAAATCTATTCGATTCCTCCAAGAAAAGAAACATTTGGAAGCACAGAAAAAATTATTGGTAATTGGTTTGAAAAAACCAAAAAAAGAGACAAAATAATTCTTGCTTCAAAAGTTTGTGGACCAATGAGGGAATATGTCCGAGGAGGTGGTAATCAATTTGGGAAAAAAAATATTACTGAAGCATTAGAAGGTAGTCTAAGAAGATTGAAGACTGATTACATTGATTTATATCAACTACACTGGCCTGAGAGAAATACAAATTTTTTTGGTAAATTAGGTTATGAACATGCTGATGATGGTGAGTGGACTAAATTTGAAGATATCTTAGAAGATCTAAAAAAATTTATAGAACAAGGGAAAATTAGATATATTGGCTTATCTAATGAAACCCCTTGGGGATTATCTAAATTTTTAGAACTATCTAAAAACAAGGATCTTCCAAGAATGCTTTCAGTTCAAAACCCTTACAATTTACTAAATAGAACTTATGAGGTAGGTCTTGCCGAAATGTCTGTAAGAGAACAATCAGGACTTCTAGCTTATTCTCCTCTAGCTTGCGGATATCTTTCTGGTAAATATAGGAATAATCAATTACCGAAGGGATCAAGAATTGCCCTTCATAAAGATTTCTGGACTAGATATAATAAGCCAAACGCAGAGAAAGCAATCGAAGCTTATTATAATATAGCGAAAAAATATAAATTAGATTTAGCTCAAATGTCTTTAAAATTTTTAGAAATTCAACCTTTTGTAACTTCAGTTATCATTGGCGCAACCACAATGGAGCAGTTGAAAACTGATATAGAAAGTGTAAATATAAATTTAACCGAAGAAATTATAAATGAAATCAACGAAGTACAAAAAATTTATTCAAACCCATGTCCTTAATTAAAAAAATTTTATTTTTATCAACATTTATTTTAATCATTTCTGTATCAAAAACCTTTGCAGATGATTTAAAAAAAGTTGGTAAATTCAAAGATTGGGAAGTAATGGTAATGTCTGAAGCATCTGGCAAAGTTTGTTTTGCTCAGTCATCTCCTGTTTTACAAGCACCAAAAAAAAATAAGAGAGATGCAAGATTATTTATAACCTTTAGACCTGGTGAAAAAATTTCTAATGAAATTAGTGCAACTGCTGGATACGAATTCAATAAAAATAATACAGTTTTAGCAACCTCTGGAAATAACAAATTTAAATTTGATATTAAACAACAAGGCTTTGCTTGGATGACTAGTAACAAAAAAGAAAAAATAATGGTTAAAGTAATGAAAAAAGGATCAAGAATTATGCTGACTGGGTATAATGAAAAAGGATCTCAAACCATTGATCATTATTCGCTTCTTGGTTTTACAAAAGCTTATAATACTGCAAAAAAAGCTTGCAGTTAATTAATGAAATCAAAAAAAAGAATTGTTTTAGCTTATTCAGGCGGACTAGATACATCTATAATTCTTAAATGGCTTCAAGAAAATTATAATGCTGAAGTAATTTGTTACACCGCAGATATTGGTCAGGAAATTAATCGAAAAAAAATAATATCTAACGCTAAAAAATTTGGGGTTAAAAAAATAATTATAAAAGATCTAAAAGATATTTTTATAAAAGATTATGTTTTTCCAATGATCCGAGGTCATGCAGTCTATGAGGGTGTTTATTTATTGGGAACATCTATTGCAAGACCCTTGATAGCAAAAGACCAAGTCAGAATTGCAAAAAAATTTAAAGCTTATGCAGTATCTCATGGTGCTACAGGAAAAGGTAATGATCAAGTTAGATTTGAACTAGGTTATCATTATTTTGAACCAAAAATTACAATTATTGCTCCCTGGCGAATATGGAAATTAAAATCAAGAACAGATTTAATTAATTATGCAAAAAAAAATAAAGTGCCTATTCCAAAAGATAAAAAAGGTGCTCCACCTTTTTCGGTTGATGATAATTTATTTCATACTTCAACTGAAGGTAAAGTTTTAGAAAATCCTAAAAACCCAGCACCAGAATTTATTTATCAAAGAACTATTTCTCCGGAAAAGGCTCCAAACAAACCAACTTTTGTTTCAATTAATTTTAAAAATAGTGATCCTGTAGGTGTTAATGGAAAAAAATTACGTCCTGCAAAATTACTTGAAAAACTAAATCAACTTGCTGGTAAAAATGGAATTGGCAGGGTTGATCTTGTAGAAAATAGATTTTTAGGAATAAAATCGAGAGGAGTTTATGAAACTCCAGGAGGAACATTGCTGATCAATGCTCATAGAGCAATTGAGTCTGTCACTTTAGATAAAGAAACAATGCATAAAAAAGACAACATAATGACAAGATATGCTGAATTAATTTATAATGGCTACTGGTATTCAAAAGAAAGATTCAAATTACAAAAAATTGTAGACTTTAAAAAGAACAAGGTCAATGGAACTATTAAATTAAAACTCTATAAAGGAAATATAACAATCGAATCAAGAGTAACTAACAGTAAAGCTTATTCTATGAAAAAAGTTTCTTTTGAAGAAAATAAATCATTTAATAAATCAAATGTAGAAAAATTTATAAATTTTCATAAGAAAAAGTTAAGAAATTAGGTGCTAATTATTGGACAATTTAACATTTGTTTATTTATAAAAACAATTTAAGGTTTGTTTATGGATAGCTTAAAAAGATGGATGCAAGATTCAGCAAATATTTTATTTGATGATAGTAAAAATGATCTTAGATCTTTACCAAAATCTGTAAGATTGCAGATCTTATTAGTATTAAGCTTTATTTGGACTACTGTTTTTAGTTTATATGTTTTTTCTTATACAACTTTTGCTTTTGGATGGGCTGGTCTTTACGTTGCCCACATAGGGCTTATTTTTGCAGTCTACATGACATTCAAACATTTCCATAAAGCAGAGGAACAATCAGCCAGTGTATTCAAAACCAAAAACTTTGATCCATTTAAAATAATGGTCATAGTCTTTGTTGTTGTTTTTATTTTTGTGTTTTCAAAGGGAATAGAAGTTTTAACTAGCCCTAACCCGAGCTCTTATTCAATCCCTTATGATGGTCCTTCTAAATCAGTGTTTGAAAAATGGCTACCATTTAGTAAAGATAAGTAATGGAAAAGATTGCTAAAAATTTACAACTAATTTTAATGTGTATTATTTTAATAAGCACAGTAATAGCAGTTGGTATAGAAATTAAAAATATGTTCCTCAATCAATCAGTAACTTTAGCTGACTTATTATTAATGTTTCTATATCTAGAAGTTTTAGCAATGGTTAGAGTTTTTTGGAATCAACAATCAATCAGTATAACTCTACCACTTTTAATCGCTATCACAGCCCTAGCACGATTTATTATTCTACAGGGAAAAGAAATGGATCCTACAGCACTAGTTTATGAAGCTGTTGCTATAGTTCTTATTGCAGCCGCAATTGTGATCTTAAGATTAAGACATAGTGATAAGTTGGGTCTAAAAAAGAAAAAAAATAAATAAATTTAATGAACTTTGGAACGTCAAGGGCTTCGGCCATTGAAAAGCTAAATAAGTTTGTTGACCAAAATTTATTTGAATATTCCAGATTAAGAAACTTTGATTATGGTCCTAACAATAGATCAAATATTTCATGCCTTTCACCATACATTACCCATGGGATAATTTCTGAGTTAGAAGTGATTAAAAAATCGTTAAATAAATTTTCATTTTCAAAGAATGAAAAATTCATTCAAGAAGTTCTATGGAGAACATATTGGAAAGGCTGGTTAGAATTAAGACCTAATGTTTGGACTGATTATTTAAATGAATTAAAAAAAGTTCGTGAAGAATTTAAAGACAACCAAAACTATAAAAATGCAATTGAGAGTAATACAAACATCGAGTGTTTTAATGAATGGGTAAAAGAATTAAAAGAAACTAATTATTTACACAATCATGCAAGAATGTGGTTTGCAAGTATTTGGATTTTTACTTTGGATTTACCTTGGCAACTTGGTGCAGAGTTTTTTATGAGGCATCTTTATGATGGAGATGCTGCATCCAATACCTTAGGGTGGAGATGGGTCGCTGGAATTCAAACACAAGGTAAAAATTATCTAGCTAGTGAATGGAACATTAAAAAATTTACCAACAACAGGTTTAACAATATCAAACTTAATGAAAATGCCCCTCCAATAACAAATAATAAAACTTATGCTGCATCGAAATTGGTGTTTAACAATCCACAAAATCTTGAAGAAAAAAATCTTCTTGTTTTTGAAAATAATTTGTCTTTTGAAATAAGTGATTTTAAAGATCAAAAATTTAAAAAAGTTTTTTTAATTTCTAACAAAAATGAAAACCGAACTATAGAACTCAGTGAAAAGTTAGTAAAATTTAAGTCTCAATTAATTGAAGATCAAAAAAAGAGATTAGAAGAAAAATCAATCAATACTGAAATTATAGATTTAAGTGAGATTCAGAATATTAATGAAACTTATTATGGTTTATATCCTACAGTTGGTGAAAACCTAGATTTTATAAATACAAATAATTTAAAAATAGAATTTCTGTATAGAAAATTAGACCAATTTTCTTGGCAATATTGTAATAAAGGTTTTTTTAATTTTAAAAACTATATTCCAAAAATAATTACAACTTTTAATTAAAACCACCTAAACATTCCGATAATTCCAGCCGTCGCATAAAAGAATTGTAAAAATAATATTCCTCTATGACCACCCCTATAAGCCCAAATTCCAATTAAGATTGCAGATATAAGTAATAAACAAAAACCAAAGAACTCTATACCAATATTCATAGCTACAAATAATGAGTACAGTATTGCCGTAATAACCCCAGTCCATTCAAAAAATTTATTGTTCATATTATTTTTTTAAAATTTTCATAAAGAATCTTAGAATAATTATTCATTTCAGTCATATTATCTTTTGCAGCATTATCAAATTTTTCTAATGCTCCATCTCCTAATTGATCTTCAAGAGCCTTTTTATACTCTGGCACACATCCCCATTCGTTGACTGTTGTATCTTTAATTTCGATGTGAAATTGAATACCATAAGCATGATTTTGATATTTAAAAATTTGATATTTAGTAACTGGCGATGAAGCTAACAAAGTTACATCTTTATTATTCTCAATTCCTTCAACCTCATAGGAATGCCATTGTAAACTTTTTATTTTGCTTGGAAATTTAGAAAATAAATTATCATTATCTTTTTCTTTAGAAAAATTAATATCCATAATCCCTATTTCTGCTGGTTGGGATTTAACTACTTTGCCGCCAACAACTTCACCTAACAACTGGCATCCTAAACAAAAACCCAAATAAGGTTTTTTTAAATCAACAACAAATTCTTTGATCGCTTTTTTTTCTTTAATTAACCAAGGATACTCTTTTTCCATAAACGTATCCATTGGGCCACCCATACAAAACATCCCATCAAATTTACTAAGATTGCTTGGAATTTTTTCTCCTTCGTCAAGTTCTATAGTGGTTAAATTCAATCCATCGGCCAACATTAAATCTTTAATGTAACCAGGGTCTTCAATTTTAATATGCTGTAATACAATTATGTTCACTAAAATTAACTTAGCTTAGAACACTTCTTAGAACAATATTTTACTCTATCCCAATTAAGTTTCCATTTCTTTCGCCAAAAAAAAGGTCTTTTGCAAACTGGACAGATTTTTGATGGCAGATGTTCTTTTTTCACTAAAAAGTATTTTGTTTTATAAATTTATCTGCCTCAGATAAAATCAATTTTTTTCTATCCGTTTTCATTTTATCAAAAATTCTTACCATCATTGATAATCTAGGGTTAGTTAAAAAAAATTTTCTGTTTCGATCTATAAATCTCCAATAAAGACCATCCATTGTATTGCACCACTCTCCTTTTTTAAAATCCATCATTTTCATAAAATAAGCAGACCCACAGATATAAGGTTTGGTTGCAAATATTCCGCCATCACTGAATAGTCCCATACCATAAACATTTGGTACCATTACCCAGTCAGAAGAGTCTACAAACATTTCCATAAACCATTTGTAAACTATAATTGGTTTAATCTCACAAAGGTTCATGATGTTAGATAAAATCATTAGTCTTTCAATATGGTGAGACCAGCCGTGGTTTAATGCATTCTTGATTGCATAATCTAATGGTGGCAAACCTGTCGTTCCATCATACCAAGACTTTTTCATTTTTCTATTTTGTTTAAAAAAATTTTTGGTTTCCATTTCCTCTGAATAACTTTGATAAATACCTCGCATAAACTCTCTCCAACCAATTATCTGACGGATATAACCTTCCAAGGAATTCATTCTTATTTTATTTTTTTTATGAAAATCTAAAACTTTTTGAATAATAAACTCAGGAGTTATTAAACCTAAATTGATATAGGGGCTTAAAGCACTATGAAATAAAATGTTGTCTTTTTGATTTACTGCGTCTTCATAATCACCAAACAAATTTGATTTTTCTTTTATAAAAAAATTTAGTAATTTAACCACGCCATCAAATTCTGTTGCCAACCAAAAATTATCCGTACTACCTGGATGATCTTTAAATAATTTTTCTACGATAGGCTTTAATTTTTTTGTATGATTAGTTTCATTAATTTTAGGAAATTTTGGTATTGAAATATCTTTTGGTAATTTATTTCTATTGTCCTCATCAAAGCTCCACTTTCCTCCGATTGGATTTCCATCAGCACCCATCAATATTCCTGATTTTTTTCGAACCTCTTTGTAAAACGTTGCCATAAAAGGTTTTTTTGATTTTCCTAAGTAATTTTTGAATTCACTTCTTGAGTTTAAAAACATAGGAGTTTGAACAACATTCCAATTAATTTTTTCTTTTTTTAAGAATTGAGAAATTTTTTTTTCAAAAGACTTATCTTCAATTTCAAAACTAGAAATTTCTTTAATTTTTTTTGAATTAATAATCTTTTTTAATTTTTTAAGGTAATCATCTTTAAATTCTTTATCTTCAATTTTTGTATACTCTAATTTAAATTTATTCTTTTTGAGTTTGTCTGCATAAGATCGCATAGAAGACAAGAATAATAGTATTTTCTGTTTATGATGTTTTTCATAAGTACATAAACCATTGTCTTCTGCCATAAAGAATATATGGTCTTTTTTGAAGCGGTCGAGGTATTTTGATGGAAATAATTGATTACCAAGTATAAAAAATAACTTCATAATTAAATATAACTAATAAAATTTTTTATGTCAGAAAAATATATTGTTTTTGGTGCGACAGGTTCAATCGGATCAAGTTTAGCAGAACAGTTAGTAAGTTCAGGAAATAGCGTTCATTTAGTTGCAAGAAATGAAGTTGAGCTTAAAAATATTTCTGACAAACTAGGATGTACATCTACTGTGGCTGATGTTTTGGAGGAAGGATTTATTGATAAAGTTAAAAATGATATACCAGAAACAAAGGGGATTGCTTACTGTGTAGGTTCAATTGATTTAAAACCTTTAAGAATGGTTACAGAACAAGATTTTAACAAGTGTATGAAACTAAATCTTTATTCTGCAGTTGAGGCTATAAAAGGATACCAAGAAAGTTTAAAAAAAAATAAAGGATCAGTGGTTTTATTTTCTACAGTCGCTGCTCAAAGAGGATTTACTAATCATGCTATAATCGCTTCTACAAAAGCTGCAGTTGAAGGGTTGACTGTTTCTTTAGCAGCTGAATTTGCACCATACATCAGAGTTAACTGTATAGCTCCTAGTCTGACAAATTCTAAAATTGCTGAACCAATGTTAAAAAATAAAGCACTAGCGGATGGAATAGCAAAAGCTCATCCACTTAAAAGATTGGGTGAGGGAAAAGACTCTGCTTCACTAGCAAAGTTTCTTATTACTGAAGATAGTTCTTGGGTCACAGGACAAATAATTGCAGTAGATGGTGGAAGATCTAAACTTTCTTAAAGTGAAAAAAGTTTTATTTTTAACACTATTAATTTTTTTTTTTACCTCAAAATCTTTTTCTCAAAATTATAGTTTTCAAAAATTAACAAAACTTGATGAACCATGGGGCTCGTCATTCTTGAATGAAAATGAATTAATAATTACAGAGAAAAGTGGAAAAATAAAAATTGTAAATATCAAATCCAATAAAATTTCTGAAGTTGATCATAATTTAAATTTTTTAGATTATGGCCAAGGAGGATTATTAGATATTCTATTTAAAGATAATTTTGTTTATATTTCCTATTCTGAAAATAGAGGTAATTGGAAGTCGAGTACTTCAATTGCAAAAGCAAGATTTGATAAATTTAAATTAAACTTTAAAAATATTTTTCAAGCTGAACCTCCGATTGACTCAGGTTATCATTTTGGTTCAAGATTAGTAATTAAAGATAATTACCTTTTTGCATCAGCTGGTGAAAGAGGACAAGGCATGATTGCACAAGATCCCACAAATCATCCTGGAAGTATTATAAGAATTCATTTGGATGGAAGTATTCCTAATGACAATCCTAAGTTTGAAAAAAATTCAGATTGGCTGCCCGAAATTTATCAAATTGGAATTCGAAACCCTCAAGGTTTAACATTATCCCCTTTTGATGGAAAAATTTATATGAGTAACCATGGTGCAAAAGGAGGCGACTGGTTTGGAGAGGTAAAAAAAGCTGAAAACTATGGTTGGAAAATATTAGGCTGGGGTGGAAAAAATTATAGTGGAACTAAAATTGGACCTAAATGGAAACCTGGTTTTACTAAAGCAATTCAATATTGGGTACCTTCTATCGCTACAAGTGCTATTACTATTTACAAAGGGAATGAATTTAAAGAATGGAACAGTCATGCACTAATTACATCTCTTAAAGATAAATCATTAAGAAAATTAATATTTGATGATAAATCAAATGTTAAAGAAGAGATCATTTTTAAAAATAAAATTGGAAGAATTAGAGATATACAGGTTCATCCAAATAATGGAAAAATTTATTTTTTAGCAGGAGATAGTTTGTGGTTAATGGAAAAAAGTTAGTAAATATTATATTTATTTTAGTTGGAATTTTTTTTTATAATTGTTTAAGTATTGCAGTGGAAAAACCTTATCATCATTTACCAGATGGAACTTTTAGAAATCCTGAAGGTTCACCAAAAAGAGACCCTAATGTTAAATGGTCTTATAAAATATTTAATCAAGAAAAAAAGAAGCTTGATATGACAGTGCCAAAAGAACATGTTGTAGAAAAGGAAAAAGTTTTATTAGATCTTAAAAAATTTAAAGAAGATGATTATATCGCCTGGATAGGCCACGCTACTTTTTTATTAAAGTTAGGCGAAACCACAATAATTACTGATCCTGTATTCTCAAAAAATGCAGGTCCATTAATTTTTGGACCAGATAGATTCACTGAGCCAGCTTTAGAACTTAATGAAATTCCAGAAATAGATTTATTTTTGCTAACTCATAATCATTACGATCATCAAGATATGTCTACCATAAGAAAATTTCCTTATAAAAAAGCAAAAGTTTTACTTCCTTTAAAACTAGGTAAATATTTTAAAAGATATAAAGATGTTAATGAGATGGACTGGTATGATGAAATAAGTATTAATGATAATTTAAAGATCACATTTCTACCTGCGGTTCACTGGTCGAAAAGAAGTTTAACAGATACGAACAAAACTTTGTGGGGTAATTTTTTAATCGACTATAATGGAAAAAAAATTTTATTTACGTGCGATACTGGTGTTGGAGATATTTATAAAGATATAGGAGATAAATATGGTCCAATTGATCTCACGTTAATCAATATAGGTGCTTATAATTTTTACCCTATAATGCCATACAAAGATAAATCTGTTTATCATACTAACCCTGAAGAAGCTTTAGAAGTTGCTCAAAGTTTAAAAAGTAAAAAAGTAATTGGGATGCACTGGGGAACTTTTGTTCTATCTTTAGAGCCTATCATGGAACCACCAATTAGATTCAAGAATAGTGCAGAAAAATACGGATTTAAAAAAGAAGATGCTATTATTTATAGAATAGGTGAGTTTGGATCTTTAAAAAAATTACTCAATTATAATTAATCATCTAATAATTTTTTTTTTGCTTTTTCAAATTCTTCTTGAGTCAAAACACCATCTTTTAAAAGATTATTTAACTTTTCCAGTTCTTCACTCAAATTTTTCTTAACATCTAATGTGTTTTCAACTTCATTATTCTCTAAATTTTCATTCTCTTTGTTGGCATTTTTAGCACTCATGCCTTTCATAATAGCGTTTCCTCCCAAATAGAGTACAAATGCAAATATTGGTATTACCAAACCAAAAAAAATTATTTTTTCCATTAACTAATCTTCGTCATCCTCTCTCCAGTTTTTTTCATACATTAACCAGGCAGCATATATTACTGAAAATGTTCCTACAATCATACCATAATCAAATCCGGTTTGCTGATCATATAAATACCAACCTAATTGAGTTGCTCCTATTGGAGGTATGGTAAGAATTGCCATGAGTATTGCAATTCTATAAGGATATTTTGGTCTTTTCATAACCTAACTTAGCAAAAAAAATTTGATGATTTAAATATTAAATTTGCGATCTTTTGAAACAGTCTATTGTATTTTTTAATAAACAAGCAATGGTCATAGGGCCTACACCTCCAGGAACTGGGGTGAGAGCTTTTGCGTTCTTCGAAACTTCATCAAAATCAACATCACCAACAATACCCTTGTCAGTTTTGTTAATTCCTACATCAATTACAATTGTGTCTTTTTTAACCCAATCTCCTTTCACGAGCTCAGGAATACCAACAGCCGCAATTATAATGTCTGCTTCTAAGCATTCTGCTTTAAGATCTTTTGTTTTTGAATGTGTAACTGTGACTGTGCAGTTTTCCTTCAAAAGAAGTTGTGTCATTGGTTTGCCATTTAAATTTGATCTGCCTACTACTACCGCTTTTTTTCCACTTAAATTAGGTTCAATTTTTTTAATTAATAAATAACATCCTAATGGAGTGCATGGCACAGAGCTTTCATATCCTGAAGACAAATTACCTACATTCATTGGATGAAAGCCATCAACATCTTTTAGAGGATCAATAGTCTCAATAACTTTTTGTTTATTAATATGTTTTGGTAATGGCAATTGAACTAAAATACCAGAAACAGTTTCATCTTGATTTAATTCTTTAATTTTTTCTAAAACAGTTTTTTCCTCTACAGTGTTGGGATATCGAATTACTTCAGATTTAAGCCCTACTTCATTAGCAGATTTTTCTTTGTTTCGGACATAGATCTGACTTGGTGTCATATCTCCAATTAAAATTACTGTTAATCCAGGTACTTTATTATGTTTTGTTTTTAAATTGGCAACTTCTTTTTTTAGCTCTTCTCTTAATTCTGCAGCTGCTTTTTTTCCATCAATTAAAATCATAAATTTAGAATATCATTGGTGCGATGTAGAGCTTCATACACATTTCTATAAACCAAATCAATAGAAGTAAAATTATTGGAGATATATCTAATGAACCCAAATTTGGTAGAAAACGTCTTATTTTATTCAAAATTGGATCAGTGAGTCGGTAACTCAATTCTAAAATAGAATAAACGAACCTATTTTGAGTATTTAAAATATTAAAAGCGATCAACCAACTTACAATTACATTGGCAATAACTACATAGGAGTAAAGCTTGAGTATTTGTAAAACTAGGTAAAAAATGGCTATCATTTTTTTTCGATATAAATAGAAGAACTAGGAAATGCAAACGAAGCTTTATTATTTTCTACAATTTGTTTAATCTCTATAGCCAATCTTTCTTTTACGGCTAACCATTCATTCCAACTGTCTGTCTTTGTAAAACAACGAACGTACATGTCAATTGAACTATCAGAAAATTTATCAACCCTAACTGCAATCCCTATAGCTGTATTAAAATCATCACTTTTATTAATTTTATCTTCAATTTGATTTCTAATTGTTTTTAATTGATCGACAGTTGTGTCGTATTGCAGGGTTATTATCCAACTTATTAACCAGTTTGAAGTTTCACTGACGTTAACAACAGCATTTTCTGCAAACTGAAAATTTGGTATTATAGCTAATGATTTATCAAATTTTCTAATTGTTGTTGATCGAAATCCAATTTTTTCAACTATACCTTCGATGATTCCATCAACTAAAATCCAATCCCCTATCTTAAATCTTTTTTCAACAAGAACTAAAATTCCTGAGATTAAATTCTTAAATAAATCTTGTGCTCCTAAAGCTACTGCAACACCAAACAAACCTAATCCAGCTATGATTGGACCAATCTTTATTCCCCATAATTCAAGCACTGCCGCTAGCCCTAAAATAAAAATTAATATCTTTAAGGATTTAATAATCCATCCAATTAACTCTCTAGTTAAAAGTTTATCAAGACCGCTTAAGATATAAGAAACTGGTTCAATAATTTGATGAATTACCCAAAAAATTAAAATTGTAATTAAAGTTCTATTGATTGTGTCTACTATTTCACGGCCTTCACTTGAGAATGTCATATAATAACTTGCAATAAAAAAACCTAAAACAATTGGCAAAAATCTTGCTGGTCCAATTAAAGAAGAAACAAAAGTATCATCAAGTTTATTTGTAGTTCGCTTTGATATAATTTCTAATTTTTTAATTATAAGTTTACTAATTAGACCTCTAAAGATTAAAAATATTAAAAAGATACCAATCCCAATTAATATTTGAAATATATCTACACCTAGAATGCCTTTATTCCAGACTGATAAAAATATTTCAGAAAAATTATTTAATAATTCCATAATTAAATTTTATATAACAAAAACTCTTCTTCTCCAGGGTTAAAAAGAAATATTTTCTTCCATTTTATTTCATTCAATATAGCTGATGTTTTTTCACCTATACACATTAAATTAGTATTCATCCAAAGGTTTTCTGACTGATAAAGTTTTATAAATTTCAAAAAACTTATAGCGCTATTTTGTGAGTAAACATAAACAATATCTGGCATATTTAACTTTAATTCTTTAACAAATTTATCATTAAAGTTTTCATTATGGATGGTTTTATAATTAACAATTCTTCTAATACTATATCCATCTTTTGATAATTGTTGTTCCAAATCAGTCGAGGTAATTTCTCCACTCAAATAAATTAATTTTCCATCCTTTTGATCAAAATTTTGTAAAATTAACTCTTTTAAATTTTCTACATTTCCTTCGGCAGAAATAACATTTTGGAAACCAACACTTCTAGCTTTTTTTTCTGTAGCATCTCCTACACAAAAGCATAAAAGTTTTTTATCAATTGATGTTACATCTAAAAATTTAACAGCATTAACGCTTGTAAAGATAATCCCTTTATAATCTGTAAAATTGATCTCATCATAATTCAATTTGTATATCTTTAGTAATGGAAGATGCGAAACTTGATTTCCCAATGATTGAAATTTTAAAATCATTTCAGAGCAATCCTCTAATGGCCTAGTTAATAAAATATGCATATTATTTTTTATAAGTATTATTAGATTTTGTCTTTAATATTTCTCCTACCTCTTTACCAAGTTCATTTGCATTTTCAATTTCTGAAGACTTTTTTTCATAAAATCTTTGTTTACCATCTAAAGAAAAAAGTTCTGCCTCTAAAAAAATTTTATTACCTTTTACTATCGCATGAGCACCAACAGCAGTTTCACAATCTCCATCTAAGACCTTTAAGACGTTTCTTTCGGCACAAGCTCTTTGATAAGTTTCATTATGATTTATTTTTTTCAATATAGATATTATTTCACTATCATCTTCTCGACATTGAAGAGAAATAATTCCTTGTCCAACACTTGGGATTATATCTTCTACAGAAAATATATCTGAAATCTGATCAGATATTTTTAAAGAATTAACCCCAGCATAGGCTAGAATTATTGCATCATATAATCCATCATTTAATTTCCTAATCCTCGTATCAACATTTCCTCTTATAAGTTTACAATTAATATCATTTCTAATTTTTTTAATTTGAAACTCTCTTCGTAATGATGAGGTCCCAATTATTGCATTAGGTTTTAATTCTTTTATTTTTTTTTTATCAACTGTTATCAAAATTTCTCGCGGATCATTTCTTTCCAAAAATGTATCTGTTTTTAAACCATCAGTTTCAACTGCTGGCATATCTTTCAACGCATGCACAGCTATATCAATCTTTTTATCTTTAAGTTCTTTTTCAATATTTTTTGAAAATAAACCTTTGCCACCAATTTCTGACAATCTTAGATCTTGTATCTCATCTCCCTTTGTTAATATTTTTGTAATAATAATGTCTTCGTCTTTAAGGTTTGTACTTTGAATAATCTTATCTTTGGCATTTTGGGCGTAAATTAATGCTAACTTGCTTCCTCTAGATCCAATGTTTATTTTCTTATTCATAAATAAATTTATTTCTTACTTGTATTGAGATTGTACAATTAATAAAAACTATTTGAATGAGTAAAAAACCCTTAATTCTCGGAATAGAGTCGAGTTGTGATGAAACTGCTGCATCATTGATAACTGAAAATGAGCAAGGAAAACCGCTTGTTTTATCTAATATCATTTCAAGCCAAGTTGATGTGCATAAGGAATTTGGTGGAGTAGTTCCTGAATTAGCTGCTCGCTCTCACTTGGAAAAGATAGATTGGATCGTTCAAAAGGCTATTGATGTTAGTGGAAGAAAAATTGAAGAAATTGATGCAATAGCTTCTACTGCTGGTCCAGGTTTAATAGTTTGTTTATCAGTAGGTTTAAGTTTTGGTAAAGCACTCGCTAGTGTTTTAGAAAAACCTTTTATTGCAGTCAATCATTTAGAAGGACACGCATTAAGTCCAAAACTAAATTCAAATTTAAATTATCCATACTTACTTTTATTAATTTCTGGAGGACACTCACAATTTTTAGGTGTTCACAGTCTAGAAAAGTATACAAGATTGGGCACAACTATTGATGATGCATTGGGTGAGGCATTTGATAAAACGGCAAAACTTTTGGGAATTGAATTTCCAGGTGGACCACAGATTGAGATTTTAGCAAAAAAAGGTAATCCAAATAAATATGATTTACCCAGACCAATTTTTAACAAAGGTGGTTGCAACTTATCTTTTGCTGGTCTTAAGACGGCAGTTTTAAAAATAACAAAAAATATTAAAACAGAACAAGAAAAATTTGATCTTGCTGCATCATTTCAAAAAACAGTTAAGGAAATATTGGAAAAGAAAACGAAAATTGCATTTGAAGAATTTGAAAAACAAAATAATTTAAAAGAAAAAATTTTTGTAGTTGCGGGTGGAGTAGCGGCTAATAAAGAAATAAGACTAATGCTAATTAAATTATGTAAAAAAGAAAACTACCAAAGTATATTTCCTCCAATAGAATTATGTGGCGATAATGCTGCAATGATAGCTATGGTAGGCTTAGAAAAATTCAAGCTTGGTAAATTTAATAAATTGGATTATCCTGCCAAACCCAGATGGCCTTTAGATGAAAATGCTGTGTTTTTAAAGGGTGCTGGAGTAAAATTATAATTTTATATGAAAAATAGTTTAAGTACCAATTGGTTAGTTTTTAAGAGTGGAGTTGGAAAATATTTAATAAAAAATTTTGATATTTTTGTACCATCATCAGCAGGAGATTCTAAGACACTAGGTAAATTTACGCAACTTAATATTAATCAAATTTTTCCACTATTATCAATTTTGTTATCAAAGTTAAAAATAAAAATTAATATAGTTCCAATAAAAAAATTTTCAAAAATTGTTAAATCTAAAGACGGACCTAAAATTTTAAAAAAAAATTTTAATAAATATCAAAGTGATAAATCAAGTGTTCATAATTATCACTTAATTTATGGCTCTTTGTTTAAAAACAGGGCCAAAGTTAAAAAAATTTTAGAGATAGGATTGGGTACAAATAATAAAGATATAATTTCAAATATGGGAAAAGATGGTAAACCAGGTGCATCCATTAAAGCATTTAAAAGCTCTTTTTTAAATGCAAATATTTATGGTGCAGATATTGATAAAAAAATTTTGTTTAAAGAAAAAAGAATTAAAACATTTTATGTAGATCAAACAGATATTAGCACTTTAAGTAAACTCTATAAAAAAATTGGAAATAATTTTGATTTAATAATAGACGATGGCCTACATGTATCAAATGCAAATATTAATGTAATCTTATCAAGTTTAGAATTTATTAAAAAAAATGGTTATTTAATAATTGAAGATATACCTTTTAAAACAAAACCTATTTGGGAAGTTGTTAGCTTTATCTTATCCACAAAATATAAACCAATGTTAGTAAAAACAAAGCAATGTTTCGTTTTTATTATTAAAAAAAATTAAATGCGATACTGGTTAATGAAATCAGAACCAGATGTGTGGTCAATAGATCAACAAAAAAAAGCTGGAAACAAAGGGGCTCCTTGGGATGGGGTTAGAAATTACCAAGCAGCAAAAAATTTAAAATCAATGAAAAAAGGTGATCAATGTTTTTTTTATCATTCAAACATTGGAAAAGAAATTGTTGGTATTGTAGAAGTAATAAAAGAATATTATTTAGATAAAACTGACCAATCTGGTCGGTTTGTTGCTGTTACGGTTAAATTTTTGAAAAAATTAAATAAGCCAATTACCCTGGAGAATATTAAAAAAAACAAGCAATTGTGCCATTTATCTTTGATAAAGCAAAGCAGACTATCGGTAATGCCTGTTGACTCTAAAAGCTGGAAAATTTTAATTAAGATGAGTAAGATTTAGTATAAATTAATTAAACTATTTATGGCAAAAAAGAAAAAAAGAAAAATAATTAAAAGAAAATCTTCTAAAAAAAGAAAAGTAATTAAAAGAAAATCTTCTAAAAAAAGAAAAGTAATTAAAAGAAAATCTTCTAAAAAAAGAAAAGTAATTAAAAGAAAACCTAAAAATAAAAAATCTAAAGAATTTAAAAATGATTCTTCTTCTCAAGAATTAGTTTTTAAAACTCGACCTGAATGGGTCAAAAGTGGTTTAGCAAATAAATCTCAATATCAAAATAAATATAATGAATCGATAAAGAATAATAATGCTTTTTGGAAAAAAGAAGGAAAAAGAATAACTTGGATTAAACCATACAAAAAAATTAAAGATGTTAAATATAGTAAAGAAGAAGTAAAAATTAAATGGTTTGAAGATGGTACATTAAACGCATCACAAAACTGTATTGATAGACACTTAAAAGATAAAAAAGATAAAACTGCAATAATTTGGGTTGGAGATGACCCAAATGATACACAAAAAATTTCCTACAAACAACTACATCAAAAAGTTTCAAAAGCAGCTAATGGATTAAAAAAGTTAGGAATACAAAAAGGCGATAGGGTAACAATATACTTAACGATGATACCAGAACTAGCAATATTAATGCTAGCATGTGCACGTATAGGTGCAATTCATTCTATAATTTTTGGGGGATTCTCTGCAGAGTCTATATCTGGAAGGGTAAACGATTGTAAGTCAGAATATATCATAACTGCTGATGAAGGTGTGCGAGGAGGAAAAACAATTCCTCTTAAAGCTACTACAGATGAAGCTTTAAACAATTGTCCAAATGTTAAGAAATGTATAGTTGTTAAAAGAACTGGAAATTATGTTTTTTGGAATAATAATAGAGATGTTTGGTATCATGATTTGATTAAAGATGTTTCAACTTATTGTGAGCCAGAAGAAATGAATGCTGAGGATCCATTATTTATTCTTTATACCTCGGGTTCTACAGGAAAACCAAAAGGAGTATTACATACCACTGGTGGATACATGGTCTATGCATCCATGACTCATCAATATATTTTTAACTACAAGCCCAAAGATATTTATTGGTGTACTGCAGATATTGGTTGGGTTACAGGACATAGTTACATAATTTATGGACCTCTTGCAAATGGCGCAACGACAATAATGTTCGAGGGTGTTCCTAACTACCCTGATAGTTCAAGATGGTGGCAAATTGTAGATAAATTTAAAGTAAATACTTTCTACACTGCACCAACAGCCATAAGAGCATTAATGAGAGAAGGTGATAAACCAGTAAATAAAACCTCTAGAAAATCCCTTAAATTACTAGGAACTGTAGGGGAACCAATAAATCCTGAAGCATGGATGTGGTATTTTAAAACAATTGGAAACTCTAAATGTCCAATTGTTGATACATGGTGGCAAACAGAAACTGGTGGTATTTTGATTGCTCCACAAACAGGTGCTATGCCATTAAAACCTGGTTCCGCAACTAAACCTTTTTATGGCATTAAACCCTCAATAATTAATAAAGATGGGAAAGAGATAAAAGGACCAGGCGAAGGAAGACTTTGTATTTCACAATCTTGGCCAGGCCAAATGAGAACAGTGTATGGAGATCACCAAAGATTTATAGATACGTATTTTTCTCAATTTGATGGAAAATATTTTACTGGAGATGGATGTAAAAGAGATAAAGATGGTTATTACTGGATAACTGGTAGAGTGGATGATGTAATAATTGTCTCTGGTCACAACCTTGGAACTGCTGAAATTGAAAGTGCATTTGTTGCTCATCCTAAAGTTGCGGAAGCTGCAGTTGTTGGTTATCCACATGATATTAAAGGTAATGGATTATATTGTTACGTTACATTAAATGCTGGTGAAATTGAAACAGGAGATCTTGAAAGAGATTTAAAACTTTGGGTTAGGAAACAGATTGGTCCATTAGCTACACCAGATTTAATTCATTTTTCACCTGGTCTTCCTAAAACACGTTCAGGAAAAATTATGCGAAGAATTTTAAGAAAAATTGCTGCTAATGAGCATGATCAATTAGGAGACACTACTACCTTAGCTGACCCAGGTGTTGTTGATAGCTTAGTTGAAAATAGGAAAAATATTTAAAACTGTATTCGTTCTTTAAATTCTTTTTTAACAATATCCCACTTCAAAATCATCGAATTCAAAACAATCTTTCGATCTAATGTTTTTAATTCATCTGCTATTGGTGCCCACTTGAATAGAGATAGAGCACTAAGATTAAATGGAAGATCACCATAGTAATTATCCCAATTAATATTTTGTAATCTTTCATTAAAATTTTTTTTTGCTTCTTCAATTATATCAGGCGGCATATTATTTGTAGTTTCATCATCTAAAATTTTAAAAAATATTTCTTTACCTTTATCAATATCTTGATAGTTAAAAATAGCCTTTAAATAAGAGAATGTAAAAAAAGTAAGATCTTGTAAAGCTACAGCATAAATATTCCATTTAGCTAAATTTACGGATCCCATGAATTTATCATTTTCAAAATGAAGAACATATCTTGTTCCCATTCTAGTTTTTAAATATCCATAAAGTGTTACTTGTGTTACCCAGGCTGACTTTGATTGTATAAACTTTTCCAGTTCATCAAAATTATTTATTTTTTTCTTTGGTATAAAAGCTTTAAAAAGTGCAAAAAGATAAGTCTTGAAATCATTCCAAGACAGGTCTTTCCAGGTTAATTTATATTTTGACATAAAATCTGTATTTTTTTGATTTATACCTTAAAAAATCCTATTTTTTGTACAATTTTAACACTTTAAATCTGTTTCATAATGGTTATGGTTTTCGCCAGTTATAACTAAAAAGAGAGAGGTATATAATGTCAAAACAAGCACAACACTGGGAAAAAACCAGAAATTTGCTATTTATTACATTAGCAATTTGGTTTGTATTCTCAATTGGCATCTTCTTATTCGGAGCTGAAATGAATGAGGTCACTGGACCTTTCGGTTATCCTTGGACATATTGGTTTACATGTCAAGGATCTCTTGGAATCTTCGTAATCCTAATTTTCTGGTTTGCGAATAGACAAGAAAAAATCGATGAAGAATTCGGCTTTTCAGAAAGAGGGGACGACTAATGAAAGGTAATTTTATAGATAACTTGCCTAAGGTTTATGGAATCTACACAGGTGGATTTTTAGCTTTCATAATCATTATGGCAATAGGCGAACAGATGGGTATGACGTCTAAAGCAATTGGAATTTGTTTCGTTGCTTTTACCGTTGCCATCTACGCAATAATTGGTTGGCTATCACGTACAGCACAAGCAGATGCTTATTACGTAGCTGGAAGACAAGTACCTACCGTATTCAATGGAATGGCGACTGCAGCAGACTGGATGTCTGGTGCTTCATTCGTTGCAATGGCAGGTGGTATTTACTTTAAAGGCTACGGCTATATGGCGCTACTTGTTGGTTGGACTGGTGGTTATGTACTAGTTGCATCTTTATTAGCACCATACCTAAGAAAATTTGGCTGTTACACAGTTCCAGATTTCATAGGTACAAGATACGGTGGTAATTTAGCCAGGTTACTTGCAGTAATAGTTTTAACTGTTGCTTCATTTACTTATGTGACTGCACAAATTAACGCTACAGGTACTATTGCATCTGTTGCTCTTGATATTCCATTCCAATACGCAGTATATGTTGGACTAGTAAGTATTTTACTTTGTTCAATGTTAGGTGGTATGAGAGGGGTAACATGGACACAGGTTGCACAATACATTGTACTAATTATAGCTTACTTACTTCCAGTATTCTGGATCAGTAACAAAATGGGTGCGGGTTTCTTCCCTCACTTTATGTTAGCTGATGAAGTAGCTAGAATTGGTGAATTAGAACAACAGTTTGGTTTTGTAAAAAACTCAGCTGCTGATCTTGCGAATGTACCAAAAGGATTAGCTGGAATAACTAAGGCTCACTCAGCGGTTAACGCTACGCCTTGGGCATTTATTTCATTAGCTCTTGCGATGATGATGGGAACTGCCTCATTACCGCATGTAATGATGAGATATTTCACTACTCCAAGTGTAAAAGCGGCTAGAAAATCAGTAGGTTGGTCATTATTCTTTATCTTCCTACTTTATTCTTCTGCTCCAATGTTAGCGACGCTGTCTAAATTGTCATTGATTGATCCGTCATTACCAACTGGTATTATCGGTAAATCAATTGCAGAAGTTCAAGCGATAGATTGGTATCAAAACTGGAACGCAGCAAACTTAATGTTTGTAAGCGACTTTAACGGAAATGGAACTCTTGAATTAAATGAGTTTTTCATGGGTGGTAAAGCCGTTGTGTTAGCAACTCCAGAAATAGCTGGATTACCTTATGTAATCTCAGGTCTAGTTGCTGCTGGAGGTATGGCTGCTGCCATGTCAACAGCTGATGGTTTGATTCTAGCAATTGCAAATGCTTTATCTCATGACTTGTACTACAAGATCATTGATCCAAAAGCAGAAACTGCAAAACGACTAGTTGTTGCAAGGGTATTACTTGTGGTAATTGGTTTTGCTGGAGCAACTATTGCGGCAATGGAAATCCAAGGCATCTTAGGTTCAGTAATTTGGGCTTTTGACTTTGCGATGTCTGGATTATTCTTCCCACTTGTACTTGGTGTATGGTGGAAGAGAGCTAACAGAGAAGGTGCTATAGCTGGTATGGCTTTAGGTCTTGGTTCTGCTATTTGGTACCTAGTTTGGGTACGAACTGGTGGAAGTGGATTCTTAGGTCTTACTCAATTAACATTTGGTATCTTTGGAGCCGCTGTTAGTTTTGTTGCTATGGTTGTTGTAAGTTTAATGACTGGAGCACCAAACGCTGCTACGCAAAAAATGGTTGATGAGGTTCGTGTACCATCTGGTAGAACGATCCTTGGCAAACAATAAAAAATTAATTTAAGGGGCGATTAATTTCGCCCCTTTTAATTTCTAAGTTTTTCCAATATAAATTTCATTATGTCAGCTAATTTTCATCCTTTAATTTATATCATTGATTATATTCTTGGGGTTATCATGTGGACTTTAATTGGAAGAGTTGCGATGAATATTTTTCAAAAAGAAGATTCTCAATTTTTTTTCATGAAAGTTTTTGTTAAGTTTACTAATCCGTTAATTCTTATTTTTAAACCTTTAACTCCTCCATTTATAATCAAACCATTAGTTCCATTATATGTGGCTTGGTTTTTTTTTATGATTAGGTTTTATCTAATGCCTTGGGTTTTGGGTTATTCTGTAATGGGTATGCTATCTTTTCCTCTGGAAAGTGAAATTTCGAGACAAATTTACCAATTTTTTAATTCAATTAAATTTTAAAAATTGATACTAGTAAAACTAGTTATCAATGAAAAAAATACAAATATCACCATCAATATTATCTGCAGATTTTAGTCAATTAGGTAATGAAATAAAAAGACTTGAAAAAAGTGGTGCAGATATGATTCATGTTGACGTTATGGATGGTCACTTTGTTCCAAATTTAACTATTGGACCTCCAGTAATTAAAGCATTAAAAAAACATTCATCAATACTTTTTGATGTTCATTTAATGATTTCTCCAGTTCATGAATATATAGAAGCTTATTCAAATGCTGGTGCAGACATCATAACAATTCATCCTGAGGCTACTAAAGATCTCAAATCATCAATTTTAAAAATCAAGGAATTAAAAAAAAAGGTTGGAATTTCTCTTAATCCTGAAACTAAGATTGATGTAATTTTAAATTTTTTAGACCAAATAGATTTGGTTTTAATTATGAGTGTAAATCCAGGTTTTGGAGGTCAAAAATTTATGCCTGAAGTTTTAATTAAAATAAAAGAATTAAAAAAAATTCAAAAAGAAAAAAAATTAAATTTTGATATCGAAATTGATGGTGGAATAAATTTTGAAAATTCTAAAACGGCTATAGAGGCCGGCGCAAACATATTAGTTTCTGGAACTACAGTTTTTAAAAGCAATAATGGAGATATTAAAAAAAATATTGAATTACTAAAATCAAAGTAATTTTATGATTTATATAAATCAATTTTTATTTAATATTTTCAATCGTCTGGAAAAAATTTACTTAAATTCTGAAATTTATAATAATAAAATCTCTAAAGTGGAAGGTGGGGATTTAATTTATAAACCTAGTCCTCATTTGCTTTCATCTATAATTAAATATCAAAAAAGAAAAATTAAAATTGAAGATTTTTCACTAGATGAAATCTGGAACAATAATAATTTAAGCAATAAAGAATACAAAAACTTAAATAATTTTTATTGGTTTTTTAGTTTAGATCTAAAATCATCAAAAAAAACTACACAATCTGTAATTACAAATTGGATAAATAATAATTACAAATATAATGAGAAAAGTTGGAATTTTGATGTGACAGCAAAAAGAATTATTGCTTGGCTATCGTTGTATAATCTTACTTTTGAAGAAAGTGATGAACATTATAGAAATAATTTTAATAGGATCATTCAAAAACAAACAAATCATTTAATTAATGAAGTAAAAAAATCCAAAATAATTGAGGATAAATTAATTGGTTGTGCATCAATTATTCTTGTTGGACTTTGCTATCAAAATGAAAAAAATTATTTATCATTTGGATCTAGTCTTTTAAAAAAAATTTCAAAATTAACATTAAATAATTACGGTTTTCCAAAATCACGAAATATTAAACAATTAATCTTATATTTAAAATATTTTATATTAATAAGAGAATGGTATAAGGAGTCTCAGCTTTTAATCCCTGAGTATATTGATGAAACTATATACTATCTTGGACAGGGGTATGCTTTTATTTGGCAAAATTTTAGCTCTGATTTTTTATTTAATGGAAATAATATTTCAAACAATGCAGATTTTGATAATTATCTTAAAAGACTGGGCTATAAATTTAAGAATGAAAATCAAGACTTTGGTGGATACATAATTTTAAAAAATAAAAAGATTTGCCTAATTATGGATGCAGGCTCATCTCCAAATTCAGAATACTCAAAAAACTATCAATCAGGTGCTTTGTCTTTCGAAATTATATCGAATAAAAAAAAATTAATAAGTAATTGTGGATATCACTCCAAAAATAATATTAAACTTAATCAGTTATCCAAGACTTCTGCTGCACACAGCACATTAATCATAGATGATAATTCATCATGCAAATTTACCAAAGCCGATAACTCATGGTTATTAAAAAAAGGATTAAGAATATTAAAAAAACATACTGTATTTGAAAAAAACTATTGGAAAGTAAATGCTTCCCACGATGGATATATGAAAAAATATAATTCAATTCATGAAAGAGAAATTGAATTTTATCCTGAAAAAATGCTTTTTATTGGTATAGATAAGATAATAAAAAAAAAGGGAAATTTTAATTATAAGTTTGATATTAGATTTCATTTGGAACCAACTGTTAAATTAATGAAAACACAGGATAATAAATCAATTTTAATTGAGTTAGATGATGAGGGATGGAAATTTACTTGTGATAATTATGAAATAAATATTGATAAGGGTTTATATTTCGGTAATAAAAATTCATATACTGAAAATCAAAATATTTTTATAAGTGGTATCTCTAACAATCAGACTGAAAATATTAAATGGGAAATACTAAAAATATAATGAAAAAAATAAAATCTGCTTTAATATCTGTATCAGACAAATCAAATTTAAAACCACTTTTACAAATATTAAAAAATAATAATATTAAATTAATTAGTTCAGGTGGAACATTTAAAGAAATAAAAAAACTTAAATTCAAATGCTCAGAAGTTTCAGATTTTACTGGTTTTAATGAAATACTTGATGGTAGAATAAAAACTTTACATCCCAAAATTCATGCGGGGATCTTAAATAAGAGAAATAATAAATCTCACATAAAGGATCTAAAAAAAAATAACTTTGAAAATATCGACTTAGTTATTGTAAATTTCTACCCATTTGAAAAAATTTTAGAAAAATCAAAAAATCATGAACGAATTATAGAAAATATTGATATTGGTGGGCCTGCTATGGTCAGAGCTGCTGCAAAGAATTATAATGATGTCACTGTAATTACTGCAATAGAACAATATTCAGAGTTTATTAATGAATTGAAAGTTAATAAAGGAAATACTTCATTAAGTTTTAGAAAAAAAATGTCCCAGCTAGCCTTTACCGAAACAGCATATTATGATTCTGTTATATCAAGCTATTTTAATAAAATTTCTAAAACATATTTTCCTCAGAAAAAAATTATTCATGGAAATTTAATTGAAAAACTAAGATATGGTGAAAATCCACATCAAGAAAGTGCCATATATTCAAGAAATAAACATTTAAGTATAAATAAAATTCACGGAAAACAATTAAGTTATAATAACTATAATGATATATTTTCAGCGCTTACAATCTCTAAGACCTTTCCAAAAAATATAGGAACAGTTATCATTAAACATGCAAATCCTTGTGGTGTATCTATTTTAAAAAATAATTTAGAAAGTTATAAGTCTGCATTAGCATGTGATCCTATAAGTGCATTTGGTGGTATTGTGTCGTGTAATTTTAAAGTTACACAAAATTTAGCATCAGAATTAAATAAAATATTTCTTGAAGTGATCATTGCCAATGGCTTTGATAAAAATGCACTTAAAATATTAAAATCAAGAAAAAATTTACGATTAATTGATGCAACTAAATTTTCTTTAAGTGAAATTTTAAAATTTAATTCTACAAGTGATTCTATTTTAATTCAATCTGAGGATATAAATCAAATTTCTAAAAAAGAATTTAAGATTGTTTCAAAAAACCAACCAAGTAAATCACAATTTGATAATTTAATATTTGCTTTTAATATTTGTCGATATGTAAAATCTAATGCAATTGTACTTGCAAGTAATAAAGCAACAGTGGGAATTGGGTCAGGACAACCAAGTAGACTTGATAGTTGTCAGATTGCTATAGATAAAATGAAAAAATTCATAAAATCAAAAAATGAAATTGTTGCCGCTTCTGATGCTTTTTTTCCTTTTGTAGATGGTATTGAAAAGCTCGTTCAATCTGGAGTTACTGCTGTTATTCAGCCTGCTGGATCAATTAGAGATAAAGAAATTATTAAGTTTGCTAACTCAACTAATACTGTGCTAGTTTTTTCCAAAACTAGACATTTTAGACATTAATTATTTTATCAATTTTAGCCGCTAAAATAAAATCATTTTCAGATAAACCCTCTATCGCATGAGTAGTTACATTTATTTTTGCATAACCCCAGCCAAAAGAAATGTCAGGATGGTGACCTTCTTGTTCAGAGATTTTTCCAACTTCATTAACAAAATTTTGACTTTCTAAAAAATTTTTAAAAGTAAATTTTTTTTCTAAGAGATAAACATTTTTTTCATTTTTAATAATATTCCAACCATCAACTTTTTTTTGATATTTATGAATTTCAGAGATATCGAATGCGACAGCTCCTCCTTCACAAGGTACACATTTTTTATTTAATAAATTAGTCATAAAATTGGAGCGGGCAAAGGGGGTCGAACCCTCGACCTTCTCGTTGGCAACGAGACGCTCTACCACTGAGCTATGCCCGCTTTTAAAATTGATTATAAATAGCGAGTTTTTTAATTGCAAGCAATAAGAAAAATATAAAATCTAAATTAATTATTATTTAACCAACCAAATCTATCGTGGTATTCATTAAGTATTTTCTTATAAGGATCATACTTGGTCTTATCATATTTTTGTACAGAAGTTCTTATTTGATTAATACTAGCTGTATTTGTAAATAAGTCATCTCTCTTATGAAACTCCAGACATTTTTCATCCCATTTTAAATTGCAAAATTTATAAATATCCATCGCAGATTTTTTTGGGTTTTCAGTAAAATTTTCAAGTGAAATTGAAAAAATTTTATCTGAATATTTTTGTTTAAAGTAATCAATGGTAAATAAATAATTATCTATATATAATAAAATATCTTCTAAAGAATGTGACCAAGAAATATTAGATAAAAATTGTTTATATATTGCAAAAATATTATCAATCAGATTTCTATAAGGATTAATAAATTTAGCATTAGGATAAATGTTTAAAAGTAGTTCTATATAATAAAAATTTTCTAACGATTTTTCTGAAAAAAAGATTTTTTTATTTTCATTCTTAATATTTAAATTACCGATTGAGTCTTTTAATTTTTTAGCTGTTAAATCAAAATTAATTGTTATTTTTTTTCCATTTGATGAACTTAAAATATCTTTATTTGTATTCAAAAAAGCCCAATTTACTAAATTTGTTTCACCTAAATTCTCAATCTTTTCTTTACCAGAGGAAATAATCGACTCAATAAGCGTTGAACCACATCTGGGTAAACCAATAATAAAAATTGGAAAAATTTCTTTACTGTCTATTAAAATCTTTTTATTTTGCAAATATTCGATCTTATTGAATTTATTTGAAATTATATTAAACCAGTATTCATTACTTTGATTGTTTATATTTTCATTATTTTTGAAAGAAAAAGTATTTGCTTTAAGCAATAAATCAATTTCTTGATCAAAATTTTTTTTCTTTTTTTCATCTTCAGCTAATAAAAAATAACATGAAGCTATGTTAAAATTATCTAATTTTTTTTCTTTAATTAAATTTTTTAAATTTTCAATTTTTTCTTCATTAATACTAAATTTATCTATACTTGATAAATTATATAGAGCTCCAATGTTTTTGGGATTTATAGATAAAATTTTTTTATAAAAAGATATGGCTTTTTTTTGTTTACCTAGATTATGGTATAATATTGCCAAATTAACTAGTGCTAACTCATTATTTTCATCTAGCTTGATAGACTCTAAATAAAATCGTTCTGAATTCTTATAATCCCTTTTTTTTAAATAAATATTTCCTAATAAATTATAGACTTTTGAATTAGAATTATCTTCATCTACATATTTTAATAAATACATTTCCGCATTCCCAAATTCATTAATTTTATAACAAACATCAGAAACTAAAATATATAAGCTCATTTTAAGGGTTTTATTTATTTGGGGATCTTTAAGAGCTTGCAATAGACAAGTCTTTGCTTCAAAAAAATTTTTTTTTATATAAAATTTTTTAGCTTCAATTATTAAATTTTTACTATTATTCATTTCATGTTATAATTAAAAATAAAATACAAGATAAAATATGAACAACCTACCAAAAAAAATACCTGTTTTTCCATTAAGCAATTTTATCATTTTTCCCAAGACCACCGTCCCCTTAAATATATTTGAACCAAGATACATTGAAATGATCAATGATAGTATGAAATCAAATAAACTAATAGGAATGATACAGCCAAAAAGTTCTAAAAATAATGATTTTGATTTAGACCTGCATGGTATTGGTTGTATGGGTAAAATAACCTCATTTCGAGATACTGATAATGGTCAATTTTTAATTGAACTAAAAGGAGTCATAAGATTCGAAATAATAAAAGAAATTAGTACCCAAAAAAAATATCGTGAATTTGAAATAAGTTTTGAAAATTTTTTTCAAGATCTAGATAAAAAAGAAGAGAATCTTAATTTTTCTGACTTAGAATTAATTTTTAAAGATCTAAAATCTCTTTTTGAAAAAAGAGGTTTTATAATTAATTGGAAAGGACTAGAAAAACAAAGTCTAGATGAAACTATTAACGCCTTGGCTATGGCATCGCCTTTCACTCTTGAAGAAAAACAGATTTTATTAGAGGCAAAAAATTTAGAAATCAGAAAATCAAAAATTGCTGAAATTCTAACTACTTACACATTTGATCAATATAATAATACAACCATCCAATAATTTTAAATTTCTATTCCCCTGTCAGCTATTTTTGTAAAAAATTTATTTACATACTTATTGTTTCCTAAAAATTTAACTGAATTACTTAAAATTGAATTATTTATTCTGCTTTCTAAATTAAAAAATTCATAGACAAAATCAATACCATTAGAAAATAGATAATTTTTATGTTTAATCTTTTTTTCAAAATCTACACAAATCGAATTATCTAATTCCAATCCATGGTCTAATTTGATTTTAATTAAGTCCATCAATAATTTGACATCCCTGATTGACATATTGAAACCTTGACCAGCTAAAGGATGTAATTTGTGTAATAAATCTCCAAAAGCTAAAATGTTTTTAAAATAATAATTTCTTAAATTTGCTGATTTTAATTTAAAACTCGACATTTGATTAATCTTAATAATAGAATATTTAAAATTATATTTTTTAAGTAATTCTGCTAAATCTATATTTTTGGATCCTCTAGCAGAATAAACAATTGAAGTTTTTGTGTCAGAAATGGGTAAAAATGCAAAGGGCCCTTTTTTTGTGAAAATTTGTATTGCTGTGTTATTATTTAATAATTTTTCATGTTCTAAAATTGTTGTGTGTGCATAACTATTATAATTTTTATTCAATTTCTTTGAAAAAAATTTCTTAGAAAAAAAACTATCAACATCACAATTTATAATTAATACATAATTCTTAGTTAATATTGTCTTGTAATTTTTTTTTTGTTTAAAAAAAATGGTTTTTTTTAATTCTGAGATTAAATAGTCATATAACTCATAATTTTTAATCACTGAAAATAGCTTTTCATTGTTAGTTTGAAAATTCAGCAATTTTTCTTCTTTTAAATTTTCACTATAAATTTCTATTTTATTTATGTCCCATAGAAGCTTTTTAATATTTAAAATATTTTGATTAAAAAAATCAATACTAGTTTTGGAAATACCCAATGTTCTAGATTTATCAATTTTATTTATTTTTTGATTCGAAAAAATATCAACATATATACCTTGGTTAACCAAAGCTTTTGCTAATGTTAAGCTTACTAACCCATCGCCAACTATACAAACTTTCATAATATTTTTTTAATTTTAACAATAAAAATTAGATGATACAAAGTGTTAAATTTGACTCATTTAAAATGGATATAAAAAAATTAGCTAATACAGCAAAAACTTTTATCATTAAAAGATTGATAGAAATAACAGGTATTTCTGTCTCTTTTTTTGGATTAGTATTATTAATTGCTATACTTTCTTATTCACCCAATGATCCTAACTTTATTTTTTCTGAAAATACAGAGATTAAAAATTTGTTAGGTTTTAGAGGTAGCTATATATCTGATCTTTTTTTACAATCTATTGGCCTGATATCTTATTTGGTTCCCATTACTTTTATTTTTACTGGAGTTACTATTTTTAGAATAAAAAATTTTTTCATTATTATTGAAAACACATTTTATATTATACTTTACTCAGTAATTGGTTCTTTATTTTTTAGTTACTTTCACGAAAATACTTTTACTTTATTTATAAATGGTAATGGTGGATTTATTGGTAATCTTTTAAATGAAACTTTTTTAAATAATATAATTAACTCTTATGAAAGTATCATTTATTATTTTTTAATTATTTTATCTCTCTCTTTATTTTTATTAAGTATAAATTTTAATCCAAAAAATTTTTATCTTTTATTAAAAAAAATATTTTTAAGCATATTTGGAAAAAAAGAAAAAAGTTATACAAATGAAAATGAAATAATTAATGAATACATTCCACAAGAAGAAATTAGAAATCTAATTCAAGAAGACTTGCCTTTTATTAAAGCAGAAAAAAATCAAATATCTAATAATAAAAGCTTCAAATTGCCTTCAATTGACTTACTTAAAATACCGTCAAAAAATGAAAGAGAAAATTCAAACAAAGGTGAAAATAATGATCCTGCCTTTTTAGAAAAAATTCTTCTAGATTTTGGTGTAAACGGAAATATTAAAAAAGTTAGTCATGGTCCAGTTGTAACACTCAATGAATTTGAACCCGCTGCTGGTGTAAAAGTTTCAAAAATAATAAATCTTTCGGATGATATTGCGAGAAATACTAGCTCTGAGTCTGCTCGTATAGCAACAATTCCTGGAAGTAATACTGTTGGTATTGAGTTGCCTAATCTGTCCCGAGAAGATGTTTATTTAAGTGAAATTTTAAATAATCAAAATTTTAAAAAAAAAGATATTAAATTACCTATAGCGTTAGGAAAAAATATATCTGGAACATCTATTATTGGTGATTTAACTTCTATGCCTCATTTGTTGATAGCTGGAACTACAGGATCTGGTAAATCTGTTTGTATTAACACCATTATACTTTCTTTACTTTATCGTCATACTCCAGAAAAATGTAAATTTATTTTAATAGATCCAAAAATGCTTGAACTTTCTACTTATGAAGGAATACCACATTTACTTTGTCCAGTAATAACAGAAGCTAAAAAGGCTGCTTCAGTATTAGGTTGGGTAGTAAAAGAAATGGAAAGCAGATACAGACTTATGACCAAAGAAGGTGTAAAAAATATTGATGGCTACAACGCTAAACATAAGCTTCCAATGCCATACATTGTTGTTGTTGTAGATGAAATGTCAGATTTAATGTTAGTTGCGGGAAAGGAAATTGAAAACTATATTCAAAAATTATCCCAAATGGCTCGTGCAGCAGGGATTCATATTATTATGGCCACTCAGAGACCGAGTGTTGATGTAATTACTGGGACTATCAAAGCAAACTTTCCTACTCGTATTTCTTTTCAAGTAACATCAAAAATAGATAGTAGAACTATTTTAGGAGAACAAGGGGCAGAACAACTTTTAGGAAAAGGTGATATGTTATATATGTCATCAGCTAATCGTATAGTAAGAATTCACGCGCCTTTTGTATCTGAAAATGAAATTGAGAAAATTAATAATTTTTTAAGGTCCCAAGCAGAGCCTGATTATATAGATGAAATTTTAAATTTTGCTGATGAAAAAGAAATAAATGAAAATTTCAAAAATCAAGGAGATAAAGATGAACTTTATCAAACAGCTTTAGATTTAATTAAATCAGAGGGAAAAGCATCAACATCCTTTTTACAAAGAAAATTACAAATTGGTTATAATCGTGCTGCTAGGATAATTGATATGATGGAAGCAGATGGAATTGTAAGTAAAGCAAATCATGTTGGAAAACGTGATGTTCTCTAATGAAAAAAATTTTTTTATGTTTATTCTTTATCTTTTTTGTAACAGGGGCCTTAGCTGAAATAAAAGATAATTTGATAAAAAATTTAAAAGATATAAAAAATTTAAATTTTAACTTTGAACAAAATATCAATGGTAAAATAGAAACTGGTAATTGTACAATTGAATATCCCAAAAAAATTTTCTGTAAATATGATTTAAATAATAAAAAAATTTTGATATCTAATGGAAGATCCTTAGTAATAAAAACTTCAAACAGTTATTATATTTATCCATTAGAAAAAACACCTTTAAATTTAATTTTAGATAAAAATTTTTTACTAGAAAAAATTATTAACTTAAATGAGAGAATAATAAATAATAAATTGATTAATTATAATTTTACTGAAAATCAAAATGAAATTAATATTTTTTTTGATAAAGATACTTTTAATTTAATTGGTTGGCAGACACTAGATATCTATCAAAACCTAAATATTACTTATCTAAATTCATTAATTAAAAATCAAACATTAAAAAAAAACCTATTTAAATTGCCAAAACAAAATTAATCTAAATTAATAAAAATTCTTTTTTAAAAACTTTCATTCCTCTTGAAAGGTAATTTTTTAATGCATTTTTATGATCTAATGAGCATGTATGTACCCAAACTCTTTTAGGTTGTTCTAAAAATGAATTTTTTATTGCTGATGATAAAAGGTATGAACCTAATTTTTGATTATGAAACTCTTGTAGTAAACCCAAATAGGCTATTTCAACTTCATTTTGATCTTTGTGTAAAATAAGCTCAAAATAACCAACTAAATCGTTTTTTTTTTTTAAAATATATGTTTTTATTTTTTTGTCAGATGTATAATCCACCCATTGTTTATCAGTCCAGGTTAAGCGATCCAACCACTGATGTTTTTTACCAACCATTTTATAAAAAAATTTATTCAGTTGAAAATCTGCTGGTTCAACAACTTTTATAGAATATTCTTTAGAAAAAATTTCTGAAGATTTCAATTCTTTCAAAGAATTAATTTCTAAATAATATCTTTCTATTTTTTTTTTCACTCAACCATTTTGCCAACTCTTTCACCACCAAATAAATGGAAATGTAAATGAGGTACTTCTTGGCCTCCATGCTCACTTATATTAGCTAATGCTCTATATCCTTTTCCAATATCGCTTGATATACCAAGTTTTTTTACAACGGTATTTATTCCTTTTAGTAATCCTACCATTTCATCGGGTGAGGCATTTGAACTAAAATCATCTAGATCAACATATTTTCCCTTGGGAATAACGAGCGCATGAATTTTTTTTTGAGGATTAATATCATAAAATGATAAAACAAAATCGTCCTCATAAATTTTTTTACAAGGAATTTCCCCCCTTAAAATTTTTGCAAAAATATTATTATCGTTGTAACTCATTTTTTTCTTTTATTTAGCTCAGTCATTACATCTTCTATTTTTATGTTGTTAGCCTCAAGATACATAATTAAGTGATAAAAAACATCTGCTGCTTCATGAATTTTATTTGTATCTCTCTCTACAGCTTCTATTAATTCATTTATTTCTTCCAAAACTTTTACCTTACTTAGTGATTTGTCATTAAGTAATTTACTAGTATAAGAACCCTCTATGGGTTTAGCTTTTCTTTCTCTAGCTAATTTAATTAGATCATCAAAAATATTCATAATTTAAATCCTAACAGGTATCCCTTTTGAGTCCAAATATTCCTTAGCTTCTTTTACAGAATGTTTGCCATAGTGAAATATTGAAGCTGCTAATACAGCGCTAGCATTTCCTAATTTGATTCCATCAACTAAGTGATCTAAATTGCCAACACCCCCAGAGGCAATTAATGGTATGTTTACTTCTGAAGAAATTTTGGACATCAAATCAATATCATAACCGACTTGTGTCCCATCTCTATCCATGGAAGTGACCAATAATTCTCCAGCACCATTATCTTCCATCTTCTTTGCATAATCTAATGCGTCAATGCTACTATTATTTCTCCCTCCATGAGTAAATACTTCCCAAATATCTCCATTTTTCTTTGCATCTATTGCAACAACAATACATTGAGAGCCAAATTTTTTAGAACTATCTAAAACGACTTTTGAGTTTTCAACTGCAGCAGTATTTATTGAAACTTTATCAGCTCCACAATTAAGTAATTTACTAATATCATCAACACTTCTAACCCCTCCTCCAACTGTTAAAGGAACAAAACATTTCTTTGAAGTTTTTTTCACCACATCATAAATGGTATCTCTATTTTCATTAGAAGCAGTTATATCAAGAAAACAAATTTCATCTGCTCCACCGTCTGAATAAATCTTAGCTTGTTCAACTGGATCTCCCGCATCTTTAAGATCAACAAAATTAATACCCTTAACAACACGACCATTCTTCACGTCTAAGCAAGGAATTATTCTATTTTTAAGCATCTTCTTTCACCAATTCTTCTAATTGAATATCACCATCATAAATAGCTTTACCAACTATTATACCTTCAACATTTTTTAAATTCCTCGCTTTTTTAATGTCACCAATTGAAGAAACTCCACCAGATATAATCACAGGGCAATTTGATATATCGGCAATTTTTGATGTTTCATCGAAATTTGGACTTTGTTTCATACCATCCCTATTAATATCAGTATAAATCAATCTACTAACACCATAATCATTAACTTCTTTTAAATACTCGAAGGTCAATTGATTAGAGCTTTCTTTCCATCCAGATACTGACAAATACCCATCTTTAGCATCCAAACCTAAAGCAATTTTATTTGTAAATTTTTTACAAGCTTCTTTTAAAAAATTTTTATCTTTTATAGCAGCACTTCCTAAAATTACTTTCTCTGCACCGGCATCAATATATTTTTGAACACTATCAAGATTTCTAATACCACCACCTATCTCAACTTTTAAGTCGAATTTGCTGACTATATCTTGAATAATGTCTAAATTTACTGTTTCACCAGTCAAAGCCCCATCAAGATCAACAATGTGTAAATTTTGAAATCCATGATCTTTATATTTTCCAGCTTGTTCAATTGGAGACGTTTCATATTCAGTTTTATTATCAAAATCTCCCTTAATTAATCTCACGCATTTTTTATCTTTAATATCTATCGCTGGAAAAATCTTCATTTATAAATTTATAAAGTTATCAATTATTTTAAGTCCAAATTTATCGCTCTTCTCTGGGTGAAATTGGGTTCCAAAGATATTTTCTTTTTCAATAGAACAAACAATATTTGATGAATAATCTGTTGTAGCTGAAATTACATTTTTATCATTTGGTATAAATTCATAACTATGTACAAAATACATGTGAGAGTTATTTTCTATATTTTGAAAAATTTTACTTTCTTTTACAATATTAATTTGGTTCCAACCAATATGGGGAAGTTTAAATTTTCCATTTTGGTTATCAATTTTCGTAACCTTTCCTGAAATCCAACCTAAACCTTTTGTTTCAGTTTCTTCATAACCAATATCAGCAAACATTTGTAAGCCAACACAAATGCCAAAAAGAGGTTTTTTATTTGTAATTGCAAATTCGTTAAGTGTATCTGTAAGGCCTTTAATTTTGTTTAAAGCGTCTATACAGCTTTTAAATGAGCCCTGCCCTGGCAAAACTACTTTATCGCTTGATTTAATCTTGTTTAAATCTGAAGTAGCTTCGATATTTACTTTATCTTCGGTAACTTTTTTAAAAGAATTTATAACTGAACTAATATTGCCCGAATTATAGTCAACAATTGTAACGTTCATTAAGCTTATAAAGAACCCTTAGTCGAAGGAATTGATTTTTTATTCCTTGGGTCCATTTCCAATGCAGTTCTGAGAGATCTTGCTAATCCTTTAAAGCAAGATTCAATAATGTGGTGACTATTATCCCCATAAATGTTTTCAACATGTAAAGTAATTCCAGCAGCTTGCGAAAAAGCCTGAAACCACTCTTTAAAAAGTTCTGTATCCATCTCTCCAAGTTTTTCCACTTTAAGCTTAACTTTCCAAATTAAATAAGGTCTATTGGATACATCAATTGCAACACGCGTTAATGTTTCGTCCATTGGTATCATTGCATGCGCGTATCTTCTAATACCTACAAATTTTTTTGACGCTTTCTTTAAAGCTTCACCAATCGCAATACCAGTATCTTCCGTTGTGTGGTGTAGATCTATATGAGTATCGCCTTTCGCTTTGATATTCATATCTATTGATGAATGCTTAGACAATTGTTCAAGCATATGATTTAGGAATCCTATTCCTGTGTCAATTTTGTATTTACCATTGCCATCAATGTTAAGATCAACACTAATGCTGGTCTCTTTTGTTTTTCTACTAATTTTGCCTTTACGCTTCATAATTAAAAAGAGGTATACATATATTATCCAATTATGGCAATAATACTAAACCTGGACTTGAACTATCAAATTTAATATCCATTTATAAGCTATGACAACGATTGTACTAGTAAGAAAAAACAATGAAGTAGTAGTTGCAGGAGATGGACAAGTAAGCATGGGTAACACTGTTGTAAAAAGCACTGCTTCAAAAGTAAGAAAAATTGAAAAAAGAGATGTTGTGGCAGGTTTTGCGGGATCTACAGCAGATGCTTTAACTTTGTTCGAAAGATTGGAAGCTAAAATCGAAAAACATGCAGGTAATCTATCAAGGGCAGCAGTTGAATTAGCTAAAGATTGGAGAACTGACAAATATTTAAGAAGACTCGAAGCTCTAATGGCAATTGGAGATAAAGAAAATAGTTATATTATTTCTGGAACAGGAGATGTTCTTGAACCAGAAGGTGACGTAATTGGAATAGGATCAGGTGGAAACTATGCTTTGGCAGCTGGAAAGGTTTTAATGAACACGGAAATGAACGCTGAACAGGTTGCTAAAAAAGCAATTGAGGTTGCATCTGAAATTTGTGTTTTTACAAATAATAATATTAAAATTGAAAAAATATAATGGAAAAATCAAACGTTACACCTCTTGTCCAAAAAGATAAAAAATCAAACGAGAACGAGTCTTTAGTAAGCTCATTATCTCCAAGAGAAATAGTTTCAGAATTAGACAGATTTGTAGTTGGTCAAAATAAAGCAAAAAAGGCTGTTGCAGTTGCTCTTAGAAATAGATGGAGACGACAAGCTTTAAAAGGTGAGATGAAAAATGAAGTTTTACCAAAAAATATTCTTATGATTGGGCCAACGGGAGTTGGTAAAACTGAAATATCTAGAAGACTATCAAAGTTAGCTGAAGCACCATTTGTAAAAGTTGAAGCTACTAGATTTACAGAGGTCGGTTACGTTGGAAGAGATGTAGAACAAATTGTGAGAGATTTAGTTGAAATTGCTATTTCGATGGAAAAAGTGAAGAAGAGAAAAGAAGTTTTTGCTCAAGCACAAAAACTAGCTGAAGAAAAAGTTTTAGATGCCTTGGTGGGGAAAAAAGCAAGCTTAGCAACTAGAGAAAGTTTTAGAAAAAGATTAAGAAATGGTGATTTAGATAATAATGAAATCGAAATTGCAGTAAATGATGCGGGTGGTAGCAATACTTCTTTCGAAATTCCAGGAATGCCTGGAGCCAATGTTGGAATGATCAATATTGGTGAAATGCTAGGCAAATCTATGGGTACTAAAGAAAAAAAGAAAAAGATGTCAGTAAAGGAGTCACATGAAATTTTAATTAATGATGAGTCTGATAAATTAATTGAACAAGATAAAATTATTAAAGCTGCTAAAATTTCTACTGAGAATAATGGAATAGTTTTTTTAGATGAAATAGATAAAATATCAGGTAGAACGGACAGAGTTGGTGGCGATGTATCAAGGGAAGGCGTACAAAGAGATTTATTACCATTAATTGAAGGAACAACAGTAAGTACAAAATATGGGCCAATAAAAACTGATCATATCTTATTTATAGCATCTGGCGCTTTTCAGCTTGCTAAACCGTCTGATTTGCTTCCTGAGTTACAAGGAAGACTTCCTATAAGAGTAGAACTTGAAGCTTTAACAAGTGATGATTTTAAAAGAATATTAAAGGAACCAGACTTTAGTTTAATAAAACAATATGTTGCATTATTGAAAACTGAAAATGTTGATCTAGAGTTTTCAAATGATGGAATTGATACTATTGCTAATATTGCTTCAGAAGTAAATGCAACTGTAGAAAATATAGGTGCGAGAAGATTACATACAATTATTGAAAAAATATTAGATGAAATAAGTTTTACAGCTACCGATCGATCTGGTGAGAAAATAATTATCAATAAAGAATATATCAATAAAAATCTTGATAATTTAGTTAAAGATACAGATCTATCAAAGTTTATTTTATAATTTTTTTTTTAAGAAAATATAAAATGCACCACTCCCACCATCTTTAATATTTGCATCTTGGGTTTCATTAATCATACTCATTAATTCGTTATCACTCTTAATAAACTCAGGAATAGAATGTTTTAAAATTCCTAAATCTTTTGAAACATAAGGGTCTTTATCATTTTTTGAATGAAGACCTTTCCCAGTAACAATAATTAATTTATTAACTTCCTGATTGTAAGCTTTGTAGATTAAATCTTTTATTTTTTTATTTGCTTCTTCTAAAGAATACCCATGAAAGTCAAAGGTTATAGTTTTTTTTATTTTATTTTTTATGAATTGGTCATCTTTATCTGGTAGATTTTCACTATCAGATAAAAAATTTTCCCAATCTTTTTTATCTTTGTCTGAAATTTTACTATTCAATTATGTTAAAATATCTACTAATTGCCAATTAGGATTTCTTGATTTTGTGTCTCTTGAGAAAACCCAAGTATCATATATTTTTTTAATTTTGTCTGGGTTACCTGATATAATTTTTTTATCTTTATCTTTTATACAAGTTATTACTTCACCTACAAAATCTACAGTGACTTTTAAAATGCTGTTTGTTTTTTTATGCTCTTTTATGTCAGCGCTATTAATACCAATAAATGTAATTTCAGCAAAATGGCCCCTTTTACTTCTTTCTTTAAGTGCACCATCAAATTGATCATGTATTTTTTTACTCAAAAGAGATTTACTTTTAGTAAGCTTATTATCATCATCACTAAAATCTGTAATTATAGTTTCATAGGCAATTTTGGCACCTTTTAGGAATTCTTTTTGAGCCTTTTCATCAAAATTTTCATTTAATTTAACTTCTACATTGGGATTAATGTTCTTTAATACTTCCTCAAATTGTGGTGGAGCTTTTCCTTCAAAGCCGGTTCTTTTACCTAAAATCCCTCTTAATCTTAAAAAAATAAAGCCAGCAATCATTGCAAGCAAAATAATGTCAATATACTCAAAACTATAATTCATATTAAGATAACTTAATTACTATGTTGAATAATTTCAACTAGCAATTACATTAAAGACAAATGAACACAGTTTTATTAACTATTATTTTGGTCCCAATTATTGAAATATATCTATTTATAAAAATAGGTTCTCAAATTGGAGCGTTTAATACAATTTCATTAATATTTATTACAGCTGTAATCGGTGTAATTTATGCAAGATACGAGGGCTTAAATACTATGAGGTCTGGATTTTCACAATTAATAAAAAATGAATTACCGGCTTATGAAATAATTTCAGGAGCAGCTATTGCGTTTGCTTCTCTTCTTTTAATTATACCGGGATTTGCTACAGATGTTTTGGGATTTTTATTAATTTTTCCTTTAACAAGAAAATTAATTTTTGGCAAACTATCTAAAAAATTTAAAAGTAAGACAACAACAAAAAAACCTTATATAGAAGGTGAGTTTGAAGATATTAAAGATGACGATGACAGAAAATTATAAAATTTTAGGAAAATATATAAAAGATATGTCTAGTGAAACTGCTGATATTGAAACTTACATGTTTGTTAAAGATTATATTTCAAAATATCAACTTAATATAGACATCACATCAAAAGCATTAAAAGATAAACTTGTAGAAATTAATACGACTTTAAAGTTTGAGGATAAAGAAGAAAATAGTAAGAAATCTTATTTTGAAATTATTTTTGCAACTATTGTTAAGGTAGGGGATGATATAAAAGAAAAAAAAGAATTAGAGAAAATAATTTTATGTGATGTTCAAAAAGAAATTTATTCAAGCCTTGAAAAAGCATTTTTAAACTTATTACACAACTCTGGTTATCCAAATATTAAGTTTGAAAAAAAAATAGATTTTGAAAAACTTTACAACGAAAAATTTAATTAAAAAAATTTTTTTTTAAATTAGAATTTAAATATTTTTTATGATTTTTAATTTCTAATTCAGTTGGTAAGACAACCTCTTTATAATATAATATATCTTTACTATTAAATTCTTTTATATCAGTTTCTTTATTTGAAAAATCTAAAGTTGGCTCCTTTTGATCAATTAAATTTATATACACTTTGGATAAAAGATCACAATCTATTAAAGCTGTGTGTTTTGATCTTTTAGAATTATCAATTTTATATCTTTTACAAAGTGCATCTAAACTTACTGATGATCCAGGGAATTTATCTCTTGCTAAAGTTAAAGTATCAACAATTTCATTTTCAATTTTTTTTTTACCCAAAATTTGTAATTCATTATTTAAATGTAATAAATCAAATTCTGAGTTGTGGATAATTAATTTTTTGTCTTTGATAAACTCTAAAAATTCATCTGCTATTTCAGAAAATTTTTTCTTAGATGATAAAAATTCATCTGTGTATCCATGAACTTCTAAAGCTTTTTGTGATACTTTTCTTTCAGGATTAAGATAATAATGAAATTTATTGTTTGTTGGGAATAAATTATCGAGTTCAACACAGCCTATTTCAACAATTCTATGACCTTCTTTTACTGAAAGACCTGTGGTTTCAGTATCTAGAACAATTTCTCTCATTTATAAAATTTTTTTTAAAATATTCTTTATATCCTTTTTAACAGATTTTTTTGTAAAATTATTTTTAATTACAAAGTGAGATTTTTTTTTTTTATAATCAAGTGGTAGTTGTATACTTTTAAATTTATTTAATAATTTCTGATTATAATTTGGTCTTTTCATTAATCTTTTTGAGATATTTAATTTTTTTGATTGAACAAATATCAATATATCATTTTTTTCATTAATCTTATTTTCTAATAAAAGCGGTATATCTAAAATTGTAATTTTTTTATTTTTATTTTTTTTCAAAAAAATATTCAATTTTTTTCTTACTTCTAAATGAACAATTTTAACGATTTTTTTTAAATTTTGCTTATCAGATAAAATAGCGGTGGAAATTTCATTTTTATTTATTGGAAATGAAAAAATATATTTTGGTAAAACTTTTTTTAATTTAATAAAAATTTTTTTATTATTACGATAAATTTTTTTTACTTCATCATCTGCATTAAATGTAGGGTAACCAAAATTTCTAGCTATATAACTTTTTCCTGACCCTATGTCGCCTAAAATACCAATTTTAATCATTGTTCTAAAAGTCTAAAAACCTTTTCATCTATTTCTGGCCAAACACCATGCCAAAGTTTAAAAGCAGCTGAGGCTTGATGAATAAACATCATTTTCCCATTTTCTGTAATATTTCCCAAACTTTTACCTTTTTTTAAAAATTTTGTTTCATTGGGATTATAAATTAGATCGTAAAAAAATTTATTTTTACTCAGTTTAGAAAAATCTAAATTCATCTCATCTTTATTATTTAAACCTATACTCGTAGCATTTATTATCATGTCAAAATTTGGCATATCACCCCAATTAACAACATCTATATCTTTAAATAAATTTTTTAAATTTTCAGCCTTGTCTCTTGTTCTATTACTCACTGTAATTTTGGAAACTTTCAATTTTTTAAGAGCAAAAATTATAGAGGACACAACACCACCAGCTCCTAAAATTAAAATTTCTTTGTTCAATAAATTAAATTTTGTTTCTTTAATTCCAGACTCAAAACCAAAAATATCTGTGTTATGTCCTATTACTTGTTCTTTATCCAAAAAAATAGTATTTACTGATTGAGTACTATTAGCTTCTGGGCTTAACTTTTCTAAATAAGGGATAATTTTTTTTTTAAAAGGAACTGTTATATTAATACCACTAACTCTTTTTTCTTTTATTTCCAAAATTAAATTTTTTAAATCTTCATCTTCTATTTTTTTTTTATCATAAACTGCTTCAATATTATTATGTTGTATCCAATAATTATGTAATAAAGGTGACAATGAATGATCTATAGGGTTTCCTATAACAAAATATTTTTTCATTTATAATTATTCAGATATTCTTTGATTTTTTTGATTGGCAAACCCATAATAGTATCTTCATCACCCTCTATATTTAAAAAAAGGTTTCTACCCTCACCTTCAATTTGATAAACATTATAAGCGTATAAAGCTTCGTCGGATATTTTTAGTAAATAATTTTTCAATTCTTCTTCTGTCATTTCTTTCATTGTTAATGAGGCTTTATCTGTAAAATTCCAAATCATTGACCCATTCTTTGAAATGCAAACTGAACTAACTAAATAATGTTTTTTACCATTTAATTTTTTTAAAATATTAAGTGCTTCTTCTCTATTCTTTGGCTTAGATATTAATTCACCTTCTAAATCAATTACACTATCAGCTCCCAAAACCAAACTACCATTGTTGTTTTGGCTTACCTTGTTTGCTTTGTGCTCAGCTAAACTTTTTGAAATGATTTCTGGTGAGGCCCTTTCTTTTAATAAGCTAAGTTTAATAATATCTTCATCAACATTTGATGGTTTAACTTGATTAAATATATTGTGTTTATCTAATATTTCTTTTCTCACCTTGCTTTTAGAAGCTAAAATTATTTTATCCATTTTTTTTATATATTTCGTATATTTTTATTATTGATGCGGCAGTTTCTTCTACTGATTTTCTTGTAACATCAATAGTAGGCCATTTATATTTTTTAAATGTGCCTTTAGCCTCGTCAACTTCTTTTTTAATTTTATCAAGATCTGTGTAAGATTTGTTTTCTGTTTCTTTAATTGTATTCATTCTATTTTTTCTAATGTCAACAAGTCTTTCAGGCTCTGTATTCAAACCAACCACACAAGTAATTTTTGGGTTTTCTTTTAAAATTTGTGGAATAGAGTTTTTGTTTATTAAAGGAATGTTTGATGTTTTAAAGCCCTTGTTGGCAAGATAAATTGATGTGGGTGTTTTGCTGGTTCTGCTAACCCCTAATAAAATTATATCTGATTTGCTTATTTCCTTAACAAGATTTCCATCATCATGGTTCATTGTAAATTGGATGGCCTCTATTCTTTTATAATATTCATCATTTAAAGCATGTTGCCCGCTCGGCTGGTGTGATGCTTTTTGATTAAGAAGTTTTGAAAAACTTAATATGAGATCTCCTAAAACCCCAAAACATGGGATTTTTTTATCATCACTGGTATTTGCAAGATATTTGGCCAAATTGCTATCAACTATAGAATATAAAATAATAGAGTTAGAGTTTTTTTCTGCATCAAATAAAATTTTTAAAATTTGATTTTCTGTTCTAGTGAAGGAATAAGTGTGAATTTTATAATCTATATTTTTAAATTGAGCTTTTATGGCAAGAAAGATTCTGTCTAGAGTTTCCCCCGTTGAATCTGAAATAAGATAAATTTGATATGTATTATTCATGTATTAAAAGTTAATAACTTTGTATTATTTAAATCATATTAAATATTTTTAACATTTTTAAATTTATGTTGTAAAACTAGGTTTTTATTAACATTATTAAACACTTGTATAAAGTTTTTCTGTTTTTTGGCAGTTTTGTGAATAAGCTACAATTTTACTTATATATTTAATAAATATTAAGGTCTAAATGTTAGTAATTAGTTAATAAAATGTTTACTAAATTTAATCATCTCTATTCACAAGTTATACTAACAATACTATCAATTATATTTAATTATTAATATGTCACCAATTAAAGAAGTAATTATCAATAATAAAACTAACGTTAATCCAATATGGATTATGAGACAAGCAGGCAGATATCTCCCTGAATTCAGAGAAATAAGGAAAAAAAATACTGATTTTATTAAATTATGCCTTAATCAAAACTTATCGTCGGAGATAACTTTACAACCATTAAAAAGATTTGAATTAGATGCTGCAATAATTTTTTCAGATATATTAATGTTGCCTTATGGATTGAATCAAAAAGTTAGTTTCAAAAAAAATTTTGGACCGATATTAGGTCAACTTAATTTGAATGAAATCTCTAAATTAGATGATGTTGATTTTGTTGAAAGAGTTTATCCAGTTTATAAAGCAATTGATTTAGTCAGTAAAAACGATCTAACGAAGAACAAAAGTACAATTGGATTTGTGGGAGCTCCCTGGACTTTATTAGTTTATATGATCAATCAGCAATCTCCAAAGGTAAAATTAAAAGATAATTTTTTTAAAGATAATTTTTTAATCAATAGAACACTTGTTGTTTTAGAAAAATTTTTAAAGATTCATATTAAAAATCAAATTGAAAGCGGTGCAGAAATAATTCAAATTTTTGATAGTTGGGCAGGTTTATTAAGTGAAAATGATTTACCAAATTATGTTTATATTCCTACTTTAAATTTAGTAGAATATGTTAAAACATTAAATACCCCCGTTATATGTTTCCCTAGAGGAATTAAAAACTATAAGAACTATTGTGAAATAGTAAAACCAGACGCAATTTGTATAGACTATGAAATAGATCCAGTTCAAATCGAAAAAGAAATCAAAATCCCAGTCCAGGGCGGGATGAGCCCAAAGATTCTGTTAACAAGTAAAGAAAATTTAAAAAAAGAGGCTAAAAAATATTTAGATATATTTAAAGATCATCCATACATATTTAATTTGGGGCACGGTGTGTTACCAGAAACAAATCCAGATATGATGGATTATTTGGTCAAAATGGTAAAAGATTATTAAATGAAAAAAGCAGTAATTTTATTTAATTTAGGGGGACCCGATAAATTGGAAAATGTTGAGCCATTTTTATTCAATCTTTTTAATGACCCTGCAATTTTGAATTTACCTACATTTTTGAGATACCCTTTGGCAAAATTAATTTCTAATAGAAGGGCCCCAACGGCAAAAAAAATATATAAAGAACTTGGTGGCTCTTCCCCCATTCTGAAATTAACAATTGAACAATCTAATGCATTAGAAAAAACACTTAATGAAAAAGATTACAAAAACGAATATAAATGTTTTATAGTTATGAGGTGCTGGCATCCAAGAGCCAATAAAGTAATAAACGAAGTAAAAGCCTATAGTCCAGAAGAGGTAATTTTATTACCTTTGTACCCTCAGTTTTCAGCAGCAACCTCTGGTTCTTCGATTAAGGAATGGAAAGATGTTTGTAAAAAAAATAAATATACAACAAAAACCTCAACAATATGTTGCTATCCTACAAATAGTCTTTTTATCAAAAGCCACGTAACAGAAATTAAAAAGAAAATTAAAAATCTAGAAAATTATAAATTAATTTTTTCTGCCCATGGTTTACCAGAAAAAAATATTAGAAAAGGCGATCCATATCAATGGCAGGTCGAACAATCTGTAAAAAGTATTATTCGAGACCTAGAAATTGTAAATCTTGATTGGATCTTAAGTTACCAGAGTAGAGTTGGACCCTTAAAATGGATTGGGCCCTCAACAGAAGATGTTATTATTAAGAACTCTAAGTTAGGTAAAAAAATAGTATTAGTACCAATAGCATTTGTTTCAGAACATTCAGAAACCTTAGTGGAGCTCGATATAGAGTATAAAGAGTTAGCAGATAAAAATGGATGTATTGAGTATATAAGAATTCCAGCGTTAGGCACAAATCCAGATTTTATCAATTCAATGTCTGAAATCGTTATCAATAAAGAAAAAAACAAGCTTTCTGAAAATTTATATCCACCAAAAAATCAGTGCCCAAACCAATTTAAAAAATGCCCTTGTTTATAAGATGAATATTTATTTGTTATTTAAAAGCCTTCACTTGATTGCTGTTATTTCTTGGATGGCTGGTCTTTTATATCTGCCCAGAATATTTGTTTATCATTCAGAAAATAATAATGAAATTATTCAAACCGTTTTTAAAACAATGGAAAGAAAGTTGTTTTATTACATAATGACACCTGCAATGATATTTAGTTGGTTATTTGGCCTGATATTGATTCACGAAATAGGCTTCCAAGAACTCACAAGTTTATGGCTTCAATTAAAACTAATTTTTGTAATATTGTTAACTGCTTACCATTTTTACCTTGGGTTTTTGCTTAATAAATTCAAACTTGATCAGAACGAAAAGACTTCAAAATTTTATCGTTATATTAATGAAATACCTACTTTGTTGTTAATTTTAGTAGTCTTTATAGTAGTTTTTAAGCCGATCTAAGGTTGAATTATATTAAATATTATATATATTAAACCCGTTATTAAGTCCTTAATAATTTTTAATCATGAATATACAAGAACTAAAACTTAAATCATCCGAGCAACTTATAGCACAAGCGGAAGAGCTTGGCATAGAAAATGCTAGCACTTTAAGAAAGCAAGAAATTCTTTTTGCTATATTAAAAAAAGTTGCAGAAAAAGAAGAAATTACTGGAGCGGGTGTGTTACAGCTTTTACAAGATGGTTTTGGTTTTTTAAGGGCAATGGAATCAAATTATCTTCCAGGGCCTGATGATATTTATGTTAGCCCTAGCCAAATTAGAAAATTTGGTTTAAGAACTGGAGATACTGTTGAGGGGCCAGTTAGAGCACCAAAAGAAGGCGAAAGATATTTTGCATTGCTTCAGGTAAGTAAAATTAATTTTGAAGAACCTGAAAAATCTAGACATAAAATTGCGTTTGACAATTTAACTCCACTTTACCCAGACAAACAATTAGTCATGGAAGTTGAGTCAGCTAAACCAGATAAAAAACAGGATTTAACACCAAGGCTGATAGACCTTGTAAGTCCAATTGGAAAAGGTCAAAGATCAATTATTATCTCACCACCAAAAGCTGGTAAAACAATGATCCTTCAAAGTATAGCAAACTCAATAGCAAAAAACTACCCAGAGTGTTACTTAATGGTATTATTGATTGATGAAAGACCAGAAGAAGTAACTGATATGCAAAGAACAGTAAAGGGAGAGGTTATAAGTTCTACTTTTGATGAACCTGCCCAGCGCCATGTGGCTGTTGCCGAAATGGTAATAGAAAAAGCAAAAAGATTAACTGAACATAAAAAAGATGTAGTCATCCTTCTAGACTCAATTACAAGGTTAGGTAGAGCTTACAACGCAGTGATACCAAGTTCAGGTAAGGTTTTAACAGGTGGTGTTGATGCCAATGCACTTCAAAGACCCAAAAGATTTTTCGGTGCTGCAAGAAATATTGAAGAAGGTGGATCGTTAACAATTATATCTACCGCTCTGATTGACACTGGAAGTAGAATGGATGAAGTAATTTTTGAAGAATTCAAAGGAACTGGAAATAGTGAAACTGTACTTGATAGAAAAATAGCTGACAAAAGAATTTACCCAGCAATTGATATTACAAAATCAGGTACGAGAAGAGAAGAATTACTTTTTGATAAAAATGATTTGCAAAAAATGAACGTACTAAGAAGAATAATTGCTCCAATGGGAACAATGGATGCTATTGAATTTATAAGCTCAAAACTTAAAGACACAAAAAATAATGCTGAGTTCTTTAATTCAATGAATAAACCAGCTTAATTAAGTTTTTCCATATCTAATAATTGAAGCTATAATCTTGTTATGACTATTTACGCTTTATCTACTGGTCCAGGAATATCTGGGGTGGCAATTATAAGAATTTCAGGTGAGGAGACCTCTGAAATTATCAAATGTCTTACTAACAAGAAAATTCCAAAGCCAAGAATGGCTACTTTAAGAAAAATAAACAATATCAACACTTCTGAGCTTATTGATGAAGGGATAATTATCTGGTTTCCTGGCCCTGAGAGCTATACAGGAGAAGATATGGCAGAAATTCACATACATGGTAGCAAAGCAGTAATTTTGGCAGTTCAAAGTGAGATATCTAAGATCAAAAATTGTCGATTAGCAGAACCAGGTGAGTTTACAAAACTTGCTTTTCAAAATGGTAAGATTAATTTATTAAAAGCAGAAAGTATAGCTGATCTAATATCGTCTGAAACTGAAATTCAAAGATTACAAGCAGTAAAGATAATGAAAGGTAAGTCTTCAGCAAAATTTAATCAATTAAGAGAAAAATTACTAAAAATTTTATCATTTGTGGAAGCCCAAATAGATTTTCCTGAAGAAGACTTACCAGATGAAAATTTAAACAAAATAAAAAAAGATTCTTCAGAAGTTATTAACGAAATTAAAAAGATATTAGATGATCAAAAGGTTGGTGAAATTATTCGCGAAGGATTTAAAATTGCAATTGTAGGCCCAACTAATGCAGGAAAGTCTAGTTTAATAAATAATTTATCAAATCGAGAAGTTGCTATAGTTTCTGAGATAGCAGGGACAACAAGGGATGTTATCGAAACTCACTTAAATATAGACGGTTACCCAGTTGTTATTTCCGATACAGCAGGTATTAGAGATTCAAAAGATGAAATTGAAAAAAAAGGGATCAAATTATCGCTTAAGAAAGCTGAAAATGCCGATTTAAAGCTAGTAGTAGTTGATGCTAAAAGTATTGATTTAAGCGGTTTTTTGAATGATTTGTTAAAAAATAACGCTATATTAGTTGTAAATAAATCAGATCTTTTAGATGAAGAATTAGATCCAAAGGTTTCTAAATTTGAACATGTTCAAATTTCGATAAAAGATAATTTAAATATAGATAAATTAATTTCAAAAATAAAAATAAATCTAAAAAAAAAATTTATCACTGAAGAAGATATCTTAATTACCAGGGAAAGACATAGACAACATTTGATACATTGTGTCGATCACCTAAAAAATTTTTCTGACAAAAATAGCAAAAAAGATTTTGATAAGGCTGCAGAAGATTTGCGCTTGGCTACAAGGCATTTAGGTATGATCGTTGGAAAAGTTGATGTAGAAGAGATATTAGGCAGTATTTTCAACGATTTTTGTATCGGGAAATAATAGCGATTTTCCTGGATTTTTTAACCATTTTTTACAGTTTTCGTTGATAAATAACACTTATTTAAGAAAAAACTCAAATCTTGTAAATATTTGAAACGAATATAAATTCACACCATGAAAAAAGATTTATCATTTGATGTAGTGGTAATAGGTGGAGGTCACGCTGGGTGTGAAGCTGCGGCAGCATCAGCAAGGCTAGGTGTTAACACAGCCCTATTTACTCATAATCAAAATACGATTGGAGAAATGTCCTGTAATCCAGCTATTGGAGGTTTAGGCAAAGGCCACTTGGTAAGAGAAATTGATGCTTTAGATGGACTCATGGGGGAAGTAGCAGATAAGTCTGGAATACAATTTAGATTACTAAATAGAAGTAGAGGTCCAGCAGTAAGAGGACCAAGAACTCAATCCGATAGATCATTATATCGTAAATTTATGCAGGAAAAACTTGTAAACTATTGTAATTTAAGCATTTTTTCAGATCCTGTAATAAAGTTTATTTTTAAGAATAACTCAATAAGTGGATTTATCACATTACATGGTAAGAAAGTTAGTTGTAACAAGTTAATCTTAACAACTGGCACATTTTTAAATGGATTGATACATATTGGTAATAAGCAAACTCCTGCAGGTCGATTTAACGAGAAGCCAAGCACAGGTTTAAGTGAACAGTTACAAAATCACAAATTTAAAATTGGAAGGTTGAAGACAGGTACACCTCCTAGATTAGACTCTAGATCTATTAACTTTGAAAACTTAGAAAAACAATTTGCAGATGATGATCCATATTTTTTTTCTTTCATGACTAAAAAAAATTTAAATAAACAAGTGTCGTGTTCAATGACCTATACTAATAAAAAAGTTCATAAAATAATTGAACAAAATTTATCTAAAAGTGCAATGTATTCGGGTAACATACAAGGTGTTGGTCCTAGGTATTGTCCCTCAATAGAAGATAAAATAGTAAAGTTTGCTGATAAGACTAGACATCAAATATTTTTAGAGCCTGAGGGCCTAAATGATCATACCATTTACCCAAATGGTATATCTACTTCTCTACCTGAGGTAGTACAGCATGAAATACTTAATAATATCAATGGTTTAGAAAATGTAAAAATTATTAGGCATGGTTATGCTATAGAATATGACTATGTAGATCCTAGAGAACTTTTTTTAACTTTAGAGACCAAAAAAATTAGAAATTTATATCTAGCAGGTCAAATAAATGGCACAACGGGATATGAGGAGGCTGCTGCTCAAGGTCTTATAGCAGGCATCAATGCCGCTCTGTCTTTGAAAAATATGGAGCCTTTTATTTTGGACAGATCAGATGCTTATATTGGAGTAATGATTGATGATTTAGTAACAAAAGGAGTTGCTGAGCCTTATAGAATGTTTACATCTAGGGCTGAGTACAGATTAAGTCTTAGATCAGATAATGCAGACTTGAGGCTTACTCATAAAGGAATTAAAATTGGATTAATATCGGATAATAGAAGAGTGATATTCAACGATAAATTCGAAAAACTGAGTAAAATATCACTGCAAATGTCTAATTTAAATATTTCTCCCTCTAAAGCTGATAAATTTGGAATAAAAATTTCAAAAGATGGTGTTTATAGATCTGCAGATGAGATATTAACACAAAAAGGGGTGGATATGAAAAAAATAAGGGATATTTGGCCAGAAATTTTGGATCATGGTATTGAAATTGATGAACAGATAGAGATAAACTCTCATTATAGAGGATACCTAAAAAAACAAAAGTCAGATATTATAGCGTTTAAAAGGGACGAGAATCTACTAATACCACATAATATTGATTATGATCAGTTTTCAGGTTTATCTAATGAGGTAAAAGACAAATTTAAGGAAATAAGACCTAAAACTATGGGTCAAGCACTGAGAATAGACGGAATTACCCCTGCAGCTGTATATATTTTGTTGTCACACCTTAAAAGAAAGTCTATTAAGCATATAGCTTAATGGATAATGTATTTTTAAATTCTTACTCTAAAATTTCTGAATTGGATGTTTCACGTGAAACTTGTAATGAACTTGAAAACTTAATTTTGATGATACAAGAAAAAAATAAAGAAATTAATATTATAAGTAAAAAAAACTGTGATAAATGGGCTATAAGAGAGCGTCATATAATAGATTCGGCTCAAATAATTGATTTTGTTGATTTAAATTACAATACAACCTCAGATTTAGGTACAGGAGGTGGCATGCCTGGTTTGATTGTAGCAATTGTGATGAAAAAAAGAAAAAATAGCATGAAAGTCAATCTCTACGAAAAAAGCTATCATAAGTGCATCTTTTTAAAAGAAGTTTCAAAAAAGTTGAATTTGAACACAGAGGTAATTCACAAAGATATTTTTACAGTTAAAAATATTGAAACAGGAACAATTATGTCTAGGGCTTTTAAACCAATGCCAGTAATTCTTAATTTAGTTAATGAAAATTTTAAAAAATACAAAAATATAATTTTTTTTATGGGAAATAGTGGAAGAAAAACTTTAAATGATGTGCTTCAAGAATGGGATTTAGATTATGAAGAAAAAAAAAGTCTAACTAATGAAGACTCATTTATATTAAATGTAAAAAAAATTAAAAAAAAAATATCATGAAAGTAATTTCAATAATAAATCAAAAGGGTGGGGTAGGAAAAACAACAACAGTAATCAATCTAGCATCAGCATTATCTCAACAGGGTAAAAAAATTTTAGTTATTGATTTAGATCCCCAGGGTAATGCTACCACAGGATTAGGATTATCAAATACAGAACAATCAAATCAAACTATATATGGAATTTTAAATGGGACTATGTTGATTTCTGATGTTATTAGGAAAACAAAATTCCAGAATTTAGATTTAATAACTTCTAACGTAGATTTATCTGGATTAGAGGTTGAAACTGCTGGTGATAGTGACAGAGCCTTTATATTGAAGACTAAATTAACCGCTTATTTAAAGGATTCTGGAGCATTATATGATTATATTCTAATAGACTGTCCTCCATCGCTTAGTTTATTGACTGTTATGGCTTTAGTATCATCTAATTCATTATTAGTCCCTCTTCAAACTGAATTTTTTGCTTTAGAGGGATTAACTCAACTGATGAAAACTATTGAAAGAGTAAAAGTTAATTTAAATCCTGATCTAGAGATACAAGGGATACTTTTAACAATGTACGATAGGAGAAATAAATTATCATCACAAGTTGAACAAGAAGCAAGAGATTATTTTAAAGAAAAAGTTTATCAAACTGTCATACCAAGAAATGTAAGATTATCAGAAGCACCATCACACGGTGTACCTGTTTTGATTTATGATAAAAGTTGCCCAGGAAGTAAATCTTATTACAATTTTACTGATGAATTTATCAGTCAAGAAAATTCGATAGGGAGTGCAGCGTAATGAATTCCAAAATTAAAAAGGGTTTGGGCAGAGGTTTGTCTTCATTAATTGGAGAAACTAAAGTTGAAAATACATCAAATAAATTATCTATAGGGGAGATAATACCAAATAAACATCAACCAAGAAAAAATTTTGACGAAGAAATTTTAAAAGATTTAACAAATTCAATTAAAGAACGAGGCGTTATTCAACCAATCATAGTAAGAAAATCGAATTCTGAAAATAATAAGTATGAAATTATTGCAGGTGAGAGAAGATGGCTTGCTGCCAGAAAAGCTGGTTTACATGATATACCTGTTGTTATCACTGAGGCTGACGATTTAAAATCATTAGAATTTGCTATTGTTGAAAATGTACAACGACATGACTTAAATCCTTTGGAAGAAGCTCAAGGTTATAAGAGATTAATAGATGAATTCTCATATGATCAGGATAAAGTTTCTCGTTTTATTGGGAAAAGTAGAAGCTATATTACCAACTCTTTAAGATTACTTAATTTGCCTATTGAGGTTTTAAAACTTGTAGAGGAAAAAAAAATAAGTGCTGGTCATGCAAAAATTTTAGTTGGTTTAGAAAATGCCCTATTTATTGCTACAAAAATTATTGATAAAAAGTTATCTGTAAGGCAAACGGAAAATTTTGTTAAAATTTTTAAAAAGAAAAAATTTTCACCAAGTTTGTCTAAAGATCCAAATATTAAAGATCTTGAAGAGAGTGTTATTGATAAAATTGGATTAAATGTAATTATTAAAAATAAAAAAAATAATAAAGGAACTATTACTTTTTCCTATAAAGACATCGATCAATTAAATAAAATCATAGATATTATTAAACTTAATTATTAGTACCTATAGCTTGTTCGAGTATAAAATTAGTAATTATATTTATAGAAACTATTGGTCTTTTTTTTATCAATAATTCTATCTCATTTGCTTTAATAATTAATTTCTTAACATCCTCATAATTCCAAATTTTTATTTGTTTCTTTATTACATCTTTGTCTTTCCAAAATATTGGTGGCTTGTAAGAGGAAATTGCTTTTTCAATATTTTTGGTATTTTTAGCTTCAATTTGAATTTTAAGAAGTCTTTTCAATTTAGATAAATAAACCCTAATAATTAATATACATTCATCAGTATCAAAATTATTTTCATTAAAAATTTTTGATGTTTTTTTTTTATTTCGCACCAAAGAGCTGTCTACTAATTCTGAGATACTAAAATTTTCTGCTAAATTTGTTAACTTTAATATTTCACTTATTTCAATTTTTTTTTTGTTTTTAGAATAAAATTCAATTTTTTCCAGTTCATTATTTAAGTTTAATCTATCTCCTTTTGCCCTCTCAATTAATAAATTAATATTTTCTTGTGACATATTTATTTGTTTTTTTTTAAAAAAATTTTCTGCAATTAAATTTAATGTTTGGTGATTATCTTCATAAAATGGAATACAAACTGTATCAGAATTTTTTTCAAAAAAGTTTCTAATTTTTGATTTTTTTTCGAGTACATTTGATTTGAGTATGATTGTGATATCTTTTATTTTTTTTTCTATAATTTCATCTATTATTTTAAATATCTTATCAGTTGCTCTTGAAATAATTATTAATTTCTCATTTTCAAAAAACGATTTATTCAAGATGTCTTCTTTAAATTTTTCTGGCTCTTTTAATATATCGGCTTCATCAAAATTATAAATGTTCTTTGAAAAAATTGGTTTTAGATTTTTGTTAATTGTTTCTTCAATAAAACCTTTGTTATTTCCATATAATAAGAAAAAATTTGTTTGGTTTAATTTTTTTTTATTTAATTCAAAAGATTTGATGATCATTTAAAGGTTTAAATATATGGTTAATTCTTCAATTATCTCATTAACAAGACTGATTTCAATTTCCTTTTGATATTCAGCTAAGTCAAATTTATTATCTTTTTTATTGTATGAAAAATCTTTTACAAATGATTTTTCTTTAAGTACTTTATTTTCATTTTTTATTATAACATTTAGTCGAATAATTGTTCTGTAAGAGGAAACTTGACCCTTAGAGTCTTTTGAAGTTTTATTAATTTCTTTGACGCTTGTGATTTTTATTTCATTTAAAGATTGATTGTTACTATCTTCTTTTAAATTTAAAAAGGATTTAATTCTTTTGTTAATTTTTTTGTCACCTAATAATTCAATTTCTTCAAATATATGATTATTTGAGTTTTTGGCTTTATAAATGGGTTGATAACCATTACAGGCTGCCATTAAACAAAAAATTACAATCAGAAGTTTTCTCATTATTTTATAATAAAGTTTATTATTTTATCTTTAACATAAATTGTTTTAAATATTTTTTTATCCTTAATATATTTTTCAATTAGCTTCATGTCTTGTATATTTTTGATAATAAAATCCTCTGTAGCACCCTTTTTAATTGAAAGAGTATTCCTTTTTCTTCCATTAACCTGAATTACAATTTCACATTTACTAGTAACTAGAAATTTTTTATTTATTTCTGGCCATTTTATATCTATTTTATCTTTAAATTTATCAAGACACTCACTAGTAATATGGGGAATGACAGGCATCATAACAATTAGAATTTTTTTAATATTAATTTCTAGGTTAGAGTAATTTAAATTTGTGTCTGAAATTTTTTTATAGAAACCATAAATTTCATGAAACATAGCAATAATAATATTGTATCTAAATTTTTCTAATGCAAAGTTTATCTTTTCTATTGCTTGATTAGTAAAAATATCAATTTCTATGTTTTCACTTTGCTTTTCTTTTTGAAGAATCTGAAAAATTTCTTGATTTATTAACCAAAATTTTTGAATAAATTTAAAAGCAGAAGTCATACCAGTTTCAGACCATTGTACATCTTTTTCAGGTGGGCTATCAGATAATATAAATAATCTAACCGAGTCAGCTCCGTAAAGATCAATCATTTTTTCTGGATCAATAGTATTTTTTTTTGATTTTGACATGGACTCAGTTGGACCAACAGTTATAAAGTTTTCTTTTTGACCTTTTACATAAAAATTTTTTCCATCATCTGATACAATTTCATCAGGGCTTTTCCAGTTATTATCTTTATCTTTATAGGTTTCGTGACAAACCATTCCCTGTGTAAATAAACCTTTAAAAGGTTCAGTAATATTTGTTTCTTTGTTGTTTAAGCTAATGGCTCTTGTAAAAAATCTAGAATATAAAAGGTGTAAAATTGCATGTTCGACCCCACCTATATATTGATCTACGGGCATCCAATAATCGATATCTTTTTTTTCAAAAGCTTCAGATAAATTATTTGCTGAACAAAATCTAAGAAAATACCAAGATGAGTCTACAAATGTATCTAGGGTATCTGTTTCACGAATACATTTTTTTCCATCGATCTCAACATGCTTCCAATCGGACTCTTTATCTAATGGATTTCCATTGATATTTAAATTTACGTCATCAGGCAATTTAACAGGTAAATCTTTGACTGGTATTTTCACTATTTGATTATTTTCATCATATGCTACAGGAATTGGACAACCCCAATATCTTTGTCTTGAAATACCCCAGTCTTTTAATCTAAAGTTTATCTGTTTTTTACCAATATTTTTTTTTTCTAAAATTTTAATCGTTTCAGGAACAGATTCTTCTGGAGCAGATAAACCATTTAAATATTCTGAATTAATAATTAGCCCAGGACCTGAATAAGCTTCATCAGAAACATTGAATTTATCATCTTTATCAAGAGGTTTTACAACAGTTTTTATGTTTAATTTATATTTCTTTGCAAAATCAAAATCTCGTTGGTCATGTGCGGGACAACCAAACACAGCACCAAATCCATAATCCATTAAAACAAAATTTGCAAAGTAAACTGGAACTTTAATTTTTTCATCCAAAGGATTAATTGCTAAAAGATCAGTTTTAAACCCTATTTTAGCTGCTTGAGCGATTGACTCTTCAGTGGTACCAGTTTTAGAGCATTCTTGTTTAAATTTTATAAAATTCTTATCCTGTTCATAATACTTTGATAGTGGATGATCAACTGAAAGAGCCAAAAAAGAAAAACCAAAAAGTGTATCAGGGCGAGTTGTATAACATTTAATAGTATCAACATTTTTTGATCCATCTATTTTAAAATTAATTTCACAGCCAAAAGATTTTCCTATCCAGTTTTTTTGCATAGTTTTGACTTTTGTGGGCCAATCTTCAAGCTTATCTAAATCATTCAACAATTCGTTTGAGAATTCTGAGATTTTAAAGAACCATTGATTCAATTTTTTTCGTTGGACTGTGGCACCCGATCTCCAACCTTTGCCATCTATAACTTGTTCATTTGCTAAGACTGTATTATCTACTGGGTCCCAATTTACATAACTCTCTTTTCTAAAAACCAAACCTTTATCATAAAGGTCTAAAAAAAGCTTTTGTTGATGTTTGTAATATTCAGGGGAACAGGTTGATATTTCTCTATCCCAATCTATAGATAATCCCAATTTTTTTAGTTGGGTTTTCATTACTTTAATATTTTCTTCTGTCCATTTTTTTGGATTTGAAAAATTTTCTCGAGCAGCATTTTCAGCTGGCATGCCAAACGAATCCCACCCCATAGGATGTAAGACATTAAATCCAACTAATGATTTATAACGAGCAAGAACATCTCCAATTGTATAATTTCTTACATGTCCCATATGAATCTTGCCCGAAGGGTAAGGAAACATTTCAAGACAATAAAATTTTGGCTTACTCGAGTTATTATTGGCCTTAAAAAATTTGTTATGATTCCAAAAACTTTGCCACTTTGTTTCGGTTTCTTTAAAATTATATCTTTGTTTATTAAGCATTAAACTATACTAAATTTATTAGAAGTTTTTACCTGGAATTTTATAATCACCACTTTCTTCTTTAGATTTAGCAAGATCTTTTGATTGCAGTTCCGCAGCTTTTTTTAAAATCGCAATTCTGATTTCCTGATTTGTTTTATTTTCAATACTTGTGACTTTGCAATTATTAAAACTTTCACACTTTCGTTTATGAATAATTATTTTGATAGCATCTGATCTTATTTCATTTGTTAAAAACCTGACTGATATTTTTATTTCTTCATCACTGTTTTCTTCACTAAACCAGTCTGTTATAATTATTCCACCGCCGTAATCTACAACACTAAGAGGTGCAAAGCTTAATTTATCCATTGATGCTCTCCACATAGGATTTGCTGAGCTAAACAAAAAGTCCCCACCTTTTTTGCCACCAAGAGAACCCAATCTAAAGCCTCTTCCTTCTTCAATATTTTTTTTAATTCGTTCGTTGGCATTCACCGGGTTTTTTTTTGCATCACTATATTTGAAGAATCCACCACCACACGAACTTGTGAAAAATGCCAATAACATTAAAATTAATAGTTTTTTCATAATTTGTACTAAGAAATCCTTAATAATAGCTATTTGGGGCAATTAAAAGGTGAATTTACAATATGTGATAAAAAAGCAACACTTATCATTAATAATCACATTTTCAGAGATAATTTGTGTAAAATTGTTTAATTAGAAATAATTTAACTTCATTCATATATGAACAAAAACGATAAAGGAGTAATTATGGATAATTTAAAAAAAGTGGGATTAACAGCATTAGCTGGTTCTCTTGCTGCTGTTTCAGCTCATGCAGCTGAAATGACTGTAAGTGGTGCTACTGTGCTTACTTATACTTCTGAAGATACTTCAGAAACTACAGGTAACCCATATGGTATGAAAACAAACATTGGCTTCACTGCTTCAGGTGATGTTAATGGATATACTGTATCTTACATGCAAACTTCAGTTGACCAATTCGCTGGTATGTCATCAGCTAGATTGTCAGTTGACATGGGTGATATGGGAACAATCGCGTTTGACCAAGGTTCAGGTTCAGGTCTAGCAACTATCGATGATAAAACACCGACAGCTGCAGAAGAAATCTGGGATGGTTTAGATGGTACAACAGTAGGTGGTTTAGTAGGTGCAGCTGGTAACACAGGTGTATTTAACTACATTAACACTTTCAGCGGTCTTACTTTAAACGCTGCAGGTAGAAAAGGTTCTGGTGCTGCTAACTCTGATGGATCTTCATCAGGTTCTGGTGGTTCAGCTATGGACTTTGCTTTAACTGGTGCTGGAGATATGTTAGGTCTTGATGGCTTAGCTTGGGGTGTTGGTTATGGTACTGCTGATGCAGGTGAGCAACAAAACTTAGCAGGAGCTGAAGATGCTGATACGCATGCTACAATCTTTGCTAACTACTCATTTGGTCCAGCAACTTTTGGTATGCAAAAATCTTCAATAGATTATGGTGCCAATGGTACTGCGAGCGAAGCTACAGATGCTTGGGGTCTAGCTGTGAACGTAAACGATGATATCTCTGTTTCATATGGTGAAAGAGATGTTGAGTACGGAAATGCTTCAGGCGCTCACGTAACTGAAAATGGTGAAGGTATCGCTATTGCTTACACTATGGGTTCTATGAAAATTGCTGGAAACAGAAACGAAGTTTCTAACAATGATGGAACTACAGGTTCAAATGACCAAATGACTGAGATTGCTCTTTCATTTGCATTTTAATAAATAGTATATTTATTTTAAAAAGCCCCGTCAGAAATGATGGGGCTTTTTTTTTATAGATTATTATCCAAGTGCGTAAAAAACTTTCTAAATTTGTCAAAAGCATTAATTGAAGATTTATAAATTGGTTTTCTTGCTTGAGCAGTACTCATTGTTTTTATAGGAGTAGTATTTTTATGGAAAGATAAACATTTTTCTTCCCAATTTAACTCACAATAATTAACAATTTTTTTAATTTCTGAAGAGTTGTTATTGATCAAATCTTCATATTTTACTTCAAGTATCCAATCTTTAAATATAGATTGCCAAAAATTCATAAGGTCTTGATATTGTTTGTAGTAGTTGACTAAATCTGTTTGGTCATATGTAAAATTGAGACCACCCTCGAATAAATTTTTATACATAGATAAGCAATTATTTTTAGAGTCACGTGTACAATGTATTATTTTTGCATTTGGAAATAAAATTTTGATAAAACCTAACCATCTAAAATTTAGCGGAGCTTTGTCTGTAATAAATTTTTCCTTAAAATGGAAATTATTAATAAATTCTCTGTAATTATTTCTTAAATTAATCAATTTGGATGTATTGTTAATTATTTCTTCAAAATTTTTGATTGAAAGTTTTTCATCATTTATAAAATTTTCTTTTATAATACTGGATAAAATTGGAAGCTCTCCTGCTCCAAATACATTGCTATGAGATGAAATAATTTGTTCAACCAATGAGGTGCCTGATCTTGGCATACCCAAAATAAAAATTAGATCATCTTTATCTTCTTCTTTGGGATTAATTTGAATATTGCTAAATAATTTTTTTATATCTTCAAATAATTTCAAATCTTTTTCAAACTTATAATTTGTTAGTTTTTTTTTTAAATTATTAGCTATGATTAAATTTTCACTAGCCTCTTTAATATTCCCTAAATCTTCATCAGCTTTTGCTATGGCAAAATAAAGTTCAATTTTATCAGTATTTGTAAGATCTTTATTATCAATTTTATTTTTTAATCTTTTATAATGATCATTTTGATTCTCATACTTATAAGATTGGCTTATCAAATTTTCAGCACGTGCAAAACTAGGGTTTATATTTAAAGCTTTATTAGCAAAGTTAATTGCATCATCAAATTTCCCCAATCCTTGATATGCTAATGCTAGTGAATAATAAACTATTGAATTTTCTTTATCAATTTTAAGAGCCTGATTATATAATTCAATAGCTTCACTAAATTGATTCAAGTCTCTCTTTAGATTTCCTAAATTTACATAAGCATTTATATAATTTTTATTTTTTTTAATAATTTGCAAAAAACAATTTTCGGCTTTCTTATATTTTAATAAATTTCTATAATTCATAGCCAGGTTGTTATTAATTGCGATATTGTTGTTATCAATTTTTAGACCTTCTAGAAAAACATTTTCAGCATTTATAAAATCACCAACTTTTTGTAGAGATGAACCAAGTAAATTATATAATATAATATTTTCTGGGTTTTTTTTAATTAATAGCTTACTTTTTGTAATGACAAGTTGAAAATTTTTAACATTAAATTGATTTAGTAAAATCTGTAATTGTTGATTAATATTATTATCCATATTACATTTTATTAATTAAAATAAGATATAGCAGAAAATCCATAAGCTTTAATCATTTTTAATTTTTTTATATTTTTCTCATTAATTCCACCTAATGCAATTATTTCATTTTTGGCATATCGAGACAGAATATTAAATTTTGTTATACCTAATCTTTTTTTATAATCTTTTGTTTTAAATAGCGGTGATAAAAAAATTAATTTAACACCTTGCTTTTTTTTTAAATTTATCTCTTTAAAATTGTGTGCAGAACCTAAAATAAGAAATTTCTTTTTAATATTGTATTTTTTATATCCAAGTTCTTTGTTATATGAGGATAAATAAACTCCATCTAGGTCAAGATTAACCGCTAATCTAAAGTTATTTGCTAAAAATAGTTTTCTTCCCTGAGTTTTACAAAAATTTTTTAAATCAAGTAATTTTTCTTTTTCAACTGATCTGTTGTGATTCCTAAATATTATACCAATATTTTTATTTAATTTTAAAATTTTTTCTTTTTTAAATTCAGAAATAAAAGTAAAAATGTTAAGCTTTTTGTTATGCATAAAATAATAAATAATTTAATCGAAATTAAAAAAGAAATATATTTAAAAAATATGAATAACAATCTAATTCCAAAAATAATTGCTGTAAGTAAAACATTTATAATGAATGAGATAATACCACTGATAGATTATGGTCACACAGACTTTGGTGAAAATAAAGTGCAAGAAGCAATTGATAAATGGTCAAAGATTAAAACTACTAATAAAGATATTAAATTACACATGATTGGAAAATTGCAAACAAACAAAGTGAAACAAGCTGTGAGTCTGTTTGATTATATTCATTCTGTTGACTCAATAAAATTGGCCGAAAAAATTTGTAAAGAACAAAAAAAAATAAACAAATCCATAAAATTATTTATTCAAATTAATTTGGGCAATGAAGACCAAAAAAATGGAATAGAGATTGAAAATTTTGCCGATTTATATCTTAAATGCAAAAATGACCTTAAGTTGGATGTGATTGGAATAATGTGTATTCCACCAGTTAAGAAAGACTCATCAATTTTTTTTCAAGAAATGAAAAAAATTGCAGAAAAATTTTCAATAGAAGAAATAAGTATGGGAATGTCCTCTGATTATCTTAAAGCAATAGAATATAATTCAACTTTTGTAAGAATTGGATCAAAGATATTTGGTGAAAGAAGCTAAATTATTTTTATTTTAGTATTTGGATTGATTAATTTTAATAAAATAAGAAAGTCTTGTTTTTTTAAAGCGACACAACCATCTGTGCCTTTATAGTCTTTGGTTAAATGGATAAAAATGGCACTTCCTTTACCAAGGACTCTTTTATTAGTATTGTATAAAATTGGAATCATGAAATCATATTTATTATCTAATCGATAAAGTTTTTCATGTTTAATCTTTTTATTAATTTTCATTAATTTATTATAATTTTTTTTATTAGTTTTATCATCACACCATCCCATATCTTTTTTAATTGCAATGGATTTAAGCTTAGTTAAAGGTTTTTTATTTTTGTCTTTTCTAAAATAAAGATTTCCTATTTTAAATATTCCTTTTGGTGTTTTTCTGTCACCTTCAATTTTATTTCTTATAATTCCTTTTTTTCCTACACAGCATTTAAATTGAAAATTGTCATAAATAAGAGTTTCTTTATTTTTTAATAATATTATCATATTTTGATTATATATGAATTTTAAAAAAGTAATTATTTATGATCATAAAATTTTGTTTAATATTTTAGATGAATTAAAAGAAAATTTTCAACTAAGTATAGTTTATGTAGATAAAAAAAATATTCATGAAACAAAAAAAGTTGATGGTGATAATTTGATTATTTCAAAATCGATACAAAATGAATTTAAAAATAATTTGGTATTAGATAAAAATCCTATCAAACTAGGAAAGCTTATTGAATTAATAAATTTAAAACTTATAAAGGAAAAGTTTATATCTCAATCAGATATTCCAATAGGCTTATATAAATTGAATTTAAATTCGAGAAAGATAAGTAGAAATAACACTGTAACTGATTTAACAGAAAGAGAAATTAATTTAATTATTTTTTTAAGAGATAGCCCAGTTGCTGTTAAAATAGATACACTTCAAAAAGAAGTATGGGATTATGGAGCTAAATTAGAAACTCATACAGTAGAAACACATATTTATAGGCTTCGAAAAAAAATAAAAGATATATTTGGTGATGATCATTTTATTTTAAGTTCAAAAGAAGGCTATTCAATAAAATGAAAAAAAAAAATAAAGTTGCAAAAGAATTATTTACCAAAAAATATAAGCCACAAATAGTAAAACCAAAAAAAGGAAAAGGAAGCTTTGTAAGAAAAAAAAAATAATAATCTATATTTATTTAAACAAGAGATTTAAAAATTTTTTCAGCATCTTGTAACTTATTTTTTTGTAAAGCTTTAATACCTAGACGTGTTATTTCTTGAACATTCATTCTAAATAAGTCTTGCACCAATTTGTTGAATTATTTTTGAAGACATTTCCGAACCCTTTTCTAAGCAATCTTTTTGAGAAAAGTTGTTTAAATAACCATGAAGATATCCACTCGCAAATAAATCTCCTGCTCCAGTTAAATCAACTAATTCGAGATTTTTTTTTATTCCAACTTCAACTACTTCATTATTATTAATTGAAATAGCCCCTTTTTCGCCCCTGGTGATAATTAAAAGTCTTTTAATTTGTTTACCAAATTCAATAACATCATCAAAGCTATCTGTATTAATTAAAGATTTAATTTCATCTTCATTGGCAAAAGTAATATCCAACTTATTTTTAACCAATTCTAAAAAATTAGATTTATGTCTATCTACACAAAACTGATCTGATAATGACATTGCAACTTTTTTAGCATTAGAGATTGCTTTATCGAATGCCTTCTTTGGTTCACCCTCATCCCATAAATATCCTTCTAAAAATATTAATTCACTATTTTTTACTGCATTTATGTCAACATCATTCTCATTAATTTTTCCTGCAATTCCCAAATAAGTGCACATTGTTCTTTCAGAATCTGGTGTAACTAAAATTAAGCATGTTCCGGTGGGCAGGCTCTCTTTTTTCTTATTGTAACAATAATTAACCTTCTCGTTTTTTAATCCTTCTTCATATTTATTACCCAGCTCATCATCAGAAACTTTTCCTATAAACCCCACTTCATTTTTTAATTGAGACAATCCTACTATTGAATTTGCAACCGAACCTCCAGAAACAGTTTTTTCTATTCTTAAATTGGATAATAATTTTTGAAATTCATTTTCATTAAAAATTAATTTCATATTACCTTTTGATAAATTATTTTGAGAAATGAACTCATCCTCAACTTTACAAATTACATCAACAATGGCATTGCCTATTCCTAAAATCTTCATATTATGCTTTTTTAGTTGTTACAGGTTTTTTTCTATTAGGATAACAAGTGGTACAAATTTTACAAGTTATTCCATAACAGTCTCTTGCCTTACAATATTCTCTACCATAAAAAATAATTTGAAGATGAAGTTTATTCCAATATCTTTTGGGAAATAATCTTTTCAGATCTTTTTCTGTTTGAATAACATTTTTTCCATTAGTAAGACCCCATCTCTGAGCCAATCTATGTATGTGAGTATCAACGGGGAATGCTGGGTAGCCAAACCCTTGAGACATGACCACACTGGCAGTTTTATGTCCTACTCCTGGAAGTTTTTCTAATTCTTCAAATGTTTTAGGAACTTGGCTATTATGATGTTTAATTAATAATTTTGACAGATTATAAATACTCTTTGCTTTAATTCTAAAAATACCAATTTTCTTGATCAATTTTTCAATTTTTTTTCTTCCTAACTTTTTAAAATGTTGAGGTTTATAATATTTTGGGTAAATTTTTTTTGTAACATTATTAACATTCAAATCAGTACATTGAGCTGAAAGAAGAACAGAAATTAATAAGGTAAAAACATTTCTGCTTTTTAATGGCACAGATATATTTGGATAAGTTTTATTTAATATCCTTAGAACACTTTTAGCTCTACGAATTTCATTCATTATTTAAAATTCATAAGATCTCTCATTGAATAAAGACCAGCTTTTTTATTCATTAACCATTTTGCTGCAAATAATGCTCCTTCTGAATAAAGAGCTCTATCAAAAGCCTCATGATTTAACGTAACTATTTCTTTACCACTTGAGAATGTAACTTCGTGTTCTCCAATAATCTCACCTTTTCTAATAGAATTGAAATTAATTTTATTTCCATATGGAAAAGTTTTTTTATTTAAATATTTTTTTCCAATTAAATTATAAAAATTTCTATTTTTGCCTACAGCAATCCCTTTACCCAACATTAATGCAGTTCCTGAAGGATAATCTTTTTTATGTTTGTGATGAACTTCATATATTTTACTCAAAAAGTTTTTCCCAAGGGAATTTGATGCAATTTCTGTTAAGTACATTAAAAGATTAACCCCTAAGCTCATATTTCCAGCTTTCAGAATTGGAATTTTTTTTGAATATTTTTTAATTAGATTTTCTTCTTTTTTAGTAAAACCTGTGGTTCCTATAACCACTCTTTTTTTTAACTTTACTGCAATTTTAAGTATCTGAAATGTGCATTTTGGGATTGTAAAATCTATAATTAAGCTTGTATTTTTAAATACCCGTTCAGTATTCTGATTTATTCTAATACCATTAATTTTTTTATTTATTTTTTTATTTTCAGTGATTGTGGTCAATTTAAAATTTTTATCTAATTTTACTGACTTGATTATCTGTTGGCCCATCCGTCCTAAACATCCAGTTACTGCTAAATTTATTTTTTTCATTTGAAGATTAGATATGAAACTATCATAATAGATAAAACAATTATAGACCAAATGAATAAATTTATAAATAATTGTCTTGATTTTAAATTTGATTTTAAAAAACTAGGAAAGACTAGAATTAAAACTGCTACTAAAAAAATTCCAGGGATGATTTCCTCAAGTCCCATTTTTTAATTTTTCCAAAAATCCTTTGCTTTTTGAAAGAATTTTTTGATACTTGGGTTTGATTTTTCATTTTCTATTTTTCTAAATTTTTCTAATAAATCTTTTTGTTCTTTATTTAAATATACTGGAACTTCTGTTTTTACCTGAACATATAAATCCCCAAAATCACCTCTTCGCATGAAAGGCATACCTTTTCCTTTTAACCTAAATTGTTTACCATCTTGAGTACCGTCAGGTATTTTAATTTTTGCTTTTTTTCCATCAATTGTAGGTATCTCTATCGTTGTTCCAAGAGCAGCATCAGCTATAGAAATTGGAAATTCAAAAAATAAATTTACGTCCGATCTTTTAAAAAGCTTATGAGATTCAACATTTATAAATAAATATAAATCTCCACTGGCCCCACCCCTAGTTCCTGCTTCACCTTTGCCTGCTAGTCTAATTCTTGTCCCATCATCAACACCTTTAGGAATAGTTACAGATATCTTTTTTGAAATTTGTTTGTTACCTTGTCCATTACAATCTGTACATGGATTAGTTATCTCTTCACCGCTTCCTGCGCATTGAGGACAAGTTTGTTGGACAGTAAAAAAACCTTGATTTGATCGTACTCTACCATTTCCACCACAATACGTACATCTTCCAGGATTAGATCCAGGTTTAGATCCGTTTCCCTTACATGTATTACATTTTTCTGAGGTTGAGAATTGAATATTTTGTTTTTTCCCAGAATATGCTTCCTCTAATGAAATTGATAAATCGTATCTTAAGTCTGAACCTCTATTATTTGAACTTCTTCTAGAATTTCTTCTGCCACCTCCACCAAAGTCACCAAAAAAATCTTCAAAAATATCAGAAAAATCTGCTCCACTAAAACCACCAAATCCTCCTTGTCCACCACCTCCATTTTCGAAAGCTGCATGACCAAAGTTATCATAATTTTGTTTTTTTGATTTATCTGATAAAACACCGTAAGCTTCACTAGCTTCTTTAAATTTATCTTCAGCCACTTTGTCATCAGGATTTTTATCTGGATGATATTTGACGGCTAATTTTCTATAAGCTGATTTAAGTTCTTCAGGACTTGCACTTTTGTTTACGCCCAGGACATCATAAAAATCTCTTTTAGCCATGTATTTAACCTGGACAAATAGATGTCAGTTAAGCGCTTTTTTCTTTATTTTCGTCTTTTACTTCTTCAAAGTCCGCATCAACAACATTATCGTCTTTTTTTTCCTTTTCATCTTTTCCGTCATCTTTACCAGAATCTGGTTTTGTACCTTGTTGTGATTTATAAATAGCTTCCCCAAGTTTCATTGAGGCTTGAACTAATGCTTCGGTTTTTTTCTTAATATCTTCAATATCCTCAGCTTTCAATGACTCTTTTAATGCATTAGATCCATCTTCAATTGCTTTTTTTTCAGCATCTGAAATTTTAGAACCATGTTCTTTAAGATTTTTTTCAGTAGAGTGAATTAAAGTATCTGCTTGATTTCTTACATCTACTGATTCTCTTTTCTTTTTATCTGCATCCTTGTTAGCTTCAGCATCTTTAACCATTTTTTCAATTTCTTCATCACTCAACCCACCTGATGCTTGGATTTGAATTTTTTGTTCTTTTCCAGTACCTTTGTCCTTAGCAGAAACGTTTACAATTCCATTTGCATCTATATCAAAAGTAACTTCAATTTGAGGAACACCTCTAGCTGCTGGAGCAATACCAATTAATTCAAAATTGCCTAACAGCTTATTATCTGTTGCCATTTCTCTTTCACCTTGAAGAACTCTAATCGAAACTGCAGGTTGATTATCTTCTGCAGTAGAGAAGACCTGACTTTTTTTTGTTGGGATGGTTGTATTTTTTTCAATGAGTTTTGTCGAAACTCCCCCTAGCGTTTCAATTCCTAATGATAACGGTGTTACATCTAATAATAGAACATCTTTAACATCACCTTGTAGTACACCAGCTTGGATGGCCGCGCCCATAGCAACCACTTCATCTGGGTTAACACTTTTGTTAGGTTCTTTACCAAAAAAATTTTTAACCTCATTAATAACTTTAGGCATTCTAGTCATACCACCAACCATGACTATTTCATCGATATCACTTGCCGAAATACCCGCATCTTTTAAAGCAGTTTTACAAGGTGGAATTGTTCTTGTAATTAAATCTTCAACTAAAGCTTCAAGTTTTGCTCTAGTCATTTTTAAATTAATGTGTTTAGGACCAGTTTTATCTGCTGTTATGAATGGTAAATTAATATCAGTTTGTTCTGCTGCTGATAATTCTATTTTCGCTTTTTCAGCAGCCTCTTTTAATCTTTGTAATGCAAGTTTATCTGATTTTAAATCTATTCCACTATCTTTTTTAAACTCTGAAATTAAATATTCTACAACAGTATTATCAAAGTCTTCTCCTCCTAAAAATGTATCACCATTTGTAGATTTAACTTCAAATACACCATCTCCTAATTCAAGAATTGAAACATCAAAAGTTCCTCCACCTAAATCATAAACAGCAATTTTTTTATTTTGTTTTTTATCTAAACCATAAGCTAGTGAAGCAGCTGTGGGTTCATTAATAATTCTTAAAACTTCTAAACCAGCTATTTTACCAGCATCTTTAGTTGCTTGTCTCTGTGCGTCATTAAAATATGCGGGTACAGTTATTACAGCTTTAGTTACAGCTTGACCTAAATATTTTTCCGCTGTCTCTTTCATTTTTTGAAGTATGAAAGCTGAAATTTGTGACGGTGAGTATTTTTTACCTCTAGCTTCTATCCAAGCATCACCTTTTTCTGAATTTACAATCTTAAAAGGAGCTGCTTGTATATCTTTTTTTACAGTTGGATCTTCAAAGTTTCTTCCAATTAATCTCTTAACAGCAAATATAGTATTTTCTGGATTTGTTACAGCTTGTCTTTTAGCTGGTTGTCCAATTAATTTTTCTTTTTCTTCTGTGAAAGCTACAACGGATGGAGTCGTTCTTGCACCTTCCGCATTTTCTAGAACTTTTGCTTGGCTACCTTCCATGATAGCTACACAAGAGTTAGTTGTTCCTAAATCTATTCCAATTATTTTACTCATATCTATGCTTCTCTTTCTTCATATAGGGGTTAAATTTAATTCTACAAGCTTGCATAACCATTATTTGTTATCTAAATTTTCTTTATTTTCCTCATCTTTTTTATCTTTAACTTCTCTTTTTTTAGAGACACCCACCAATGAAGGTCTTAATAATCTGTCTTTAATGGTAAAGCCTTTTTGAATTTCTTGAACTATTGTTCCAGGGTCTTTTTGATCATCTTCTATTTCAATCATCGCCTGATGAAAATTTGGATCTAATTTTTTATTTAAACAATCAATTTGTTGAATATTATTTTTTGAAAAAACTGATATTAAATCTTTATTAATAATATCGAAATGTTCTAACATTTTTTTTAGAGCATCTGAATTTTTTAAAGATCCATCGTTTTGTAAAATTTGTTTTGATCTTTCAAGGTTGTCAATTAAGTTTAGTGCTTCTTTAGCGAAAGCAAACCCACCATATTCATAAGCCTCATCTTTTTCTTTTTCAAACCTTCTTCTTTGATTTTCCATCTCTGCAAATGTTCTTGCTAATTTATCTTCAAGTTCTAAAATTTTATCCTCGGGAGTTATTTCAATTGATGCTTCTTTTTTATTCTCATTTTCTTCTTTAAGTGTTTGAGAATCCTTTTCTAAAGAAACCTCATTTTTTTCATTTTCTTCAGATGTGTTGTTTTCAGTTTTTTGGTTTTGCTCTTTTTCCATCATCACATATATGGTAAGAAAATTATAAATTTCTAGATGCAAAATAAAAAAATAACAAAATTGCTTATTGGCACTAATAATAAGGGAAAATTAAAGGAAATAAGGAATTTACTTCCAAAAAACATTAAAACATTGTCAACATCAAGTTTTAATCTAAAAAGTCCCTCTGAAAACGGCAAAACTTTTAAAGAAAATTCTTTAATAAAATCAAAATTTTTTTCCAAAAAAACTAATTTAATTTGTTTGGCGGATGATTCTGGTTTGGAAGTTGATATTCTGGATAAAAGACCTGGAATATATTCTGCTAGGTGGGGAGGTAAAAACTCTGATTTTCAAAAAGCTATACAAAAAGTTTATAGTGAAATTTATAAGAAAGATAAAAATTGGAAAAATAAAAAAATTAAAGCACGTTTTATTTGTGCTTTAAGTATTAGTCTTTTAGATAAAAAAATTACATGTGTAGAAGGCAGAACTGAAGGTACCATTTCTCATAAACCAAAAGGAAAGAATGGTTTTGGATATGATCCTATATTTATTCCAAATAAAAAGAAAAAAACATTTGGTGAAATGAAGCCTTTACTTAAATATAAATTAGATCATCGTTATAAGGCTTTTAAAAAAATTAAAAAATTTTTTTGAGTTTACCTTCTTTAACTTCATAAAAGTTTAACTTATGATTAATTTTATTATTTTCTATATCAAAAATTCCAATTTTTCCTTTAAAAGAATTTTTATTTTTAAATAATGAATTTGTATTAAATATTTCATTTTTAATTGATAAATAATATATAAGTCCAACTAAGTCATAACTTAACAAAGACAAGTAATTAGGATATTTATTGAATTCTTTGATAAACTTATCTTCAAAATCATTTAAATTATCTTTATTTATAGATGGGTAGTAAATGGGTTGAATCGTTTTTTCACTTATCAGGCTTTCATCAAACCATTGATTGAAAGTTATTATATTTTTATTTTTTGGGGAAACGTCAGTGTAAAGAAGTGATGTGATCACACTTTTTAAACTTTCATCAAAATCTGCAATAATAACAGAATTAAAATTTACTTTTCCTATTGTGTATTTTTTATTTAATTTTTCTAATTGTTTTTCTTTATCAATTAAATCAGAATTTTCTACTCTCCTTATTTCATCCTCGAGGTTTTGTTTTCTAATTTTATAATTTGTTATTTTTTCAATTTGAGCAGTCAGTTTTGTTGGCTCAGTATCATAGATATAGTGTTTAAAAATTTTAATTTTTGAATTTTTTATTCCTTTTTTTATTTCATCTTCGTAATCAAGTTTGGGAGTTAATAAGATTGTTTTTTTAATTTCATTTAATTCAATAAATTTTTTTATAGCAGTTAGTTGAGAGGTTGCGTTTACACCAGTACTTATAACATTAGAAGGTAAGTTTAATGTTTTATTTGTGAGTGATAAAAAAGTTATTTCTTTTATTTCATTTAAATACATTAGACTTTTATAAAAAACTGGACCAATAACTATTTTTATTCCCATTTCTTTGAACTCAATGGCTGATTTCATAGTTTTGTTTGGATTTGAGTTTGTGTCTTTAAGATATATTTCTATTTTTTCAGTGTTAATATCTTTTAAAGCAATTCTAGTTGATTTAATTATTTGTTCACCAAGTTCTTTGTCGTCACCAGTTATAGGCACCAATAGTCCAATTTTAATTTTGTTTTCAGAAGATATCGCTAATGGATGAAGGTAAAAAAATCCAACAAATATTAGCAGAATAATTTTAAAAGTTTTATACATTAAAAGGATACTATATTATTTTATTTAAAATTATGGTTAGAAATTCTGAATTAAATAACAAGGAAATTAAAAAAGGGCTTTATTTAGTCTCAACACCTATAGGCAATTTAGGAGATATCACCCTAAGAGCTATAGATATCTTAAAAAGATCAAATTATATATTGTGTGAAGACACAAGAGTATCTAAAATTTTATTAGATAAATATTTTATAAAATCAAAAATAATTTCAAATCATAAGTTTAACGAAAAAAAAACATTACTAAAATCTTAGAATTATTAAAAAGTGGCTCTATCGTTTCTATAATTTCTGATGCTGGCACACCAGCTATTTCAGATCCAGGATCAGTTTTAGTCAATGAATGT
>JACWCY010000005.1 GCA_014654455.1 Pelagibacterales bacterium SAG-MED01
CATCACTATTTATAATAACTTTTAAATTATTTCCGATCTTTGAATTATCAATCTCCACCATTGCTAGTGCTATGTTTTTTTTTAATCTAGGGGCCTACATCAGCTGAAATAATGGTTAAATTGTTTGGTGAAGATATTAAAGATCTTAAATATTATTGGTTCAAAGAATTTAATTTAGATGGAATTCCGTTAGTTGTTTCAAGAACTGGGTGGTCTAGTGAATTTGGATATGAATTATTTCTTAGAGATGGCTCAAAAGGTAATCAGCTTTATGAAAAAATAATGGAAGCAGGAAATGAACATGGTATTCAACCAGGTCATACATCGTCAATAAGAAGAATTGAAGGTGGAATGCTTTCTTATCATGCAGATGCAGATATAAATACAAATCCATTTGAACTAGGTTTAGATAGATTGGTTAACTTAGATAATGAGGTTAACTTTATAGGTAAAGAGGCTTTAAAAAAAATAAAACTGGATGGAATTAAAAGAAAACAAGTTGGTTTAGAATTAGAATGTGAACCTTTAAAAGGACCAAACACCACTTTCTGGTTAGTATATAAAGACGATAAAAAAATTGGTAAAGTTACTTCAGCTGTATATTCCCCTAGATTAAAAAAAAACATAGCACTAGCAATGGTGGAGATTGATAATTCAAAGATCGGAAATAATTTAAAAGTTATTATAAATAGTGATGAAATTAATTCTAAAGTAATTGAAAAACCTTTTTACGATCCAAAGAAAAAAATTGCTTCCTCTTAAGATTTAATATTGTAGCCTTTTTTCAATAATATTGAGACTGCAATCACACATACCACTAAAAATGATACCATGGAAACTACGCTTATCCAAATATTAAAATCCGATATTCCATAAAATGAAAATCTTAATCCATCAATTAAATAGACTACTGGATTAAAATAAGAAATAGTTTGCCAGATTGGTGGCAACATATCTAATGAATATAAGCTTCCTCCTAAAAAGACCATTGGTGTAATAACCAATGATGGAATGATAGACATTTGTTCAAAGTTTTTACTTACAACTCCAATTAAAAAACCAAATAGTGCAAAAGTAAAAGAAACTAAAACTAATAGAAATATCATTAACAATGGATACTCAACAGACACATCAGCAAAAAATGTAGCAGTAACATATATCACAGCACCAACAATTAAAGTTTTGGTAGCTCCTGCTCCAACAAAAGCTAAAACTGTTTCAAGTGTTGAAATAGGTGCTGCTAAAATCTCGTTAATAGTTCCATTAAATTTTGGAAAAAAAATTCCAAAAGAAGTGTTACTTATTGATTGAGTAAGTAATGTTAGCATTAACAAACCTGGGACAATATATGAACCATAGCTTACACCGTCAATTTTTTGTATATAACCACCAATCACTGAACCAAAAACAACAAAATATAAAGATGTAGATATTAACGGTGAGAGAAGAGACTGGCCTACAGTTCTCAGAAACCTATTCATCTCATGAACATATATAGCTTTAAAACCGTAATAATTAAATTTCATTATTTTCCTTTACTAAATTAACAAATATTTTCTCTAGATTACTTTGTTCAGTTTTCAAATCTCTTAATTTTAAACCAGTATCTTTTAAATCTTGTAACAAATCAGTAATACCAGTTTTTTCAGCTCCAACATTATAAGTATAGACTAAAGACATATGTTCATCATCAATTTCAAGATTATATTTAACTAATTCTTTGGGAATTTCTGTTATTTTTTTTTGCAATTCAATATTTAATTTTTTATGACCCATTTTCTTTATTAACTCTTTTTTATCGTCGACAACTATGATTTCACCTTGATTAATAACAGCAACACGATCAGCAATTGCTTCGGCCTCTTCAATATAATGAGTAGTTAAAATAATAGTGACACCTGTTTTTCTTAGTTCATCAACAACCATCCACATTTCTCTTCTAAGTTCAACATCTACCCCTGCTGTTGGTTCATCTAAAAATAATATTTTTGGTTCATGAGATAAAGCTTTTGCAATTAAAACTCTTCTTTTCATTCCACCTGACAATTGTCTTAATCTTTGATCTTTTTTATCCCACAAACTTAAATCTTTTAAAATTTTTTCTATATGTTCTGGTTTTGGAGGTTTGCCATATAAACCTCTTGAATATGATACAGTGTCAAAAACTGTTTCAAAAGATTCTAAATTTAATTCTTGAGGAACCATTCCTATTCTAGATCTAGTTTCACGATAATCTTTAATTATATCAAAACCATCAACAGCAACAGTCCCAGATGAGGGGGTAACAATCCCACAAATTATACTAATTAAAGTTGTCTTTCCGGCACCATTTGGTCCAAGCATTGCAAGAATTTCACCTTGCTTAACTTTAAGACTAATTTTTTTTAGCGCATTAAAGCCATTATCATAAACCTTTGAAAGATCATTAATAATTATTTGATTGTCTGTCATTGAGACAGATATATAGCTATTAATTAATTTAATACAATCGAGTAATATTAAAACTTTTTAGCTTTAAAAACTACTAGAGGTAAAAAAGTTGCAACTACAAAAGATAAAAATAATAATGATTGTGCTACAAAAGGTCCGAACAGTTCTTTAGGGATCAAAATCCCGACAAGTAAACTTTTTGAAAAATCAGGTGAAGGGAACATTAAAAAACCTCCAATCAATCCTACTAAAATCGAGATATATGCAGTTTTTTCATTAATATTTTTGTTATAAAAGCTGTAAAAAACAGTTAACACAAAAGCACAACAGAATAAGTCAGCCAATAAAAATAAATATAAAATATCAAATCCTTTAGATGCAATAATGAAAGTAATTAAAGATAAAAATAAGATTATATATTTAGAAAAATTTAAATAATTTGTTTTTTTGCTTAAACTAAAAGTTGCTTTACCGTCTAGAATAATTAGGCTTGATATTGCATTTACTAAAGTATCAACTGTAGAAATTGTTAACGCTAAACCAAGTACAATAACAAACAAAGATAACAACTCTGTTTGTTCTTTAAGTAATAATGTAAAAAATCCTAGATCAGGTCTAGTAGTTGGATCTATTGAAAAAGCAACCATTCCAGTAAACCCCATATAAAAAACTACCGGTATAATTATAAAGAAAGATATAATTAAGCTTTTTCTTAAAGTTTCAAAATTTTTTGCTGCATACACTCTTTGCCAATTACCTTGATGAAATAAGTTTGTAGCAGCAACCGCAATAAAAAAAGTTAATCCAGCCGTATAGCTTGGTATATAGGATGGACTTAAAAGTTGGGGATTTTTTTCTTTTATAAATTCAAAGGAAAATTCAGATCCTGTAAAAGAATTTATATATACAAACGAAATCATTAAAAGAATTCCAATTACAACCATTTGTATATTGTCTGTGAATATCGAAGCTCTTAAACCTCCATACAAAGTATATGTGAGTGTTGATAGTAGTACAATCAAAGCAGTAATCCAAAGTTCAGTACCTGATATATAATTTATTAAGACAGCAATTGCTGTAACTTCAGCACATAAAAAAATGAACATATAAAAGATTGTCATTAATAAAATAAGTTTAAATAAACTTTTTCCAAATTTTTTTCTCATAAACTCAATTAAAGAAGATCCTTTGGGAAATTCTTTTCTAATTTTTTTTCCTAAATATATTAAAAAAAACATCGGAAATGCTGTACCTAACGAATACCCTATAATGGCACCAATTCCTCCCCACGTGGCTGCAGAAGCTGGGCCAAATAAAATCCATGCTCCTAAAGCTGAAGCAGTCAAACTTGTTGTTAAAGAAAATAATCCTATATTTCTATTTGCAGTTAAATAGTTGCTTAGTCCTTGATATTTTTTTGAATTATATAGGCCTAAAAAAACAAATATTAAACTTATAACAATTACTAATATTAATGATGTGGATTGACTTAAAAAATATGTTTTATCCATTATTCTCCCTTTCTGAATTACCGGACAGGTTCTTAGGGTTTAATCTCAGTCTGTTAGGACACCCCTTTAAATTTTTTATACTTTATTATCCATAATTTCAACCATACATTTAGTTGCGTACTCTCTCCACTCTGATGAATCTTTGCCTTTAAGGCTATTTAAATGATTTCTATTATTTTGAATATCTTCTTTATGTTTGACTTTATCTTTTTCATCCAAATTAGACTCCATATTTGATAAATTCGTTTCCATAGCTTTTATCCAATTATTTCCAAGCTCAACACATTTTTGATCATCTTTTTCGTCACAAATTTGCTTAAAAAAATTGAAGATAACGTCATCTGTTTTTACTGAGTTGCTCACTTTAGGAGGTGTTATTTATTAAAACAGTTATTAACTAAGATTGCCATTAAAATCCACATTACAAATACTTCACCATTGGAAAATGAATAATCTGCTCCTGCGAAACCTGCAACAAAATTAATTGTATAAATAATAATTGTTGAAACTATCAAGCTTATTATTAAATTGATTAAACCAGTTATATATTTCATAATTAAAGCTTATATATATTTGTCACTAAAGCAATTTAAAATTTAATGAGGTTTTCTAAATTTGCTGTGACATGCCTTACAATTAGCCCACATAAATTTTTGTAAGCTGGCTCTAACATCATCACTAGACTCTATTACTTTAGCTAGTTCAATCATGTCAGTAGAAGATTTTTTCATCAAATTATTAAACTCATCTTTATTTTCCCATATAGATGGTAAAGCTTCTGTTTTAAAACCCTCTTTTGTATTATCTGGAAAATATTCGAGTAAAGTTAAGTAATTTTCACTCATTTCTTTCATCAAGCTTGAAGCCTTAACAAAATCACCTTTACTGGCAAAAGTTTGAACCCTCTTAGCAGTAGTGTAATTTTTACTAAATAATGCTTTTCTGCCTTTAATAATTTCTTCTACAGTTTGAGCGTTGGTGGAAAAAGGAAAGATTAAGGAAAAAATAATTATAAATATTTTTATTATTTTTATTTTTTGTACCATAAACTTTATATTGTCATGAATACTGAGAATTTCCCGTCAATAAGTTGATAAATAACATAAGGCTCATCCTTATCACCTGGCATACCTGGTGTGCCAATTGGCATTCCGGGCAATGCTATTCCATCAATATCAGGTTGCTCTTTTAATAATTTATTTATCGCTTCTAGCGGAACATGACCTTCAATAAAGTATTTGTCCATGATTGTAGTGTGACAAGACTGCATTTCTAACGGAATATTAAATTTTTGTTTAATTGTATGAAGACTTCCCATATCTGTTTGTTTTACTTTGAATTTTTCTTTTTCTAAAAAAGAAACATATCCATTACAACATCCACAAGAGGGAGTTTTAAAAACTTCGACAGTCTGTTTATTGTTAATATTAGCCAAAGCATTTTTTTCATATGTTGCAAAATTAATAATATAAAAGAATGATATTGTTAATATCATTAAGATAGCTAACCTAATCAAATTATTTTTTAATATCATATGAAATAATAATTAATTAAGGACCCTTATATCATCAATGAAATATGAGGTATATCATCCGAATTGCACAACTTGGTCACAGTTGTTTTCATAACACAGACTCCTTTAAAATTTTATTTATGATATTCTTAAATCGTATGAAACTAACAAATAACTCAAGAGAATATGGCTTTATTTCCAAAACATTTCATTGGTTAAGTGCCGCAGCATTAATTCTTCAAATACCATTGGGTTTCTACTTGGTTGATCTTGATTTTAATGAAACAAGATTAACTATTGAGAGTATTCATGTTGTTGTTGGTCTTTCGATATTTTATTTAACTATATTGAGGTTAATCTATAAAATTTTCAATCCAACTCCATCTTTGGGTAACAGTATCTTTCCAGGACAAAGATTAATAGCAAAAATGAACCATGTATTTTTGTATATAACTATTTTGACTATTACTATTTCAGGTGCTTTAAAAAAATTATTTAATGGTGAAATACTTGACTTATTTTTCTTTAATCTAGAAATTAAAGATAACTTCGAACTAGCAGAACTATTTTACGATATTCATATAATTGCAAATTATTGTCTGATTGCCTTAATCTCATTACATATTTTAGCAGTAATAGCACATAAAGTTTTATTCAAAGAAAACTTACTAAAAAGAATCTTATAAAATAAAGCAATCCAGTTTATCTCTAAATTGAATGTAATTTTTGTATTTATAATTAATTTCTTCAATACCTTCTAAAATTTCATTTTTTGATAATGGTAATAAAATTGAGATATATCTATTCTCAATCATAGTAAGATATTTTTTTTTATTGATTTTAACTTTATAGATAAAGTTTTTTCTTTTTCGTTTAGGATAAAGTCTAGTGATGAGTTTTAAAACTTCGTTATCTCTTTTAAGAGATTTATTAAGTCTTAATTTCATTTTTCTAAAGGTTGGTAATTCATTTCTTTTACCATCTAACGTTAAAATAAAAATTTTACCATTATTTTTCAAATTTTTCTTACAAAGAAATAATAATCTCTTTATTTTTTTAAAAGTTAACAAATGAATAGTTTGTTTAATTAAAATTAAATCAAATTTTTTCTTACTAGTTAAAAAGAAGGATGTGGCATCTGATTTTTTGAAATTTATCCTTTTATCTTTATCTTTGTGATTTATAATATCAATACCGGTAGGCTTAATTTTAAGTTTTAAACTTGATTTTATTGTTGCTAAGATTTTACCTCGACCACATCCAATATCTAATATTTCAGAATTTGGGTTTAATTTTATATTTTTGAATAAAAATTTATTAAATGACCTAATGTAATCATTGGAAGAAAGCCAAGTTTTATTATCCCAGTTTTTAATGACAGTTGATGCCAAATTTTTTAAGTCTCCAATAATTATAGGGCCATGGAGTTACAAAACCTACTCCAAGCATTAAAGGTATAACCCACCAAGTTAATATTGCTCCCCCAGTTAAAAGATAATCAGTTAAATTCATCGCAATTTCCATACTTACCATAGAAATAAAACTCATACCTAAAGCTGTCTTTAATGCATTATTAAAACTTATATTTTGTCTAAGTAAAATAAAAGTTTCAAGCATTACGCTCGTTATTAAACCATTTATTATTGCTAGAGTCATTATTCCTAAAACTGGAAATGGTATTTCTGTTAATTGAAAAAATAAAATAGTACCAAAATCTCCTATGGCACAACCAAGCAAACACCATGCAGTATTTTTTGCACTTTGACTCCATGTTTTTTTACAAGACCAGTCAAATGTAGTGGTTTCCATACTTATATGATAATAATTGTTAATGATTTTTAAACAAGTTTTCGACCAAAAATCTAGTACTTACACATACTTAATTGCCTCAGCTGAGGGAAGAGAGGCTCTAATCATTGATCCAGTATTAGAAAATGTTGAGGATTATATAAGATTACTAAATGAATTAAATTTGAAATTAGTAAAAGTCATAGATACTCACATACATGCAGACCATGTTACAGGTGCTGGTAAATTAAGAGATAAAACAAAATGTGTAACTATAATGGGAGAACATACACCAACAGATGCAGTAGAAGTTAAAGTTAAAGATGAGGAAATAATAAAACTTGACCAATTAAGAATCAAAGCTCTTTACACTCCGGGACATACATCTGATAGTTTTAGTTTTTTAATGGATAACTATTTATTTTCTGGTGATACCCTACTTATAAATGGTACTGGAAGAACAGATTTTCAAAATGGTAGTTCTACTGATGCATACAATTCAATATTTAATAGACTTCTCACACTTCCTGATGAGACACTTTTATATCCCGCACACGATTATAAAGGTGAAAAAGTTAGTACGATTGGAAAAGAAAAAAAATTCAACCCAAGACTACAAGTAAAGAATGTTGATGAATACATTGATATTATGAACAATCTTAATTTAAAAAAACCAGCTGCAATAGATTTTAATGTGGCTAGTAATTTAAGATTAGGAACTTAAACCTAAATAGAAGATTTTATAGCCTCGTAGATTAAATCTTTAGATGTTTCGCCAATACTTCTATAAATTTCCTCATTATCTTTAAAGATTAAAAGTGTAGTTTGATATTGTACATTAAATAATTTAGCGATTTCTTTATTATTTACATCAAATTTAAAATATTCAATATTGTCAAAATCATTTTTAGCTTTATCTAAAACTTTCATTTGACTTGCACACGATGAACAATATTTAGTCCAAGAGCTAACTACAACTATTTTACCCTCTGATTGAGCTTTATCAAACAATGCTTTATTGAAAGTTGTTTCTTTTGCATTTGCACAAAGTGTAAAAATAAAAAAAATAAATATATAAACTTTTTTCATAATTATATTTAAACTCTTTTTTTTCCTTGAACAACCCTATCCAAGATTAATGCGACAAATAGAATGGCAACACCAGCAAGAATACTATGAATATTTTTTAAATAAAAATTATTGCCCAATATGAGGCTAAACCAGAAAAAATTGTCGCTAATACGTTTCTGCTAAAAATACCTACGCTCATTGCTATAATTGCGGCTAAAATTTTAGGATTATTCTCAAGTTGAATTAATCCATAATTATCTAAAAAAATAGCAGGGAAGATAATTGCTGGAAAAATTGCTGATGGAACATAAGATAAAACTTCTCTTATTCTATCATTAAACATCTCTTTTTTCAGAACAGCTATCATTGTAAACCTTGTTAAAAAAGTAATTAGTCCACAATAAATTATTAAAGCTAAGTTACTCATGATTTTTTTTTCATAAATTTAGTTAATATAAACGCCACCGACAAACCTACTGATGCAGCAACGATGACATATGCTTTAAATGGGATTATTTGATAACCTAAAGTCGCAATTGTACCAGAAACTATTATTACAATTACATTTATTAATTTTCTAAAATCATTAACCAATAAAGCTAAAAATGTTAATGGAATAGCAAAAGTTAAACCTAGTTTTTCTGGAATTATCGAACCAAGATAAATTCCTATAATTGTTGTAACTTGCCAAATTGTCCAGCAATTTAAACCTCCTCCAATTAAGTGAAAATATTTATCTTTGTCTTTTTTATTTTTATTAAAATGATTATTTGAAACTGCAAATGCTTGATCAACTAAAAAGTATGAAACAATTATTTTCCAAGTTAAATTGAGATCGGAAAGATGTTCTGATAAGACAGTACCATATAATAAGTGTCTAGAATTAACTGCACCTACGGAACTTAAAATTACTAATGAAGAAGCTCCTGCTGAAAACAATTGAAGAAAAATTATTTGAGAAGCACCACCAAAAATTATAATTGACATTGCAATCGTGGTTAGCGGTGTTAAACCTAAATCAATAGCTAATACTCCAAAAATAATCCCAAATGGAACAACTGGAATCATCAATGGACTTGTATCTTTTATACCTTTTAAAAAATTTTTTGATTTATTATTCATTTGAAAAAGCTTTTATTAAAAGCAAACAATATGATCAATATGAATTGGTCTTTTTATTCCAAATTTTTCATCTACCTCGTGTTGATGAATATGATGTGAGTGTACGAATACTGGTATTAAGGTATTATTTGGTGTTTTAAGAGTATAAATAAAGTTAGTTCCTCTAAATTTTCTATCAACTACCTCTAATTTGAGATTACTTTTATCATCATGCTCTAAATCTTCTGGCTGAAGAAGTAATTGTACATTAGCACCTTCAGGATAATTTTTAATAAAATTGCCTTCAATAGTTCCTAAATCCCAACTTTCTAAAGTATTTTTGCCTGTTACTTTTGCTGGAATTAGTATTCCTCTGTTTAAAAAATTAACCACTTCTACTGAATTAGGGAAATGATAAACTTTATAAGGATCATCAAATTGTTTTAGTTCTTGATTAATGATTATCCCACATTTTGAACCTAAGTAGAAAGCCTCATAAGAGTCATGAGTAACAATAATTGTAGTAATCTTTAATTTATTTAATATTTTTTTTAATCTTACTTGGATTTCTTCCTTAAAACTTTGATCAACATTAGACAATGGCTCATCTAATAAAAGAAGATCAGGTTGGGTTATTAAAGATCTTGCAAGTGAAGCTCTTTGAGCCTCTCCCGCACTAATTTGATGAGGATATTTATTTAATATGTGAAAGATATCTAATAAATCAACTATTTCTTTTAAACCAATCTTTTTATCTTTTTTTCCCTTATTTCTCTCAGCTCCTAATAATATATTTTTTTCAACAGTATAGTGTGGAAATAAACTATTATCCTGGAAGGCTAGAGATATATTTCTATTTTCTGGTTCTACATTAATTGTTTTTGAAGATAAAATTTTATTATTTAATTCAATTGATCCATTGTCTATCTTTTCTAATCCTGCAATAGTTCTTAATATTGTAGTTTTTCCAATGCCAGAAGGACCCAAAAGACATATAACGTCTCCTTCATTCTTTATAGAAAAGGATACATCTTTAACTTTAGTTTTGCCACTTACACTAAAATCAACATTTTTTACTTCAAAAAAATTTTTAGTCATTTGACTCTCTTAGTATATATTTTGATGTAATTATAATAAAGAAACTTGCAATTAAAATTAAAAATAATGAGGGCACTGCAGCAGCCTCTAATAAGTCCTCAGATGCGGAAATATATGCTGTAGTTGCAAAGGTTTCAAAATTAAAAGGTCTTAATATAAGAGTTATAGGTAATTCCCTTACAATTTCTAAAGATATTAAAATAATAATAAATAAAAGTGAATTTCTTAAAAAAGGAACATGTATATTCATAAAAGTTTTTCTTTTTGAAAAACCAAGAAGATATGCACTTTCATCTACTGAAATATTAATTTTCTCATATCCAGATTTTATTCCATTAAAAGCTAAGGAATAGAATCTTACAAAATAGACCAAGACTAATCCAAGAATTGAACCAATGAACAATTTTTTAATAGATAAAAAACCTAATGACTTGATTATATTTTCATCAAACCAGGCAATAAAAGTAATAAAAGCGATAGCCAAAATTACTCCAGGAATCGCATAACCAGAAATCGATAAAGTGGATAAAATGTTTAAGGTTTTATTATTTGAAACCCTATTGCCATAGTTTGATACTAAAGAGAAAATTATTAGTACTAAACTAGATAAAAAAACTAAATAAAGAGTATTTAATAAGAGATCAATTATTTGGAGATCAAACAAGTTTTCTGGAAATTTAATCGTCCAATACAACATTTGGCTTAATGGAAATAAAAAACTCATGAAAAATACAAAAAAGCATCCTGCAAATGCTAAGGTTGCCTTATTGCCAGTAAGTTTTAATTTTTCTTTCTGTTTAAAACCACCTCTAGAATTAAAGTGATATTTTGCTTTTCGTCTAGATAAATTCTCAAGCACAAATAACGAAAATATAAATAGCAATAAGAAAAAAGATATTCTATTTGCAAAAGCTAAATCATCAAAAGTTATCCAAGAATTATAAATACCAGTAGTTAAAGTATTAATTGAAAAAAAATCTACTGCTCCAAATTCTGCCAAGGTTTCCATAGCAACCAAAGATAATCCAGCAACAATTGCAGGTCTGGCAGCAGGTAATATAATCTTATAAAATGATTTAAATTTTGAAAAACCGAGATTTTTGCCTAGGTCAATTAAATTTTGTGATTGATATAAAAAAGATGCTCTAACGAGAATATAAACATAAGCAAATAAAGAAAAGCTAATTGATATTATTGCACCAAACATTCCATCAAATTTTGGAATATTTTTATTGTAATTTGCATCACCAAATAGGCTTTTTAAAATAGTAAAAGCAGTTCCATAGTTTTCAAAAAAAGCTGTTAAAGAGTAGGCATAAATATAAGGAGGAACTGCAAAAGATAAAATTAATGCCCATTTGAAAAAATTGCTACCTGGAAATTTATAAAAAGACACTAAGTAAGCTGTTCCAGTGCCTAATAAAAAAGTTAAAACCAATACAGAAATTAATAACGAAACTGAATTAAAAATATACTCTATTAAAAAAGTATTTTTTAAAATTTCATAATAATTTGATGTACTTTCAAAGAAACTTGTAAATACCGTAATAATTGGAATTAATACAAAAAAAGAAATTAAAAAAGAACTAAGATACCAGCTATTGAATTTCATATTATAATCCGCCTTATAAATGAAAAAAGTAAAGTGTCCACAATAAATCCCCATTCATTGCGGACACTATTTAAGAAAATCAAAAATTAAATACTTTTAGGATATGCGGAACCTCCTTAGTTTTAATTTGAGACATTTTTCTTTTATTTATTCTTTCATTGATTTTTTTACACTCTTGAATGCATGGGGAACATGCTCTAGGAGACTTATTTAAATCAACTTCGGACATAAATTTTTTTTGTTTTTTCACTTGTTATTTCCAACCAGCAGCTGTCATTACTTCTAATGCGGCAGCTTGATTTTTTCCATAAGAAGATAGTTTAGTTTTCATATCTTGTTGAAAATCTAATCCTAAATTATTTACTACTAAAGGACTTGGTGAAACACCGTCAATCATTGGAAACTCAAATGTATTGTTAGTGAAGTGCTCTTGAGATTGTGGAGTTAATAAAAACTCTACAAGTTTAACAGCATTAGCTTTATTAGGCGCTCCTTTTACTAAGGCTGCACAACTAACATTCATGTGCGTTCCTCTACCATTTTGATTAGGAAAGAAAGCTTTTACTTTTTTAGCAGCTGCTTGTTGTTCAGCACCTTTTTTACCAGATAACATTAGAGCTAAATAGTAAGTGTTAGCTACTGCAATATCAGCTTCTCCCGCTGCTACTGCCATGATCTGAGCTCTATCATTTCCTTTGGAGTCTCTAGCCATGTTAGCAACAACTCCTTTGGCCCATTCAGCTGTAGCTTTTTTTCCATTATTTTCAATTAATGAAGCTACAAGAGATTTATTATATATGTTGCTAGATTTTCTTATTACTAATCTTCCTTTCCATTTAGGATCAGCTAGACCTTCATAAGACATTCCAGATAATTCAGCACCAGTAACTCTTTCAGGTGAATAATAAATTATTCTAGCTCTTTTTGCTATTCCAACCCATTTGCTTGTTCTAAAACTCTTTGGAACGGCAGCTTTTATAACTGCAGATGTTAACCCACCTTGAAGATGACCTTTTGCATCCATAGCACCACATCTTCCAGCATCAGCAGTGATATAAAGATCTGCAGAAGAGTCAGCGCCCTCTTCAATTATTCTTTTTTCTAAAGCACCTGATTTTCCATTTATCAGATTAACTTTAATTCCAGTCATGCTTGTAAACTTGGAATAAAGCTCTGCATCTGCTTTATAGTGCCTTGCATTAAATACATTAACTTCATTTGCAACAGCAATTGCTGATACAAATAAACATGTGATCAATGCTAATATTGTCACTCTTTTCATTTATTATCCTTTTCTCCGCAGATGATTTATTTGAAAATGATAACTATTCGCAATGATAATGATTATCAATCGCAAGTTTGTCGCACCCTAAACCTTTGGTTGTGTTAAGGCTATTTAAGCTTTCCAGTCGCCTATTTTGCTAAATAAGAAGTTTCTAAAAGCTTGAACTCTAGCGGTATTTTTTAATGATTGAGGATAAACGAAGTGAGCTTCAGTGATAGGACCCTCAGATTTAGGTAGTACTTTAATAACATTGGTTGAATTACTTACCAAATATTCAGGTAAAGCTGCAAGACCAACTCCAGATTCTACTGCTAAAAGTAGCCCCATTACACTATTTACCTTCATTATAGTCTTTCTTTTTTTTCCATCATGCATGCCAAGTTTTAAAGCCCAGTCTGGATTATAAACTGGTGAGGGTGCACCCTTTCCAAAGGAAATAAATTTATGTTTGTTCAAATCACCTACAGTTTTAGGCATTCCATGTTTTTCTAAATACTTATTTGACCCATATATAAAGTAATTAATATCAACTAATTTTTTCTGAATATAATTAAGCTGCTTAGGTCTTCTCATAAAAATACCGATATCCGCTTGTCTCGTACTTAAATCAAGCTCTTTATCATCAAAAACCAGCTCAATCTCTATTTCTGGATTTAGACGCATAAATTCTTGAATTCTTGGTGTTAACCAGTGAGTTCCAAAGCTTCTAACTGTAGTAATGGTTAATTTTCCAGTAGGTTTGTTTTTTTGATCACCTAATGAAGTTTCAACTTCTTTTAATTTGCTAATTACTTCGTGAGCGGTTTTAAATACATATTCTCCATTTTCGGTAAGTGTTAAACCTCTAGCGTGTCTTTCAAATAGTTGAACTTTTAAATCTTGCTCTAGTGATTGAATTTGTCTACTGATTGCTGATTGACTAAGATTTAGATTGATTGTTGCATTAGTAAAGCTACCAGCTTCTGCGACTGCATGAAAAATTTTTAATTTGTCCCAATCCATTATTTATTTAAATCAACTAAAACTCTTCCGGAAATTTCACCTTTTAATATTTTAGGATATGTTTCAATTAATTGCTCTAAGCTCACTGTTTGAATAGATTTTTCTAATAAACTAAAATCAATTAAATTTGCAGCTTCACCCCAAATAAATTCTCTTCTTTTGATGCTGCAGTTTGCAGAGTCTATTCCCCAAAGTTTTATTCCTCTTAACATAAATGGAATTACATTAGTATTTAGTTCGTTTGTGTTAACATTTCCACAAACCGCAATAATTCCATTAGGATTAGTTTGAACTATAGTATTTGCTAATATTTTTCCTCCAACAGTATCTACTACACCGTCCCATAATCCTTTATCAATAAGTCTTGGATCTTTGTCAAATTCAGCTCTATTTACAACAGTTTTAGCACCTAAAGACTTAAGGTAATCTGCTTTAGAATCTTTTCCTGTGACTGCCGTCACATTATAACCCATCTTATTTAATACAATTACTGCAACACTTCCCACTCCGCCAGTGGCCCCTGTTACTAAAACATTTTCTACTTTTTCACCTAATAAGATTTCTTCTCTTGCTTTAATTGCAAAAGCACTCATCAAAGATGTAAATCCAGCAGTTCCAAGTATCATTGCTTGTTTACTAGTTAAATTTTTTGGTTTTTTTACTAAGAAGTCTCCATTAACTTTAGCTATTTGAGAATAGCCTCCATAAAAAACTTCACCTACTCTAAATCCCGTTAAAATAATCTCATCACCTTCTTTAAATTTTGAATTTTGACTTTCAAGAACTGTTCCTGAAAAATCTATACCTGGAATATGAGGAAATTCTTTAACTAATCGTCCACCATTTTTTAAAATCATTCCATCTTTAAAATTAAGATCTGAATAATCAACTTTAATTGTTACATCACCGTGCTTTAAAAAGCTTTTGTCTATTGATTTTACTTCTCTTGTAAACTCTTCACCTTTTTGATCTAAAATTAATGCTTTAAATTGATCTGACACTTTAATCTTTTGCTATACTAATGAATCTTAAATATCTATTTTGATAACTTAGATCTTCTTTAAATTGACCTAAATAATAATTAGTAACTGTAGTTGCTTGTTCTTTTTTTATTCCTCTCATAGTCATACATTGATGAGTTGAGTCAATTGTTACAGCTACACCTTTTGCATCTAAAGATTCCATAAGGGTATTCGCAATTTGCATAGTAAGTCTTTCTTGTGTCTGTAACCTTTTTGAAAAAACTTCTACTACTCTAGCTAGTTTACTAAGGCCAACAACTCTCTCCTTTGGAATATAAGCCACATGAGCTTTTCCAATTATAGGTGCCATATGATGCTCACAATGACTTTGTACTGAAATGTTTTTTTGAACAACCATGTCATCATAACCCTCAACATCACCAAAGGTTTTATCTAGAATTTGCTTAGGATCCTCTTTGTATCCTTTGAAATATTCTTTAAAAGCTTTTACAACTCTTTTAGGAGTTTCGAGCAAACCTTCTCTTGCTGGGTCTTCTCCCATCCACGCTAAAATTGTTCTAAAAGCATCCTCAGCTTCTTTATCTGAGATTTTTTTAATTTCTCTTTCTGTATTTGAGTCTTTAACTAATTTCATCGCAAGTTTTATACATATAATTTGATAATTTTAAAATATTTAAAATATACCTATATGTGCTACATAATCACTTATTATGTTCAAAAAAAGAGAAAATGTGGTTGAAATTGAAGAAGGAAATCTTCTATCACCAAAATTTGATAATGATGGTCTTATCCCTGTTATTACAATGTGTTCTAAAACCAAGGAAATTTTAATGCATGGATATATGAATGTTGAAGCTTTAAAAAAAACTATTGAAACCAAAGAAGTTCACTATTTTAGTCGTTCAAAAAAATCAATCTGGCATAAAGGTAAAACAAGTGGCTTTACCCAAAAAGTTATAGAAATTAAAATTGATGACGACCAGGACTCTATTTGGTTAACAGTCGATATTGGTGATGGGGCAAGCTGTCATGTTGGATATAGATCTTGTTTTTATAGATCAATACCTTTGGGGCCAATTGATAATGGCAGAAATGTAGAGATGACATTTACAGAAAAAGAAAAAAAATTTGATCCTGAAAAAGTTTATAAAGGTCAACCAAATCCTACTAAAATATAAATCATATGAAAGTGTTAAGCCCATTTGGTCCCAAGATTGCTATAATTAAGATTCCTAAAAATATAATAAATAAAATTAATCAAGAAGTTGATGTAATTTTAGATAATAAAAAAAGATTAAAGAAGAGTGATTATTCAAATAAATTAGTTGGTCAGGTAAAACAAGAAATTGAATTAAGTTCAAAATTTATAAAAAAAAATCTTTTAAATTTTATTAATATTAACGTAAAAAAATATATTAAAAAATGTACAAAAAAGAATACAAAAAAAATAAGTTTACGAAATCTTTGGGTGGTTAGACAATTTAAAAATGAATATAATCCTATTCATTTTCATAGTGGTAATATTTCAGGTGTAGGTTATTTAAAGATACCACAAAATATTACTCAAAGTCGTAAAAGACTTAAGACTAATGGAACAATAGATTTTATACATGGATCTAAATCTTTTTTAAACAACAGTTTATTTAATCATAATCCTAAAGTTGGAGATATGATATTATTTCCAAATTACTTAATGCATACAGCCTACCCTTTTAAAAGAGACGGTGAAAGAAGATCATTTTCATTTAATATAGATATAGATAAAAAAACATTTGATATATTCCATGGATAAAATTCAAAAAAATGTACTGGGAGAAGATTTAGAGCTATGTTCTAATAACCCTTTAACTGGATGGTATAGAGATGGTTGTTGTAATACTGATGATAATGATCGTGGTGTTCATACAGTTTGTGCAAAAGTAACAACAGAATTTTTAGAATGGTGTAAGGAAGCAGGTAATGATTTGATTACTCCACATCCTGAATTTGGTTTTCCAGGTTTAAAAGACGGTGATGGGTGGTGTGTTTGTGCAAGTTGGTATGCAAGAGCAGTTGAGGAAGGCAAAGGTTGTCCTATTTTTTTAAAGAGCACTCATGAAAATACATTAAAAATATTACCCATCGAAACCTTAAAAAAATTTGCAATAGATTTAAGTTAATTACATGTTTCCATATTTTGGGCCACCCCCACCTTCAGGTGTAACCCAAGTAATATTTTGCGATGGTTCTTTAATATCGCAAGTTTTACAGTGAATACAATTTTGAGAATTAATAACAAATTTATTTGAACCGTTTTCTTGTTGGACTTCGTAAACACCTGCAGGACAATATCTTTGTGCAGGCTCATCAAATTTTTCTAAAGTATAATTGATTGGTAAAGTTGGATCTTTTAGTCGTAAATGTACTGGTTGATTGTCAGCATGATTGGTTCCTGTTAAATAAACAGAGCTAGTTTTATCAAATGTTATTATATTATCAGGTTTTGGATATTCAATTTTAGGCATTTCATTAGCTAATTTAAGTGTTTCATGATCAGCATGCTTATGTTTTAATGTAATAGGTAACTTTCCTCTAAATAATATTTGGTCAATGCCAGTAAATATAATTCCTAAAATTAGTCCCCAACTAAAACTTGGTTTGACATTTCTTGCCTCGTAAAGCTCTTTATATAGCCAACTTTTTTTAAATTTTTCCTCAAAAACAGATAAATCTTTATTTTCTTTAATATATTCATTAATTGTTTCTGCTGCAATCATTCCACTTTTCATTGCTGTATGTGATCCTTTAATTTTAGGCATGTTTAATGTTCCTGCATCACACCCAACGAGTAACGCTCCAGGCATAAACATTTTTGGCAAACTTTGAAATCCACCTTCAATTAAAGCTCTTGCACCGTAAGAAATTCTTTTTCCACCCTCAATTATTTTTTTGATTGTAGGATGGGTTTTGAATCGTTGAAACTCATCAAATGGAGATAGGTGTGGATTTTTGTAATCTAAACCTATCACGTAACCTAAAAAAATTTGTTTATTTTCTGCATGATAAATAAAACTTCCACCATATGTATTATTATCTAAAGGCCATCCTGCTGTATGCATTACACAACCTTCTTCATGATTTCTTTCATCTATTTCCCAAATTTCTTTAAACCCTATTCCATATTGTTGAGGATCTTTTCCTTTATCAAGTTCAAATTTTTTAATTAATTGTTTTCCTAAATGACCTCTGCATCCTTCTGCAAATACTGTAACTTTTCCAATCAGTTCAATGCCAGGTTCAAAGCTCTCTTTTTTGTTTCCCTCTTTATCGATACCCATATCTTGTGTGGCAACACCTTTAACTGATCCATCTTCATTAAATAAAATCTCACTTGCTGGGAATCCTGGAAAAATTTCAACACCTAAACTTTCAGCTTGTTCAGCAAGCCATCTACATAAGTTTGCAAGACTAATGATATAATTTTTATGGTTTTGTTGTACAGCTGGTAATAGCCAAGTTGGCCAACTTAACGATTTAGTTTTTCCTAAAAATAAAAATTTTTCCTTAGATACTTTGGTTTTGATAGGGGAGTTTAATTCTTTCCAATTTGGAAGCAGTTCATCTAATGCTCTTGTTTCAAAAACATTTCCACTTAAAATATGAGCACCTATTTCAGAAGCTTTTTCTAATACACATACATTTAAGTTTAAATCAAGTTGTTTTAATTTTATAGCCGTAGATAATCCAGATGGACCTCCACCTACAATAACAACATCATATTCCATTGTCTCTCTGGACATAATCTAGTTTTTTACAGATTCTATTATTTTTGTATAGTGTTTAATTTGTTCAATTCTTCAACAAACTTAGGTAAAGCCTCAAAAAGATCTGCTTCCAAACCATAATCAGCAACACTAAAAATTGGTGCTTCTCCATCCTTATTAATGGCTACGATAACTTTACTTTCTTTCATTCCTGCTAAGTGCTGAATAGCACCTGAAATTCCAACAGCAATATATAAATCTGGAACTACTACCTTGCCTGTTTGACCAACTTGATGATCATTAGTTATATAACCTGCATCTACAGCAGCTCTTGATGCACCTATTGCGGCATTTAATTTATCTGCAACTGCAGTTATCAATTTAAAATTTTCTCCACTTTGCATGCCTCTTCCACCTGAAACTACAACTCTTGCAGTTCCTAATTCAGGCCTATCTGTTTTAATTTCCTCTTTTTTGATAAATTTAGATAAGTCTGTTGCATCACCTGGCTCACCATTTTGAATTTCTGCTGAGCCTCCTGATGATGGTGCGGGATCAAATGAAGTAGGTCTTATTGTTACACATTTTATTTTATCGTTACTTTTAACTGTAGCAAATGCATTGCCTGCATAAATTGGTCTAATAAAAGTATCTTCAGAAATAACTTTTGTTATATCGCTCACTTGAGAAACATCTAACAAAGCAGCAATTCTTGGCATCAGATTTTTACCAAAAGTATTTGCTGAACAGATAATATGCGAATAATTTTCTGAAAGTTTGATAATAGCTGATGAATAATTTTCAGCTAAATAGTTTTCATATAGCTCATTATTTATGTGTATTACTTTTTTTACATTTGGACATTCAGAAACAGATTTGGCTACACTATCTGAATTTGAACCTAATACTAAAACTTGAACATCTTCATTTATTTGAGATGCAGCAGAAATTGCATTTAAAGTAAAAGGTTTTAGATCTTTATTATTATGCTCTGCAATTAATAAAATTGACATTATATTACTTTAGCCTCATTTTTTAGTTTTTGAACTAATTCTTCAACACTTGCGACCTTAATCCCCGCTTTTCTCTTTGGAGGTTCTTCAACTTTTATTTGATCAATCCTTGGTTTTGTATCAATACCTAAATCAGAGGCATTTATTTGCTCGATTGGTTTTTTTTTTGCTTTCATTATATTGGGTAAAGAAGCATATCTAGGTTCATTTAATCTTAAATCACATGTTACAATAGCAGGTACATTAACCTCAATAGTCTCTAGACCTTCATCAATTTCTCTTATTACTTCTAAAGATTTTTCTTTAACTTCTATTTTAGATGCAAATGTAGCTTGTGGCCAATTTAATAATGCTGCTAGCATTTGACCAGTTTGATTACAATCATCATCAATTGCTTGTTTACCCATAAATACTAAATCGGGCTTTTCCTTTTCAACAATCTTTTGTAAAATCTTAGAAACAGCTAAAGGTTCGGTTGCTCCATCAACTTTTACTAAGATGCCTCGGTCAGCACCTACAGCTAAAGCTTTTCTAACTGTTTCTTGAGCTTTTTCCTCACCAACACTTACAGCAACAACCTCTGTTGCTTTTCCAGCCTCTTTAATTTTTACCGCTTCCTCAATAGCGTTATCATCTGGTGGATTAGTTGACATCTTAACATTGTCAGTAACAATACCAGAACCATCTTCTTTAACTCTAATTTGCACATTGTAGTCAATTACTCTTTTTACTGCGACTAAGATTTTCATTAAGCTCTCAATAATTTATTTTCAATATCATATGGACTTTCCTCTAAAATTGTAGCCTCATACATTTTCCCTAATATATCAACTTTAAGTTTTTCACCAACATTAGCTAAATCAGGTTTTATCATAGCTAAAGCAATTGATTTATCTAATCTAAAGCCATATTCACCGCCTGTAGCTCTTCCTACAACTTTATCATTTTTATATATAGGATTATTTCCTAGTACATCAGAGTCCGTTGTATTGTGAACCTCAAGTGTTACTAATTTGTTATCAAAACCTTTTTCTCTCCATTTATTTAATGCTTCAAGTCCAATAAAGTTTCCTTTGTTTGGATGAATGAATCTATCTAAACCTGACTCATAAGGAGAGTATTCAATCGATAATTCAGTTCCAACTAGTTTGTAAGATTTTTCAACTCTCAGACTATTCATTGCTCTAATTCCAAATGGTTTAATGCCTAAATCTTTACCTGCCTCCATTAATTTATCAAATATATGATTTTGATATTCAATTGGATGGTGTAATTCCCAACCAAGTTCACCAACAAAGTTTACCCTCATTGCGTTTACTGGGGCATATCCTACATTAACATTTTTAGCAGTTAACCATTTGAAATTTTCATTTGAAAAATCATCAGTAGAAACTTTTTGTATTAATTCTCTCGCTTTTGGGCCAGCTATTACAAGTACTCCAGTGCTGTTTGTTAAATCTTCAAATATAACTGATCCGTCAGTTGGCATCCATTTTTGAATCCAGTCATGATCAAGTCTCAAGTTAGCACCAGCGGAAACTAGATAATAACTATTTTCAGCTTCTTTCATAATTGTAAACTCTGAATGAACACCTCCTTTAGTATTAAGTGCATGACATAATCCAATTCTACCAATTTTTTTTGGTAACTTATTTGCTACCAAGTAATCTAAAAAATCTTCTGCTTTTGGTCCTTTAATTCTACATTTTGCGAATGCAGTCATATCTAAAAGACCAACGTTTTCTTTTACATTTTGACATTCTTTTTTTATTGCCTCGAACCATTTAGATCTTCTAAAAGACCAGTCATCTTTTTGTTCCATTCCATCTGTTGCAAAAAAGTTAGGTCTTTCCCAACCAAATTTTTGACCAAATACTGCACCAAGTTCTTTCATTCTCTCATAACATGGAGAAGTTCTCAAAGGTCTTGCGGCAGGTCTTTCTTCATCAGGATAATGTGTAATAAAAACATGACTGTAAGCTTCCTCATTTTTAGCTTTCAAATAAGATTTAGTTGCATAATTTCCATAACGTCTAGGTTCAACACCAAGCATATCTATTGTCGGTTCACCATCAACTATCCATTCTGCTAATTGCCAGCCAGCTCCTCCAGCCGCTGTAATTCCAAAACTATGTCCTTCATTGATCCAAAAATTTTTCAATCCCCAGGCTGGACCTACGATTGGATTACCATCTGGAGTATAACAAATTGCTCCATTATAAACTTTCTTTACACCAACTTCTCCAAAAGCAGGTACTCTATGTATTGCTCCTTCAATGTGTGGAGCAAGTCTATCTAGATCTTCTTGAAATAGTTCATACTCAGAATTTTTTGAAGGACCTTCTACATAGCAAGCAGGAGCTCCATCTTCATATGGACCTAAAATTAATCCCCCAGCTTCCTCTCTCATATACCATCTGCTATCACTATCTCTAAGAACTCCCATTTCAGGAAGACCATCTTTTTTTCTTTTTTGAATTTCTGGATGTGGTTCAGTAACAATGTATTGATGTTCAACAGGAATAACAGGTATATCTAATCCAACCATTTCTCCAGTTTGTCTAGCAAAATTTCCTGAACAAGAAATTATATGTTCACATTCAATAGGGCCTTTATCTGTTTCTACAATCCAGCCATCTTTAGTTTGTTTCATAGCTACGACGGTTGTATTTCGATAAATTTCTGCCCCCATATTCCTAGCACCTGTTGCGAGCGCTTGTGTAAGGTCTGCTGGTTGAATGTATCCATCTTCTGGGTGCTGAATGGCACCAACTAAATCATCTGTATGACATAAAGGCCAAATTTCTTTCACTTGTTGAGGTGTTAAAAATTTTACATCTACACCAATTGTTTTTGCCACACCGGCATATTGATGATACTCGTCCATTCTATCTTTGGTGCTTGCTAAACGAATATTTGAGACAACACTAAAGCCAACATTTTTTCCTGTTTCTTCCTCTAACTTTTTATAAAGATCAACAGCGTACTTATGAAGTTGTCCAACTGAATAACTCATATTAAATAATGGTAATAATCCAGCTGCGTGCCAAGTAGAACCAGAAGTTAATTCTTTTCTCTCAACAAGAACAACATCTGACCAACCTTTTTTTGCTAAATGATAAAGTGCACTTACTCCTACCACTCCACCACCAACAACAACAACTTTTGCTTTAGATTTCATTTAGCGATTACTACTAAATTTTTATTCATAACGAAACAAAATTGTATATGTGGATATCAAATTGAGCTTCCTAAAGGTATGGGGTTTGAAACCATAGTTGTTAACCAACAGCCTTTCAAAGGACCCTCCTCTCTGTATTTCTCAACTTGCCAATTGAATTTGTGATAAATTTTTTCTTTATCCAATATTATAACTTCAAATTGAGCCCATTTATCACTATTTCCTACATTAGTAATCGTATGACTTAGATGATTTAAAAGCATTTTGTAAGAATTACCTTTAATCATTATTTTGAAATTAGATAATGGTCCAGTATTTTTTTTATTATTTGGATGCGCAAAATTCCATGTTTGTTCAATTCCACTATCTTCAAATTTTCTGTCATTATTCATTAAAGCAACTAATTGAATTTTTATTACTGCAGCTGGTAAAATTGAGTCATTTGGAGTTAATAAATCAGCTTTTAAAGATGAAATATTACAGAAAAAAATAATAATTACACTAAATGTTAAGTGCAGTCTTTTTAACATCTTTAAGGAATTCTTCTCTTTTTTTATCACTAACGAATGGTACTGCAAAATATCTTCTATAATTAATATTATAAATGCCGCACATATGGAAAACTCCTCTTTTCAATCTTCTAATTGGTAAATTTAGAAAAAAAGTAGTAATTGCTAATCTTGGAGAACCATAGGTACAAAAAATAATTGCTTTTTTATCATTAAGATTTCCAATTGGATATCCATAATTGCCCCACAATTGTTTAAATCTAAATGCCCAAGGTGGTGCTAAGACTTTATCTATCCATCCTTCTACAATTGCTGGCATTCTAAAATTCCAAATAGGAGCAATTAAAACAATTATATCACATGCATTTATTCTTTTTCTATGATCTAAAACAATATCATCTGGTTTTTCACCCGCAAAAACTGGGTCAAATTTTTCTTTATAAAGATCTACTGAATCAACTGAGTGACCTTTTTCTTTTGCTGTTTTGGTAAAAGTATCTCTTATAGCGGCATTAAATGATTGACTGTCATAGTGACCATAAATTAGAAATATTTTTTTCATTTAAACCTCATAATACAAAAATGCCACATTTAAAACTATGAAATAATAATTATTTAAAAAATTATGATTAACTACACAGTTATTGAAGGTTCTCACAAAAATCCTAATGAGATAAAAACCATCATTCAGAAAACTAAGAAAGAATATGGCCCATTTAATCAAAAAGATGATGCTGAAGCTTTAGCTAAATCTTTAATTCAAAAAAATATTGATGATTTTTATCATCGAGCTTGGGTAATAAAGAATAATTAATCTAATTTTGGTTTTGTAGAACAGGAAATGCCTGACGCACTTTTAAGAAATGTTTTTGATATTCCATTTTAGTACATCTATCTTCAACATATTTAATTTTATTTTCTTCAACAATTTTTTTTGCTTCATCACTTTTAATTCCAAGTTGCAACCATAAAACTTTAGCCCCAATATTTACTGTATCTTTTGCAATATCTATTGCCTCTTTTGATGGTCTAAATACATCAACTATATCAATTTGTTTTTTTATATCGGTTATTTTTGAAAATACTTCTTCACCTAAAATTTTTTGCCCTTTAGCAGATGGATTAACTGGATAAACTTTAAAACCATATTTTTGCATATATTTCATTACTATAGTAGATGCTTTTGTTGGATCGTTACTTACACCAATCATTGCTATAGATTTATATTTTGAAAGAATGTTTTTAATATCACTCATTACTTATCATTTTTTATTTGTTCTTCACAAAATTTTTTTGCTTCCTCTACTGTCATTGGTTGGTCTAATTTTTGACTTCCCGCCATACAAGCATCAGTAGCTCTTTTAAAATTATGATCTCTAAAATCTAAAACTACATAAAGACCAATAATTATAAAAATTACAATTAAAATATTTTTAATTGTCATCTATTTTTCCAAATAGGTTTTCTTTTTTCAAGAAATGCTGAAATTCCTTCTTTAGCATCCATTGCCATCATATTAATTGTCATCATTTTACTTGTATAAGCATAAGCTTTTCTTAATGGCATTTCTAACTGCCTATAAAAAGTTTGCTTACCAATTTTTATTGTAAGATTTGACTTTGATGCGATTTTTTTAGCAATTTTTAAAACTTCATTATTTAATTTTGATCTTGTAAAGCAATCATTAATTAAACCAATTTCTTTTGCGTAATTTGCTTTAATTGGTTCGCCAGTTAACAGCATCTTCATCATTGGTTTTCTATTTATCTTTCTACTTACCGCTACCATTGGCGTACTACAAAATAAACCTATATTAACTCCAGGCGTTGCAAATAAAGCATCTTTAGTACTATATGCCAAATCACAACTTGCAACTAACTGGCATCCTGCAGCGTAAGCAGCTCCATGAACTTTAGCAATTACAGGTTTTTTTCCTTCAACTATTTGAAGCATCAATTTTGAACAAAGGTTAAATAATTTTTGATATTTTTCTTTTTTCTTTAAACCTCTTACTTCTTTTAAATTATGACCAGCACTAAATCCTTTACCAGCTCCTTCAAGAATAATTACTTTTATCTTTTTATCATTATCTAATATTTTAAAAACTTTAATTAAATCATTCAAATTTTTAAAAGATAAAGAGTTATAAGTTTTAGGTTCATTAATAATGACCCTTGAAATATCTTTTTGATTAATAACTTTAATGTTCATTAAAAATTATTTGATTTTGCCTTCTTCTCTCATCTTTGCTCTAATTTTTGTAGCTGAGATTTCTTGAATTTCTTTTGAAAGTTCAATTTCCTCAATTTTATATCCTACTCCTCTGCCATAACAAATGTTTGTAATATTTGGTACCATCATAATTTTAAAGCGCCCTTCAAATTCTGGATTTAATCTTTCTTCAATATTTTTTTTTACTGTATCGAAATCGAACGGATTATCATCAACTCCCTGAACATCCCTGATTTGAATGCAAACTTGACCTGTTTTTTTTATAATTTCTTTAAACAAAGTATAATGACCATCGTGAAATGGTTGCCATCTTCCAAGCATTTGTGCAGTTGGTTTTTTATTATCCCATTCATAAGCCATTATTTTATCTCCTTTAATATTTTTGGTGCCCAATTTTTAGCATCTTGTGTCGTAACATGAAAGTCATAGTTGACAGGTTTTACAAACATTTTGTTAGTATCATCAAATCTTCCTTCTTTAATTGTATCAACCCATATAACGAAATCTGCTGGAAACAATCTTCTTGCTTCAGGTGTTGGACATATAAAATCTGCAACAACATAGTTACCTTCTTCTTTTAATTTAATTGCAAAGTTTGCCATTCTTTTGGCTTGTCTTTTTCTTCCCTCTTCAGAAAAATCCCAATCATTTGCTTTTTTTCTTACTTCATCTGCATTCAATCTTTTTGCATTTAACATAGGCCCTAGCTCATTTGCTAAAGTTGTTTTTCCAGAACCAGGTAAGCCCATTATCAAGATTATTTTCATTTAAATTAAATTTCTTGCTACCCATTTGTGAAACTGATGGGTAGGCTGATCCATTATAGGTGAAAAATTTCCTCCGTCATAAGCTGGGGAATTTCTTCCATTTTGCATTCCTTCAATTGCATCTATATCTTCTAACATAACATCTTTCCAAAACCTTGCATTTTCTTTTCTTAAGTCTTTTAATTCTTCTCCATTCGCACTGTTGTTTCCAATGTAATACATTTGCATATGTTCTTTAGTCTTATTAAATGAAACTGGCTCTAGCCAAAAAACATAAAAATGATCAACATGTAACCCAATCATTACATTAGGAAATAAAGCAATATATTCTGAATTTTTTAACAAACTTTTTTCCCAATGAGGAAAAATATCAAATTTTTTATTTCCTTTAATTAATTGTTCGTATTTTTTACTTCCTTGCCCAGCAAACCTATTAGGTAAACCTTGAATATGATAATGATCATTAATACTGGAAACTTTATTTAACTCTGGATGAATTGTTGGTAAATGATAACTTTCACAGTAGTTTTCAATGGCAAATTTCCAATTACAATTAACATCTAAATTAAAATTACCATAATCATTAGAATGAATTATCAATTGTTGATCTTTATGGTTTATGAATTTCGACCATCTTTCTTCGAGAGGTTTAATATATTTATCAAAACTAATTTCATTTGAATTGATATTTACAAATATAATATCCATCCATATTTTAGTCTTAACTTCCTTTAGATGACTTTTAGTTTTATCAAATTTTTTAAACTGATGGTTATTCAAACCACCAATGTGAGGTGTTGCTAGAAGATTTCCCTCAAAGTCATAAGACCAAGAATGGTAGGGACATCTGATTACATTTTTTAAATTGCATGGTTTGTCTAATAGTTTAAAGCCTCTATGACTGCAGACATTATGAAAAACTCGAATCTTCCTGTCTTTGTCTCTAATTAAAATAAGAGGAATCCCGAGTAGATTGTATGGTTTAGCGTCTCCAGGATTTGGAATTGAACTTCCAACTCCAACAACTGTCCACTTATTGCAAAAAATTCTCTCCTTTTCGTACTCTAAGTAAGCTTCGCTTGTATAGCACTCATTTGGAAGGCCTTTTGCGGCCTCTATTGGCTTATCCACAGCCTCTATTTTTTTTATATCCAAGATGTCTCCAAGGGTTTTATTTTTGTAATTTTGATCCACAAAAAAAATTATCATGAGCATCATTTTTGGCAACAAATTTCGATCAAATCCATTTGTTGAATTTCTTTGACAGCTTTTTTAAAAAGGATAATGATCTGGAAAAATGAAATTTTCATTAGAAATTGGTCCTAACACAGACCTTGAAACGGTACCACAAGTAAGTGATGTATATATTACTATGTTACCAGGTGGTGATTATAAAGAGACCGCTCAAAAAGCTATTGAGCTTGTTACAAAAGGATTTAATCCTGTTCCACATTTTCCTGCTAGATCTATTCAAGACGAAAAAGAATTAAAAGATTATGTATCAAGATGCAAAGATGGAGGTGTAAAACAAGCTTTAATAATTGGTGGTGGTCGAGAACCAGCAGGAAAATTTGACAGCTCGTTTCAACTTTTAGAAACAGGTTATTTTGAAAAAATGAAGATAGGAGTCGCTGGACACCCAGAAGGGAGTCCTGATATCTCCGAATCAGATTTAGAAAAAGCTATGATAGATAAAAAGCCTTATGCTGATTATATTGTAACTCAATGGTTACTCAATCCTCAGCCTATCATAGATTTTATCTCTAAACAAAGCGTACCAGTGCATGTTGGAATTACTGGGCCTCTAAAAATATCTAGCTTAATTAAATTTGCTAATATTGTTGGTGCAAAAAATTCCCTAAATTTTCTTAAATCTAATTTTAGTAAGGCGTTAGATTTATTGAAACCTAAAGACCCTAATGATTTAATTGGGAAAGTTAAATCGCATACTGATTTCTTCCACATTTATACATTCGGCGGCTTGAAGGAAACTAACAAGTGGTTGAAGGAGAATGGTTATGTCTAAAGAATTTGACTATACTAAACTAAAACATGTTACTTCAGTTGATCAATCAGATCGTGAAGTACCATACAATTTAAGACAAAGCGGACCAACAAAAGTTGAGATGCTAATATCAACGAGGGTAAGAAAATCACCTTATTGGCATTTATCAATGCAGGCAGGTTGTTGGAGAGCGACAGTTTATAATCGTATTTATCATCCTAGAGGCTATGTAAAGCCAGAAGATGGTGGTGCGATGGTTGAATATGATGCAATTGTAAATCACGTTACTATGTGGAACGTAGCTGTTGAAAGACAAATAAGAGTAAAAGGTCCTGATGCAGAAAAATTTACTGATTACGTAATAACAAGAGATGCAACTAAAATTTCACCTATGAGAGCTAGATATGTAATTTTATGTAATGCTTATGGTGGAGTGTTAAATGATCCTATTCTTTTAAGAATTTCAAAAGATGAATTTTGGTTTTCTTTATCAGACTCTGACATAGGTATGTATTTACAGGGTGTTAATGCTGATGGCAGATTCAATTGTACAATTGAAGAAATTGATGTCAGTCCTGTACAAATACAGGGACCAAAATCTAAAGCATTAATGAAAGACCTGTGTGGTGATCAAGTTGATTTTGACAACATGCCTTTCTATGGTTTAGCAGAAGTTAAAGTTGGGGGAAGAAGTTGTGTAATTTCTCAATCAGGTTTTTCTGGTGAAGCTGGGTATGAAATATATCTTAGAGACTCTACTTTATATGCTGAAGATATGTGGAATGCAGTTCTTGATGCAGGAAAAAAACATCAACTAATGGTTATTGCTCCTGCTCACCACAGAAGGATTCAAGCTGGAATTCTTTCATGGGGACAAGATATGGATGTTCAACATAACCCATTTCAGTGTAATTTAGGTTACCAAGTTTCATTATCTGGAAAAGGTGAATGGAATAAAAAAGCTGACTATGTTGGTAAAACAGCTTTAGAAAAAATGGGTAAAGAGCTTAAGGACGGTAAAAAACCTTATAAACTTCAGTTAGTTGGACTTGAACTAGGAGGAAAACCTATAGAAGAGTACGCCCCTGATTTTTGGTTAATATCAAATGAAGGTGGTGGAGATCCTGTCGGATTTATTACTTCTCCTTGGTATCACCCAGAAAAAGGTCAAAACATAGCAATGGGATATGTGCCATTTGATGGAACTTTAAATGCAAATGGATTTCCAAAAGGTAAGGTTGGAACAAAGTATAAAGTTCATTTACCAGAAAAATACTCAGACAAGGCAGGTACACCTGTTGATGCTGTGGTAGTGGATATTCCATTTAAAGAGTCTTTCAACGCCAATACTAGAGAAGTTGTAAAAGGTTAATTTAATTTTTAGGGGGAGTTGTTTCTCCCCCCCCCCCCCACTCTCTAAATATTCTATATGTCTAAAGGTTTTTTAATTGCGATTTGCATTATAATAGCTATTGCTTTAATATTATTTCCGTTAATTGTGTCTTATAAAGAACATAAAAATAAAAAAAAATAAATGTTTGGTGAATTTCTTAATATAGTTTTTAAATCTATCAAATTAGATAGAACACTATACAGTGATAATAAAAATTTTGGTGAGGCTTCAATATATTTCGCAGGTCTTATTATGATTTTAGATGGGATCGCAGGTGCAGTTGCAGCTAATACAGTGATTAAAACTGCTATTGCAATGTCTGGTCTTACAGCAATTTTAACTTGGTTTGTTTGGTCAACACTAATATTTGTAATAGGTGTAAAGTTATTTCCTGATAAAAATACAAAAATTCCCTTTAAAAAAGTATTAACTGCAATCGGATTTGCTCACGCTCCTGGTCTATTAAGATTTTTTGCAATAACTCCAGAATTGATGGTACCTATAATATTTTTAACTCAATTTTGGATTTTTGCTGCTTTAATAATTTCGACAAAACAAATTTTAAATCTTAAATCTAATCTTAAATCTTTTGGAATTGTATTTTTATCCTTTTTAATTATAGCTTTTTTATCAATCTCTTTTGTTATGAGTAGAATGGATATGTTGCCAGTTAATAATATTTAAATTGGAAAAATTGTCTTTGATATTCTACAAGATTTACAAATTTTAAAGTTTGTAAGAATTAAATTCTGGGAAACACTTTCATCTTCTTTTTTGCACTCTTCGCATATGTTATCTAAATCTTTTTCTTTTAACTCTTTATCTTCAATCATTATCCGTAAGTCCAGCTCCTGCAGCTCCTTGTTTTAAGCTATCTGTTTCCTCAACAAAAGTATTTTCAGATAATTTATATAGATTTTTCCATTCTTTTTCAGAGAAAAAGTCTTTATTTTCCAAAAAAATAACTTCAACTTTTTTTGCAATTGAAGGGAACTCATTTTTTATAAATTTGGATAAAATATTTACATTAAAGTTTAATAAAAGAGTATTTTTTTCAAATTTTAGTAATATTCTTTTTCCAACTATTTCTGAACTTCTGCTCAAAAAAGGTAAAAATAATATTGGATGAGCTATTTTATAAAAAGTAATCTTTTTTAAAGATTCAAGTGTTTTGATTTGATCTAAAAAACGAACCCCTAAATCAACGGGACAAAGAGATGACTTATTAGATTTATTATTTTTCTTGATAATTGTTAATTTTTCAAATTTTTTTTTGTTTATAAGTTTATAATATTGACTTAAATTCTTTATTCCTGGAAAACCAAATAATTCTAGTTGTCTAACACCTTTTGCTATTTCCTCAGCTACGCCCCAAGAAAATCCAACTGCACGACTAGCCCTTTTTGATGTTGTCTCAATTTCACTTAAAGATTTCATAAGTTAATTATGTGATTTATAAACCCATTGTTCATCATAATTTTTTAGTTCATTTGGAAGCGGAGCACCTTGGAACATACATATTCTAAGCCACTTATCAGATCTTGGATCAAACTTTAATGCACCAAAAAAAGACAGTTTTAATCTTAACATATCGATTGGGATAATATTTTCACTAATTGTATTATCCTGAATTTCTGAGTATGGAAATTTTTCAATGATAAACGCTCTTCTGATTACATGTCTCAAATCATCATGATCAATTAAAAAATGACCTATCTTTAATTTTTTTTTAGATGTTAACAATCTATCGTATAATTTTTTTATATCTCTCGCGATAGCGAGAGGTTGTTCTAGATCTGAACCTTGTTCTTTAAAACGATCAGCAATTCTAGGTTCCTCTTTATTTTTTGAAATAAACCAAAATTTTTTATGATTTTCTTTTTTTTCAAAATCTATAGTAAGAATATTTGGGTATTTTTTTTCTAAAATAGCTTTTAAATCTTCTATAGTTCTATCGGTTGGAATATTGAAATATTTTTCCTCATCTGAGCTCATTTTTTTGATAAGGGGTTGTGTAATTTTAGCAAATGGTTCCATCATAATAGATACAATATACTCAATACATTCTTCACAAGTTTCTTTTTCTAGCCATAAGTAAATCTCATTGAAGGGATAATCCTTTTGAAAATTAAATTGTTTCTCTAAGTAATTTAGGAATTTTTCTACATCTTCAAGTAACAGCTTAATCTTATTAAGTTGGTACTCACTCTCAGTATTCCAACTAGTAATATTTTTAATAGAGTTTCTGACACAATTTATGAATAAATCGCTATCTTCAGCTTTAACATTTTTTAACTCTCTAATTTTTTTTAAAGCTGTTTCTCTACAAAGTATCCAATTATTCAACAAAGTTGGATGATTAACAATAAAAGGTGCCATACCTAAACCTGTTGAATTTCCGATTCCAAGATTTTTACAAATTTTTGGATCCAGCTTAACTGCAATCTTTGGATTTCTATGTTTTGCAACATGATTTACTTGATCAAAAGTAAACTGTCTAACTAAATAAACTAACATCATTTCTAATCTAAAAGGACCATTTATTTCTTCTCTATTCTTAATTCTAAAACGATCTGCTAGTCCAAATTTACCTGATCCATAAACAGCTGTTGTTCTATATAGATAACCTACTTTTTCTAGTAAATCCAAATCTGGCTGAATTCCTTTACTTAAATTTTCAACAACATGATCAAAAACTCGTACTGATTTATTGGCTCTAGATAAAGTTAATTCTTTATAAGACAATCTTCCAACTTCTTGTTTTGGAACTTCATTTTTTAATCTTTCAACATCTTTTTTAAGAGGCACACCGTCATGAAGAGTAAATGCAGCATCCCACTTAGTTGCTATTACCCTATCTGATCTTTCATCTTCATTAATTTTATTTGCGAAACAAACTAGTGAATAAACCCGGTCATTTTTTTTAAAAGAATAAATTGCTGTACCATATCCTTTTTCGTCTAAATCAAATAAGTCTCTTTTATAATCCCAATCTTTAAATTCATTTAAAAAACTTCGTAAAAAAGATAATCTAGATTGATGAAAAGAACCAAGTCTTGAAAGCTTCATTATAATGTTTGGATCTCGTAATTTTATATTCATGCTTAAATAGTTTTATAAAAATTATACCAATTATTTCCAAGTATCCCATTGGTCTCAGTGTCTGAAAAACCAACTTTATTTAATCCTTTTTCTAAATTTTTAAAACCTCTAGCATCTTCAAACCACTTAGGCTGTTTTGGAAAACCAGGTTTATTTTTTGAACCCTCACCATAGTTTTTACTTTTTGACCATGTGCCATTTCTCATCCATTCAACAACTTCATCAGGTTGATTTAGACAAAGATCAGATCCAATACCAATATTATTAACGTTCATTATTTCAGCAGTTCTTGCAGCCATTTCACAAAAACTATCAATAGAACAATTCGTATTATCTTTTAGATGATGGGGATAAAGTGATAATCCTAAAATACCACCACTATCACTTAAAGTTTTAAGTAATTCAGAAGATTTATTTCTTTTTGCTGCATGCCAAAATGATGGATTAGCATGAGTAATTGCTATAGGCTTTTCACTTATCTCTATTGCATCAAATGTACTTTTTTCTGCAGAGTGAGACATGTCAACAACTATACCGACTCTATTCATCTCTTTAATTACTTCACGACCAAAATTAGTTACACCACTATCGATTTTTTCATAACAACCAGTGGCTAACAAAGACTGATTATTATATGTCAGTTGCATAAATTTGCATCCGAGCTGATGTACTTTTTCAACTAAATTAATATCATCCTCTATAGGAGAACAGTTTTGAAAACCAAAAAAAATAGCTGTTTTATTTTCTTTGTCTGCTTTTTCAATATCTTTATAACTTCTTCCTAAAAAAATTAAATCTGAATTGTCTTTAAACAATTTTTCCCACTTTTGAATTTCAATTAAAAGTTCATCAAAATCCTCGTGATATACGATTGTTACATGAACTGCATCTAGACCAGCTTCTTGATTAATTTCAAAAATTTTTCTTGACCAATTACAGTACTGGAGGTTGTCTATTTTAAATTTCATTTTGGTAAATAATTATAAACCATACCAATATGTTTTTTTAAATTCTATTTATTTTATTGAAATTTTGATTTAATTTTGAAATAAAGATTGTGCTTACAAAATCATGAAAAATAATAAAGATCTTAAAGTCGCAATAGTAATGGGTAGTCAATCTGACTATAAAACTATGCAGTTATCAGCCAAAATACTTAAGAAAATGGGAATAAAATTTGAGACTAAGATAATTTCAGCTCATCGCACTCCAGAAAGAATGTATAGATTTGCCAGTTCGGCTTCAAAAAACAATATTGGAGTAATAATTGCTGGTGCAGGTGGCTCAGCACATTTACCGGGTATGATTTCAGCATTAACATCTATTCCTGTGTTAGGTGTGCCGATAGAGAGTAAAAAATTAAAAGGATTAGATAGTTTATTATCAATTGCTCAAATGCCTAAAGGAGTTCCTGTAGGAACTTTAGCTATTGGAGAGGATGGAGCTATAAATGCTGCATTATTAGCTGCCTCTATAATAGCGAATAATAATCCATATATTAAAAAAAAACTAAATAATTGGCGACACTCACAAACAAAGTCTGTAAAAAAAAATCCTAAATAAAAATGCCAGAAATTAATTTGGGAATTATTGGTGGAGGTCAGCTTGGAAGTCTGCTGTCAGTTGCAGCAAAAAAACTTAATATTAAAACAACAATTTACTGTAACGATATTGAGGCTCCAGCTCAAAATTTTTGTGATGAATTTATATTTGGTGAATATGATAATAAGGAAAAAATTCTTGAATTTGTAAAAAAAGTTGACGTAATAACTTACGAATTTGAAAATATACCTTATGAAACTCTCAATGAAATGAATAAGTTAAAATCTGTTTTGCCAAAACCATCTATAAATCGACTTATTCAACATAGGCTAGCAGAAAAAGATTTTGTGAATAAATTAAATATTAGAACAACAAGATATGTTTCTATAGAAAAAAAATCTGAAATCGAAACTTTAAAAGATTACCTACCAGGGATTCTAAAAACTACAACCATGGGTTATGATGGTAAAGGTCAATATCCAATAGAAAAAATTGAAGACTTAAATTTATTGAACATAGATTTTTCAAAAGGTTATATATTAGAAAAATTAGTAAAACTTAAAAAAGAAATCTCGGTAATCATAACAAGATTTGGTAATAACAATTTTACAATATATGAACCAATAGAAAATACTCATGAAGATCAAATACTTAAACACTCTAAAATTCCAGCAGAAATAAATGAAAAAATATTAGATCAATCAAAAAATTGGGCCACTTTAATTTCAGAAGAATTAAAATATATTGGTACTCTCTGTGTTGAATTTTTTATAGATAGAAATGATAATTTATATGTAAATGAAATTGCTCCAAGAGTTCATAATTCAGGACACTTAACAATTAACGCGTACAATATAAGTCAATTTGAAAATCATGTGAGAGCTGTATGTTCTCTTGAAAAAGTTCCATTAAAAAAATTATCTAATGCAAAAATGATTAATTTAATTGGAAAACAAATAGAGCCTTTTAGACAAAAACTTAAATTAAATAAAAATGAATTTTTCTTTGATTATCTGAAGAAAGAGATAAAAGAAAAAAGAAAAATGGGTCATATAACTACTTTAATATAATGTTAAAATCAATCGAGGGAAATTTTGATCACCCTGAAGTTAATGAGCTTCTAATAAAACATTTTATTGAATTGAGGACAGCCTCCCCTGAAGGAAGTACGCATGTATTAGATATTCCAGGTTTAAAAATTTCATCAATAAAATTTTGGAGTTTATGGAAAAATGATGAATTATTGGGTTGTGGTGCATTAAAATTTTTAGAAAAAGAACATGGTGAATTTAAATCAATTAGAGTTCATGATAAATTTAGAAATAAAGGTAATGGTATTAAAGTTGTTCAACACTTAATAGGGGAAGCTAAAAAATTACATATTAAGAGACTAAGTATCGAAACTGGTGCGGGCAATTTTTTTGAACCAGCCAGAAAATTGTTCAAAAGATGTAATTTTGAAGCCTGCAAACCTTTTGCGCATTATAAAGAGGACATAAATTCAATTTACTTAACAAAACTCATAAACAACGAATAGAATAAAAAGGTCGTTAAAACATCAATTTAGTTGACAAAACCTTCCAAATTATAAACAAAGTCAAAATTACTTAATTATAAGTAATAAATTAATATAACAAAAAGTAAGAAGATAAATATGAGTCTACAAGGAAAAGTAAAATGGTTCAATCCAACCAAAGGTTTTGGTTTTATTGAAAGAGAAGATAAAGAAAAAGATGTGTTTGTACATGTTTCAGCAGTAAGAGATGCTGGTATGAACGGTTTAGATGAGGGTCAAGCTTTGACTTTCGATGTTGAAGATGGTCCTAAAGGTCCTTCAGCAGTTAACTTAAAAACTGCATAATTTTCACACTATTTATTGGCTGTAAATTATTTCATTTCTTAAACTAAGAATTGATTTATTTTTACAGCCAATGATCTATTCTTTTATTTTATGGATAAGAGAAAAATAACAAAAATAAACAATCTTAAATTTAAACCTTTCAATAAATATGGTCAAACAATTATGAGAGGACACAATAATATTATAAATAATAAATAATTAAATTATGATTGGCATTTTAGGAGGCATGGGAACACAAGCTGGATTAGACTTTTGTAATAAACTTGCAATTTTATATAGAGGAAAAATTGATCAAGAGTATCCACTGTTCATGCTATATAATAAATCAAATATTCCTGGTAGACCCGAGTCAATTGGTACTCAAACAAAAAATTTATCAAACAGATTTGCAAATAAAAAAAGTAAAAAAAAATATCTTTCAGTTTTAAAAAGTTTATTGAAAGGCTGTAAATTGCTAGAAAAAAGTAATTGCAAATATATTGTTATTCCATGTAACACAGCCCATTATTGGTATGACGATCTAAAAAAAAAAATTTCAATTCCAATAATTAATATGCCTAAAGAGGTTTTTATTTATACAAAAAAAAAATGTATTAAAAATTCATCTATTGGATTACTAGCAACAGAAGGTACAATACAAACTGGTATTTATAATAAATTTTTTGATAATACATACAATCTAATCTGTCCAAATAATCTTCTTCAAAATAATTCTGTTAATAAGGCAATCAAACTTGTTAAAATGGGAAATGTAAAATCTGCAAATAAAATTATAAAACCAGCAATAGATTATTTGTTAAAAAAAAAGTGTAAAAAAATAATTCTTGGATGTACAGAATTACCAATAGCAATTTTTGCCTTCAAATCATTTAAAAAAGTTAAGTCATCTAAAATTTTTTTAGATCCTAACTTGATATTAGCTAATGCTGCTATGAAAAAATATAAAAGATAAGCAATGTCATCTAAAGACAAGCCTTATGTTTTATACGTTGCCGAATTAATCTATTTGGAAATTTGTAAAATTAAAAAAGAAAATCCAAGTTTTTCTAACATAGATGCTGTTGATGGATTTATTGGTACTGAAATTTATAAAAAAATTGCTAGCGGTAAATTTCATGAAAACTGGTTTATGGAATTAAAAAAAAATAATTTTATTGATTATAAAACTAAAAAAAAAATTCCTGATGAAACTATTAAATTATTGAAGATTCAAAAAGAAATGATGGAGAAACAATTAATCCAATTTCCAGATTTATATTACGCTAAAAGTCATTTTCCACTTGAACTATCACAGAGAGCTTTTGATCATTTATGGAGAATGTGTGAAAGTTATGAACTATGGTGTAAAGAAACAAATCAAACTAATTTATTAATTCTGAATATTATTCTTGAAAATTAACTATTTTTCTAGTTTTTTTGATATTACTTTCTACGAAATCATAAAAATCTTTACTCTCAAGTGCTGCTTTCATGATGTTCTTTTCTTTTTTCTCAGTAATTTTTTTTATATTTTCAATTGGTGTTTTGCCCGTGTATTTCGTAATCATTTCATTTGAACTATAAGTGAAACCTGTTTGATAGATATTTCCTGTTGATGAAAATGTGTAAGCTGGCCCCAACATAGCCGTAGGAGATGAGCAAGCACCTAAAAAGCAAGTTATAAATAAACCCAAAATTATTTTTCTATTAATCATGGTTTTTTACGAATCATATACATTTTGAGATACAACTCAAGGTAGATCCAAGAAGGTTAATTTTCATATATAAATTAAACTAAATTTTAGCATCTATAGTAAGAATAAATGATCTATAAAACCTGAAATGACCAGAATTTTTCCATTTATATTTATATTGCTCTGGTCTTCTGCTTTTATAACCACAAAGCCAATTATAGATAACAGTGACCCTTTTGCAGCTCTGGCTTTTAGATTTTTTTTTGTAGCAATAGGTTTCTATCTATTTTCTATTTATTTAAAGCAATCGATAATTGTTAAACAAAAAAATTTAATTGAGTCTGTATTTAGTGGAGTTCTTTTTCATGGATTTTATTTAGGAGGGGTTTTTTATTCTATTTCAATTGGAATGCCAACCGGCATAGCTGCTTTAATAGTTACACTTCAACCAATATTAACCAATGCTCTTAGTGGACCTATACTGAGTGAAAAAGTAACTATTAAACAGTGGGTTGGAGTTTTGCTTGGTTTTATAGGCGCCACATTGGTTTTGGGTTTAGATGTGGGTACAAATATACCTTTGTTAGGATTGATTGCTACGATAGTCGCATTAATTGCAATTACAACATCAACAATTTGGCAAAAAAAATTAAGTAATAATTTACCTTTATCAGTAAGTAATTTTTATCAAGCGCTTGGTGGTTGCTTGTTTCATACTTTGATAATAATATTTTTTGCTGAACCTTACATTAATTTTTCACAAACATTTATAATTGCAATGAGTCATCAAATTTTTTTAGTATCATTTGGTGCTTTTACAATCTTGATGTATCTAATTAAAAATAACTCTGCTAGTAAAACTGTTTCAATATTTTTTTTAATACCTGCCACATCAGCATTTATGGCTTGGCTTTTTTTAAACGAAAGTTTAACCAACTTAGATCTTATAGGTTTTTTAATAACTACGATAGGAGTTTATATTGCTACACAAGATTGATTTTTTTTGATTATAAAGATTTAAAACCAAACTCCAAAGATGCATCTGTAATAGAGTGATAAAAAGACTCGCCAAAACTTCTTAAAGCAAATAATCTTACTTTATCAGGGTTATTATCCAGCATATCGACTGTGAAAGCTATTCCATTATAAATAGAATTTATTGAATTGTTTTTTTCTAAGATATTAAAATTAAATGGACACCCTTTTTTTAAAACCTCTTTAACATCTTGTCCTTCTATTTCAATAATAGCTTTCGAATGAGATAAATTAGTTACTGCAAAATCTGTATCATTTAAATTTTGTGAAATATTTTTTAGTAAATCTTTTTTTGTTGAAACCAAAAGCCAATTTTTCGGTCCATTCCATAAAATTCTTGTATCATTATTATTTATTACAGTTAATGGCTTATCATTTAATTTTAAACCATCAACATCAATACTTTCAATTGAAACTGTAGAATTTTTATACTGAACTATTTGAACTATTAATAAATTTTTTATCTCAGAGATTTTTAAGAGATTGTTTTCATTTTTGTCTTCATAGTCACCAAACTGACCTATTGAATGAACATTTGCTAAAGCTGATATCAAACTCATGATCTTACCCTTTCACCTTTTGGATCAACATAATGTGAAGAAACTATCTCAACTGGAATTACTTTATTTTTAAGCGGAGACATTACAAATAACTTTTCTCCAATCATGTTTTTTCCATCTTTTAATATTGCTAAAGAAAATGGATTATCATACTCAACACTCCAACACGAAGCTGAAATATAACCTAATTTTGGATTTGGCAATGGTGCATTCGAATCTTTAACTAAATGTGACCCTTCTGGAATACTTGTTTTTTTATCTAAGGGTACAACTCCAACAACTTTTTGTCTATCTTCAGCTATAAATGCTTCTCTAGTTAAAGATCTTTTACCAATAAAATCTTTCTTTTTACTTAATAAACCTTCAAGAGAATTATCATAAGAGATAGTTCTTCCATCTAGCTCAGATCCTGCAACGTGACCCATTTCAATTCTAAGAGTTGATAATGCCTCAGTTCCGTATGGCTCTATTTTAAATTCTTGGCCAACCTCCATAATTTTTTCCCACATAAAGTTCCCATTATCAGATTCAACATTTACTTCATATGCAAGCTCGCCTGAGAAAGAAATTCTAAAAATTCTAGCTTTTACACCAAACAAGTCTCCTTCAATGTAGCCCATAAAAGGTAACCCTTCGTTTGAAACATCAGATTTTGGGAATAGTTTTTGCAATAAATCTCTAGATTTAGGCCCTGCAATTGCTGCACCTGCCCATTGTTCTGTAGTTGAAACTACATTTACATTTAATTCAGGCCAAACTAATTGCAAATAATATTCTAAATGTGAAAGAACGTTTGCAGCTTGTGCGGTAGTAGTTGTCATATGATAATGATTTTCTGAAATTCTTGTAGTTGTTCCATCATCCATAACAATTCCATCTTCTCTTAACATTACCCCGTATCTTGCTTTACCTACAGGTAACTTTAACCATGCATTTGTATAAACTCTATTAAGTAGTTCTGCTGCATCAGGTCCTTTAATGTCTATTTTACCTAATGTAGTCACATCACATACACCTACATTTGTTCTCACATTTTTTGCCTCCCTTTTTGATCCTTCAAATAAATTTTCGTTCCCTTGTTTATAGTATCTAGGTCTCAACCAAACACCTGCATCTACAAATATCGCATTATTTTTTTCGTGCCATGTATGCATTGGAGATTTTCTTGTTGGTTTTGAATGTTTACCTACTTCCCTTCCAACAATTGCACCAATAGAAACTGGTGTGTATGGAGGTCTAAAAGTAGTGTGACCAACATTTGGTACTATTTTATTTTCAATATTAGATACTAATTGTAAACCATTTAAATTGCTCGTTTTACCTTGATCAGTTGCCATTCCAAGAGTGGTATATCTTTTAACATGTTCAATTGATCGATAACCCTCCTTTAATGCTATTTCTACGTCAGAAACCGCAACATCATTTTGAAAATCTAAAAATCTTTTGTAATTCTTTCCCTTAGGTAATGGCACACACCAAAATTTATCATGTGTTGTTGATTTTTTTTCAACAATATTTGGTAAAGAAACTTTATTGTCATTATTAGTGATTTTTTTTGATAGCTCATAAGCAGTTTCAAAAGAACTTTTTAAAGTCCTATCTAAAGTATAAGATCCATTTGCTGCACCTAATGTTGTTTCATTTTGCTTTGATGTTCCTGGAACAAATGCATCAATGTCTTCGTTGAACTTTGTTTTATTTCCTGATTGTGAAGCTAAGTGAATTGTTGGTGTCCAAAAACCAGAAACACAAATGCAGTCACACTTAATATTTTCTACTGATCCAAGTTGCTCTTTATTATTTGAAATCTTTGCAATATCAGCTGATTTTACTTTTTTATAACCTTGAGCAGCTACTACTACATAAGAAAACTTAATGTTTATTCCTAAATTTTTTGCTTCCTCAACTATTTCAGATTGAGGATCTTTTCTTGTATCTAAGATAATTGGATCAATACCATTTTTCTTAAATTCAATTGCTGTTTCATAGCCGCTATCATTGTTGGTAAATATTAAAGGATTTCTTCCAACTAATACTCCATAAACTTTTAAGTATTCTTTTGCTGCTGATGAAAGCATTACCCCTGGAGTATCGTTATTGCCAAAAACTATTGGTCTTTCAATTGATCCTGAAGAAATTAAAACTTCTTTTGCTCTAATGTACCAAAGTCTTTGTTTTGGGTGAAACTTTTTTGTTTTTGGTAAATGATCGCTTATTCTTTCAGACATCACTAACATATTGTGATCATAATAACCAAAAACTTGTGATCTATTTTTAACTGTCACATTAGGCATTTCTTTAAGTTCAGAAATAATCCCCTCAGCCCATTCTTTGCCTGTTTGGTTTCCTATATTTACATCGCTTGTTAATAAGGTTCCCCCAAATCTAGATTTATCTTCAGCTAAAATTACTCGTGCTCCATTTTTAGCAGCAGCATAAGCACTTGCTAAGCCTGATGGGCCTGAACCAGCAATTAACAAATCACAATATTCGTATTTATGCTCATATCTTTCTTTATCATGTTTTGTTGATGCAACTCCTAGTCCTGCTGCTCTTCGAATAAATGGCTCATAAACTTTATACCAAAAGCTCTTTGGCCACATAAATGTTTTGTAATAAAATCCAGCTGGAAGAAATATTTTTAAAAAGTTATTTATTGCTCCAATATCAAAGTTAACACTTGGCCAGCAATTTACACTCGTAGCCTCTAAACCTTCAAAAAGCTCCTGTTCTGTGGCTTTAATGTTTGGTTCAGTTTCACCATTTCTATATAGTTGAACTATTGCATATGGCTCATCAACTCCAGCACCAAAAAAGCCTCTTGGTCTATGATATTTAAAACTTCTACCAATTAGATGAACACCATTAGCTATTAAAGCTGAAGCTAATGTATCTCCTTCATAACCATAATAAGTTTTACTATTAAACTTAAATGATAGTTTCTTATCTCTATTTATTAAACCACCATCTGATAATCGAAAATTTTGATCCATTACGAATTATCCTCATTAGCTTTAAATGTTCTAAATATTTCATGAGTGGCAGTATCTCTCTCAACTTTTATCCATTGTCTACATCCTGATAAATGTTGCCATAATTCCAAATGCTTTCCTCTTAAACTTTTTCTATTGTAGACAAAATTATTCCAGTCTTGATCGGATACTTCTTTGTTTAATTCTGGTCTTTTAACAGTTGCATCACCTCCATAAGAAAATTCATTTTGTGATCTCATTCCACAATGTGGACATTTAATATGAAGCATTTAAGAAATCCAAGTTTTTGTACCAAGTCCCTTTTCATCAAGTAAGTGACCTGTATTAAATCTATTTAAGTTATATCCTGCGTTTAATTCATGAACTCTATCTTGAGCAATAGTATGTGCAAATGTCCAACCAGATGCTGGTGTAGCTTTGAATCCACCATAACACCATCCACAATTCAAATACAAACCTTCAATATGAGTTTTGTCGATAATAGGTGAACCGTCCATGGACATATCCATAATTCCACCCCAAGTCCTAAGCATTTTTAATTTACTTAAGAATGGCATCATTGCTATTCCTTCCGTAAGTACATGTTGAAGAGTTGGCAGATTTCCTCTTTGAGCATAACTATTATATCCATCTAAATCTCCGCCCATAACCATCTCACCTTTGTCTGATTGGCTTATGTAAAAATGTCCAGCACCAAAAGTAACAACTCTATCTAAAACTGGTTTGACTGGTTCTGAAACACATGCTTGAAGAAGATGAGTTTCAACAGGTAAAGTCATATTAAGCTTATCTGCTAAAATATTAGTACTACCTGCAACACATAATCCAATTTTTTTAACTTTAATATTTCCCCGAGAAGTTCGAACACCTTCTACTTTTCCACTTGAAATATCAAAACCTGTTACTTCACAATTTTGAATTATATCGACACCCATAGAGTCTGCTTGTCTAGCATAACCCCATGCTACCGCATCATGTCTCGCTGTTCCTGCACTAGGCTGCATAAGTCCTCCAAAAATTGGAAATCTGACATTCTCAGAAAAGTCAGCCATAGGAATAATTTCTCTTACTTGTTCTCTGTTTAATAATTCTGCATCAATACCGTTCAACCGCATTGAATTTCCTCGTCTTGCATAAACATTCATTTGTGCATCTGAATGAGCTAAGTTGATAATTCCTCTTGGAGAAAACATTACATTGTAATTTAAATCTTGGCTCATCCTTCTCCATAAATCCATTCCAAATTCACTAAATAACGCATTATCATCATGCATATAATTTGATCTTATTATCGTTGTATTACGACCAACATTTCCACCACCAATCCATCCTTTTTCAATTATAGCTACATTGGTTATATTATGCTCTTTTGCTAGATAATATGCAGTTGCTAAACCGTGCCCGCCACCCCCGATAATAACAACGTCATACTCTTTTTTGGGAGTTGGGTCTTTCCAGGCTAAATCCCAATTTTTATGATTAGAAAAAGCATTTTTAACAAGACTAAATATTGAATATTTTTGCATATGTAAATTTTATAATAATGAATATAAATAGTTCATATTTTTTTTATATATAATTTTTAGATATTTCCAAAGGCTCTAAAAAGAGATACTAATCGTCCAACTTTTTAAATTTTTATAAAGGACCGTTAATGAGCGAAGTAAAATCAGACATTCAGATAGCAAGAGAGGCTAAAATGGAACCTATTAAGGACATATTAGCTAAAATAAATGTACCTGATGAAAGTTCAGCTTTCAGCCCAATGGGCAGACATATTGCAAAAATAAATTTAGAATATTTAAATACTCTCAAAAAAAAAGATGGAAATTTAATTTTAGTAACTGCAATTACTCCAACTCCTGCAGGTGAAGGTAAAACCACAACCTCTGTAGGGTTAAATGATGGCTTAAATAAAATTGGAAAAAAATCAATTGTATGTCTTCGAGAACCTAGCTTAGGACCCTCTTTTGGAATGAAAGGTGGTGCTGCTGGTGGTGGGTATGCTCAAGTTGTTCCTATGGAGCAAATTAATTTACATTTTACTGGAGACTTCCATGCAATTACTTCAGCTCATAATTTACTGTCAGCTTTAATTGATAATCATATTTATTGGGGTAACAAACTTAATATAGATGTAAGAAGAATTTCTTGGAGAAGAGTTATGGATATGAATGATAGATCTTTAAGGTCAATCATTGTAGATCTTGGAGGAGTAGCAAATGGTTATCCAAGACAAGATAGCTTTGATATTACTGTTGCTTCTGAGCTAATGGCAATATTTTGTTTATCAACTGATCTTAAAGATTTAGAAAATAGAATAGCAAATATAACTATTGGATATACAAGAGAGAAAAAGCCAGTTCTTGCCAAAGATTTAAACGCTCAAGGACCAATGACGGTATTGTTAAAGGATGCAATAAGACCAAACGTTACTCAAACATTAGAAAACAACCCTGCGATTATTCATGGTGGTCCCTTTGCGAATATAGCTCATGGATGTAATTCTGTAATAGCTACTAAAGCAGGACTTAAACTAGCCGACTATGTTGTAACCGAAGCAGGGTTTGGTGCAGACCTAGGTGCAGAAAAATTTTTAGATATTAAATGTAGAAAATCAGGAATTAAACCTGATTGTGTAGTTATCGTAGCAACCATCAGAGCTTTAAAAATGCATGGTGGAGTTTCAAAAGAAAATTTAAAAAAAGAAAATATTGATGCTTTAAAAAAAGGTTTAGTTAATTTGGAGAGACATATTAATAATACAAGAAAGTTTGGTCTCCCAGTAACTATAGCTGTTAATCATTTTATAACAGATACAGATCAAGAGATGAATACTCTTCTTGATTTTTGTAAAACTCAAGGAGTTAAAGCCTCAAAATGTACACACTGGTCTAATGGAAGTGAAGGTACTAAAGAATTAGCACAAAATGTAGCTGAAATCTGTGAGGATAAAAAAAATACTTTTAAATATCTATATGAAGACAGTTTACCTTTGTTCAAAAAAATTGAAAAAATAGCACAAGAAATTTACCATGCGAAAGAAGTTGTTGCAGATACAAAGGTTAGACAACAATTAAAAGATTTTGAGGAAAAAGGATATGGAAAACTTCCAGTCTGTATTGCAAAGACACAATATAGTTTCTCAACAGACCCGAATTTAAAGGGTGCGCCTACTGGACATGTTCTTCCTGTAAGGGAAGTTAAATTATCCTCTGGAGCAGAATTTATTGTTGTTGTTTGTGGAGAAATAATGACAATGCCAGGATTACCAAGAGTTCCAGCAGCAGACTCGATTAAGCTAAATAAAGAAGGTGAAATAGAAGGTTTATTTTAAACTTTAATTTTAAGTTTTTTGTTACTTATTATCGTTCTTAATAAATTTATCATTAATGGGATTTTTTCTTTATCAATTTTTTTAAATATAAAAGGTGCAATTTCTCTTGCAAGCTGTTCTCCTTCCACAGTGTCATTAGGCATAAATCTTTTTTTTGCTGTTTTAAAAGTAAATCCTTTACCTAAATAACTACCCATTTTACTGTTTCTTCCTCCAGCTGCACTGACATATAAGTCACCAACTCCAGCAAGACCCAAAGTTGTTTCCTCTCTGCCTTTAAAATATTTGGTCAAATATCTCATTTCTATAACCGATTTTTGAAATAAATTTGATGAAGCGTTCAAACTTTGGCCGGCCCCAATAATCATTGAATATATATTTTTTATGGCTGAGCAAACTTCCACCCCTTTAATATCCCTAGAAAATTCTGTTAAATAGTATTTGGTAGAGATCATTTTACCAATCTTTTTAGCTGTATTAATATTTTTACTTGCAACAATTACACTTGTTTGATTTTTCCTTGCTAGTTCCTTAGCTAAACATGGTCCTTTTAGAATAGAAATGTTAGATACATTATAATTTTTTTTAAGCTGTTCTGAAATTGTCAAAATTCTCTTAGTTTTTTTTTCATATTTTAGTCCTTTGGTTAAAACTAAAACTGGAGTTTTGACATTAAGGCTTTTTAATTGACTCCCAATAAAATTAATTCCTGAAAGACTTAAAGCAATCACAATTAAATCAAACTTTTCTCTCAATAAATCATTAGAAAATTTTCTAAATTTTAATTTTTTTGGAAGATTTATTTTTAAAGCTGAGTGAAATTTATTATTTGATAATAGGTTTCTAATAAATACTTTGCTGTATGGTTCTGTAATTGTAACGCTATTATTATTTTCTAAACATGGAATCGTAAATGCAGAGCCCATAGCTCCTCCACCAATTACTAAAATTTTTTTCATAATAAATTATTAATTTATTGCTATTTTCATCATTTTGTTAGTAAAATACAGATATAAATTTATTTCGAATGGAGATTACTTTATGACAAAAGTAGCAATTATTGGTGCTGGACCTTGTGGTTTGTCTATGTTGAGATCTTTCGAACATGCTGAAAAAAAAGGTGAAAAAATTCCTGAAATAGTTTGCTTTGAAAAACAAGAAGATTGGGGTGGTTTATGGAACTATAGTTGGAGAACTGGTTCAGATCAATATGGTGACCCTGTTCCAAATAGTATGTATCGATATCTTTGGTCAAACGGACCTAAAGAGTGCTTAGAGTTTGCTGACTATTCTTTTGACGAACATTTTGGAAAACCAATTCCATCGTTTCCTCCTAGAGAAGTCTTATATGATTATATTATTGGTAGATTAAGTAAGGGAAATTTTAAAGACAAAATAAAGTTTAATACAAGAGTAATTAATACAATATTTAAAAATGAAAAATTCGAAATTAGTTATCAAGACAAGATTAATAATAAAGTTTTAAAAGATAATTTTGATTATATAGTTGTTTCAACTGGTCATTTCTCTGTCCCGTTCATTCCTGAATACAAAGGTATGAAATCTTTTCCTGGAAGAATTATGCATTCACATGACTTTAGAGATGCTGAAGAATTTAGAGATAAAAATGTAATAGTTTTAGGAAGCAGCTATTCTGCAGAAGATGTTGCGCTTCAATGTAATAAATATGGAGCAAAAAGCGTAACTATAGGTTATAGACACAATCCTATGGGATTTAAATGGCCTAAAGGAATGAAAGAAGTGCATTATCTAGATAAGTTAAAAGGTAAAAAAGCAATTTTTAAAGATGGCACAGAACAAGATGCAGACGTTATAATTTTATGCACTGGGTATTTACATCATTTCCCATTTTTAGAAGAAAACTTACAATTAAAAACTAATAACAGGCTTTATCCACCAAAGTTATATAAAGGAGTGGTATGGCAAGATAATCAAAAACTTTTATATCTTGGTATGCAAGATCAGTTTCATACATTTAATATGTTCGACTGTCAGGCTTGGTATGCACGGGACGTAATAATGAGCAAAATTAAAATGCCAAATAAAATGGAAATTGAGAATGATATTAACAAATGGGTATCAATGGAGGAAAAGTTAGAAAATCCAGATCAAATGATCGATTTTCAAACTGAATATACAAAAGAACTTCATGAAATGTCAGATTATCCCGAAATAGATTTTGAATTAATTAGAAAACATTTTAAAGAATGGGAGCACCATAAAATTGAAGATATAATGACTTATAGAAATAAATCTTTTTCCTCTCCTGTTACTGGCTCTGTTGCGCCAATCCATCATACGCCATGGGCTAGTGCTATGGATGACTCACTTAAAACTTTTTTAGATAAATAATTTAAAAATTAAGCTATACCAAGATGTTGTTTTCTTTTTTCAACCCAAGTTCTAATCAAATTATCAAATATTAGACCAATAAACGCAACACAAATACCAAGTGTTAGTCCAATTCCTGCGCCATTTTTATCTGACAGTGCTTTTAGAATATATTGTCCTAAATCCTCAGTTCCAATAAACGCTCCAATAATAACCATAAATAATGCAAACACGATTGTTTGATTTAAACCTAGCATCATATGTGGAAATGCTAGAGGAAATTCTATTTTAGTTAATCTTTGAAATTTATTAACACCAGACATTGTTGCTGCATCATGTAAAGCAGTTGGAACACTTCTAAGTCCCTCAATCGTATATCTTGTTGCTGGTATTGTTGCATAAACAATAACAGCTATTAATACTGATGTATCAGTAATACCGAAAAGCATCATTACTGGAATTAAATAAACAAAAGATGGAAATGTTTGAAAAATATCACAAACACCCAACATAAAGCTTGTTGAATGTTTGTTTTGAAAACATAAAGTTCCAACAGTAAATCCAATTATACAAGAAACTATTACACCAAACGTTGCCATATAAGTCGTGACCAAAGCTCTGTCCCACCAAGGACTTAGGGCTATAAATAATGTTAATCCACAAACAACTAAAGCTGAACGAACTCCTCCAATTAAATATCCTGCTCCTACAACTAAAACTAAAGTGGCAACAGCTGGCATTCTTAAATATAAAGCTCTCATTGGTTGAAGGACTTCTACAATCAACCATGTATTAAAAGCTTTTATATAAACAAAAAAAGTATCAAAAATCCAATCTACTCCTTTGTTCCAAAAGTCAGCTGTTGATATTCCTTTATTATGTGGAACTTCAAATAAATAATTAAATCCCTGTTTAAAATAAAAAGACCCTAAATAAGCCAGTACAATTCCAATAAAAACTGCAATACCAAAATATATTGCATTTTTGTTTCGCTCATAAAAAGTTAGATTACCAAAATAATCTACCTGCTTATTTGCCCATGCAAGAGACATTTTATCTAATAAAATTGCAATTAAACTTATGCAAAGACCTGCTTCTAATGCTAATCCAATATTTAACTGATTTAAAGCTAACAATAAATTAAACCCTAAACCTTTTGCACCAATAAAGGCTGATATAACTGCCATTGAAAAACAAACCATAATTACTTGGTTTACCCCAATTAAAATATCTCTTCTTGCTGTTGGAATTAATACCTTAAACATTAATTGCCAATTATTACATCCACTCATTCTCCCAGCTTCAATAACTTCTGGTGGCACAGCTCTTAAACCTAGAAGTGTCAATAATATCATTGGAGGAACAGCGACAATCATAGTTATGATTACGGCTGCATGATCACCAACTCCAAATAGAACAAGTGCTGGCACTAAGACAGCATATTGAGGCATTGTCTGCATAACCAATAGTATTGGATATAAAGCCTTCTCTACACGTTTATTTTTAAATGCTGCAATCCCTAAGCCTAAACCAAAAACAAATGATAGTGGTGCAGCTACTAATATAAAAGAGAGTGTTTGCATTGAAGGTTTCCATTGACCAAATATAGAAATATAAACCATTACTAAACTTGCAAATAGAGCCAAACCTTTTCCATTTAATTGATATGCCAATATAGCTGCTCCGGCTGCAACTATTGTCCAAGGAAGACCAGGCATTTTTGCCCAAGAATTAGAACCAACGAAATCCCAACTTGTAAATGCTACGATAGTTTTAAGACCTCCTAATAAAATATCTCTAATTAATTCAATCAAAAAAGTCATGACTGAAGTTATTTCTCTTGTTATCTGAAGAACTAAAGGTCGAGTTTTATACGATTGAGTATCTTCATTCCAAAACTCTATGGGTATCCATTCATTCATTAAAAAAAATAATGAGTCGTTTATCCAAATAGGTAGCCACCCAAGTAATGGGGGCAATCTCCAAAAGACATCGAAAGGATAATATCTTACTTCTTTACCTAAAAAAATATAGAAACTTTGATTAGGATCTTTTACAAACTCTGCTTGACCACGTATAAATTTATATGTTTCTGGAACTTCGATTGCAAAACATAATCCAAAAAAAATAATTAACAAAAGCAACCATTGAAATGCTTTTGGATATTTTTTTATAAATTCCATAATTTAATTATTATTTTTTCTTCCCCCAAAAACTGTATTAATTATCTTTGTTGGATTAATAGAGCCAATAATTTTATTGTTACTATCTATAACAGCTACTGATTTATCTTGAGAAAGTATTTTTTCAGCAACATTCTCTATAGTTTCATCTTTTGAAACTTTAAGTTCACTTAGATCTTTAGTCTCTGATTTATCCATTACATCCTTAATTAATAAAACTTTTTCTCTAGGTACTTCTTCAGTGAATTTTCTCACATACTCTGTTGCTGGGTTTAAAACAATATTAGCTGGCGTATCTAATTGCTCAATAATACCGTCCTTCATAATTGCAATTCGGTCAGCAAGCTTTAAAGCTTCATCAAAATCGTGTGTTATAAACATAATCGTTTTTTGTAGTTTTTCTTGAAGTCTTAAGAATTCATCTTGCATTTCTTTACGAATTAAAGGGTCTAAAGCAGAGAAAGGCTCATCTAGAAACCATATGTCTGGCTCAACGGCTAATGATCTTGCTATTCCTACTCTTTGTTGTTGTCCACCTGAAAGTTCTCTTGGAAAATAATTTTCTCTCCCCTCAAGACCAACTAATTTTACCATGTCCATAGCCTTAGAAATACTGTCTTCAATTTCTATTCCTTTAATTTGAAGTGGAAAAGCAATATTTTCCACAACTGTTTTGTGAGGTAATAAAGCAAAACTTTGGAAAACCATCCCCATTTTATTTCTTCTTAGATCAATCAGTTCTTTGTTCTTTAATTCTAATAAATCTTGACCTTCAATATAAATTTTTCCACCTGTAGCATCTGTTAATCTTGAAATACATCTAAGCAACGTAGATTTACCTGAGCCAGATAAACCCATCACAACCAACATTTCTCCTTTTGCAACTTCAAATGAAGCGTTGTTCACACCTACGATGCATCCATTTTCTTGAAAAGTTTTAGCATCAACATTGCCATTAGAGTCTTGCAGCATTTTTTTGGCATTTGCTCCAAAAATTTTGAAAACATTTTCGCATTTAATTACTGAGTTAGACATAAATTATAATAACGTTATATGATATTAAGATAAAATTAAATCTATATAATTATTTTCCTTCTTAAAAATTTTTAATAAAATATACTCTTGTATCAATTCCTGTACTCAAGAAACTCAATGCTTCACCACTAACGGTAATTGATTCATTAACCCCAACATTTTTTCCGCTAACTGTAAAACCTGCAAAACACTTGTTTTTTTCAGTGTTCCACTCAACAAATGTATCACTAATTTTATTACCATTAATTGTATAAATTTCATGTGCTCTAAAATTTAAAAAGTTTGCCCCCATTATTGCTCTTTGGGGAATAAGTTTTGTAGCTTTACAAACTTGTTCATATATCTCATCCGTTAATCTATAATGATCTGTGCCATCAAAAGTTACTAGTATTCCTGAAGGAAGTTTTGATATTAGTTGACTTAATTTCTTTTCTTGAGCTTTTCTTTCTTCCTCTAATTTCATTTTTTTAACCAATTCATCACCTTCTCCAAACATAATATTTAAAACAAAAAAAGATGAAATTATAATTAAGATAAGAACAATCAAACCACCAGTTTGTTTTACAAACTCTGGTAATTCTTTAATTTTATTCAAATAATTTTCCTTCAACATTACTCTTGCAACTTTCCATTTTTCCAAGTCCCAGTTTTTTGTGATCCATCAGAAGAAGTAAAAGTTCCTGATCCATTCATAAAACCTTTGGCCCATTCTCCATCATATGTTGATCCGTCGGGAAAAGTTAAAATACCTTTGCCGCTCCATTCACTGTTATTGAATTCACCTTTGTAAATATATCCATTAGGCCAAGTTTCTATACCTTGACCGTTTTTTTTAGTTCCTACCCACTCACCTTCATAAGTAGTTTTATCTGTATAAACCCATTTACCATAACCATTTTCACAATTACCTTCTTTACATCCAGTGCTACGCGCTAAAGCAGCAGAAACAAATAATAAACTTACAATTAAACTAATAAAAAATTTTTTCATATTTATATCTTACACAAATTGATCAAAAAAAAAATCAGACATTTTCCTTCTTGTTACAAGAGTAAAAAGTAATATCTTTTTCAGAATTTTCGCTTTTTATATTTTTTGTTATTTCATGAACTAATTCCCCTGTTTTTCTATCAATTATACCTGACTCTGAATAACTGGAGTTATTATCAATTGCTTTGAATAAAACTATATCTTTATTAACAACTTTAACACTTAGTTTTATAGATTTTGACAGAAATGATGATAAACCATTTATATTAAGTGTTTCGGGTTGTTGTGATTTGATTTCAAATTTATTCAAATATTTTTTATCAAGATCTTTGGCTAAAAAAACCTGATAGTTATACTTGGAATTCTTTATTATTTTTTTTTCTAATTCACATTTAAAAGTAAGATTTATATTTTCTAGTATATTAATATTTTTTGCTAATGTCTGATTAAAGAATAATAAACTTATTAATAGACCTAAATAATATTTAAGCATGAAATCTTAATTAAAAAAAATCTCCCCCAACTTTGTTGGGGGAGATTTATAAATTTAATTTTTATTTACCTTATTTAATAAATGGTTTCCAAACTGACTCATTATCAGCTAACCACTTTTTGGCAGCATCTTCATGAGTCATTTTATCAACATCAACTAAAGCAGCCATTGCTCCAATATGACTTGTAGTAAATGACATTTTTTTGAAAGCTGCAGCTGCACCTGGATGAGTTTTTGGAAAATCCTCATGCACTGCTTTTTTCAAATAACCATCTGGAGAACCACATTTTCCATCTCCACCATCTTCTGGTCTGCAACCTGCTGTGTAAGGAGGAAAGTCAATAAATGTAAAACCAGCACCATCAGTAAAGTTTGGTGTCCAGTTAAATATAATAGTTCCTCTTCCTTCTTTTTCAGCTGCTACTAATTCAGCCCAAAGTGCATCCGCACTTCCAGCGAACTTAACCATCCAAAGATCACCTAATCCTAAAGCATCTACTCTTTGAGGAATTAGATCACCATGCCAAGTTTGTGGACCTTCTAACATACGTCCTTTTCCGCCTGAGTCAGGTGTTACAAAGTTTTTAGCACAGTCTGGGTTTTTTAAAGCTGTCCAGTCTGGTAGACCTGGGCATAATCCTTTATCAACAACCCAATTAGGATAACCCATATCCTCAAGTGTTCTTGCCTCGTGATCACCCCAATCTAACAATCCACCTTTATCCAAAGCAGTTGTGAATGATTTACCGAATGCAGACTCCCATACCTCGTGAGAAATAGTTACGTCTCCAATTCTAATTGACTCATAAACAGCTTGTGAGTCAGCATTGACATAACTCACGTTGTTTCCCATACTTTCAAAAATTCCACCAATAACGTAAGCCATTACAATTTGGCTCGACCAGTTGTGTGTTGGAATTACTATAGGGGCGCTGCTATCGCCTGATTTCTTAGCAGTTTTATCTCCTCCACCCATGAAGAAAACAAGACCCGCAATAACAACTATTGCACCGATTAATAACGGTAATTTGTTTTTCATTTTTCCTCCTAGTACTAGTTTAATGCTTATAGTATGTGCTTTACTTATAGGATAGTCAACACATAGATATTTATATATTATAAAAACAAAATTTAAAAAATGGCCCTAACTACTTTAGATATTAAAGAGCCTGGATTAAACGTACTACCACCTGGAGTTGAAAGATACATTGTTGAAGGTGGAGGTTTAACAGGAATTCAAATTTTACCAGATGACGAAATAGAAATAATTAATGATGAAGGTAATCAAATTTGTGAAATTTCAGTATTTAATAAAGATGGTAAATCTGAACTTGATATTTTAGGTTTAAAAGAAATCAAAGATAATTCAGAGATAAAAAAAATTCTTTTTAAAAAGGATGAAACATCTTTACAAGCTTTGCTTCAATTAAAAAAACGAAATCTAAATATAGAAAAATCAAAATCATCTCTGGTTTTTGATAAAGAAACAAAAGCTGGTGAGAGTATTAAACTAAAATCAAAAGATAAATGTTATTGCATTATTGCTGCCCCAGGGAAAAAAATGTTAATTCAGGAACAAAATCCATCAACTGATCTTACAATAGTAGTTAAAAGATCAGTAATAAAAAAAGACAAAGAATTTTCTATAATTCCTGATCCTGTTTATGATCCTTCTAATGAAATTAATATTAATAGAACAACTGCAAATTCTTACCAAGTAAAAGAAGGTGATTATATTCAAGTAATTACTCCTACAGGACGACAGTGTTCTGATTTTGTAGCTTATGATACTTCTAAATTAGACAAAGGAAAAGAAAATGGATTGGATTGGCAAACGACAAGAACTTTTATGGGACATACTTTTCCTGGACCAGGATTATTTTCAAAATTTTATGATGTAGATCACGAACCACTTGTTGAGGTTGTTAGAGATACGGTAGGTATTCATGATACATTTAATCTGGCTTGTACTTCTAAATATTATGAAGATGCGGGATATTTTGGTCATAAAAATTGTTCTGATAATTTAAATGAAGTAATGGAAAAATATGGTGTCCAAAAAAAAAAAGGTTGGCATGCTATAAACTTATTTTTTAATACTTCTGCTGGGGGCCAAAATTCAGTGTTATCTGATGAGTCTTTTGCAAGACCTGGCGATTATGTAATTTTTAGAGCATTAAAAGATTTAACATGTGGTACAACCGCTTGTCCAAGCGATATTGATAGCTGTAATGGATGGAATCCAACAGATATATTTGTTAGAACTTATGACAAAAAAAAAGAATTTACTAAATCTTTTGCTTTTAGAATGAAAACAGACTCAGAAAAAAAACTTACAAGAAATACCGGCTTCTATGAAAGAACTTCAAAGTTAACAAGAAATTTTGTTGATGCTCGAGGATTTTGGTTGCCTAATGATTACACAAAACATGGTGTTGTTAATGAATATACCGCTTGTAGAGAAAAAGCTGTTGTTATCGATTTATCTTCATTGAGAAAATTTGAAATTTTAGGACCAGATGCTGAAGAGTTAATGAACTATACTTTAACAAGAAACATTAAAAAACTTTCTGTTGGACAAATTGTTTATTCAGCGATGTGTTATGAAAACGGCACTATGTTTGATGATGGAACCTTATTAAAATTAAGTGAAACAGGATTTAGATGGGTTTGTGGAGATGAGTATGCTGGAGAATGGCTAAAGGAGCAAGCTAAGAAAAAAAATCTTAAAGTTGTAATTAAAAATTCAACAGATCAAATTAATAATCTTTCTGTACAAGGGCCAAATAGTAGAAAAATTTTAGAAAAAATAATCTTTACTCCACCAACCCAACCAACAATTTCTGAATTACAATGGTTTAGATTTACTATTTGTAGATTAGAGGAATTAAATGGAATTCCCTTAATTGTATCAAGGACGGGTTATACAGGTGAACTTGGTTATGAAGTTTGGTGTCATCCTGATCATGCATCTCAAGTTTGGGATAAAATAATGGAAGCAGGGAAAAATGAAGATTTAATACCAGCAGGATTTGGTGCTTTAGATTTATTAAGAATAGAAGCTGGGTTAGTTTTATTTGGTAATGAGTTTGATGGACAACAAGACCCATTTGAAGCTGGTATAGGTTTTGCTGTTCCACTTAAAACAAAAACTGATAATTTTATTGGAAAAGAAAATTTAATTAAAAGAAAAGAAAATCCACAAAAAAAATTAGTTGGTCTTGAATTGATTGGTAAAGAAAAAGCTAATCATGGAGATTGCGTTCACATCGGTAGAGCTCAGGTTGGCATCATAACTAGTGCATGCTTGTCCCCTTCTTTAGGAAAAAATATAGCTTTATGTAGAATTGATATTGGGCATTCAGAAATAGGTACTGATGTTGAAATTGGAAAAATTGATGGGCATCAAAAAAGAATTCCAGCCAAAATAGTTGGTTTTCCTCACTACGATCCACAAAAAACTCGTGTTAGATCATAATGGCTAAAACCACAAAAGATTTGTTAGAGTTTTGGGAAGATCAGATGAAGCTTTCTCACATGTCGAGTAATTATTTTTTTAGAAAATCACCTTCTCATTATCACATGATGCTTTTAGTGATGCATGCATTTAAGTATGAGGAAAATTTAACTGTAGAGGAGCTAAAAACTAAACTATTTAAAACTTCAAGACCAAAATCAGCTTTGATGATTAATGAAGCTTGTGAAAAAGGGTTCTTTTTTCTCGAAAAAACATCAGGTGACCAGAGAAAAAAGCATATAAAACCAAGTCAGTCTTTTATTACAGAATTCAATCAATATCTTGAAACACTTAAAAATCTAAGTTTTTAAGTTATATAATTTTTTACTTATAATTTTTATATATATAAAAAATTATATATTTAAGTTGCACGAAAAATAAAGTTAATAATATGTCATTACCGACAAAAGCAAAAGTAGTAATTATTGGTGGAGGTATCCATGGTTTAAGTACTGCTTGGAAATTATCAGAGACATATAAAAATCCAGGTGACATTGTTGTTTTAGAAAAAAAAGGTATTGCTGCAGGAGCAAGTGGAATAGCTTGTGGTGTTGTGAGAAATAATTATTTCCAGCCAGCAATGAGAGAATTGATGGCTCATTCAGTTTCAGTTTGGGAAAGTGATCCAAAAGCTTTTAAATACAATGCTGTTGGTTACTTACAAATATCACCAGAGGTAATGCATAAAGATGTAGCAACAATTTATGAGCAACAAAAAGCTATTGGTTATGACTCAGAATTTATTGAAGGTGAAAAAGATTGTATGAAATACATGAAAGGCATGTTTGATGATTGGCAAGCCCAGGGAATTACATCGGTACTTCATGAAAAAAAAGGTGGATATGCATTCAACAAAGATTCTATTAAGGCTCTTGAAAACAAATCTACTTCAAACGGTGTTCAAGTTATAAAAGGTGTAAAAGTTAATGGATTTAAAAGAGGTAGCAATAGTAAAGCTGTAACAGGTGTTGAGACTAATCAAGGTACTATTGATTGTGAACAAGTAGTTATTGGGGCAGGTCCTTGGGCTAGAGATTTCTGGAATATGTTAGAGCTTCCAAAAACTGCTAACATTAAAGGTAAGGATGGTAAAATGCACACAACTGATATGTGGACATATTGGATGTTGCAAGAAGGTGTAATTGGTGTTGAACCAGACTTTTTAAAAATGAACAATGGTGAACAACCACCAGTAATACATGTCGATTCTACTGCGCCATTATATTCTGATAAAACAAAAAAATTAATAACTGATAAAATTTGGGGAATTTATTATAAGCCAGATATTGAGGGTTTAGGTGTTCAAGGTGGGACTTCTCCTTACATTGTAGACAAACATTTTGATGAAGTAAAAGTTGATCCATATGGAATTGAGTCTCCAGAATATCAAACAACTGAAGCTTTTAATGACATGTGGTGTTCAGCTCTAGCTCATTGTCAAAAAAGATTTGAGGGAAAGTCTGATCTTTATAGAAAAGGTCCATCAGGTGGTCTTGGATGTATGACGCCAGACTCATTTCCAATCTTTGATAGATTTTTAGAAAATGTTTATATGATTGCTGATGCTAATCACGGTTACAAAATGATTGGTGTTGGTGAACTAGTAGCAAAAGAAATTTTAGGACAAGAAAGTGACTTACTAAAACCATTTAGATTCAACCGATACGAGAAGGGTGAACTTCACCCTACTTCGAACAGTCCGTTTCCTTGGAGTTAGTTTATCTAAGTAGACAGATGTTTTTTTTTCAGTTACCTTTTTGATCTAAAAATTCTTAACAGAGGGGACTATGACTGATCTAGAAAAACACGTAAAAAAACCAGGTAGAGATAAACTTGTAAAACAAGTTAGAGCTAAAATAAATGAACTAGGTGTTGAGTATATTTTTTTTCAATTTATATCCGTTACAGGAAGAGTTGTTGGTAAAGGTATTCCATCTGACCACTGGGAGAGAACTTGTGAAAAAGGATTTCAGTTAGTTTATGGTGCTACTGCAAACTTATTTTTAGATAGACATAACAATTACATTGGGTATGGACCTGAAGCTAAAGAGCTTGTTGGAATTCCTGATCCTGAAACTTTTTGTCAGTTACCTTGGGATAAAAAAGTAGCAAGAGTGTTTGTTACTTGTTTTAGAAATAGAGAAGAAAGAGAAAATCCAGGTGGACATTTAACATCTGATTGTAGAGGAAATTTAAGAATAATTGCTGAAGAATTTAAGAAAAAACATGGTTACCAACTAAGAGTTGGTACAGAACCTGAAATGATGTGGTTAACAAAAAATCCAGATGGAACACCAACGGGTAAAGGTTTTTCTAAACCTTATTGTTATCACATTGATCAATTTGAGTCGTTAAGACCAGTATTTATGAAAGTTATGGAATACGCTAGAGCAATGGGTTTTGATATGATTCAAGGAGATCATGAGGATGCTCCAGGACAGTTAGAATTAAACTGGATGTATGATGATGTCCTAAGAAATGCAGACAGACTATCAACTTATAGACAAATCTGTGCACAAGTAGCAAGAGAATTTAATTTAATTGCTTGTTTTATGACAAAACCATTTATGGGTGTTTCTGCAAGTGGTTGTCACACAAATATGTCTTTATGGACAGGTGGAAAGGATAAATTAAACAAACTAGGTCATAAATCTATTCCAGGAATGGATGAGGTTTTTAGTTATGTTGAAGGGGGCACAAATACATTCATGCCTGATACTAAAGATGTTCAATTACCTGGAAAAATAGGTCTAAAATCTATTGGTGGTGTTATGAAACATCTTCCAGCATTAACAGCAATTGGATCTTCTACCGTAAATTCATACAGAAGATTATGGGATCAAGGTTTTTGGGCACCAGTGTACGCAGACTGGGGTTATCAAAATAGAACTTGTGGATTAAGAGTTTCTGCTCCAGGAAGATTTGAATATAGATCGGTAGACTCTATGCACAATCCTTATTTAATGGGATCCGCATTGTTAAAAGCGTTTGATGATGGTCTAACAAATAATATCGACCCAGGAAAACCGGAGTCTAGAAATATTTATGAAGCTCAAAAAGCTGGAAAAGATGTAAAAAAATTACCTTTAAGTTTAGGTGAGGCGCTTGAAAGACTTTCTGAAGATAAAGTTATTCAATCGGCTATGCCAGATGAAATGTATAAAATATTTCATTGGTATAAAAACGATGAATGGGAAAAGTTTTTAGGTGCAACAACTCAATGGGATCTAGATACTTATCTGGATTGTCTACCATAGACTTTTAAATTAAAGAGAGGAAAAGATATGTGCGGAATAGCGGGATTAATACATAGAGGCAAATCATCAAAAGTTGGTCATGAATTGCAAGGAATGCTGCAAGCATTAAAACATAGAGGAGAAGACTCTACAGGTTACGCTTTATACGGTGACACTGAAGGTAAAAATTTTATCATGAGAGTAAAAGTAGGTGAAAACGTTGGTGAAGGAAGCTCATCAATTGCTGAAGATGTGTCAGTTTATGATGAAAGAAAAAAAAATGTTGAAAGTTATCTTTCCGAATTAGGTGCAAAAATAGTTAAAGAAGAAAGAGTGCTACCCTATTCTCTTAGGTATGAAGTTGAATATAATAAAAAGGATTTACTAGAATTTTCACAAAAAATTGAAAGTATTCCTGGAGTTGAAATACTTTCTATGGGTAAATCTTTAGAGGTAATTAAAGATTTAGGAAATGCTAAAATGGTTTGTGACAGATACAACTTAGATAAGGTAGTTGGAACCCACGCTATTGGTCATGCAAGAATGGCAACAGAGTCTGGGGTAGATATTAAATCTGCTCACCCATTTTGGGGTTATCCTTTTAGTGATGTATCTGTTGTTCATAATGGACAACTAACAAATTATTGGAACAATAGAAGAGCTTTGGAGAGTAAAGGAATGAGATTTATGTCTGAGTGTGACTCAGAATTAATCGCTGTTTATATAGCTGAAAAAATGAGAGACGGCGCATCATTAGAAGAGGGAATGAAAGAGTCTCTTACAGGATTAGATGGTGTATTTACATATTTTGTAGCAACGAAAGATTCCTTAGGTATGGCAAAAGATACGATGGCTGCAAAACCTTTGGTTCTTTATGAGTCAGATGACTTGGTAGCAATGGGATCAGAAGAAATAGCAATAAGATCAATTTTACCACAAGAGATTGATACTTATGATCCATTTGATGGAGAGGTTAAAGTATGGCAAATTTAAAGGACACTGAGAAAAAAACTAAATCCCAAGCAATGGGTATGCATACTGAAGTTCTAACAGGTAGAACCCAGCAAAAGTTTTTTAACCCTGATGAAGCTGAAAATTTTTATTATTTTGGAACCTATGATGTGGACTTTAATAAAAGAACAGATCTTGATGTTAAAGATATGACTGCAGCAGATGCTAATAAAAAAATAGATAGCTTAATGAGTGAAGGTTATGGAACAATCGTAATTAAAAACCCTCAAGGTAAACATAGTCTTGGTGTAGGAATTTTAAATAAATTAAACTTAATTTTTGAAGGTAGCTTAGGTTATTTTGGAATGGGTTCGTGTGATGGTCCTATTGTAAGAATCAATGGAAGAGTTGGTTGGTCTTGTGCTGAAAATTTAATGGCAGGAAAAGTAGTAATTGAGAAAAATGCTGGTTCTTGTTTTGGAGCAGCTATAAGAGGTGGTGATTTAATTTGTAAAGGTAGTGTTGGTGCTAGAACTGGTATCGATATGAAAGGTGGAACTATAATTATTGGTGGAGATGCTGGAGCATTTACAGGTTTCATGATGCAAAGAGGTAGAATAATTATTTTAGGTGATGTTGGTATTAATTTGGGTGACTCTATGTACGATGGGACAATTTTCGTAGGTGGAGAAATTGGTTCATATGGTAGTGATGCTGTAGACGCTGAACTTACAAAAAGTGACCAAGATTGGCTTAAAAGAAAATTAAAAGTTGCTGAGATTGGTGAAAATTTTGATGTTAGTAAAATGAAAAAAATAGTAGCTGGTAAAAAACTTTGGAATTATGACAATTTAGAACCTACTGAGAAAAAAGGAGCAATCTAATGGCAAAAAGAAAAATAAAAAAGAAATCAAATGGAAAAGGTGTTGGTGGAAAAGCAGATGTTCATGCACACGAAGAAGGTAAAAGAAATAAAAGCTTACTTGGACATAATGCTATTTTTACCCCTGAAGTAATAGACGATATTCATATTAAAGCACAATTAGGAAGATACAGAATGCGTGGAATGGCGTTGATGAAAAAAATTCCTACTTTTGATGATTTGGTTTTCTTACCCGGTACACTTACGAGGTTTGTGATTGAAGGATATAGAGAAAAGTGTGAAACAAAAACTGTAATTGGTCCTAGATGTGAAAACCCTATTGAACTTGATATTCCTGTTTATATCACTGGTATGAGTTTTGGTGCGCTGTCTTATGAAGCTAAAACTGCTTTAGCAAGAGGAGCAACAATGGCTGGGAGCGCAACATGTTCAGGTGAAGGTGGAATGATACCAGATGAAAGAAGATATTCTGAAAAATGGTACTACCAATGTATTCAATCTAGATATGGATTTAATCCACATCATGCTCAATTAGCTGATGGTATTGAGGTATTTATTGGTCAAGGACAAAAGGTTGGAATGGGTGGACACTTAATGGGTCAAAAAGTAACTGATCAAGTTGCTGAAATGAGATCTTTACCTTCTGGTATTGATCAAAGGTCGCCTGCAAGACATCCTGACTGGCTGGGTCCAGATGATTTAGCTTTGAAAGTTGAAGAATTAAGACAACTAACAAAAAACAAAGTTCCTATTCAGTTAAAACTAGGAGCATCAAAAGTTTACGATGATGTTCGTATGGCTGCAAAATGTGATCCGGATTCTATTTATCTAGATGGTATGGAAGGATCTACTGGAGCAGGTCCACACATCGCTGCTGCAAACACTGGAATTCCAGGAATTGCTGCAATAAGAGAGGCTAGAAGAGCGATTGATGATGTTGGTAAAACTGGAAAAGTTACTTTGATTTATGCTGGTGGAGTAAGAGATGGGGCAGATATGGCAAAAGCTTTAGCATTAGGTGCTGATGCTATTGCAATTGGCACTGGATCAATGATTGCACTAAACTGTAATAAAGATATCCCAGAAGCAAATTTTGAAAAAGAAATGGGTGTTAAAGCTGGTGAGTGTTATCACTGTCATACTGGAAGATGTCCAGTTGGTGTTGCAACACAAGATCCAAAATTAAGAGCAAGATTAAATCCTGATGATGCAGCTTTAAGAGTATATAATTATTTACACTCAATGACTTTAGAAGCACAACTTCTGGCAAGAGCTTGTGGTAAAACTAATATTCACTCTTTAGAGCCTGAAGATTTAGCTGCACTAACATCAGAAGCATCTGCTTTAGCTAAAGTTCCTCTAGCAGGAACTAATTACACCGTTGGTGTAGATAACTTTCATAAAATATAGAGGTAATAATGGCTAAGAAAAAAAGCAAAAAAATTAAAAGTAAACCAAAAAAAGGAAAAAAAATGAAACTTGGAACTTTTAAAGAAACTGCTAGAGAAAAACTAATTGGTCAACATATTGGTTATAGATATGACGTTAATTTACTTCCTGATTATAAAAAAATTACACCTTTCCTTAAAAAGTATGTAGAGGCTATGGGCTGGGATGATTTAAATTGGTTAGAAGATGTTCATATGGGTTATGAAGAAGGAAGACCAGCTGTATTTTGTAGAAATGCAAATGGCTGGGTAACAATTCCAAAATCTTTCAAACTGCCTGAAAACCAACAGGATAGGGATATGATAGCAAGAGAACTACTGGTTAAGTTTCAAATGTCTCCAAAACATCCTCTTGTTGATTTAAAAAAAGCTTACTTAAAATTTTAGTTACACAATCTAAAGTTGATTTTATTTTCAAAACTTATTGTCTATACTGGGTTTTAGATAATTGTTTCATTTGTCACACCCTTCCTAATTTTGTAGGCTTTTGAAAACTAATATGGAGATGACAAAATGACTGATCAGTTAGGTGCTCTCACTACCATATTTACAGAATTTTACTACTGGGTAACAGTGGTACTGATGTTTTTAATTCACGTTGGTTTCTGTATGTATGAAGTTGGAGCTTCTCGATACAAACACCATCAACATACTCTAATGAAAAATACAATGTTAATACCCTTGGTAACAGTAACTTGGTTTTTCTTTGGTTGGTGGATTTACTGGGCATTCCCAACAGGACCGGGAATAGCACCTTCAATAATGAATGAAAGCACAGCTCTTATCACTGATGAGAGTACTTTTAGTGCTAAATGGTACTTGGCTAACACAGAGTATATGGCGATTAACTTGGGTGACCACATAAGTGGTGTATTCTGGGCTGCGTTCTTACTATTCTCGTGGACAGCTGCTTCTATCGTTTCAGGAGCAATCATTGAAAGAATAACAACTTTTGCATTTGGTATTTTAGCAATTGCTATTGGATCTGTTTTTTGGACAATTGATGCTGCTTGGGGATGGCACTTTGACGGATGGATGCTAAAAATTTTAGGATATCATGACGCTTATGCATCAGGAGTAATTCACGCTATTGCGGGTGGATTTGCTTTAGGTGTTCTATGTGTTTTAGGACCTAGAATTGGTAAATTTTCATCAAGTGGCGAACCAAGAAACATAGGACCAAGAAATCCTTGGCTAGTTACAGTAGGATTGTTTTTAATTTATACTGGTTTCTGGGGATTTTATGCTGCATGTAATATACCTATCTTTGACCTTGGGCCCGAGTACGGGATGGAAGGTGTAACTTATTGGACAGCTACAAACATATATGTAACCCCTACTACACTTAGTGGTATTACTTTTAACTTCTTGATGTCATTATCAGGTGGATTATTAGCCGGATATTGGATTGCTAAAGGTGATCCTTTCTGGACTTACTCAAGTGGGCTAGCAGGTGTTATCTGTGCTTCAGCTGGAAATGATTTATATCATCCAATTCAAGCAATGATCATTGGTATGATCGGTGTTGTAATTGCATACAAACTACATTACTGGGTTGAACGTAAGTTCAAAATCGATGATGCAGTTGGTGCTGTGGCAGTGCATGGTTATGCTGGTTTTGTTGGTTTAGTAATATGTGGTTTTGTCTTAAATGGTTATCCATCATCTGGTTACAGTGTTGGTGCTATGTGGGATGGAACAACTTATGCAACAATCAATCCATTGGGGCAATTCTTAGGAGCAATAATAATGTTTGGTGTTCTTGGAATGCTACCAGGTTATGTGATAGCTAAAGTTTTACATGGAATGGGTAAATTAAGAATCCCACGTGATGTAGAAATAGCTGGACTTGACTATGAAATGATGGAATCTGCTAAGAAAGATGAAAGAGCAGTTTCATCCGCAACCAGGTAAAGGAGATAAAATATGGCTACAGTTACAAACTGGATCGATCACCTAAACAAACCTGCTGAGGAAGTTGCAGGTGCTGTTTATCCTGGTGCTGGATCTATGGAAACGACACTAGTTATTATTGGTATCGTTTTATGGTTAGGTTGGCATGTCTTGACTGCAAGATCTGAAAGTGAAGAGCTTTCAAGATTGTCAAGAAAAAGACATGGTGCTAATGATCATAAAAGCAATGTTACCGAATGGTAATTTAAAATAAAATTTGGGCGCTACTTAAGTGTGGCGCCCTTTTTTAATATTTAATCAAAAAATGCCTGAAGAAAATAATAATGAGGAATTAAGACCAACTAAAATGCGTGGGGTTGCCTTCCCGAAAGCAAAGTATGGAGTAATATTAGCAGTGATTATAATTATTGTTGTAAATATTGTGTATTACAAAGAAACAATTTTTTCTTTTTTAAAATAACTATGTTAATTTAATTTATGCCAAAAAACTTATTCAAAATTGCGAAAGAAAAAAAAATAAAATACTTCTTAATTAGTTTTGTAGACCTATTTGGAGTATTAAGATCAAAATTAGTCCCCACTAGAGCCATTAAAGAAATGCAAGAGGCTGGTGCCGGATTTGCAGGATTTGCAGCATGGCTTGATATGTCTCCTGCAGACTCTGATATGTTTGGGATTCCAGATCCTGATAGTCTTATTCAATTACCATGGAACAAAGAAGTGGGTTGGTTAGCATCAGATCTTTGGATGAACGGAAAGCCAGTGGAAGCATCTCCAAGAGTAATGCTTAAAAACCAAATTAAAAAACTTGAAAAAAAAGGTCTTAAGATGAAGTCTGGAGTAGAGTGTGAATATTTTCTTATAACACCAGATGGGAATTCAATAGCAGATCCAAGAGACACTCAATCAAAGCCTTGTTATGATCAATCAGCATTAATGAGAAGATATGATTTAATTAAAGAAATTTGTGATTGCATGATTGAAATGGGATGGGGTCCTTATCAAAATGATCATGAAGATGCCAATGGTCAATTTGAAATGAATTGGGATTATGATGATTGTTTATTAACTGCTGACAGACATACATTTTTTTAAATTTATGGTAAAAACTATTGCAGAAAAACATGGTTTAAGAGCAACTTTTATGCCTAAACCATTTGAAAATTTAACTGGAAATGGATGTCATGCACATATTTCTGTTTGGGATGGAAGTAAAAATAAGTTTTTAGATAAATCAAATAACCTCGGGTTAAGTAAAATGGCTTATAATTTTCTTGGTGGAGTCATTAAAAACGCATCATCTTTATCTGCTTTTTTTAATCCTACAATCAACAGCTATCGAAGAATAAACGCTCCACCAACAAAATCAGGAGCATCATGGTCACCAAGCAGTGTTTCTTACACAGGTAACAATAGAACCCATATGATTAGAATTCCAGATCCAGGTAGATTTGAACTAAGGCTAATGGATGGTTCCGCCAATCCTTATTTATTGCAAGCTAGTGTGCTAGCCGCAGGTCTAGATGGATTAAAAAATAAAATAGATCCAGGAAAACCATTAAATTGTAACATGTATGAAGATCATGAAAAATATCCTGACCTTCCAAAACTTCCAGATGAATTAAGTCAATCTCTTGAAAAGCTTAAAAATAATAAGGATATGAATGATGCTTTTGGTAAAGAAGCAATCGACAGCTATGTTAAACTCAGAAATTCAGAACTTAAAGAATTTAAACAAAAAGAAAGTTTTGATAAAACTAAACCTATTACTAGGTGGGAACGAGATAATACGTTAGACTGTTAGAATATGACAATTTTATCTAACGGCCATTTGTGGAAACACAGTGAGTTTATTGAAAATAAAAATTTTTCATTTAATAAAAACAAAATTCTAAGCTTATTATCTAAAAAAGATATTGATGATGCTTTCTTAAGTATTTCTAGTTGGGAAGGATATTATCCAACACCATTAATTGAATTAGATAAACTTTCAAAAGAACTAAACTTAAACAAAATTTTTTATAAAGATGAAAGTAAAAGATTTAACCTAAAATCTTTTAAAGCTCTTGGTGGAGCTTATGCGGTAGAAAAAGTTTCTAATGGGAATAAAGATATAGTAGTTGCAACTGCAACAGCAGGTAATCACGGTAGATCTGTTGCTTGGGGTGCAAGAAGACTCGGTTTGAAATGTAAAATTTTTATTAGTGAATTTGTTAGTGATGCAAGAGGACAAGCAATGGCTGATCTTGGTGCTGATGTTATAAAAGTCAAAGGCAATTATGAAAAATCATTAATTGAGTGCATTAAACAATCAACAGATAATAACTGGCAAATTGTTCAAGATGTTGCCTGGAAAGATTATATGATTGTTCCAAAATATACCATGGCAGGTTATACGGTTATGATGAAAGAAATTATTGATCAGATTAAAGAAAATAAAATTACTCATATAATTTTACAAGCGGGTGTAGGTGGCATGGCAGGAGCAATGGTAGCAGGTATCGCAAGATATCTTGAAAATATTCCAACTACTATAACTGTAGAGCCTGATAGTGCCGCATGCGTTTTAGAGAGTATTAGAACAGGTAAAATAGAAAAAATTGATATCAAAAGAGAAAGCTTAATGGGGGGCATGTCTTGTGGAGAAGTATCATTGGTCCCATGGGAAATTTTAAAAAATTCTGTTAGATTTTGTATTAGTTTACCTGATGATGATATTGCAAAAACAATGAAATTACTTGGAAACGCAAGTTTTAGTGAAGAAAAAATAATTGCTGGAGAAAATTCTGCTCCTGGCGTAATCAGTTTAATCACAAGTTGCGAGGATGAAAAAATAAAAGAAAAAATTAAATTAAATAAAGACTCAAATGTAATGTTAATTGGTTGTGAGGGAGATACAGACCAGAAAATGTATCAAAAACTAATTAACCAATAAACGATTTGATGAAAAAAATTCTTAAAAAAAAAGTTGATAATCTAGATTTTTATAAAATTTTTAAACCAGAGCTAACACCAAAAAAAATGATGGAATTAGGTGTTTTTGGAGGTGCTTACTTCGGATTGAATGTAAAAGAATACCCAAAAACATGGTTTAAAAATGTAACATTAAGTAAAACCTTTAATGTGAACTTAAACAGATTCAAGATCGTGTCAGGATTATCTAGAGAACATTGGATTGAAAAAGGATGGATTTTTAAAGAAGATCCTCTAGGTTGGTTTCAATGGTATTGTAGATTTACTAATGGAAGACGAATTCCTCATATTGACGAAATTCAAATCAAAAGATGGAAAAATTTTAGAAGGCATGTTTTAGCAATTGAAAAAAATTGTGAAAAAGGTGATCTTGGCTGCAGAAAAAGACAAAGACAAGCAATTCTACAGTGGGCTTACAACCCGTATCGATAAGTAAGGTTTTAGTCACCTAGAAAATGAAATACTATTTTTCTTGATTGAGGTATTAACCTATGTTCGAATAGATATAACCCTTGCCAAGTTCCAAGTATAAGTTCTCCATTTTGAATACTTAAAGTTATTTGATTATTTGTTAATGAAGATTTAATATGAGCTGGCATATCATCTTTTCCTTCAGTGGTATGAACATAAAGAGAGTTATCCATTGGAACTATTTTGTTAAAATAATTTATTAAATCAGTTTGTACATCAGGATCAGCATTTTCCTGAACAATTAGTGATGCACTGGTATGTTGAATATTTAAATTCAAAATACCATTTTGAAAATCATTTTTTTTTATCCAATCATTTATTTGATTTGTAAAATTATAAAGTTTTTGACCATTAGTATTGATTTCAAAATTGAAAAATTTTTGTTTCATAATTTAATTATAATTTATTGAAGTTAATTCATATAAACGACTAACAGTTCTTTTAAACTGTTCGCTCAAACTTTTTGATGAATTAATTGACTCCAAATTAACTTCCGATGTTATCATTAAAGGTATTTTTTTTTCATAAATAATATCTATTAAAGTTATAAACCTTTGTTGTTGATTGGAGTTGTTTTCTGTAAAATCAGGTAAATTTTCGATAAATATAAAATCACAATTACTTGAAATACTTATATAGTCCTCTGACCCTAAGTTTCTGTCACAAAGTTCATTAAAATCAAATCTAGCAACCTTTTCGTAAAAATTTATTATTTCAATTTTACGTCCTTTTACTTTTAAAATTTTTGTTGTTTTATCTCTATTTTTAGTAATCTTTCTAAAAAATTTATTAAATATAAACTTTGTTGATTTATTAATAGGTGTCAAATATCTTTCTAAGTTAATATTTTTACTAGTTCGATAGTCTTCATCAATTGATAATTTTTTTTGATGACAATTGTTTTCTAAAACTTTTATAAATGGAATAAACTGATCTCTTTGTAAACCATCTTTATAAAGATTATTAATTTCTATATTCGAAGAAAAAATGACTTTAATTTTTTTTTCAAATATTTTTTCAAATAATTTACCTAAAATCATTGCATCAACAATATTTGTTACCTGAAATTCATCAAAATAGATTATTTGAGCTTTTTCATTCAATTGCTTAATAAATAATTCAATTCCATTTTCTTTATTTTTATTTTTAAAAATAAAGTCATGAAATTTAATCATAAACTCATTAAAATGTAGTCTCAATTTTTTTTCTTTAAGATTTTCAAAGAAAAAGTTTAAAATCATTGTCTTTCCAACACCAACATCACCAACTAAATAAAAACCTAATTTATTATTTTTTTTTTTGAAAATTTTATTTAATATTGTTTGATTAAAATTATTTATATAATAATCTTTAAGATTATTAATTATATTTAGTTGATTTTGATTAATTTCATATTCTTTAATTTCACAGTAATCTAAAAATAATTTCTTTAAATTCATTTTTTTGTTTTAAAGTCTATTCCATATTCTGATCTAGGTCCTTTTCTTAACCCAAAGGGTCCAGGAATAAAAATTGTAATTGGCTTAGTGCCTTTATTTAAATCTACTCTATGATAAGCATTTGCTGAGCGAAACCCTATATATCCTGGTTTTCTCCAAAATTTACCACTCTTCCTTGTTTCCCAATAACCTCCTCGAAGAATTATCGTCATATATGGGCACAAATGATTGTGCACTCCATCTCCATGATCATCAGCTAACATTTCATGAATTAAGATATTAAATGGAAACCATCTTGGTCTATTTCTAAACAAAACATAGTATCTGTTCATCCAAGGTTTAGCTAGATCATATCTAGGATGCGATGGGCCCCTATCTAAAACTACTTTTTTACGGCCGAGTTTTTCCAAAAACTTGAGAAACATTAATTTAATTTAATAATAGAATTGTCTTTAATCAAAAATAAATTTTTGTTTAGAACGAAAGGTTTTGAAATTTTTTCACTATCAATTTTTAGGACCGATATGGTTTTACCAGTAATAATATCAATAACTAGCAATCTTCCATTAGATGTTGAAAGATAAATTTTATTTAAACCAACAATAAAACCAGTAGGCTTGATTTTTGATCTTTTCTTAATTTTAAAATTTTGAAATATATCTGTAACTCTAATTATATTTCCTGATCTTTTATCTGTTATAATTAAATACCCCTCTAATGAAATAGAAATTATTATATCATCTATTATTGTCGATCTAAGGTCTGAATTAATCTTATTTTCCCAATTAAAACTACCTGTATTTATATCGACTGAAAAAAATTGATTTTTATTATTTGAAAAAAATAAAGATCTTTTATCTGAAATTATATCTGAAGTTTTTAAAGAAAAAGCTGACTCATAAACCAAACTACTCTGAGTAGGTAACTGCCATAGTAATTCACCTTTGGCAATATCAACTGCACTTATATCACCAATCGAATTATTAAAATAAATTTTTTTACCTACAATAACCATGGAAAGTTTTTTTTGAGTTCTTATTAGTGAATTTTCTGTTTTAAGACTCCATAACTCACTACCATCTTTTATAGAAAAACATCTAAGTGTATTTGTTAAATCTATAACAAAGAATTTATCTTTATAAATTTTAATTTGAGAGTTAAATGGAGCTAGATTCTTTTTAGACCATATTAACTTTCCATTTTGGATATCTAACAAATAGTATTTGGCAATATTATCTGCAACAATTAAATATTTCTCATTATTCGCAAATTGTAAAATTGGCCTTAACTTCTTTTGAGATTTAGAATAATAGTTATTTTTCCAAATCAATTTAGACTGATCATTAAATTGTAAAATTGAACCTTTATTATCAAAAAAAATAACATTATTTTTAAAAAAAGAGATCTCTGGTTGATAATGACTAAAATTATCTATTTTCGAAAATTTATATCGTGAAGATTTTTTTAAATTACCATCAAAATTCAATCTACCATTATTATTTAGATAATTGTTCGAATATGTTTTATTTACAGGTTTTGTAGTTAATTTAATTTTTAAATTAGAGTTAAATTCTTTTTTTAAAGCTTCTTCTTTAGGAAAAATTTCTTTAAAATTAGTATTCTTTTCCTCATTAATTTTTTGCGATGATGTCCAAAATTTGGAATTCTTATTGAATGAACAGCTCGAAAATAAAATTAAAGTTATAACTAAAAAATTTAATTTACTCACTTAGATCTCTATTCAATCTTTTTTGAGCTTCTAATTTAATATCTGAATTTGCGTTTTCTAAATTAATTATTTGATTATAAAATTCTTTTGATTTTCGTTTTTCATTTTTTGAAAAAAAATATTCAGCAACTAAATATAATGCTTGAGATTTCCAAATACTATTAGAATTTATTATTGGATTAAGAATATTTAATAATTCATTCTCATTTATAAAATCTGCATTATATAAAGCTTTTTTATAAATTATTAAATTTTTAATTTCTTTTTCTAATGAAATTTTATTAATTATAAAATCAAATAAACTATTTATGGCTTCTTTATCTGTAATTAATTCGTTATCAATTATAAAGTATAATGATAACGGTGAATAAGTGGGGTCTTTTTCCTCAATAATATTTAATAAATTTTCTTTGGTTTTATTTTTTTGTATTTTGAGAATAATCAATTATCGTTGAATTATATAAGTTTGAAATTTTAATTTTTGTTTTATCTTTAAATTCATTAATAACAAAGAGACTTACTAAAATAGAAATTAGTCCTATAAAAAATACAACTATTTTTTTTAAATGATTTTTAAAGAAATTTCTAATTTTTTCAGTTCGTGTATTTGAGTCAATAATTGCTATTTCTTCATCCATAATTAAATCATATTCCTCAAAACGTATTGGAGTATTCCTCCATTTTTGTAATATTCTAATTCATTTTTAGTATCTATCCTACATAATGTTTCTATTTTTTTAATCTCTCCAGAGGCATATTTTATTTCTAACTCAACTTTGTCTGAAGGTTTAATTCCTTTTTCAATTTCATTCACACTTATTAACTCTGAACCAATTAAATTTAAATTTGTTCTATTGATATCATTTATAAATTGTAAAGGTAAAATTCCCATCCCAATTAAATTTGATCTATGAATTCTTTCAAAACTTTCAGCTATCACAGCTTTCACACCTAATAGCTTTGTTCCTTTGGCTGCCCAATCTCTTGACGATCCTGTTCCGTATTCTTTGCCACCAATAACTACTAAATCGGTACCTCTTTTTTTATATTCAACTACCGCATCATATATTGGCATAATTTTGTCTTCTGGATATAATTTAGTAAATCCCCCTTCTGTTCCTGGAGCTATTTCGTTTCTAATTCTTATGTTTGCAAACGTACCTCTCATCATTACTTCATGATTTCCTCTTCTTGAACCATACGAGTTGTAATCTTTAGGTAAAATCTGATGTTTCATAAAGTATTCACCTGTAGGACTCTCCTGTTGGATATTTCCCGCAGGAGAAATATGGTCTGTGGTAACCATATCTCCTAAAATTAATAATGGTCTTGCATCTTTGATTTGTTTAAAGCCTTCAGGCTCATCAGATAGATTATCAAAAAAGGGAGGTTTTTTCACGTAGGTTGAGTTATCTTCCCAATTGTAAATACTACTTTTTTTAGTTTCAATTTGTTGCCATTGTTTTGGTCCCTCTGAAACATTTGAATACCTTTTGACAAACATTTCTGCATTTAATGATGTTTTTAAAGTTTCTTCAATTTCATTATTAGTTGGCCAAATATCTTTCATATAAATTTTATTACCATTTTTATCTTTTCCTAAAGAGTCTTTGTATAAATCAAAGCCCATGTGTCCTGCTAATGCATAAGCAACGACTAAAGGTGGTGACGCTAAATAATTTGCTTTGATATGTGGTGAAATTCTTCCTTCAAAGTTTCTGTTTCCAGATAAAACTGAAACTGCATAAATATTTTTTTGTTGAATGGCCTTTACAATATTATCAGCTAATGGACCAGAATTTCCAATGCATGTTGTGCAACCATAACCTACGAGATTAAATCCAAGCTTGTCTAAATAGGTATTTAATCCCGCTTTTTTTAAATAGTCAGTTACTACTTGTGATCCTGGTGCTAACGAAGTTTTAACCCATGGTTTAACTTCAAGGCCTAATTCTACAGCTTTTTTTGCGAGTAATCCCGCACCTATGAGTACATTTGGATTAGAGGTATTTGTACAAGAGGTTATAGCCGCGATTAAAATAGAACCATCTTTTATTTCATAATCTGTATCAGGAACTTTAGAAATTGAAAAATCTTTTTTTTTTGTCAACTCTGCAAAACTTTTTCTAAAATTATCTGATGCGTCAGTAAGTAATACTTTATCTTGAGGTCTTTTAGGGCCTGAAATTGTTGGAACAATTGTTGACATGTCTAAAGTTAAAGTATCTGTAAATTCTATATCGTTGCTTGCCCATAAGCCTTGAGTTTTTGCATACTCTTCAACAATTTTTACTGTTAAATTATCTCTTCCTGAAAACTTTAAATATTTTAAAGTCTCATCATCTATTGGAAAAAAACCACAAGTAGCACCATACTCTGGAGCCATATTTGCTATAGTAGCACGATCAGCTAACGTCAGATTCTTTAATCCTTCACCATAAAATTCAACAAACTTTCCCACAACTCCTTTGTCTCTCAACATCTTAACAACTGTTAAAACTAAATCAGTTGCTGTAGTTCCCTCTGGCATTTTATTTTTTACTTCAAAACCAATAACTTCAGGAATTAACATTGAAATTGGTTGACCTAACATACCTGCTTCAGCCTCTATACCTCCGACTCCCCATCCTAAAACTGATAAACCATTCACCATAGTTGTGTGACTGTCTGTTCCAACTAGAGTATCTGGAAAAAGATATTTTTCATTTTTAAATTCTTCACTCCATACAACTTTAGACAAATATTCTAAATTTACTTGATGGCATATTCCTGTACCTGGAGGTACAATTCTAAAATTATTGAAAGCTTGCTGTCCCCACTTTAAAAAAGAATATCTTTCACTATTTCTAGTGAATTCAATTTCAACATTTTTATCAAATGAATCTGGCTTCGCTGATTGGTCTACTTGTACTGAATGATCAATAACAAGGTCAACAGCTGAGAGAGGGTTGATTGTATTTGGATCTTTATTTTTTTCTTTAACGGCTTCTCGCATTGCAGCTAAATCAGCAACAGCAGGTATTCCTGTATAGTCTTGTAATAAAACTCTGGCTGGCCTGTAAGCTATCTCTGTTTTAGATTTTTTATTTTTTAACCAATCTTTTATTGCTTCAATTTGATTTTTAGTAACCGACAAATCATCTTCATATCTAAGGAGATTTTCAAGAAGAACTTTTAATGATTTCGGTAATTTTGAGATACCTTTTAATCCGTTATCTTCAGCTTTGGTTAAAGAATAAATTTTGAAATTTTTATTATCTATTTTAATATCTGTTAAAGAATTATAAGAATTTTTTGTCCCTGGTTTCATAGTTTATATATAAAATGTAATTATGCTCAAAAGAAGAAGACCTGACATAACATAATTAAAGTACTTAATAAATTTATCATTTGTCGCAAATTTCCTTAAGAATTTACCAACAAATGTCCATAAAGTGATGCTTGTTATAGAAAATAAGAAAGCAAGAGCAACTATTTGAGTCGCATAATTCATATAATTTTCTCCAAGCTCTACATAAGTTGACACAACAATTATTGCTACAGTCACTCCTTTTGGGTTTAAATATTGAAATAAAAAAGTTTCAATAAATTTTACAGGATTTTCTTTTTTTGTTTCATTTGAAGTTCTTGAAAATGCAATTTTGTAAGCTAAATAAATTAAAAATAAAGTACCAAGATATTTCATCACAACTTGAATAATTGGAAACAATTTAAAAACGTTGATTAGGCCTATTGATAAAAATAATACTAATGAAGTAAAACCAAAAGTTACTCCTAAGATATGAGGTATAGTTTTTGTAATTCCAAAATTAAAACCAGAGTAAGACGCAACAACATTATTTGGTCCTGGTGTATAGGCTGTAACAAACCAAAATAATGCTATCGAAAATATTTCAGGATGCATATTTATGCTATTGGTAAACCATTTTTGGATTTTTGGGATGGATGAACTAAAATTACTTTACCTTCTTTATCGATTGAGCCTAAAATTAAGACTTGTGAAACTACACCTGCAATATTTTTTTCAGCAAAGTTGCAGACTCCTATAATCTGTTTTCCTTTTAAACTCTCTTCATTATAATAATGAGTAATTTGAGCAGAAGATTGTTTAATGCCAATTTCTTCTCCAAAATCAACCTCAACAACTAGTGATGGTTTTCTCGCTTTTTTCATTTTTTTTTACAGATATGACTGTCCCGACTCTGATATCTACTTTTTCAAAAATATCGTAGGTTATTTGTTCTTTCATAAACTCAGTATATATAATATTTATAACATATGAGTACAGAAATTAATTTGAATGAATTGTATAATAATTCAATAAAGATATTAACTGATTTAATAAGTTTCAAAACAATTTCTGGTGAAGATAATAGTGCGCTTATAAATTATTGTGAAGAATATTTACATAAATTAGGTGCAACATCATTTAAGACATTTGATGAAGAAAAAAAGAGAGTAAATTTATTTGCTACTATTAAAGCAAAAAATTCAACTAATAAAAAACCTATAATATTGTCTGGTCATACTGATGTTGTGCCAGTATCTAAAGGTTGGAGTACAGATCCTTTTACAGCAACAATCAAAGATGACAAATTATTTGGAAGAGGGTCATGCGATATGAAAGGATTTATTGCTTGCTCTTTAGCATACGCTCCAATTTTCTCTAAATCAAAATTAGATAGAGATATACATTTCTCTTTTACTTTTGATGAGGAGACAGCTTGTCAAGGTGCACCAATTTTAATTGAAGAATTAAAAAAAAAGGGAATTAAAGATGGCATTTGTATTATAGGTGAACCAACAAATATGAAAATTATTGATGCTCATAAAGGGTGTTATGAATACACAACTTATTTTAAAGGCTTAGCTGGTCATAGTTCAGCACCACATAAAGGAGTCAGTGCTGTTGAATATGCTTCAAGATATGTTAATAAATTAATTGAATTAAGAGAAAAACTTAAAGATAGAGCTCCAAAAGACTCTATATTCAATCCGCCACATTCAACTCTTTCTATAGGTGGAGTTTTTGGAGGTATTGCTCATAATGTGATTGCCGATAAGTGTCACGTTAATTGGGAAACAAGACCAGTTGTTAAAGAAGATGCTGTGTTTTTAAATAAAGAAATAGATAAATTTGCAAAAGAAGAATTATTACCTGAGATGAAAAAAATTTTTCCAAACTCGTCAATTGAAAAAGATATAATTGGTGAGATAGTTGGTTTTGATAGACAAGACAAGTCAGATGCTTGTGAATTAATTTCAAGCTTAACAGGAGATAATTCTAGACAAGTTGTTTCATTTGGAACAGAAGCAGGCTTGTTCCAAGAAATCGGAATAAGCACTGTTGTATGTGGTCCCGGATCCATTGAACAGGCTCATAAAATTGATGAATTTATAGTTTTAGATGAACTGAAAAAGTGCCTAGACTTGCTTGATGGAATTAGAAACGATTCTACTATAAATTAATTATTCCAACCACTTACTGATTTAATTTCTAAATATTCTTCTAAACCAAATTTTCCAGCTTCCCTACCAATTCCAGAATGTTTGTAGCCTCCAAAAGGAGCGTCTGGAGCAGGGCCAGCACCATTAATATCAACCATTCCTGATCTTAATTTTTTTGCTACACGATTTGCTTTTATATAATCTTGTGTTTGAATAAAATTCAAAAGTCCATAAGGAGTATCATTCGCAATTGATATAGCCTCCTCTTCTGTCTCAAAAGGTATTATGGACAAAACTGGTCCAAAAATTTCAGTTCTAGCAATTTGCATTTGATTGTTTACATCAGCAAAAGCTGTAGGTTTTACAAAATATCCTTTATCTAAACCATTTGGTTTTCCAGTTCCTCCAGCAACTAATTTTGCACCTTCATCAATTCCAACTTGGATTAAAGTTTGAATTTTATCAAATTGAGTTTTGGATACAACAGGGCCAATATGGTCTCCAGATTTTGTTGCAATATCAACTTTCATTGAATTAGCAAAATTTTTAACTCTTTCAACAGCTTCATTATATATTGATTTTTCAACCAACATTCTTGTTGGGGCATTACAAGATTGGCCTGTATTTCGAAAACATCTTAAAGCTCCTCTTTCAACTGCTTCGGCATCAGCATCTTTAAATATAATATTTGCTCCTTTACCACCAAGTTCAAGACTCACTCTTTTAAAATCTTTTGCTGCATTTTCTGAAATCAAAGCACCTGCTCTCGTAGACCCTGTAAATGAAATCATATTTACATCTGGGTGACTTGTTAAGGCATTTCCTGTAATTACACCATCTCCATTAACTAAATTAAATACCCCTTTTGGTAATTTTATTTCATTCATCATTTCAGCTAGTATCATTGATGATAAAGGTGATATTTCTGAGGGTTTCAAGACCATTGTACAGCCCGCTGCAATTGCTGGTATTACTTTTAAACAAGTTTGGTTCATTGGCCAATTCCAAGGAGTAATTAATGCACAAACCCCTTTCGGTTCACGTAAAATTTTACAGTTAGGAGCATGATCTCCAAGATTTTCTTCAAAACTATATTCTTTTAAAACTTTTATAAATGTTTTGATATGACTTGCCCCAGTACCTGCCTGTAATTGTGTAGAAAAATCAATAGGAGCACCCATCTCAAGAGATATCGCTTGAGCCATATCAGACCATCTTTTTTTATAAACAGCATAAAGAGCTTCTAAATATTCTAATCTTTCTTCTTTGGATGAAAAAGCCCATGTCTCAAAAGCTTTAGTAGCAGAATTTACCGCATAATTGACATCTTCTTCACCTCCTATAGATATTACAGCGCACTCTTCTTCGGTTGATGGATCAATTACTTTTAGGTCATTAGGTTTTTTGGGAGAAGCCCATTCACCATTGATATAAAATTTTTTCCTATCCAGCATTTTGAGAAACTATCCTTTATTTATGATTTTGCAAATAAATTTGTTAATTCATAAACGATTGTTGCTGCAGCTAAGGAAGTAACTTCAGCATGATCGTAAGCAGGTGAAACTTCAACCACATCAGCAGAAACAAGATTTAAACCTGATAGTCCTCTTAAAACATTAACCATCTCTCTTGTAGTCATACCAGCAATTTCTGGTGTACCTGTACCTGGTGCAAAAGCTGGGTCTAATACGTCAATATCAATTGATAAATATAAAGGATTGTCACCTACTCTTTTTTTAATTCTCTCTGCTATTTTATCAGTTCCTTCTGTTTGAAATTCATCACAATGAATTATCTTAAATCCAAAGCTTTCATCATTTTTAATGTCATCTCTACTATAGAGTGGACCTCTAATACCTACATGCATTGATGCGTCATCTAAAAATAAGCCCTCTTCTCTCGCTCTTCTAAAAGGAGTTCCATGCGTATATGGAGCACCAAAATAAGTGTCCCAAGTATCTAAATGTGCATCAAAATGCACTAGAGCAACTGGCCCATTACATTTTTTATTAATTGCCCTTAATAAAGGTACTGCAATGGTATGATCTCCACCTAAGCTAATTATACCGCCAACTTTATTCAACAAATCTGTTGCCCCAGCTTCAATTTGTTTTATCGATTCATCAATACTGAATGGATTACAGCTGATATCACCGGCATCAGCAACTTGCTGAATTTTAAAAGGTTCTACGTCATAACTTGGATGATAATTTGTTCTTAAGTGTCTTGAAGCTTGTCTAATACTTTGTGGTCCAAATCTTGCACCTGGTCTATAACTTGTACCAGCATCAAATGGAATTCCAACAATAGCAACATCACAACTTTCAACATCTCTCAACTCGGGTAATCTTGCAAATGTTGAAGGACCAGCAAACCGTGGCACTTTGGTTCCACTTACTGGCTGGATTGGATCTTTATTTCTTTTTTTTTTCACAGTAAAATTGTATCACATTCTTTTAAATTGGAATATCTTCTATATGTAAATTTATGACCTTAATTAGAATAATTATATTATCTTTATTTATTTTTACTCAATCACAAGCCAATACGATTTATAATCTTATTAAGATTCCAAACCTTGAAATTTATGAGATAAACAGTTCAAACAAACTTAGATACTTATACGCTAAACAACCATTCACAATTGGTGTTGATAATAATATCAATTGCTATAATTCAAAAAAAAAAGTCTTAGATAAAAAATATAAGATAATTAAAGAAAATTTAGATAGATATGATCAAAAATTTTTAAAAAAAATAAATTTGAAATATATTGTCCTTTGTGAAGATTTATCTATTTCAAAAATTAATACAGCAGGAATACCAGACAGTATAATGAAAACTTTAATATTAGACATTAAATTTAATGAAAGTTATTTTGAAAGAGTAATTCATCATGAAGTATTTCATGTCATAAATGACAGTTACAAAGAAATATTTGATGAAAAAATATGGACTAATTTTAATGTCAAAGAGTTTAAATATGCCGAGTGTTCTACTTGTACAAATAAATTAGGACTGGAAACTTACTCTAATACAAATGGTTTTTTTACTGAATATTCACAGTCAACTGCCTCTGAAGATATGGCTGAAGTATTCTCTCATTTAATGATTGGATCAGATCTGAAAAACATTGACCGAATTTTAGAACAAAAAATAGAATTTATAAAAACAAACTTATTGAAAATTGATCAAAATTTTATTCTATGATTAGAAAAATTAAAGCTTCTAGATCTGAAAAGATAATTTTTTTTTTTATTATTATATTAGCTTTATTTTCTGTTGGTTCTTTTCTATTAATAAAAGATAAATGTTTATTTGTTAAAAATTATGATCCTAAGAAAATTAAATTCAATAATCCTAAAAACATAGCAGTGCTTAACGTGCCTTGTGGAAATGTTATAATTGAACTTTATCCAAATATTTCTCCAAATGGAGTAAAAAGATTTGTAACCCTGGTTAACTCTGAAGCATACGATAACGTTGCTTTTCATAGAGTAATTAAAGATACTCTTGTACAAGCTGGAGATTTAGAATTTGGAAAAAGAGGAAACATTGATTATGGAAAAATTGGAACAGGTAAATCAGGGTTAGGCACTATTGACTCTGAGGTGGACAATCCATTTAATTTTGAAAAAGGGAGTGTCGCTTTATCTAGGACACAAAAGTATAATACTGAAGACAGCCAGTTCTTTATAGTATTAAAAGACGAACCATTATATGAAACTGAATATACTCCAATTGGAAAAGTAATTTACGGATTAGAAGCTTTAAAAAAAATCAAATATCTTGATAAATCTCAATATGTTTTAAGACCTGATTTTATAAATACTCTTAGAATGTTAATTAACTAAAGGCTTGCCTGTTGCTAAGGTATGTTTAATTCTATCTTGAGTTTTTTGAGTTTCAATTAATCTCATAAAAGCATCAAGTTCTAATTTGAATAAATCATCTTCTGATAGAGTTTTATCTATTGTAGTATCACCTCCGCTTAATACATGAGCCAGTTCTTTTGCAACCTCAACTCCATGATCTAAAATAACTTTATCATTGTAAAGTTTATCTAGAATTTTATCCATTTCTCCTCTAACAGCTTTTCCTGGAAGCTTAAATTCAAGCTCACTTGGTGATTTAAAATCTTCATTATCTTTAAGAATTTTTTTAGAAACTTCTAATAAACTATTTCTATTCATTATTTTTTTATCACTGGGTCTTAAATATTTCATAGGTTCTGCTTCAATAGGTGAAGTAGCTGTCTTCCCATATCCAATAATATCAAAAACCTTTAAAGGTGCATAATTGGGATCTTTTTTTGCTTCTTCAGTATCAAGCCATCTTGCTAGCATTTCTTTACATCCACCTCCTGCTGGAATTAAACCAACAATAGTTTCAACTAATCCAATAACAATATTTGTATGAGAAGCAACGAAGTTACTTTGTACCATTACTTCAAATCCACCTCCTAACGTTAATCCTGATGGGGCTGAAACAACTGGATATTTTGAATATTTCAAATGCTTGCATGTTTCTTGAAAATATTTGATAAACTTTTCAATCGATTTAAAATCCTTTTTGTCTGCAAATTGCATTGTGTAAGTTAGGTTTACACCTGCAGAAAATTGCATGCTTTCATTTATAATTATTAAAGGTTTATCAGTCGCTTTTTTTAAAGCATCCATTGAATCATAATCTAAAGCATTAGCCTTAGTAGTAAATTCAACAATGTTATAATCATTAAATCTATAAATTTTTGCAGAATCATTTCCATCTAAACTTGATGCTGTTTTTTTAACTTTCCCTAAAGTTTCTATGTTCGTATATTTTTGTCTTTCACCATAAAAATCTTCATTTTTAGTTTTTGATAGGTTTTCTAAAAAACTATTACCTGCAAAATCATCGACTCTATTAAAGAAATTTTTCACACCAATTTCTTCAAGCATCTCAAAAGGGCCTTTGGCCCAGTTAAAACCTAGTCGCATTGCTTCATCAATATCATTAAACTCTTTTGTAATACTAGGAACTAAAGAGGAAGCATATTTGATGATTTTAGACAATACTGACCAGGCATATTCGCCATATTTATCTTTTCGATTAATTAGTGCCTGTAGATCTACTTTATCTGATTTAACATCAATCTTTTTGCTAGGAAAATAATCTCCAGATTCAAGATTGATAGCTTCCATAATTTTTGTGGCCCCTGTTTTGTTCATTCTATAAAAACCACCTTTACCTTTTCTTCCAGTGTAACCTGTCTCAATTAACTTTTTTACTAATGGAATTTCTTTTGCGATTTCATGAAACTCATCTGTCTCTGGTAATTCTTTTATAAAGCTTTTCAATACATCGGCCATTAGGTCAATACCTATTAAATCATACAATCCAAAAACACCTGTTTTTGGAATACCCATTGGTCTACCAAATATTGCATCTGCTTCTTCAACAGAAAGTTTCATTTTAAAAGCTTCAGTCATTGCAACTTGCATTGCATAAACACCAACTCTGTTTCCTAAAAAGCCTGGGGTATCGTTACAAACTATTGCACCCTTACCTAATTCAATTTCACAAAACTCTTTTAACTGATTAATCTTTTTTAAATCATTATTTTCATTTTTAACAATTTCTAACAAACCCATATATCTAACAGGATTAAAAAAGTGTGTGATACAGAAATCTTTTTTTTCTACATCTGTCAAATGTTCAGATAAAACTTTAATTGGTATTGAAGATGTATTTGATGAAACTAATGCACCATCTTTTCTTGCTTTGAATATTTTTTCATAAATTTGGTGTTTAATATCTATTCTTTCAACTACTGCTTCAACAATCCAGTCAGCATTTTTAATTACATCAAAATTATCTGAAATATTTCCAACCTTAATATTATTAATTTTTGATTTATCAATTAATAATGGAGGTCTAGACTTATGGATTTTCTCTCTTGCCCTTTCACTAATCTCTGTTTTTAAGTCAAGTAAAGTTACAGGTACATTTGCATTACATAAGTGGGCAGCAATACCACTTCCCATTGTTCCTGAGCCGATCACAACTACGTTCTTGATCTTCATGTAATGATCTTTACTAACGATTTATACCTCTAAGTCTCTCAGATCTTCTTCTTAAGAGTTCAGCGGTAACTAAAATTAATGTTGATAAAATAATTAGACAGGTTGCAACTGCAAGAATAGTTGGACTTAACTGTTCTCTTAAACCTGTCCACATCTGAATTGGAATCGTTGTGTTTTCAAGTCCAGCCAAGAATAAAACAACTACAACTTCATCAAATGATGTTACAAATGCAAATAAACCTCCTGATATCACACCAGGTAAGATTAAAGGCAAGGTAATTTTCATAAAAGTATTTACTGGATTGCTTCCAAGACTAGCTGCTGCTCTTGTTACGCTATGATCAAATCCTGATAGAGTAGCTGTAACTGTAATAACTACAAATGGAGTTCCTAAAATAATATGTGCAAGAACTATTCCTGTATGAGTAGCTGCTAAACCAGATTTAGCCATGAAAAAAAATATTGCTACACCTGAGATAATTAAAGGAACAATCATGGGTGAAATTAATATAGCCATGATAATACCTTTGTAAGGCATGTGTCTGCTACTCAATCCTAGTGCTGCAACTGTTCCAAGAAGAACTGAGCCAATCGTTGCAAATATTGCAATTATAAAACTATTTTTAGCAGCTAAGCCCCAAGGGTTTTTAGTCCCATAGATCATATCCTTATACCATCTTAATGAGAAAGCATCTGGATCAAGACTTTTCATACCATCTGAGAAACTTAAAAATTCTTCTGCATTAAAAGATAATGGAAAAATTACAAATAAAGGTGCAATTAAAAAAAAGAAAACTGATCCACAAATAAATAAATAAAAATAGTGCCAAATTCTGTAATGTAATTCTGTATGTTTAGGTAAAGCCATTCTATTTATCCTAATTTAATATTATCTATTCCAACTAACTTGTTATACACCCAGTAAATCGCCAAAACTCCAGCAAGTAACATTAAACCCATTGCAGATGCAAAACTCCAATCTAGTGTACTTTTCATATGAAAAGCTATTTGGTTACTAATAAGTGTGCCTGAAGCTCCTCCTACTAAGGCGGGTGTAATGTAATAACCGATTGCTAATATAAAGCACAACAAACAACCAGCTCCAATACCTGGGATAGTTAATGGAAAATAAACTTTCCAGAAAGCAACTATTGGTGTTCCACCCAATGATTTACCGGCCCTCATTAAACTTGGTGAAATAGTTTTCATGACACTATAAAGGGGTAGAACCATAAAAGGTAGCAAAATTTGTGTCATTGCTACGTATGTCCCAGTTTTATTATACATCATCTCTGGTCTTGCATTATCCGCAACCAAACCAATCCAAACAAAGAAATCATTTACGACTCCTTGTTGTTGCAACAAGATCATCCAACTAGCAGTTCTTACAAGTAATGATGTCCAAAACGGAAGCAGCACACAGATCATTAATAAGTTACTATACTTCATCGGTAAAGTAGCTAACAAATGAGCTATTGGATAGGCCATCAAAAAACAAAATAGTGTTACAAAAAAAGCAATCTCTAAAGTTCTAAGCCATAAAATTCTATGAATTCTTCTATCCTCCTCAACACTTACTATTTCTCCACTTTCATTCTTATACATATCCATACCTTTTAGGTATTTCTGACCAGTAATTGCTGGAGCTCTTCGTTTGATTGCTTTCCAATACTCGACGTCAGCCCATCTCTTATGAACTGCCATTATCTGTTCTTTATAATTTCCTTCTTCAAAAGATTTTGATTTCCTTCTTAATTTTTTGATAATACTCTTGAAACCATTCTTCGTATAATTTAACTGAGTTGATAATTTACCCTCTCGTTTTTCTTTTACTAATTTTATAAAATCTTCATGAAATGCAGCAAAAACTTCTTCCTCTGGTAACTCTTTTCCATCCCATTTCTCCATTGCTTTAAAAGTTTTTGGAAGCATTTCTGTTACCATTTTATCATCGACACTTCGCATAAGCATATCTCCAATAGGAAATACATAAGTAATAATTAAAAATAATAATAATGGAGCAACAAGCAAGAAAGCTTTTATTTTATTTCTTCTTTCAGCTTTCTTTAGACTTACCTCTAAAGGAATTCCATCTGTTGTTAAAATTTGATTTGTTTCTGAGCTCATAAATAAAAAGGGCGGTTATCAAATAACCGCCCTTAAATTATAATATATAATTAAGCTTAATTAAACTTAAATTATAGACCAGCTTTCATAGCTTCCCACTTCTCACCAAGCTCTGTTCCATTGTCAGCCCAGAAGATAGGGTCAACTAAGAAATAGTTTTTAGTGTTTTGTGGTGCTGTTGGCATTTGTGGTACCATATTAGTTTTACCATCTTTATACCAAGGCTCTCCTGCTTCCATAATCGCTATAGAAGATTTTCTCCAAGGAGCATATGCAATGTATTTTGCACTACCAGCTAACATTTCTGTACTAGTCATCATAGCTAAAGCTTTTTTAGCTTTACCATTAGCATCGTTTGGTCCACCCTTAACTTGTACGAAATACTCGTAGTCAAGACCTTGTCCATCCCATACTTGTACGATTGGTGCACCTTCTCCAACTTCTGCATTGAAGAATCTACCATTCCAACCTGTAGCCATTACAACTTCACCTGAAACTAATAGTTCTGGCGGTTGAGCACCTGCAGACCAAAATACACATCCACCTTTTGGATCTGTACATAATTCTTTGATCTTATTCATAGCTCTTTCAACACCTTTTTCTGTTTCTAAAGCTTTGTAGATTTTTGCTCCACCTTTTCCTGGTTTAATACCATCTGCAGCTAAAGCGATCTCTAAGTTCGTTAAAGCGCTTTTGTAGATAGCTCTTTTTCCAGGGAATTTTTTAGTGTTAAAGAAATCTTTGATAGTCTTTGGAGTGCCTTTAACATTGTTTTTGTTATAAGCATAGTTCCAAGAATATAAAATATTTCCTACAGCACATTTACTTGGCATTGAAGTAAAGAAATCTTTACTTGCAGGAGTTCCATCTGGTGCAGGTGGGAAGTCTTTGTCAAAATCGAATTCAACAAATAATCCTTCGTCACATCCATTAATAGTATCCATTGCAAATACGTCAATAATATCCCACGTAATTGCGCCAGCTTCTTTTTGTGCTTTGATCTCAGATAATCCACCTGAATAGTCAACCCAGTTAATTTCTATACCAAGTTTTTTAGCAGTAGGATCACCATAACCTAACTTTTGTGACTCTGTGTAAGCTCCACCCCAAGACACTGCAGTTACTGCAAATGCTGAAGTAGTTACAGAGATAGCAAAAGAAATGGCTAGTAATAATTTACTAATTGTTTTCATTTTTCCTCCGTTTAAACGTTTTTTTAAAAAAGTGATTACAACAAGATCGATTAAGAGAGTCAACAGCCCATTTGACTATATTATACAAAGATTTAAGGATGTTTATTTTGGGTCTAATGCCCTTGCATCGTCGCTGTTCCATCCAATTTTAATATCTTTACCAAGTTTGATATCCATATTAGCTGAACTGTTCGGAACTTTTAAAATAAATTGATCGTTGCCTAGAAGATTAATACGAACCCTTGTGTGGTCTCCATGATATATTACTTCTTCAATTTTTCCAGAGTGGATATTGTCCATTTTATCACTTGGATTAATCAATGCCCTTTCAGGTCTAAGAGAAATTTTTGTTTTTTCACCTTTTCCTTTTACAGATATTGGGTTTGCTAATATTTCTGTGTTAGCTACCTTTACTTTACATTTCCCACCTGAGATATCTGAAACCTCTCCAGCAAAAGTATTATTTTCTCCAATAAATTCTGCAACAAAAGAGTTAACTGGCTTTTCGTATAATTCATCAGGGCTTGAAAGTTGTTGAACTTTTCCATCATTGAAAACTGCGATTCTATTTGACATTGTTAAAGCTTCACTTTGATCATGGGTAACATAAACAACTGTTACACCAATACTTTCATGAATATGTTTAATCTCATATTGCATACTTTCTCTTAAATTTTTATCTAAAGCCCCTAAAGGTTCATCCATTAAAACTAGTTGAGGATCAAACACTAAAGATCTTGCAACTGCTACCCTTTGTTGTTGTCCACCCGACAATTGTCCTGGCATCCTGTCAGCAAAACCTTGCAGCGATACCATTGACAATGCTTTGTCAATTTTTTTATCTGCTTCATCTTTTGGAATTTTTCTAACTCTTAATGGAAACGCTAAATTTTCATAAACTGTCATGTGTGGAAACAAAGCATAGTTTTGAAATACCATTCCAATACCTCTCTTATGAGGTGGAATACTTGATATTGCTCTTCCATCTAAATAAATTTCACCATGAGTTGGTGTTTCAAATCCTGCTAACATCATTAAACAAGTGGTTTTGCCTGAACCAGAGGGTCCTAACATTGTAACAAATTCACCTTCTTCAATATCTAACTGAAGATCTTTTACGACCAGTATTTTACCGTCATAACTTTTATCTACTTTATCAAATTTGACGAATTCTTTATTCATTGAAATAATTTTATGAATTTAAAACATTTAAAGGTATAAATATCAACCCCTAATAACTAGCTTTTAATATGAAGTTCTTTAGAAAAGTTACAAAATAATTCTGCCCCTTTATCAATAACTCTTATTGCTTCTGAAGCTTCTACTCCCCAATTTCCAAACTGCATCACAGCGATCATATGGAAAGTAACGTTAGGTTGTAACACAGTCATGTCGCCTTTAGATATATTTAATGTATGTTCACCCCAATCTGGGGGATATCCAATACCAATTGAATATCCAGTTCTTGAAGTTTTTTCTATTCCATACTTATCTAATACTTTCCAAAAAGCTTGGGCAACATCATCAGCAGTATTTCCTGCTTTAACTAGATCTATTCCTGCTTGAAGTGCTTCATTAGTTTTTTTCATAGTATCAATTTTTTTTTGATCTGGTTTACCAAGTAAAACTGTACGAGCCATAGGGCAGTGATATTTTTTATTAACACCTGATAATTCTATAATTGTGGCTTCCCCCTCTACAAATTTATCTTCTGACCACGTTAAGTGTGAAGCAGATGTGCCTTTTCCAGTAGGTATCATCGGAACTATAGACGAATAATCACCTCCAAACTCAGGTGTTCCTTTTATTAATGTAGTATAAATTTCTGAAACTGCATCGCATTGTCTTACTCCAGGACTAATAGCTTCAAAAGCTTTTTTCATTCCTAGTTGAGAAATTTCAGCTGCAGCTTTCATAAATTTTATTTCTGCATCAGATTTTATAACCCTAACCCAATTAACTAATCGTTCACAATCTAAAACTTTCGCATTAGGTAAACCTTGCTTAATTTTTTCATAACAATAAGCTGTGAAATAATGGCTATCCATTTCTAGTCCAATAGAAAGCTTATCCCACTTTTTTTCTTTAATTAAGTCTACTAGAGCGTCATATGGATGAAGTGGCCAAGTGTGGATATATTTCTCATGATATTTAATTATATTTTCATCTTTAAGATAAGTTTTAATATACGCACCACCTGCATCTTGATTTCTTACAAAACAAATCGGTTCATCTGCATTAACATGTACTATTACACATTGTGCATAATAAAATGACCAAGCATCATACCCTGTTAAATAGTTCATATTAGATGGATCTTGTGAAATTAAAAGTTCAATACCCTTTTTTTGCATTGAAGCTTGAACTTTTTTTAATCTAGACTTGTATTCTTTGTTAGTAAAATTCATAAGTTAATTATTAAATAATTCACCAAAACCTTCAACTTTATCATTATAATTAATCTCCTTAAACGTATCCCAAATTAAGGTTTGATTGCTTGATAAAACAACTTTATTAATTTTGCTTTCTAATTCATTAATTACTGAAAGCACTGGTAACGCAGTGCAAGAAACAAATAAAGCATCGCTCTTAGTTAAATCAATTTTTTTAAGTGTGTCAAATAGATGTTCTGGATCAACTTTGCCGATATCTAAATCTGAAGCTATATCAAAATAAGAAAGTTGATCTATTTCAATATTTTCTTTTTTAAAATAATTTACTACAGTTTGATTTATCTCATCTGTATAAGGAGTAAAAATTGATAATCTTTTTATCTTTAAAATTTTCAACGCATTTATTGCTGATGTTATTGGAGTTGTAACTTTGGTATTTGGTTTTGATAAATTTACTTTATCATGAATTGATTGATAACCTGCAGCAATTGTTCCTGAGGTACATCCATAAGCAACACAATCCAATTGTTGATTTGGCAAAATATTCTCGGTAACTTTTGGAATATCGTTTGCCATTTTTTTTAATGTTTCATTTGTTAAAGGATTATAAGATTTAATTCTATTACAGTATAAATCTATATCCTTACCATAAATTACATTATTGAAATCTTTTTCGATTCTAAAATCGCTAGCCAATGTAATTAACCCTACTCTCGGATTATGTTTTTTTAGATATTTTGGTTCTATCTTAGTTAATTTCATTTAAAGCTTGATTAAATATATATTGATTAAATAGTCTAGTTAAATTACAGTCTTGTTTGAGCGATACATAACTCGTCGATATTTACAAAATACGAAAGTGGGATCAATCGTCTTAGATTTAATTATTTAAGGAGGTTCGAATGAAATTTGGATATTTTTGCAACACTACAAATTGGGATCATAAACCCTATAATCAACTGCTTGATGAGGTAAAAGAGATTACAACTTATTGTGATGAAAATAATTGGAATTCTATTTGGTATACCGAACATCATTTTAATCATGAAGGAATGGAGTCTTGTACAAATCCATTAATGATGGGTGTTGATGCTGCTGCTAGAACAAAACAAATTAGAATTGGCCAAGCTTGTAATGTAATTACATTTCATAACCCAATTCGTCTGGCTGAAGATATTGCATTACTTGATCAATTATCTGAAGGAAGAGTCGATGTTGGTATTGGAAGAGGAATTTATGGAAGAGAAGCAATTAATATGAATAAAGAAGCAGATCTTAAAGACCAAGCTAAAAACTTCAGGTTATTTGATGAGTCTTTAACAATTATGAAAAAAGCTTGGACCGAAGAGTTTTTTAGCCATAAAGGAGAATTTTACACTTATCCATCACCAAACTTTGTTTGGCAACATGATATGAGTCCACCAAGTGAAAAATTTTTAGATACAAAAACAAATGAAATAAAAAAAATAAGTATTGTTCCAAAACCTAAACAATCACCTCACCCCCCTATATGGCAAGTGGTTGATGGCGCTAGATCAATTGAGTGGGCTGCACAAAATGGTTTAAACACAATTATGTGGATACCAACCGTTAAAGCTCTTAAGAAAAGATTTGAAATATATAGAGATGCAAAATCTAAAGCTGAAAACAGAGATGTTCCTTTAGGTGAAGGTATATCTTTAGTGAGAGATATGTTTGTTGCTGAAACTATGGAAGAAGCAGAAAAAATGGCAGGAAGACATATTATTGATTATATGAAATGGGTTTGTCATTGGAGGGGATTAGGAAATCATATGGACCCTGGTGAAGAACTTCCTGAAACAAAACATAAATTAGATTTATTAAACTACGATTTTCTACACAAAAGAAATTTATTGTTCGGAACTCCTGAATATGTTGTAAATAAAATTAATGAATTAAAATCTGAATTGAATTTACAGAATCTTCAAGTTTGGTCTAACTTTCCTGGTATAGATCATAAAGCTTGTATGAGAAGTATCAAATTATTTAATGATGAAGTAATTCCAAAAATAAATTTAGATTCTTCTGATATAGAAAAAGCAAGTTAATGGATTTAGAACTTAGAAAGTTTACAAAATTTGTTGATAAAACTTTCATTGAAGGTGGTAAGACAGCTAAAGAACCAGTCCTATTAGTTTCTGTAGCTGCTGTGTTCAAAAATCCTTGGACAGGTAAGGGATTTGTAGAAGACTTAAAACCAATCATTCTAGATTTAGCTCCAAAACTGGGTGATATTTTAGTTCCAGAATTAATAAAAGAAATTGGATCACCAGAAAAAATTTTAGCTTACGGTAAAGCAGGAACTGTAGGATTGAATGGTGAGATAGAACATGCGTCAGCTTTTATTCATACTTTAAGATTTGGTAATAAATTTAGAGATGCTGTTGGTGGTACTTCTTATTTAAGTTTTACAAACACAAGAGGACCTGCAGGATCTAAGATTTCTATTCCTATGATGCATAAAACAGACTCTGGTTTAAGACCCTATTATTTAACTCATGAATTTACTATTCATGATGCTCCGTTTGATGACGAAATTGTAATTGCAATTGGTGGTGCTTCAAGTGGAAGAGCTCATGCTAGAACTGGAGACCGTTATCAAGATATGAAAGAAATGGGATTAGATCCCAAATAGTCTAATGTCCCAAAATTTTGATCCAAATCAAAATTATTATTTTTTTAATAAAAAAGACTCAATCCCTATTGTATTTATCCATGGAGTAGGTCTTGATCATCAAATGTGGAATAAACAAGTGGATTATTTGAATGAATTTTCAATCTTGACCTATGATCTATTAGGCCATGGAAAAACACCATGTGATAAAGGTAAACTTAGTCTTAGAGATTTTTCAGATCAACTTTTAGAACTTTTAGATCATTTGGAAATTGAGAAAATAAATCTTATAGGTTTTTCTTTAGGATCTTTAATTGCTTTGGATTTTTCCTCTCATTTTCAAAAAAAAGTTGAAAAACTTATATTAATTGGCACAACTTATAAAAGATCAGATGAGGAAAGATCCCTTGTATTAGATAGATATAACCAGGCAAAATTAAATAAACCAATATCTAGACAGGCTTTGAAAAGATGGTTTAGTGACAAATATCTTGAAGATAATCCAGAAACTTATGATTTATTTATGAAGATCTTAAATAAAGGACCAATAGATCATAAAAACTTTATCAAAGCTTATAAATTATTTGCTAATCATTATGATGATTTTGAAGCCATAAAAAAAATAGACAGAAAAACTTTGATAATGACTGGTTCAGATGATCTTGGATCTACTCCAGCAATGTCTAAAGAATTGGTTAAAGACCTTGTTAATTCTACTTATATTGAAATTCAAAATGGAAAACATCTTTGTAGTATAGAATGTGAAGATGATGTTAATATGAATATTAAAAATTTTATTAATAATTAGATGTCAAAAATTCAAGATTTTAAAATGTATATTGATGGTGAATGGGTCGATTCATCTTCTGGAAAAAAGATTGAGACATTAAATCCTGAAAATAATGAAGTTTGGGCAACTGTTCCTGAGGCCAATGAAAAAGATGTGGATAAAGCTGTTCAATCAGCCCAAAAAGCTTTTGAAAAAAATTGGTCTACACTTCATCCTAGAGAAAGAGCAAAATATTTAAAATTAATTGCTGATCAACTTAGAGCTAATGCGGAGCATCTTGGAAAAATAGAAACGATTGATACTGGTAAACTTTATAGAGAAACAAAAACTCAGGCAAATTATATAGCAGAATATTATGATTATTTTGCAGGTTTGGCTGACAAAGTAGAAGGTACTGTTGTTCCAATAGACAAACCAGATATGCAGGTTACCACAACAAGAATACCTATAGGTGTTGTGGCTGCAATTATCCCTTGGAATTCTCAAATGCTATTAACAGCTGTTAAACTTGCACCAGCTCTTGCAATGGGGAATACTGTTGTAATTAAAGCATCTGAATTTGCTCCTGTAACTCTATTAGAGTTTGCAAAATTAATTGATAAAGCTGGAGTACCAAAGGGAGTTATTAATGTAATAACTGGTTTAGGCGAACCTTGTGGTAAAGCTTTAACTACTCATAATATTGTAGAAAGAATTGCATTTACAGGTGGACCTGAAACTGCAAAACATATTGTTAAAAATTCTGCTGAAAATTTATCTCAAGTAAGTTTAGAACTTGGTGGCAAAAGTCCAGTTGTGGTATTTGATGATGCTGATCAAGAAAATGCTTTAAATGGAATAACTGCAGGGATATTTGGAGCAAGTGGTCAAAGCTGTATTGCAGGTTCAAGGCTTTATTTACAATCTAATATTTACGATGAATTTCTAAAAAAATTAATTTCTAAAGCTGAAAAAATAAAATTAGGTGGTCCAATGGAAAATGATACTCAAATGGGTCCATTAAATAATTTTAAACAATTAGAAAATATAGAAAAAAATATTAAAGCTACTATTGAACAAGGTGGAAAAATTAGATGTGGTGGAAAAAGATCTTCTGTTTCAAATAAAGGTTACTACTTTCCTGCAACAATAATAGAGTGCAAAAATCACAACCTTCCTGTTGCAGAAAATGAATTATTTGGTCCAATTTTATCAGTAATGAAATTTGATGAAGAAGACGAAGTTATAGAAAAGATGAATGATAACAAATATGGATTGTCCTCTGGAGTTTATACTTCAAACTTTGCAAGAGGACTTAGAGTTTCAAAAGCGATAAGGGCCGGAATTGTTTTTATAAATACTTACAGACTAATTTCTCCAATGGCACCATTTGGCGGAATAAAAGATAGTGGTTATGGTAAAGAAGCAGGAATAGAGTCGATTAAAGATTACACTAGAATAAAAACAACTTGGTATAATTTTTCTAATAAACCTTTGTCAGATCCTTTTACAATGGGTTAAAATTAATAATAATCAATTTTTAAATATAAATTAAATTTTAAGTCATATGCTCTATATGCTCTTTTTTTTCTGGAGGACTAATATAAATATTCTTTTCTTTTAACAAATTTTTAAACTCTTGATGAACATCGTTGTTAATAGGATAATTACGGTGTTTTAAATAATAATTATTATAATTTTTAGCATGTTTATTATTTGTGCCATATGTTGTAAATAATGATTTTCTTAATCCTGATGCAGGCAGTGGTGCATGGTATACATTTGCTAAAAACATAACACAATCTCCCAAATTTGTTCTTATGCTTATGCCTATATATTTCTCTAATTTTTTTCTAATATTTTGTACAAAAGAATTTTCAATATTTTTTGTTTTATAAAAAATTAATCTTAATAATTGAGAAAATGTATAATTTTTTTTATGTGATTCAGGAATAATGTTTATCCCTGATTTACAAGTATCAAATGAAGATAAATAAAAACCAACACGTATAACGTTATAATCTTCTTTTGGATCCCAGTCAGGTCCTTTACCAAAAATTCTAGTTGTATTATCTCTGTGCCAACCACATTCAGTTGCAGTTTCATTGTTTTCTTCTATATGAGAATTGTATAAATATAAAATATCAGGTCCTAACAAATTTTTTAAAGCATTTAATAAACGATCATTTACAATAATATCCCAGAATTCTTTATAATTATGCAAACCTGAAGTTCTCATGTGTTTATTTTTTTCTCTAAAATTTTTTGCTAATAATGAGTATTTCTCTACTTCGTCTTTTGTTAAGAAATTTCTTAAAACACAATATCCATCTTTAAAAAAATTATTTTTATCAGGTAATATTTCGTTCATAACAGTTTACAATAAATTTTTATAACTTATATAACAAATTTTTATGACTTATAAAATTAAAATAAAGATAAAGATAAAGGTGTATTGACTATCTAAAAATTAATGTAGAATAGTTTATAATTTACTAATTAAATTTATTTCTAAATGAGTGTTTGAAACTTGGAAATTTTTTATTTAACACTTCCGATCTATATTTTTTTACCGCAATTTGAATAACTTTTCCTACATCAACAAATTTTTTTACGAATTTAAGTTTAGTTTTATTCAAACCAATCAAATCATCAGTTACTAATATTTGTCCATCACAATCAACAGAAGAACCAATGCCTATAGTTGGAATGTGTAACTTTTTAGTAATTTTTTTTGCTAATTTTGACTCAACACACTCCAGAACAACTGAAAACATTCCTGCTTCTTCTAAAAGTTTAGCATCTTTTAATAATCTATTTATTTCATTTATTTTTTTTCCTTTAAAAGTAAATTTTTTTTCAGTTTGAGGTAAAATACCTAAGTGGCCCATAACTGGTATTTTATTTTTAACTAGGGATTTCACAATAGGTACAATTTTTTCTCCTCCTTCTAGTTTAACAGCATCACATTTAGTTCTTTTCATAACTAATTTTGCATTTTTTAAAGCTTCTTTAGGATTTCTATATGTATTGTAAGGCATATCAATCACCATTAGAGATTTCTTAACTCCAAGTCTCACACTTTTTGAGTGATTTATCATTATATCTAAAGTTACTTCTTTTGTAGAATTATAATTATAAAGAACATTACCTAAAGAGTCTCCAACTAAAATAAGATCACAATGTTTATCTAAGATTAATGCAATATTTTTTGAATATGCAGTTAGGCAAATTACTTTTGATTTATTCTTTTTATTAAGAATTTTTTTTATTTTTTTATTCATCTTACTCTAATTCAATGGTACTAGGAGGTTTTGATGTAATATCATAAACTACCCTATTAATTCCTCTAATACTATTCACAATTTTGTTTGAAATCATTTGTGAAAATGATTTTTTGAACTCAAAAAAATCTGCTGTCATACCATCCTCAGAAGTTATTGCTCTTAATAAGCACAAGTATTCATAAGTGCGATTATCTCCCATAACCCCAACAGTTTTAACTGGAAGTAAAGCAGCATAAGCTTGCCAAATTTTATGATAAAGACCATAATCTTTTAAAGCTTTAATAAAGTAGTGGTCTGCTTCTTTAAGAATATTTATTTTTTCTTTTGTAATTATGCCTGGCATTCTAATTGCTAAACCAGGACCAGGAAACGGATGTCGTGAAATGATTTCTTTACTCAAATTTAATTCTAATCCTAATTTTCTGACTTCATCTTTAAACAAAAATTTTAATGGCTCTACCAATTGAAGCTTCATTTTTTTAGGTAGACCACCCACATTGTGGTGAGATTTAATTTTAGAAGTTTGACTACCCGTGACAGATTTACTCTCAATTAAATCTGGATAAAGTGTTCCTTGTGCCAAAAATTTAACATCTTTAATTCTTTTTGCATATCTCTCAAAAATTTTAATAAATAAATTTCCAATTATTTTTCTTTTTTTTTCTGGATCAGAAACATTTGTTAGTTTTTTTATGAATTCTTTTTCAGCATTTACATAAATCAAATTAATCTTTAATTTTTTTTTAAATGTTTCAACTACTTGTTTTTCTTCATTTTTTCTAAGTAGGCCTGTATTGACAAAAATACAATATAGTTTTTTACCTATAGCTTTATTTAATAATTGAGCAACTACACTGCTATCAACTCCACCTGAAAGAGCACATAAAACTTTGTTTCCTCCTACTTGTTTTTTTACATCATTTATTAATTTCTTTTTTTGATCCTTAGAAGACCAATTTCTTTTGATCTTGCATATCAAAAAAATAAAATTACTGATAAGTTTTTTTCCATTCTCAGTATGAGTCACCTCTGGGTGAAATTGAACTCCATAAAATTTTTTAGATTTATTTTCAACAATAGCAAACTTAGAATTTTGACTTGAAGCAACTACTTTAAAATTTTTAGGTAATTTAGAAACTTGATCAGCATGGCTCATCCAAACTTTTACTTTTTTAGTTTTAAAAAAATTTTTAGTTAAAAGACAATCTTTTTTTCTAATAATATTTGCTAAGCCAAACTCTCTATGCTTAGATTGTTTTACTTTACCACCGTTTAATTTTGAAAGAATTTGATGCCCAAAACATATACCCAAAACAGGTATTGAATTTTCAATAATCCTTTTATCAAATGAGTATTTATTTATTTCATAAACATTTAAAGGACCTCCTGATAAAATTATACCCCTGATGGAATGGTTAATATCATTATTCTTAATTTTTTTGTGACTTACGATTTCTGAAAAAACACCTAGTTCCCTTATTCTTCTTGCTATCAATTGTGTAAATTGAGAACCAAAATCTATGATTAAGATTTTAGATAAGCTTCGATCAAGACTCATTATTTTTTGGCTCTATGTTTGCTAGAGTCTCTAAAATACCTTTATTTTCTTCACATAATTTTTTACAAACTTTAGTAAATGTTTTTGATAAATCTTTAACTTTTGAATAGTTGGATTGTTCTAGCGCTATTTTCATAAACATTAGTATTGCCTCTTCATTGCTAGGTTCAATCAATAATGCAGCTTCTAAATTTTTCTCTTCTTTTTTTTGATCCTCTTCAACATTATATATTTTTGCTAGGTATAGATAAGAATTTGAGTCTTTTGGATTAAATACTATGCTTCTTTCAAACATAAATCGCGCATCTTCATATTTTTTATTTTTGTAGAATTCTAGTCCTTTATTAAAAAAATTTTCATTGCCTAATGAAATATTAAAAATATTAATTACCAAATACAAAAATAGTATAAATTTTAATTTTTTAATCATTAGTATTTATTATCACTTTTAACTATATCAACGTTATGGACCATACTTTCATAAAATCCTGCTTTTGTAATTTTAACAAACTTTGGTTTGTCTCTTAAGTATTTTATTTGTTTAGAGCCAAGATATCCCATGGAAGACCTTAAACCTCCAATTAATTTATAAATTATACCATTAACTTTTCCCTTATATCTTGCGAATCCTTCAACACCTTCTGGAACATATTTTGATACATCTTTTTGTTTTGATTGAAAATATCTATCTGCTGATCCTTTATTCATAGCACCAACAGAACCCATTCCTCTAAAACTTTTAAATAATTTTCCATTTCTTTTGATTAATTTGCCTGGTGTTTCATCGGTGCCTGCAAACAATGAACCAACCATTACAGCATCAGCTCCTGCCGCAAAAGCTTTAGCTAAATCACCAGAATATTTTATACCCCCATCAGAAATAACTTTAACATCTTTATTTTTGATTCCATTTCTGACACTTAAAATTGCACTTAGCTGAGGCACACCAATGCCTGCTACTAATCTTGTTGTACAAATTGAACCTGGTCCTATTCCAACTTTAATAATATCTACACCTAGCTTAAGTAAAAATTTAGCTGCTTCAGGTGTTGCAATATTGCCCGCACATAATGCAGTTTTTTTACTTTTTTTCTTTTTAATAAACTTAATTATTTCTGAAACTTTTTTAGTATGACCGTGAGCGGTATCTACTACAATCATATTTATATTTTCTTTTAAAATTGCTTCAGCTCTTTTGAATTCACCAAGTCCAGCACCAACCGCTGCTCCTACTAATAATTTTAAACTTTTAACCTTTTTAATTTCCAAAATCTGTTTTTTAATATCAAGATTTCTATGAATAATTCCAATACCACCAGCTTTAGCTATTGCTATTGCCATTTTACTTTCAGTAACAGTATCCATTGCAGAAGATAAAAGTGGAATCTTTAATTTTAAGTTTTGGGTTAATTTAATGCTGGTATCAACTTCAGAAGGTAATATTTCAGAGTACTTAGGAACAAGTGTTACATCATCAAAGGTAAGTGCTTCTTTTATAGGAACCATAATCATTTATATACGATTCCTTTTAAATTTAAATAGACTATCTAAGAATTTTACAAATAATAAAACTTTCTTTAGAGTCTTTTCGACTTGATTTAGGTTTAAAAACCCTAACTTCTTTAAAAAATTTTTTTCCTAGTGCGACAATTTCATTAAAAGTACTACCCATAAATATCTTAGAAATAAAAAAACCTTTGTCAGAAATAATTTTTTTTGAAAAAATCATAGCCTCTTTACATAATTCACCTGTTTGAATTGAGTCTATATTTTTTATACCAGTAGTGTTGACTGCCATATCCGACATAACTACATCTGCTTCTTTATAAAGATGATATTTAATCTGATTTTGAATATCTTCTTCAGTAAAATCACCTTTAATTTGAATGATATTCTTAATTTCTTCCATTTCTTTCAAATCGATTGAAATTATTTTACCATTTTTAACCATCTTAGATGCATACTGAGACCAGCTGCCTGGAGCTGCTCCAATATCAATAACACTCATACCTCCTCTAAAAATTTTATACTTCTCATCAATTTCAATTAATTTATATGCAGATCTTGCCCTGTATCCATCAACTTTTGATTGACGCACATAAGTGTCTCTTCTTTGTTTGTTTACCCAATTTTTTGAAATTTTATTTTTTTTCAATTAGCTGCTAAATCTTAGACTTTTAACTATCTTTTTATTATTTAAGGTTTCTATTTCAATCTCAATACTTTTATCCACCCTCATATCTTTACCATCTTTCCAAATTCCAGCCGCAAGATGCATTATTCCTATTTTATAATTTGGTAAATATGGTTCCACAAATATTTTTTGTTGTTCGTCATATTTAGGAAGTAAATTACTGGTAATCCAATTACAATTTAAAGGCAAAAATTCAGTTTCTAAATCATTTATATAAACCGACATATTGATTGCTAAACCCTCTGATCCAAAAATATTTCCAGCCTTTAAAGTTTTAAATAAATTATTTTGCCAGACATCCCAACCTTTAGATTTTTTCTCTAATGAAAAGACACCAATATTGATGTGAGGTGCAAAAGCTAGTTTTCTCGCTTTATTATATCCAATTCCTGATTTTACAGCATGTTTAAAGTTTTGAGATTTAATAATTGCTAATTTTCCAATTAACCAATTAACTTTTGAAGTTATTTTGTATCCAGGGCCTATCGTTTGCGTTATTCCCAATTTTCCATTCTCACAAGCTTTAAAATATAATTCTACACTGCTCCAATCGTTTACCCATGCATCACAATCGATCCATAAATATTTTTCATAATTTGGAAAATATTTTGGTAGGAAAGCTCTAGAGACCTGACTTTTTAACCATTCTCTACCTTTAACTTTATAATCTGGAACTTCAATATCCCATTCTGCAGATTTAATTTCATCTACTTCATTTAATAAATCTTTTTTTTGCTCTTCAGTTAAACCAGCATCTAAAATACAAATTGCAACATTCTTGCTTTGTTCAAATCTCTTTACCGATTGCACAAGCTCTTTTAGTAATGGAAAATAATTAGCATCAGCTAATGAAACAATTACATTTTTTTTCATCTACAATATGTCTTCTAATCCTTCATCTTTATCTGAAGTAATATTTTTCTCTTTTTTGATTTTTTTATAATGAAAATAACTTATAGGTATTAAACAAAGATAAGCAAAAGAGCTTATAGCTAAAACCTTAAAAGTATAAACTAATAATGATCCAAAAAATAAAACTATTCCAAATAATAAAAATTTTGTTGTAGATCTTGGGATAACTATTTTTTTAAATGAATATGTAGGTATCGTACTTATTAACATTATTGAAACTAAAATAAAAAATATTGGAACTATTAAATCATAATTAATTTTAAATAAATATTCCCCTAGTCCACTAAAGCTAAAAATTAAAGGCATTAAAACAATTATTCCTCCAGCTGGTGATGGCATTCCCTCAAAAAAGTTATCTCTCCATGAAGGCTCTTCTTCAGAATTTACATTAAATCGTGCTAGCCTTAAAGCAACGCAGACTACATATGTTAGACAAACAAACCACCCTAATTTGTCTAAATATTGTAAGTTCCAAAAATACATTATTAGTGCTGGAGCAACACCAAAACTGATAACATCTGCTAAAGAATCTAATTCTTTACCCATTTTAGATGTTCCTTTGACTAGCCTTGCTATCCGACCATCTAATGCATCCATTAAACCAGCAAATAATATTGCTATAATAGCTATTGCAAATTTACCATCTATAGCAAACTTAATAGAAGTTAGACCTATACAAACACCGATTAAAGTAATCGCATTCGGTAAAATTATTCTTGCTTTTTTATCGGAAACAATTTTGAAATTATTTTTTTTTTGTTCCATTTTATTTTTTAGCTAGCAACGTTTCTCCTGAAATAGCTTTCTGACCAACTTTGACTAAAGGTTCATAATTTTCATAATAAACGTCTGCTCTACTTCCAAATCTTATCATACCTATTCTATCACCTTGCTTTAAATCTTGATCTTTGTTTGACTCACAAACAATTCTACGAGCTATAAGTCCAGCTATCTGCACAACAATTATATCATTATTTTGAGGATCTTTAATTTTAAAATAGTTTCTCTCATTATCTTCACTTGCTTTATCAAGTGATGCATTAAAAAATTTTCCAGGTTTATATAAAATTTCTTCTATCTTGCCACCACAAGGAGTTCTATTAACGTGACAATCAAAAACATTCATAAAAATACTTATTTTTTTAAATTTCTTGTTTTCTAATCCAAGTTCTTTAGGGCCATCAACATCCTCAACCTTAATAACTTCTCCATCTGCTGGGCTAACCAAATAATTGTCATCCTCAATGATAATTCTCTCTGGATCTCTAAAAAAATAGTAAACCCAAATTGTTAACACAAAACCTATTAAACCTAAAAAATCACTAAAACTATAAAACACAATTGTAATAATTCCAGCTATTACTAAAAATTTGTATCCTTCAGCGTGAATTTTTGGAAATATCTTACTAAACATATTCTTCTATTTGATAATTTTTCATTAATATGTATATAAAATCGCGAAATTCAATTAATAAGATAAAATATTAGTGAGCAAAATTACCGTAAAAAACCCGATAGTAGAGCTAGATGGCGATGAAATGACCAGAATAATCTGGGAATTCATTAAAAACAAATTAATACTTCCTTATCTCGATTTAGGTATTGAGTATTACGATTTAGGAATGAAAAGCAGGGATAACACAGATGACCAAATCACAATTGACTCTGCTAATGCTATTAAAAAAATTGGTGTAGGTATCAAATGTGCAACGATTACACCAGACGAAGCTAGAGTAGAAGAATTTAATCTAAAAAAAATGTGGAGATCCCCTAATGGAACAATAAGAAACATTATTGGTGGCACAGTGTTTAGAGAACCAATAATTTGTTCTAATATTCCTAAATTAGTTCCATCTTGGACAGACCCTGTCGTAATTGGTAGACATGCTTTTGGTGATCAATACAGAGCAACTGATTTTAAAGTTCCTGGAAAAGGAAAAATGGAAATTAAATGGACATCAGAAAACGGAAAAGATGAAATCAAATATGAGGTATTTAATTTTACTGGTCCTGGTATTGCTTTATCAATGTATAATTTAGATAAATCAATTGAAGACTTCGCAAGATCTTGTTTTAGCTATGGTTTAATAAAAAAATGGCCTGTTTACCTATCAACTAAAAATACTATTTTAAAAAAATATGATGGAAGATTTAAAGATATTTTTGAAGAAGTATTTAATAAAGAATTTAAAAAGAGTTTTGAAGAGGCAGATATTACATATGAACACAGACTAATAGATGACATGGTTGCATGTGCTATGAAGTGGAGCGGTAAGTATATATGGGCCTGTAAAAACTATGATGGAGATGTTCAGTCAGATACTATGGCACAAGGTTATGGTTCATTAGGTTTAATGACAAGCACATTATTAACTCCTGATGGAAAAATAATGGAAGCAGAAGCGGCCCACGGAACAGTTACAAGACATTATAGAATGCATCAGCAAGGAAAAGAAACATCAACTAATCCTATCGCTTCAATATTTGCTTGGACAAGAGGATTGGCGCATAGGGGTAAGCTAGATAGTAATGATGAACTAATAAAGTTTGCTAAGACTATTGAAAAAGTTTGTATAGAATGTGTTGAAAGTGGTTCAATGACAAAAGACCTTGCAATATTAATTGGTCCATCAAGTAAGTATCTTACAACAAATCAATTTTTAGATGTCATAGATCAAAATCTTAAAAAGAAGTTAAATTAAAGACTTAATTTTTTCAAAAGCTTCATTAATTTTACTTTGATCTTGACCTCCAGCTTGGGCAAAGTCTTTTCTTCCTCCTCCACCTTGACCCCTAATAATTTCTGAACTTATTTTAACAAATTTAACAGCATCAAACTGTTTAGTAAGTTTATCTGTTATTCCTACAGCAACTCCAACTTTGTCATCTTTACTTGCAAATACCACAACTATTCCCTCTCCTAA
>JACWCY010000006.1 GCA_014654455.1 Pelagibacterales bacterium SAG-MED01
AGATTTTGCAAAATTTATAACTGATTGCATTATTTTAGACTTTGATGCCATACTTCCACATCGGAGATAATCACCATAAGAAAAACCACCAGGTAAGACAACCAAGTCACTTTTGGGCAATTCTTTTTCATCGTGCCAAACCATTTTGTTTTTGAATCCAAAATTATTAAGAGCAACATCCATGTCTCTATCACAATTTGAACCAGGAAAGGTTATTACAGATGATTTCATTAATTATTGTGTCTCAATAATTTTATAATTTTCAATGACTAGATTTGCTAAAAGTTTTTTACACATATCCTCAACTATTTCCTTAGCTTTTATTGAATCATTTTCCTGAACATCAATTTCAAAATACTTACCTTGTCTAACTTCATTTATATTATTAAATCCCATACCATCTAGAGTTTGTTGAATAACTTTACCTTGTGGGTCTAAAACATCTTTTTTAAGAGTTATTATAGCTGAAACTTTCATTTACTTCTTTTTTTTTACTGATGATAATTTAGTTACATTTACAGCAGATACATTTGATTGCTCATGAAGAATACCCAATCTTTTTGCAACTTCTGTATAAGCAGGTATTAAATCTCCTAGGTCTTTTCTAAATCTGTCCTTATCAAGTTTTTTATCAGTTACAGAGTCCCACAATCTACAAGTATCAGGGCTAATCTCGTCCGCAAGGATCACTTCATTTTTTCCATTAATCTTCAATCTTCCAAATTCTAACTTAAAATCAATTAACTTAATTCCAATTCCTCTAAACATACCAATCATAAAATCATTAATTCTAAAGATCATTTTTTTTACTTTTTCTATCTCTTTCTTAGTTGCCCATTCAAATGCATAAATATGATCTTCAGCAACTAAAGGGTCACCAAGCTTGTCATCTTTTAAACAGTATTCAATTAAAGGTTCTTTGAGAACAGTACCATCCTCAATTCCAAGTCTCTTAGTAAGAGAGCCAGTAGCAACATTTCGAATTATAAATTCTATAGGAATAATATCTACTAATTTAATAACTTGTTCTCTCATATTTAGTCTTTTAACTAAATGATTTTTAATTCCAATTTGAGATAAGTTTGAAAGAATATGTTCTGAAATTCTATTATTTAAAACTCCTTTACCTTCAATAGTTGTTTTCTTTTGATTATTAAATGCTGTTGCATCATCTTTAAAATACTGGATAACTAAATCTTTTTCTTGAGTAGAGTAAATAATTTTAGCTTTTCCCTCGTAAAGTTTTTTACCTTTTTTCATTATTTAAATACTCTTCTATAAATTAAATTCACATTTTTAAAATGCTTAGAGTAGCTAAAAATAGCCCTTAATTTTTTTGTTGAAAGATTATTCATTATGTATTTGTCAGATTGGATGACATTAAACAAATCTAAATTTTCAGCAAAACATTTTTTTGCGTAACTTTGAACCATTTTGTAAGATTTTTCTCTACTTAAACCAGTTTTTGTTAATTCCAGCATTAATTCTTGTGAAAAAATTAATCCTTTAGTTATGTTTAAATTTTTTAACATTTTTTTTGGGTAAACAATTATATTTTCTAAAATATTAGTTAATCTTACTAAAGCAAAATCCAGAGTTATATTTGCATCTGGCCCTATATTTCTTTCAACACTTGAATGAGAAATATCCCTTTCATGCCATAGCGCTATATTTTCAAGGGCAGGTATTACAGCACTTCTAACCATTCTTGATAAACCTGTTAAATTTTCACTCAATATCGGATTTTTTTTGTGTGGCATTGCTGATGAGCCCTTTTGATTTTTTGAAAAAAATTCTTGTAACTCGTAAACTTCAGTTCTTTGTAAATGTCTAATTTCAGTAGCAACTCTTTCAATTGAGCCAGCAATAATTCCTAATACTGAAAAGTAAAAAGCATGACGATCTCTTGGAATTACTTGTGTTGAAATTGGTTCAATCTTTAAATTAAGTTTTTTAGCAACATGTTTTTCAACATTTGGATTGATATTAGCGAATGTTCCAACGGCACCAGAAATAGCACATGTGGAAACTTCATCTATTGCATTAACTAATCTTTTTCTATTTCTTTTAAATTCCTCATAGAATGAAGTTAATTTTAAACCAAACGTAATTGGTTCTGCATGGATACCATGGCTTCGCCCCATACATGGTGTGAATTTATATTTTTTTGCTTGTTTTTTTAATACTTTTAAAATTTGATCTAAATCTTTGAGAATAATCTTTCCTGATTGAACTAATTGAATATTAAAACTTGTATCTATAACATCTGATGAAGTCATTCCTTGATGAAGATATCTAGCCTTAATCCCGGCTTTTTCTGTTACAGACGTTAAAAAAGCGATAACATCATGTTTAACTTGACTTTCTATCTGATGAATTCTTTTTACATTTATTTTAGCTTTTTTTCTTACAACAGATGAAACACCTTTTGGTATTTGTCCTAACTTTTCCATTGCTTGTGCTGCAGCAATTTCAACATCTAGCCAAATTTGATATTTATTTTCTTCTGACCAAATATCAATAAGTTCTTTTCGAGAGTATCTTTTTATCATTAATTATAAGTAAGGGGGCTTTGAATAACCCTTAGCAGATTCTGTAAATATTTCATAACCATTTTCTGTAATTCCCAACGTATGTTCAAATTGTGCAGATAAAGATTTATCCTTTGTTACTGCAGTCCATCCGTCATTAAGCATTTTTACATCAAATTTACCTGCATTGATCATTGGTTCGATTGTAAATGTCATTCCTGGCTCAATTTTCATTCCTGTATTTTTGGACCCATAATGTAAAATATTTGGTGGCTCATGAAATGTAGTGCTTATTCCATGACCACAAAAATCCCTCACAACTGAAAAACCTTTTTCTTCAACATAAGATTGAATTTCATATCCAATATCGCCTAGCTTAATTCCAGGCTTAAGAATTTTAATTGCTTTCATCATAGATTCGTAAGTTGCATCTATTAAATTGTTTAGTTTTATTGGAGTTTTCCCAATACAAAACATTCTGCTCGTATCTCCGTAATGTTCATTTATGATTGCAGTAACATCAACATTTATTGCATCTCCTTCTGTTAAAACTCTGTCCTCTGATGGAATTCCATGGCAGACAACATGGTTAAGTGAAGTACATAATGATTTTTTAAAACCTCTATAATATAATGGGGCAGAGTACCCTCCATTATCTCTAATGAACTCATACCCAAGTTTATCAATATAAGCAGTAGACACTCCCTCCTTAATATTATCAGTAAGCATATCTAATGTTTGAGCAGCAAGCTTTCCTGCTATTCTCATTTTTTCAAATTTTTCTAAATAATTATTCATTAATAATTTTTAATTTCTTTTCTATCAAAATTTCTTTAGAATTTATCTTACATCTATAAGCTAAAAAGTTAACACCTGCTTTTTTTGCAAATAAATAATTCTTATAATATTCTTCATCTATATCTTTTGCTATTTTAAAATTTTCCATATTTTGAATCTGAACTAGAAATATTAGATAAGATTTATAACCCTTTTTTATGGCATCAATAAGGGCAAGTAAATGCTTTGATCCTCTTGAAGTAATTGCATCAGGAAATTCAGCAGTTTTTTTATCCCTAAAAAGAGTTACATTTTTGACTTCTACAAAACTTTTTTGTTTATTTTTTTCAATTAAGAAATCAAATCTTGTTTCTTTATTAAAAAAAACCTCAGGTTTAATTGTGTTGATATCTTTTAGTTCTTTTATCAAGTTATTACTTAGTCCATGATTAACAATTTTATTGGCCATGTGTGTATTAACACCAACTAAATTTTTTGAAGCTTTTATTATTTCTAGACCATATTTTAATTTTCTTTTAGGGTCATCATGTTTAAGTAAATAAACCTCATTACCTTCTTTTAAAAGACCCTTCATAGAACCTGTATTTGGACAATGAGCTATAACTACTTCTTTATTTAATTTAACATCAACAAAAAAACGTTTATATCTTTTGATTAATTTGCCTTTTATTAAAGACTTGGTAAATTCCATATTCAAATTATACATATAAAATGAATAAAAAAACAAAAGTAAATGCCGCTATATTAATTATAGGCAATGAAATTCTCTCAGGAAGAACTCAAGATACTAATACAAGCACATTAGCAACATGGCTTAATTCAATTGGTGTAAAAGTAAACGAGGTAAGAGTTATTCCAGATATTGAAAAAATAATAGTTGATACACTGAATACTTTAAGAAAAAAAAATGATTATGTTTTTACAACTGGCGGTATAGGACCTACTCATGATGATATTACCGCAGAGTCTGTGTCAAAAGCTTTTGATTTAAAATATGAAATACACAAAGAAGCGTTTAAAATTTTAGAGTCTTATTATAAGCCAGGTGAGTTTAACGAGGGGAGACAAAAAATGGTTTATATGCCAGAAAATGCCGAACTAATCTTAAACCCAACAAGTGGTGCTCCAGGTTTTAGTGTTAAAAATGTATTTTGTTTACCAGGTGTACCTTCTATTTTAAAATCAATGTTAGGAGGTTTAAAAAATAAAATAGTAGGGGGAGAACCAATTTTAAGTCATACAATTAGCTTAAGAACTGTCGAAAGTGAAATTGCAAATTCATTAACAAAAGTACAAGATCAAAATAAAGACGTTGAAATAGGAAGTTACCCTTTTTTTCATGCTGGTAAACTTGGCGTATCGATTGTTCTTCGTTCAGAAAATCAAAGTAAGATAGATAGTTGTAATTCACAAATACTAGAATTTATTAAAGAAAAAAAAATAGAAGTAGTAGATCGTTAAATGCTTTATTTTGCTTATGGAAGTAATCTTCACCATTATCAAATGAAAAGAAGATGTAAAGATAGTATTTTTTTAAAAAAGATTAATTTAAAAAATTTTCGATTAACTTTTAGAAGTAAGTATCGAGCAGCAGATATAGAAGCCAAAAAAAATTCAATTGTTCCTGGAGGATTATTTAAAATATCTAAAAATGATGAAAGAAAATTAGATGTATATGAAGAATATCCTACTCTATACAAAAAATATTATTTTTTTTACTATGGAAAAAAAGTTATGACATATACGATGGTAAAAAAATCCACATTTAAATTTCCTACTGAAAGATATTTAAATATTATTAAGCGGGGTTATAAAGATTGTGATCTTGATAAAAAATATTTAAACAAAGCTTTGAAATATTAATATAATAAGATAAATAACATTTGAATTAACTAATAATATTATATGAAAATTCCAAAAACGTTTAAAATTAAAAAATGTAGATTGTGTCATAATCCTAAACTTGAGCAAATTCATAACTTTGGAAATATATTTGTTAGTAATTTTGTGAATAAAAAAGATATTAAAAAAGGAGTGAAAGCACCTTTAAATCTTGTTTATTGTAAAAAGTGTCAGTTACTTCAATTAGAACATTCGGCACCACAGGAAATTATGTATAAAAAATTTTACTGGTATAAATCAGGTATCACAAAAACAATGAGAGATGGACTTAAAGAACTTTATCAAGATATTAAAAAAAATTGTAAAGTTAAACCAGGCGATGTTGTTTTAGACATTGGTGCTAATGATGGAACTTTATTGAAATATTTCAAAAAAGAAAAAATAGTTACAATTGGTTGTGAGCCTGCAACTAATTTAAAAAATGAATTAAAAAAAAATTGTCATTATATGATTAATGATTTTTGGCATACAAAGCATTTAAAAAAGATACCTAGTAAACATCAAAAATTAAAAGTTATTTCTGCTATAGGTATGTTTTATGATTTAGAAGATCCATCAGAATTTATTAAACATGCAGCAGACGCACTTGATGATGATGGTATATTTGTAGCTCAATTAATGTGTTCTCATTCCATGTTTAGGACAAATGATTTGGGAAACATTTGTCATGAACATCTTGAATATTATTCTTACAATTCACTTAAATATTTATTTGAAAAAAATGGTTTAAAAATATTTAAAATGAGTGAAAACAAAATTAACGGTGGCTCCTACAGAATTTATTGTAAAAAAAATATTAAAAAATCTATAAATTTTAAAGAACAAGCAGGATATAATGAAATAATTAAATTTATCAAAAGGGTTAAATATAATAAACTTATTACAGTTAAATTTATCAAGAAAAATATTAAATTAGGAAAAAAAATATTTATTTATGGTGCTTCAACTAAAGGTAATACTCTTTTGCAATATTATGGCTTAACTAACAAAGAAATTCCTTTTGCTGCTGAGAGAAGCAAAACGAAATGGGGCAAGTACACAATTGGATCAGGTGTAAAAATAATATCAGAAGAAAATGCTAGAAAACTTAATCCTGATTATTTTTTTGTAATGCCATATGGATTTATAAAAGAGTTTATTATGCGTGAAAAAAAATGGTTAAATAATGGTGGTAAATTTTTACTTCCTTACCCGAAACTGAAAGTAGTAAAATGAAAAAAAAAGCACTTATATTAGGAGCTACTGGTCAAGACGGGTCATACATGGTAGACCTACTTTTAAAAAAAAAGTACCAAGTACATGGATTGTACAGAAAATCTTCAGTTGGAAATACACAAAATATAGATCATTTAATTTCAGACAATAAAATTTTTAATAAAAAATTTTTTCTACACAAAGGAGATTTATTAGATACTGTTTCACTAAATAATATTATAAATGAGATAAACCCTAATGAAATATATAACTTTGCTGACCAAGATCATGTTGGATGGAGTTATGAGATACCCTCATATTCATTTCAAACTACCGCGTTATCAGTAATTGAAATTTTAGAAATTATTAGAAAAAAAAAGCACAAAATAAAATATTTTCAGCCAATTTCATCTAATATTTTTGGTGAAACTAAAGATATTAAACAAAATGAAAATACTTCTCCAGAACCAAATAGTATTTATGCTTTAGCTAAAACGACAGCTTATTATGCTTCTAAAATGTATTCTAAAGTTTACAATCTACATATTTGTGGAGCTATTTTCTTTAATCATGAGTCTCCTAAAAGACATCGAGACTATGTCTCAAAAAAGATTGTACAAAATGTATGTGAAATATTTCATGGCAAAAGAAAATATATTTACTTAGGAAATATTAAATCCAAAATCGACTGGGGTTATGCAAAAGAATATGTAGAATTTGCATGGAAAATAATGCAAAAAAAACAACCCAATTTTTATGTTATTGGTTCTGGAAAAAATAATTCAGTAGAATATTTTGTCAAAAAATGCTTTCAATACGTTGGTTTAGATTATAAAAAATATATAAAGATTGATAAAAAACTTTTCAGACCTTCAAAAACAAGAAATTTATTAGCAGACACTAGTAAAGCAAAAAAAGATCTCAAATTTAAACTAAAGACTGATTTAGATGGTCTAATAAAGATTATGATGGATGCTGAAATGAAGAAGTATAATGGATAAAAAAATTTCTATAATATTATCTACATATAACGAAGCTTTAATTATAAAAAAAACTATCAACGAAATTTTTAATACTTTAAAAGATGTTGAAATCATTGTTGTTGATGACAATTCAAATGATGGGACAGGTGAAATACTAAAGTCTATTCAAAACGAAAACTTAAAAGTGTTTTCAAGAAAGTCTAGAGGCTTAGCATCAGCCTTTCTTTTAGGTATGATTAATACAAATGGAAATTATATTGGATGGACAGACTCAAATATGCCCAACCTTACTCATCACTTTACAGAAATGTTAGAAAAATTAAAAAATTATGATGTTGTACTACTGTCCAGGTATGTAAAGGGTGGAGGTGACCAAAGGTCTAAAATGAGAATACTTTCAAGCAAAATGATAAATTCATTTTGTAGACTAATATTAGGAAATGACATTAAAGACTATACTAGTAGTATTTTTTTAATGCATAGGAACGTATTAAAGTGTGGTGTACCAATTGCATATGGTCATGGTGAATTTTTTATAGAATTTCTCTACAAGATTAAGAAAAATGGAATGACAATTTATGAATTGCCTTATATTCAGCCACCTGATGCTGAGGGAAGTAAAACAGCGTCTAGTATTTTAAGATTTTTTACATTAGGACTAGGTTATTTAACAAGAATAATGATCGCAAGATTTAGAAAAAATTAAATTTAAGATGATTGAAAAAATTTATAACAAAAAGAATTTATACGCACTAATTGTTAGAAGAAACTATAAAAAAAAAAAAGGTGTAAATTTTTTTACTGATAAAAATGCAACACAACAATTTGGGTACATGAATCATGGTAAAAATCATATAATACTACCTCACAGACATAACAAACGTTTTTCAAAAATAGAACTTACAACAGAAGTAATTATAATTTTAGATGGTATATTAAGGGTAGATTTTTACACTAATAAAGAAAAGTATTTATTTAGTAAAAAACTTTTTAAAGATGATTTAATTATGCTGTCTAATGGTGGTCATGGCTTTAAAGTATTAAAAGATGTTAAAATGATAGAAGTAAAACAAGGACCATATTCTTTATCCATGGACAAAGTAAAATTTGAAAAAGTTGATGAAAAAAAAATCAAAATTAAGTAAAAAAAAATTCCTACCAGTAAGTAAACCTCAAGTATCCACTCATGATATAAGAGTTATTACTAAAACTCTTAAAAAAGGATGGATTTCTTCTGATGGACCAGAAGTTAAAATTTTTGAAAAAGAATTTTCAAAAAAAGTTAATAGAAAATTTTCTATTGCAGTTTCTAATGGTACTGCAGCTTTAGAAATAGCAATAAAGGCCTTAAATATTAAAAAAGGGGATGAAGTTATAATTCCAAACTTTACAATAATATCAAATGCAATAGCTGTAATTAAACAGGGAGCTACGCCAATAGTTGTTGATTGTGATTTAAACAATTGGAATATTAAAATTGATGACATTGAAAAAAAAATAAATAAAAGAACTAAAGCGCTTATAGTTACCCATATTTATTCATTTGCTAACGATATGGATAAAATTTTAAAGATTTGTAAAAAAAATAAAATTTTTTTAATTGAAGATGCTGCTGAAGTAATCGGTTTAAAATATAAAAATAAATATTGTGGATCTTTTGGAGACATTAGTACTTTTAGTTTTTATGCAAATAAACAAATAACAACTGGTGAAGGTGGCATGATTTCTACAAATAATGTAAAGTTAAATGACAGATGTAGATCTTTAAGAAACTTATGTTTTGGGGCCAAAGATAGATTTAATCATGAAGACATAGGTTGGAACTATAGAATTACAAATATTCAAGCATCTCTAGGAATTAGTCAGTTAAAAAGATTAAATTCAATTGTTAAAAAGAAAATGCAAATTGGTAATTATTATTACAAAAAATTAATAGATAATAAAAATATTTTCATGACATCACCAAAGATATCTTATTCAAAGAATATTTATTGGGTGGTTGGTATAGTTATTAAAAATAAAAAAATTTTAGCATCTAAAGTTATTAAAAAGTTAAATACTTTTGGTATTGGTGCAAGACCTTTTTTTTGGCCAATGCATGAACAAAAAATCTTTAAAAAAATGAAAATCTTTAAAAAACAAAATCATCCAAATTCGTCATATTTATCTAGATATGGTTTTTATATACCTTCGTATTTAGAATTAAAAAAAAAAGATATGGATTATATAATATCAAAAATTAATAAATTGTTATAATTTTTTTATCAATGCTACTGAATAAAACTTTAAATAATAATTTTTATGATTTAAATATTTTTTTTTCAGCTTTAATAATCGTTATCTTTAAATGGAGCATATCAATTTTAACATTTGAAAATGAAACATTAATTAGTAAAATCTTATTTGATATTGAAGATTTTTATTATTTTGCATATCTTTTTAACCTTATAAATTTCAATTTTTCTCCTGATTATCTTAATGGAATATCTTCTGATTCCTTTCTCCCTGTACCAATATATTCTTTAATCTTTCATGCTGTTTTTTATAAGTTGATAGGTTTGTTCAGTTTTTTTCTACTAGAGTTTATTTTTCTATACATTTTTTTAATAATCATTATGAAAATTTTAGATCGAATAAGGATTGATTATTTTCTAGGATTATTCATTTCTTTATTTATTTTTTTGTTGCCTTCATTATTAAGTCAAATATCAATATTTGATATTAACCTAAATGTTGTATCTGGATTATTTTCCTTCAGGTTTCCAAGACCTTTAGTAACAAGTTGTTATTATTTTTGGGGCATATACCTAGCACTTAAATATTATCAAAAAGATTATTTTAGTCTAAAAAATTTTTCATACATAGGCATATGTTTGGCATTAACTTTTGTTTCATATTATTATAATTTTACTAATCTTTTTGTTTTATTCTTTATAGTTTTTGTTTCAAAATTATTTGCAGATAAATCCTATTTAAAAAAAAATTATCTTAAGATTTGTATTTCAGCTTTATTATTTATTATTTTAGTATCACCATTCCTATTCCTTTACATTTTTTCATCTAGTGATTTTTCAGAAATGATGGGTGTTATATCGTTAAATTTTGAACTTAAGATTAAGTTAATAACACATTTTTTAACTAAAATTATTTCTATAAAATTTTTATCTGTATTTATTCTAATTACATTACTTGTGTACTTATTATTAAAATTTAAAATTGCATCTGATCAGAAGATAGTAAATTTTTTTTATTTTGTTTTTATATCGACAATAATCTCACCATTTTTTTTTGTAATAATAAGTCCGTCAATAAGTGAAATTCACAATTTTTTAAATTGGATTATAATTAGTGCTTTTTTCGTTATAGTAATTTACTCAACTTTAATAATTGAATTTTTAATAAAAAAACAAATTTTACACCTAAATAAAATTAAAAAACCTTTTTTTTATATTTTATCAATATCAGTAATCCTGATTTATCAATTTATATATTTTGAAAATTTTAATAGAGTAAATAATAAAGATTTAAGATCAGATTATTTAAAATTACAAAATTTAATAGATGAAAATAAAAATGAATTAAATAATCTTTTATCTTTTTCACCTAAAATTCAAGTGTTATGGATTTTAAAAAACAAGAACCAACTTTCAACTGTCGAATCAGCAATATCTTCTCTTGAATTTAAATATCTTGAAAAAAATTTTATACAAAATTTCAAATTTTTAAATATTTCTGAAATAAATTTTAAAAATATTATTTCTAATAAAAAAAGTTCATGGAGATATAACAATGAATTTGTTAGATATTTTTCATGGTATAAGTATCAAGCTAACTCATTAACGACATTTAAAAATTCAAATGATTTTAATTCTGATGAAATAATGTTTATTAAAAAAGCAAGCCCAACAAGAACTCAACAAATCATAATCCCAATATTTGAAATGAATAGATTAACCAATCTATTTAACAATCTTAAATTAGATGCGAGTTTTAAAAAACCAGATCTTATTGTACTAAGAAAAAAATCGTTAATTAACGATTATGCACTAATAGATGAAGATCTTTATTGTAAAATAAAGAATTATGATAATTTAAATGTATATGTTTTAAAAAATTTCAATATTTGTAAATGAAATTTATTAATATCCTCAAACTATTATAGAAATATTACACAGGGAGATAAAATAAAAAAAAATTTACTTATTCCACTTGTTCAATTATAAATATTAGCATAAATATTCATGAAACTCATTAATGCCCTCATGGTGAAATTGGTAGACACAAAGGACTTAAAATATTTTTAACAGAAAATTCTATGGCAGTAAATTTGAGAAGAACGTTTAATCAAGCAGGATTTGTTTCATTAAGAAATGTTCTTACGGTTAATGAAAAAAAGATGATTAAAAATGTTATTTATGAAAATTTCAAACAACATATAAAATTACCAAAACTTAGTAAATTTGATATAGAGAATATAAATTTTCATAAGGAATTAATTAATTTTAGAAAATTAAAGCCAAAAAAATTTGGTGAAATTTACGACAAGATAAATTTGAATTCAAAATTTCGTAGCTTATTTTATAGCAATAAATTTATGAATTATTTTGCCAAATGTCTAAATGTTAAAAGCAACAATATATATATCAATGGTTTTATGATGAGATTTGACGCACCATTTGATTTAAGAAATAAACTTAATTGGCATCAAGACTCACCATATTACATGATGAGTTATCCAAAATATAATGCAGGTGTATGCTGGTGCGCAATAACTAAGAATAATGATGATAATGGTACTTTAAAATTTATACCTAAAAGTCATTCAAAGTTAATTAAAACAATTGGATCAAAAAAAAATAAACATAGAAGCGAACAATATACCTTGAATATTACAGAAAGAGAAAATAAAAAAACAGAAAATCTTAATCAAAATTTTGGTGATATGTCTTTGCTACACATTAATTTAAAACATAGAAGTGGTGATAATACATCAAAAAAATTCAGAATAACTATTGGTTGCAGATTTATTGATATGGCAAAATCTTTCAATGTTGGAAAAGAAATTTATCAATTTAACAATGAAAGATTTAATAAGAAATAATGAAAATAAATTTTTCTCATCCTTTGAATAAAATATTTCTAAAGATAATTAATAATATTAATATTGAATTAAAGTCATTTAAAAAAACTAAATTAAATTATAATTTTTTGATTAATGAATTAATTTATTTGAATTTAAAAGTTGAAAATATTTTATTTGATAATTCATTAAATCAAAAAAATCCAATTATTTTAATTAAAAAAGATTTAACTTCTTTTTTTGAAAGAATTAAAAATTTTAAAAAATTCAAAAATTTTGATAAAAAAATACCTTTGAAATTAAACAATTGGATTAGAGAAAAAACTCATAAAGATTTATTTCAAAAGCTTTGGATAAATTATACTTTTGATGAATATAAAAAAGAGAGATTAGGTAGATATAATAAGAGATTAAGAATTAATAATTTAAAAAGATTAATTAAAAATAAAAATATAGTTGATTTTGGTTGTGGCCATGGAAATTTTTTATTTTCATGTTTATATTATGGGGCAAATAAATGTGATGGAATTGATTATGGATTTGAGTCAATCAAATATGCAAAAAAAATATCAAATAAACTCAAATTAAATAAAAAAGTAAATTTTTATTGTCGATCAATTTATAAATCAAACTTAAAAAATGAATATTACGATTTTGCGATCCAAAATGGTGTTTTCCACCATATGGATAACGAGCTTAAAGCATATAAAGAAATGTATAGGGTTTTAAAAAAAGGTGGATATTGTTGGGTATATACTGATGGAGGAGGTGGTATTAGAGATTTTGTATGGGATATATCTCAAAATATCTTAAAAAATATTAATAAAGAAATGATAATTAAAAGCATTCAATCTTATGGATTAACAACTAACAAGGAATATCATCTTGGCGACGGGTTAAATGCTTTATATAGACATACCACACTAGATATTATGAAAAAAAAATTATTAAAAATCGGTTTTAAATTTGTAAGACAATTAAACGGTGGTTTTGAGACTGATTTTGACAAACCTTACCATAAAGGTAAATATTTTAAGGAAAAATTCGGATCAGGTGATTTGAGACTACTTTTTAAAAAAATTTAGATTTAAGAGAAAACAATCACAAGACATTTATTTAGAGAGATAAAATAAAAAAAATTTACTTATTCCTCTTGTTCAATTATAAATATTAGCATAAATACTCATGAAATTCATTAATGCCCTCGTGGTGAAATTGGTAGACACAAAGGACTTAAAAGACGAGGGATAGAAGTTAAAGTCAGTCCATAGTAGTCCAAGCTAGTCCAAACATCCTATAAAATCTCATAACTTTATTTTAGCTTTCAATTAAGATTAGAAAACAAGGTTTAATTAATTTGTTCAAACTTGTACTAAACTTGTACTGAGAGAGATAAAAAATTATAGTTATTTAATGAATTTTAAGTTTAAAAAACCACCATTTTATCTCTATATAATTCTTTGGATTGTAGCTTTGGCACTTGGCTTACAGTTGGATAAAAAAATTCAGAACTTAAGTGATTTATTTGGATTAGTAGTACTAATAATGCCCATAACATTTGCATATATATGGGTCTTAAAAAATAAGATTAAGATTTTTAATTTTTACAAAAAAATTCGAAAAAAATTTAAACATGTATTCTATACAATTGAAGGTTTGGTTTGTGTTTTTATTTTTAGTGTTATTGTAAGTTTAATTTCATTAGGTGGTTACAAAAATTTAAAAGAAAGAGTTCTGCTTGAGTATATTGTATGGAATGATAAGTCTGGTTATTGGTGTTCTGCGTCTGGAAGTTATAGCGGATATGGAAAATACTCCCAATATTTCTTTAAAGCCCACACGCAATTTTTAGAGTATTTCCAATTCAAACCTTATGCATTTGTTAAAGAAGTTTATACACTAAAGGATGAAAGTTTATTTAACTTTAATCATTGTAAAGCTACTAGAATATTATTAAAGGAAGCTCACAAAGGTAACCAAGTAGCCAAAGATATTCTAGCTGCATATCCACCATCTTTTCATTTCCTGTATGAAATTAATGATGAGTATTTATTGATGAGATATGTAGACTCATTAGATAAAAAAAAATTATATAATCCAGCTCTTATATATACAGGATCAGGATCCTATAATGCCAAAGTTGGTATTGAAGAAAGAATAAAGATGTATAAAGAGGCTGCAAAAGAAGGTTATCTTATAGCTATGGAAGACTATCTTATGGACGTCTCCAAGAATTTTGATTTGAAAAAAGATAAAGATGAGTGTTCATTTATTTTAAAATATAACAATTATTTGTATCAAGAAGACTCTCTAATAAATTCAGTAGCTTATACGTATGCGTTAATAGGCAAAAATTCAATGACCGAAGCAAAAGCAATATATGAATGTTCTGGTAGAAAAACAGATTTTAAAAAAGCTATTTCTGCTATGAAAAAATTTGCAAGTAAAGTTAAATCATCAAGAGCTACAAGTAACTTCAATGTTACTTATCCTGCGATGATTTATTTTAATGGTTGGGGAAATGTCGACGAAAACAAGGATCTTGCGATTAGTTTATTTAAAAAAAATGTTGAGTCAAAAAAGGACGCTTCAAATTTATCTAAGGCATATTTGACATTGAATGATATGAATAATGGCAAAAATGATCTTAAATTACTGTATGAAGTTTTAGATTCAGCACCTACAACTTATAGTCAAGAAAAGAAATATATCATTTGTAATAATACTAAATATGATTTTAAACTTTCTGAAGTTGAAAATGAAACTAAACAACAATATGAGTCAAGAAAACTTAAGTTTTTAGAACCACTAAAGACATGTTTGGATAATGCCTCTACAGATCAACGGATTGTATCTGTTAAATCATATATTAAGTCATGGATTGATAATTGGTTTCGAAATCCTGAATTAGTAAAAACTTTAAATTTATATGGCTAACCGTAAAGCTTTCACCTTAATAGAACTACTAGTCGTTGTGGCTATCATCGGTATTCTAGCAGCAGTAGGAGTGGTTGCTTATAATGGGTATACTAGTAGTGCTAAAAAGAAAACTGTGCTGTCAAATTACAGTATGGTAAAAAAGTATATATCATCAGAGTTAATGAAATGTGAGATTGGTGGGGAAATATTAGCTAAAGAAAAACATCTGTCAGATCCATCAAAATATAGAGGTTGGAGTGACTGGGGGTGTACTAGAATTCCAGGTAATCAATACAATGCAAAATTTGTTTATGTTGGAGGTGCAATCATTTCTTATCTACATAATCATGAGGAAGATTTTGGAATTATAAATCCATTCGACCCAACAAATAAAGTTCCTGTTAATCAGAACGGAAGTTGTCCAAATGTAGATAATGTTGGAAGAATTAACACTCACTTGGACGAAAATCAAAACAAGATACTACTTTGTGTAAGATATGGAGTTGGTGCAAATGATATCATCCAAGAAACGATGGAAAATCCCTACTGATGAACAAAAAAGGCTTCACCCTAATAGAACTTTTAGTCGTTGTAGCTATCATAGGAATATTAGCTGCAGTAGGTGTGGTTGCTTATAATGGATATACAGCAAGTGCAAAAAAAAATGCCACAAAGGCAAATCACAAAATCATTATAAAATTTATGCAAGCAGAGACTAGAAAATGTGAATTAGATTCTACATTAGGTATTTTAAATTTAAATGGAACAAATCTTCTAAATTGTTCTGATTTATTTGGCTCATCCGTGAGTACGTCAAAAATAAATTTTGCTATGAAAAATTTTTTTCAATCAACAATTAAAAATGTTTTCAATGATAGCAGGGAGTCTATTCATCCAGGCCCTTATCAAGGTAAATGTTATCCAAGTGGCAGTCAAAGAACCTATTTAAATGAACAAGGTGTACATCACTTAGCAGTCGGTTGGTATCCATCTGAGAATAGACTTACACTTTATTTAGATACTTGTGTTGAGGATAGCGGTACAGCAACAAGTGTAACATATAATATTCGTGAGTAATTCCAGCGTTAGTCTGTTCAGAGCACGGACCTATTGATTACAAATCAATTACTAAAGTTTAAATAAACATTTATTTGCAACAATAATCTTAAAATATTTTTAATCTGGTCACACTATGGGCACAGTGGTAATATTTTAATGATTAAATAACTTTAAAAATTAGATAAGGAGATTCATATGGCTATATTAGTAAAAGGTGAAATTACAATTACTAAAGGATTTAAAACATGGAAAGAGATGGTCTATGCACAGGATGCAAAATTAAAAGAGCATGGAATAAAATTTGTTTTTGCAGGCACACAAAAAGATGACCCGACAAAACTTCATACAGTAATGCAATTTCCAAACATGGAAGCACTCCAAGCTTTTAAAGATGATAAGGAACTTGCCGAGAAAAGAAAAGAAGCAGGTGCTGTTTTAGAGAGTGCTGTAATGATACCAATTTCAGATGAACATTTAACTAACTATCCGGATGCATATACAAATCATTAAATGAACCGCAAAGCCTTTACACTTATAGAACTTCTAGTCGTAGTAGCCATCATAGGTATTTTAGCTGCTGTAGGAGTCGTTGCCTATAATGGATATACGAGTGCTGCGAAGAAAAGTGTTGTGAAAAATAATTACAATGCGATGTATAAAAAAACGTTAATGCAAATAAATGATTGTGAGATAAATGGCACTGTTGAACTTATGAGAGCTTCAAATAACTCAACTAAATATAATATTGATTGTGCATCAACAAGTAATCATAATTTATATATGCATTATTTAATTAATCACATGAACAATTCAGGCAACCCTAAGAATCCTTATGGTGATCTAAGTGATGGAGGCATTGGGTCAGATGATGCTTATGTTAGAAGTCATTATACAAACGCAACACAAGATCATATTATTGGATTTGTGACAGTCTATACAAAAGGATCAAACATGGTAATTTTACATGCATGCTTCCAAACACCTTGCAATAAAACTTCGAATAGATTGTACAATGAAATTTCTCTACCTTAATTAATAATGAACCGCAAAGCCTTTACACTAATAGAACTCTTAGTAGTAGTAGCCATCATCGGTATACTAGCTGCAGTAGGGGTGGTTGCTTATAATGGGTATACTAAAAGTGCTAAAATAAATGCAACAAAAGCAAACCATACAACCATTGCTAAAATGATTGGAGCTAAAGCAGTACTATGTTCTATGGGAGAGGATGTTGAATATCTTAATACGAACGGTAATAAACAAACTTTAAATTGTCCTGTCTCAATTGATAATTTTATTACACATATGAACCACAATATTTATGGTATGAATTGGCAAAGTCCTTTTTATGGTTCAAATCCACCATCTGGTTCATGGTGTAGGTTAAATGTTACCAACTGTTCTCCCCCAGGATATATGACTGCTTGCCCTTCACATCCTGATCAAGGAGGTTATCTCTCAGTATATAAATTAAATGCTTCAACTATAAAAATTTGTTCCAATCTTGGAAATAGTACAGGATCAACTGAATATATACAGTCCAATATAAATTATGAATAAAGGCTTCACTTTGATAGAACTTTTAGTTGTTGTCGCTATCATCGGTATTCTGGCTGCTGTAGGTGTCGTTGCTTATAATGGGTATACCAAGAGTGCAAAAGAAAATGCAGTCAAAGCTAACCATAAAAATGTTGTAAAGTTTATAAGTTCAGAAATTATGAAATGTGAAATTGGGGAAGAACTAATACTCAAACAAAATTCCACCACAAATACAGGCAATCTTTGCTCATATGTTTCAGCTGGGAATGCAAACGAAATGGCAACTAGGTTCGTTAATCATTTTTTATCTTTAAAGTGGTGTAATCAATTAGGTTGGATGGGTGGTAGTAAGTGTGCAGAAGCAGTTGAAGCCGGAGGCTCGATTGGAGATGGAACAACAGGTGCAATAAAATTGATTACTAAATCTGGTTCTCCATCAGTATTATTTATTGATACAAAATATACATGTGAACCTGAACCTTTAACTGAAGTATGTAATGGTAAAGGTAAATCACTAACAGATAGTGTTTCATTAAATTAATTTATGAACCGTAAAGCCTTCACCCTAATAGAACTCCTAGTCGTTGTAGCGATCATCGGTATTTTAGCAGCAGTAGGAGTGGTTGCTTATAATGGGTATACGGCTAGTGCGAAAGCCAACACAGTAAAAACTAATGTGAAAAATATTTACAAGATGTGGATTAATGAAAACGGCAGATGTTTAGTTGCTGATAGCAATTCTCCTGTGCTTAAATCATATACAGATGGTACAAAGGTTCAGCCTGCTACTTGCGATCATATGAATAGAGGTCACGACACTAGAGTTGCAAGAATTCAACAAATATTTATCAACGCTGTTAATTTTAAAAATCCTTACGGAACACATAGCAATAATGGGTCAACTAATTGTAGTGACCAAGGAGGTCCTAACGGTGATGCTAATCTTGGTCATTTATTTATTTGTTATGACAGTTCAAAAATGACTGTAAGGATAGCTGCTTGTTTTAAAACACCTTGTTCAAGCTCTGCTAATAGAGAAGAAAATTTTATAAAATTTGAAACCTGGTAGATAATGTGAAACAAAAAGCCTTCACCCTAATAGAACTTTTTAGATATAGGATTATATAGGAGAACTTGTACCAGACTTGTACCTAGAGAGATAAAATAAAAAAATTTTACTTATTCCTCTTGTTCAATTATAAATATTAGCATAAATACTCATGAAATTCATTAATGCCCTCGTGGTGAAATTGGTAGACACAAAGGACTTAAAAGCCGAGGGATAGAAGTTAAAGTCAGTCCATAGTAGTCCAAGGCAGTCTAAACATCCTATAAAGTCCCATTATTTTAATTTAGCTTTCAATTAATACTCAGAAATACGGTTTAATTAATTTTTAAAAACCAGCACATAACCAGCACATGGATAGATAATATGATATTATAACTTATGGAACTTTTAGTAGATATTATAAATTTAGTTAGTTTATTTTTTTAAATTTTTATTTGTATTATCAAAATATACTTTTTTGAGAGCAAAAATTGGCAGGAGAACCAGCATAAGACCAGCATATAGAAAGATAATTTAATGGATAATAAAACTGCTATTTGTTAGGGTTTGATATGGAAAAATCTACAAAACTTTCAACAATTGGTTTAGGGATATCATTGGGCTTAGCTTGGTCTATCGGAGTATTGATAGTAGGAGTGATGGCTTTAGTGATGGAACAAGGAACTGTTGAACCTTTTAAAAATCTATTTAACATCATGTATCCAGGTTGGGGCGATACTTTAGGTAAAACTCTATTAATGACTGTTTGGTCATTTACCCATGGATTTGTAGGTGGGTTTTTAATTGGAATATTTTATAATCTTTTCGCTAAACGATTTAACTAAAGTTTAGATGAAAAAGTCTGGGGTAAATAAATCTCTAGTTAGTATTTGGGCTAGAATTAAAAATATTTACAATGAAAGTCCAGTGCATGCTGCTTTTAGTTATCCATTTGTTTTTTTATTTTTCTTTATAATAATTGCTATTCTAATTGAATATTTATTTGAAAATTTAGGTTTTGATCCACGTCTTGTGACTTATTATTTAGGTAAACTATTTTTTTTAATTCCAATTTGGGTATTAACAGGGTTATTTGTATCAAAAAGAAAGTTACCTTATTTATTAGCTTTAATTATTGGCTGTGCAATTATTTATATACCTTATGTTGTGAATGAAGGTTACACCAATGCTGCCAGAAAAGCAGCTACTAAGACTTTACATGCTCAGACGATTAAATATATTTCAGCAGAAATTCAAAAATGTAAGTCTGGAGAAAGTTTTTTTATGAATAATACGCAAAAGTGTCCTGCAACAGCTGCAAAAGCTGTATCTGGATCAATTGAAACAATGCTTGATAAAAATCCATTTAATAGCACAAACAAAAGTGTGAGACTCTCAGATAACAATATAAATAATGAGGATGTTGGTTATGTAAGTCTAAGTGTATCTGAATCTAATGTTATAATTAAATCATGTATTGATACTCCTTGTAAAAAAGAAGAGAACCGTTTGCAAACTAGTATAAAAATTAAATAATGGAAAAAATTAAGCATATATTTTCTAAATATTATTCTTGGATAGCTATTTTATCTCCAATTGCATGGTTAATCCCAGGTTTTATTCTAATTGGATTGACAGATGGTTTTTGTACTAGATCAAGTTTATTAAGAATTATCAGTGGCTACGTTTTTTTACCATTACCATTATGGTTAGGTGTTTTCTTCTCTAACAAAAGAGGATTTTACTTTGGTTCTATTTTTGTTTGGGGATCATTATGGATGGTTGGTTTAGTTGCATATTATGGAATGAATTGCGGAATAGATTGGTTGCAAAAATAATGGGAGATTTATTAGTACTTATTTTAATCATAGTTGTTTTAATTGGTTACGTAATTTACAGAAGAAAAAAAGTTGCAAAACTTAAAGCTGAGGGAAAAAAGCAAAAAACTTATCTGGGCTGCACATTACCAGCGCTAATTGGAATATGTATATTAGTATTTAGTATATTTGTCATGGTTCCAATGATGGGAAATTTTTATGATGATTATGAAAAAAAAGGAAATAAAATGCATTTTGATCAAACTCTAGATTATTTTAATTCATCAAGTGATTACCAAGATTTATCAAATACCCAAAAAAAGATTATAGCAGTAAAATTATTTCTACTCATAAATTGTGATAATGGAGAAGATACTTTGAAAAAATTAATAGGATTTGAACAAAATATTTTATATAAAGCCTGTGTTATTGTTCAAAACAATAATATTTATAATGAATTTTCAGAATATAAATTAATTAAATCTAATTTCATAGTTGCTGGCCAAACAGGAATTATCGATCATCTAGAAAATTTAAATGAATTACCAAAAAAATTTTATTCTCTTGTTTTTAATGTAGATTTTAAAGACTCTATAAAGCTTTACGATTGGTATATAAATGAGTGAAGAAAAAAATAAAAAGAAAAAAACTAGTAAAATTTCTAAGGGTTGTTTAATTGTTTTTTTAATTATTTTAGGAATATTTATTTTTTTCTTTTATATTTTTTATGAGGCTTTTGGGAGCTCAAGATATAAAGAAAATACAAAAGAACTAATTGAAAATACTTCTACAAGATATTTATCATCAACCAAATTAATATATCCAGAAGATGCTGAAATAATACATGTATCTTCAAAAAAATTAGGACCAAACTTTTCAACAAATTCAATATTTTCAGTTAAAAATATTGATTTGTTTATAGATGATGTTCAGAAAAAATATACGTTTAAAAACGTGAAAATGAATTATCCAACATTAGGAAATAATGAAAACTTCGATATTTTGATTTCAGACTTATGTGGAAATTTAAATCAAAAAGATTACCAAGTTAAAAATCCTGATAGTTTAAAAAACTTTTGTGGAGAAAGAAATATTATGATTTCACATGTTAAAAAAGAAGTAGAGCATGTGATTATAATGGTAATTTTACCTGATGAAAAATTGATTTGGGTAAATGATACTGGATGGTTTTAGATATAGGATTTTATAGGACAACCAGCACAAGACCAGCACATGGGAAGATAAAATAAAAAAATTTTACTTATTCCCCTTGTTCAATTATAAATATTAGCATAAATACTCATGAAATTCATTAATGCCCTCGTGGTGAAATTGGTAGACACAAAGGACTTAAAATATTCCAGTCTTTCAATTTAATTAATCCTCACTGACCCACAGCGACCCAGGACCCTTATAAATATTAGCCTTCTTGTTTTGGTTGATTATATCTCAAACTATGAGACCAAAACTAAATGATAAAAAAGGAACACACCAGTTCCACACAATACAATTCACCGATAAGGCGATAATTAATCTTAAATACAATAAGAAGACCGAGAAGAGACAAAGAATAAGAGTTAAGTTAAAGAATGCCCCTAGAGGTATCTCTTTGAGATGGACACCTATAAGTAATAAAAAGGTATTTCAATTAGAGTTTAGGTTTAGAGGTAAGAAGTATAGACACGATTGTGGAGTGTTTACACCTGGGGTTTACACTTGTAATTCTCTTATGGATTACATGGTGAAGCTCAATGAGAAACACCTGGACACAGAAGGAAACTATAAGACTAATCCTAATGTTGATGTCATTACAAAGAAACAATTAAAGAATTCACAATTAAAAACTTGTAGAGAATGTATAGAGTTAATTCACAAAGATAATTACCCTAGAAAGAAAATAGAAGGAAACTTATCTGCGTTGTCACAAAAGGACCACTCCAGGTTTCTACTAGGTTATAACAAAAGAAGAGACCACATCACCTTTATAGATAATAATAAGGGATGGGGTGAAGCTATATTTAAAGATAAGTCCTCAATAAAAGACTGGGATACTTTATTCAAAACATATCCTAAAGGTGTTGGTGTTGAACCTGGTGATGAAACCAGTGTGTACGATAGTTATTTGGGTGATGTAATAATAGATGATTTAAACCCTGGTGCCATTGAGATTTACCTTAATGAGAAGACTAGAAGTTATGGCCAAAAGGAAAACATAAGGAAGGCTTTAGCTTGTTTGTGGGGTTATGCTAGAGAAAGAGGTTTTATGGGTCCAAACCCTCCATTAAATCCAACAAGAAAAGAGAAGGGTGGAATTACAATTAAAAAAGCTGAAGAGAGTTTATGGGTGGGGAGTAAATACAATGAGCTTTCTTTTGATGTCACACAATTAGAAGCTATTGATAATGCCTTATTTACATTGAGAGATAAGTTTCCATTTCAATCTGAATGTTTACGACTGATGTTGCACACTGGAATGAGAGCTGAAGAGTGCAAAAAGATAACTAGAGAGATGATAACTGCTGATGAAGATGGTGACCCAATAATATTATTAAAAAGGTACATTGCCAAAGGCAGAACCCAACAACAACAAAAGGATATTACTTACGATATCACCACACCAATAAGAGAAGTATTAGATAGTGTTAAATACCAATTAGATAAACCTAAATATAAACCTTATCAGTTTGTCCCTTGGTTATTTCCAACAACAAGAATATCTATTGAGAAACTATCTGACCCTGACAAGTACCCTGGTTATGCAGTGTCACATAATTGCAGAATAAAAAGCCTGGATGATTGTTGGGAGGCAGTAAGAGAGATAACTAAATTAGAAGGCAGTATTAAAACTTTGCGTAAAGCCTTTGTAAACCTGGCCAATGAGACACTTGGAGGTGCACATAAAGGTAAATCTGTGAGTAAACATAAGACTGAATTCACAAATAGTAGTGCTTATGATAAATCCAGTAGAAAGAACACCAAGAAGATGGCACAAAAAGTTGGCCAGGTGTTGACCTTTAAGAGATGAATAAGAAGGCAACAAAACCTTATCCCTTCATCATAAAAAAGAATGGAATTTTATATAAGCTAGTTTGTTTCTATGGTCGTTGCTATTTAAGAGAATGCGATAAGAATGGTAAAATATTCAAAAGAAATAATGTTGTAAAACTATTTGATTGAAGTTATCCCCTGAATTCATATAAGGGATAATATGGGAGTTAAAAAAGACATAATAGATACACCATTAAAAATTACAGAAATTTTTAGAGTAGGTCCTAGAGTAAAAGCACCTAGGGATAAAAGAGACTGGGACTTTCTTATTTATGAATTAAAGAAACTCAAAGTCACACCTGGGGAGGCTTATAGAATTATTGCAGAAAAAAAAGATAAAACCTCTTCAGTTAGATACGACTGGAAGATGTTAAGACTGACAATGTATGTATGGGAAAGACTACACGAAAGTGAGAAATTATTTAATAGACCCAAAATAGATACAATTAGAGAGGTTGTTGGTCATAGAAAATTTAGACAATTCTTTTATGGTTTCTTTCCTGACCTGGAGTTAGACCACGAAAAAGAAGTAAAGCTACTCTATAAATTAATTACAGAAAAACCAAACTACCCATACCTGAAAGAAGGTTATTATTTCTACCCAGGAACGAAAAAGGTGATACCTCAAAAGGTCCTGGACAAGATATTGTTTGATACCCCCAAAAAGTAAAAAAAGGGATAATTACCCCTTGAACTAATCCAGGGGGTAGTATATATATTATCTATGAGACTTTTAGGTAATATAAATGTTCAATTTTAACTATACGAAACCTTATTATTCGGAGGATGAGATATTAGAGTTATTTTCTCTAACTAAATCATCACTACAAAGAATGCGTGAGGAATGCCTGAAGAGTGGAGGGGACCTATTTTTAGAGATGGGTTATTTCCACATTAAAGGAATTAAGACTGCAATGTATGAGCCAGTTAAATTTTCTGCTTGGTTGTTTGAACATAGAGTAGAGCCTGAAAGTAAATATGACTACGAGATTAATGAGACTAACAAAGTCAAAGAAGGATTAATTAAGTTGTCACAATATAAACCAATAACAAAGAAATGGAGTACTAAATGACAAAAGACTGGCGAGATGATTTTGATTGGACTGACCCTGATGATGTCCAATTAATGAGAGATATGTTGCCTGACCCTAATGGTGACCAATCAAATGGCCTAGATACAAAAGAACTTGGTCCTGACAATAAAGAGGCTTGTAAGTTAATGGAAGCACAACAAAATCTATTACCTTATGAGAAGAAATATGAAGAGCCAATAGTTTCTGAACCTGGCGAATTCCAACAAATAGAAGGAGTGGGTAAAGATATTTATGGCAAATATTCTTATTCAGTTATGGAATACAAAGGCAAACAATATTTTGTCCAGGTGAGAGATTATGAAACTTACCAAGGTTATAACGAAATTAACAATGGCAAAATACTTGTAAGTGAGCCTAGGAAAGAGAGGGTTCAATGAGTAAACCTTTAATCTTAACTACACCTAAAGGTAAAGCTGAATGGCCACATTTAGTTGAACCTGATGTTGCTTTTAATCCTGAAGGTTTATTTCATACTAAATTGATATGTAAAAAATCTGAAAGTGTTGAAGTTAAAAAAGCTATTGATAACTTGATTGCACAAGAGATTAAAAAACAACACGACAAAGACCCTAAAAAAGAAATAAAAAAATCACTGCCTTATACTGAAGATGGTGATGACATTATTTTTAATTTCAAATTAAGAGCCAGTGGAACTAGAAAAAGTGATGGGAAACCTTTTACCCAGGAACCTAACATAGTTAATGCTGACCTTACTCCCTTTGACAAAAACCAAAAGATATGGAGTGAAAGTATTTTAAAAATTACTTTTGAGCCATACTCTTGGAATATGCCAGTAGGAATTGGATGTACTTTAAGAATAAAAACTATCCAGGTCCTAGAGCTTGTCACTGGGAAAACATCTAACACTTTGGGTGACCTTAAAGTTGAAACCATGGTGGAACCTAAAGTTAAAGAACAAGAAGAGGCACATAATAATTACTAAAGGTAAAGGAGGTAAATTATATGCCAGTAAATAATGTAGACAAAAGAATGGAAGGTAAAGGGACTATGAAGGTCGCTGAAAAAGACCCTCTTACACATATTGATTTAGAGTTGATGGACAATATGAAGAGAGTTTTTGATGAGGCGAGGAAGGAAGGATTTAAAGGAACCTTCAAAGACTTTCTTGATACTCTTTCTGAAGAGGACCTGAAAACTTTATTCTTGGAAAAAGGAGGACTGGTTGCAAAAGTCAAAGAACCAAAAGCAGTAAAAAAAATAAACATTGCTGAATACTTTGCACCAGGAAAAACAGTTTCCTCTCTCACTGATAACGAGAGAGCACAAATAAAAGCAATGCTAAATAAAATGTTGAAGGGAGTTAGTGCGAACTAATGGCTTACAATATGAGTTTCTATAAGGGGAGGTATCCTGGTGAACCTGGTTATGAAGAATGGACTGGGTTTGAAGTACAAATGAAAATTAAAGGTACCACCCCTAAAACTTATGTACCTATTTACCCATTAGATTTTCACAAAAAGATGTTGGACAACAGAACACTCCCACTCAAAAGAGGAACTAATTTTACAGACTTTCAAATAAGACTGAATATAGAGATGGCAAAAAATAATAGATACTTTCAACCAAGAGAGTGGGGACCAAATAAATTATTATACAATTATAATATGATGTACCACTCGGTTAATAATATGCAGTCACTTAACGACAGAATTATTAGAAACCTGAAGAGACACATTAAGAAACTATACGATAGTCCTAAATATAAAATTGAAGATAAAGACAGAATAAAATTAGAAGATGAGATTTACAAAGCTAGAGCCTTCTTCCCACAAGGAAAGGATTATTCACTATGAGTAATAATAATTATAACAAAGGTCCCTTTGAGAGCACTTTAGATAGAATACAAAAGAGACTACCTAAAGAATACAAAAAGCCTACACTCAAAGATAAAGCAGTGAGAAAACCAAATGCAGTCCCACCAAAGACTAGAACTATAAAAATGAGAGATGGTGGAATTGCTATTAAGAAGAGACCTGAAAATATGGCCGAGAGAATAGAGAGAACTATATATAAGTATGAAGGAACTATACCTAAACCTTCAAACTATGATGATAAGTCTATTGTGGACCAGGAAAAATGGAATTCTATGAGTGGCCTAGAAAAAAAGACACCAGTAATTCAAAGACCTAAAAAATTCGATAATATGGACCCAACCACTTACCCTATGAACCAAAAGAAAACTTTGAGTGACTGGGAAGCAGTATTACATAGCGCAAAGACCAACCCTAGAGACCCAAACACTATACAAACAAAAAGAATGTTAAGAAAAATTTACAACAAAAATCCAAACCAATTACAAGATGATGAATTAAGAATAATAAAAAAACATCCTTCTCAAATGAAAAAGGAAGTAGAGAAACCCATAATTAATACTGAACCAATAGTACCTTATAATTATAAACCTTTTACTCCAACAGAAGACAAAAGAGATGTTAGACAAATTTTAAAAAATTCTTCCAGGATGAGACCTGGATTGAGTGAAGACCTTATAGGTTTACAATCTGCAATTAATAAGAATGTAAATTATGTATTGGGTAAGAAAGAAGAAAGTACTGAAAGTGATGAGAAGAGTATCAACAATAAGGAGGAAACTTATGACTGATAAATGGAAATATAAATCAGTTTCACTAAAGAATTCCACTTATTCAATGCTAAATGATTTGTCAAAAACTTTAGTACCTGGAATAGAACTTTCCAATGCAAAAACGATTGAACAATTAATTTTAGATAAGAATAAGTCCAAGTGTTCTTTAGGAAGCAAACCTGGAGGAACACATGGCGAAAACAAAAAAGAAACCTAAAGAATACACCCGAAAAGAAATCAAAAAGTATGGCTTATGTAAACACCATCTAGTTGGGTATAAGCAATTAAAGACACTTGTTAGAAAACAACAAAAGTACATAGTTAATCAAGACAAGATATTAGATAGGTTATCCAAAGACATAGAGAATAAGTCTAATATGATGAACCTATGGATGACTAATAGGCAAACCTGGACCGATAAAATTAATAAGGACCTATTACAAAAAGCAGAAAACCACGCAAAAGAAAAAAAAGAAATCAAAGAGCATTATGAGAAAGAGTTAGCTGAAGTTAATAAACTCTATGAGGAAGCAGTTGAAACTAATAGAGAGATTGTTGAAATTAATAGAGACGCAATCAAAACTAATAGAGAAATAATTAAATCACATAACGAAATCACCAGGGCCTACAATGGCCTTCATAGTGTAGGTGAGTTTGCACAAGACCTGGGTATAGATATTAAAAAGCACAATAAGATGTTGCCTGAAAATAATCCTGATTATGACTTCTCACAAAAGCACACACTATTAGAGAGTGGTAAAGTAAGACACGAATATAAACTTACACCAAAGAACCCACCTAAAAAGTTTGGAAAAATATTTAAAGATAAAATTAAAAAATCTAATGGGGAGGACAAATGATAACCCAGGAAGACATAAAAACCTTTGCGAGTATCTTTAGTGGTGCACAAAGAAGATATGGAAAATTATATTTCTATGATGAGAAAACTGGTGAGAAAGATTGTTACGAAGAGAAAGAGCCAATTCCAATAGAGAACCATTTAACTCAAAAAGAATATCTTGGAAGGTCACCTTTAAATGAAGATACAAATATGTGTGAGTGGCTTGGTGTTGATATTGATATTAAGATACCACCTAAAACATTTTGCGCTGATGTTTGGTCCAAACTAGGTACTCATTATTTTCCCTTTATGACAAAGAATAGAAAGTGGAGGGTTATAGAATTCCTTGATGAACCTATGGATGTTCAATTAGCTCATAAGAGAGCCAAAGAATTACAAAAAAGAATAGAGAATGAATTAGGTATAGAGACTGACCAAAAGTCTACTGCGCCCACAGAACCTAGTAGTGATGGCGCAGTTGGAAGGTGGTTTTTCTTACCTTATGGAAATGGTTATGATGTTTGTTATTCACCTGGAGGTCATCCTCTTACACTGCAACAATTTTATTTTAGATACAAATACAGAAACCATCCAATAGTTGTTTGTGGAATTGGAATAGATGGAGGGGGTAATGATGGTTCCAGAGGTAATCATTTTTATTATGTGAAACTCTATAAGAAACACTTTGATTGTGATGTTTACATGGAGGATATCAATAAGAATTATGCAACACCTTTAGATGACCGGAAGTTTATACAAGAAGATAAACATACAGATAAATCTATTGAGAAAGAAGTTTATAACAAAGAATATTATCTCAATGGTCAACCTGGATGGATACAAAGTACTTGTGGAGTTAGACCTTATTTAGACGCAAAAGGGTTTGTCGCCATAGCGAATGCAATACTTGAAAACCATATTTATGTTCAATCAAGAACAGATTTTTTTGAGAACGATACTAATGAGTTTAAAAGTAAAGAGCAGATAAACGACTGGTGGAAACACACTAAACCAAAAGGACAGAATGGTAAGATACAACCAATGTCAGCAGTATTGCTAGAACATAGTGACCTTACAAAAGTTAGAAGTTATTTAACTCACGCAGGACTTAATCCTGGAGTTGTCTCTATTACTAGAGGAATGATTAAAGGAACTACTGAAGGTGATTACTTAAATATCTATAATGACCCAGCGATTGAACCAAAAGAAGACACTCCATACAAAAGATTTGATGAGTATTATTCCTGGTTATTAGGTGCTGATAATTGGAAAGTAGAGAAACAGAAATTGGCCTTTTGTTTGAGAGCTAAAGAAGAAATACACGAGAATGGAATTAAAATACAATGGTTCTCAATATGGCACTCAACAACCCAGGGAGTTGGTAAAGGTTTATTCTCACAAGTAGTACAAAGTTTATTTGGCTATAAGAATGTTGCGCCAAATGTAAAATTTAAAGATATGATTGGAACCCATACGACTATCATTGAGGGTAAACAAATAATATTCCTTAATGAAGTTGTCTTGGAAAACAACACTGCAAAGACAAAGACTTTATCTAATGAGTTTAAGGACCTAATAACAGAACCAGTCCTATGGATAAACCCAAAGAATAAACCACAGATAGAGATACCGAACCTTTGTAATTTTTGGGTGTTCTCTAATTCTGATACACCTTTATATATAGAGGATGATGACAGAAGAGCTTTTGTTATAAATATTAAACACAATAAACAATCTGTAAATTTTAAATTGTTTGATGAAGGTTATAAGGAAGACATATTGAATGTCATAAAAGACCCTTCAGGTTTTAAATATCATCTACTCAATGACATAGCTTACAATAGAGATATATTTTTTACTGATGCCCCTTACACTGATGACAAAGCAGAATTAATTGAAAGTAATAAATCTGAATTACTGCAAGAGTTGGAAGCTCGTCACGAAGCAATGGAGTTTCCTTTTGGTTATCATCAAGAGGCACATACTTATGGAATGAACCAAGAGATAAAATTCACCTGGCATTATAGAGGGATGATAAACAAATTAGAGTTACGAAAGATGTTAAAGAACCATCCTGACTTTAAAGATTATTATATAACCCTGAATGAGCTTGATGTTATCCTAAAGAAGATATCTACTAAATGGCCCAATGGTGAGTGGACCAAACAAATAGTACTAGATAACCACAAAAGAATTAGGGTTTATTGTACTCATCCCCTAGAGTTTGATGGCACTTACATAACCGAGATGACAGAAGGTCAATTAGGTAGTCTCTATGAGAACACTGACCCAAACCTTAACCTAGATAAAATGCCTTTTTAATATGACCCCTACAAGTAAAAAAAGAAAATCTGCATTATTACAAAACCTGGTGCGAGATAAGATATTAAAGAGCTTTCCTCACCTGAAACCTGAAGATGTTATTACTGCTAATAATGGACAAAATGGGCCTGACATAAAGCTATCTAAAGTTGCTCGTAAGTTAGTTGGAGTAAACTTTGAGTGTAAGAACCAAAACAAAATGAAAACTATTTATGACTGGTATAAGCAATCCTCCAAGAGTGCCAATAAGTTAATGCCTTGTGTTGCCATGAAGATGAACACTAGGGAACCACTTGTAGTTATTAACCTGGATGACTTTATGGACTTAATTAAGTAGCACTCATCACTCACAACATCATAGCCTTTTTTATTACCCTGGGTGGCCTAGGTCCTGTCACAATGTTTCACCTTATTGTCTCTTCTAAATGTGTTGAGTGGGTTGAGTGATTGAGAGACCCAGTGATGTTAAAGGATAATAAAAAGTTTATCTCTCAAACCTCTCACGATATAACTATGCGTGTTGAGGAGGTGGGTACACCTGGGTTCAAATGAGCCAGTTTAGTGTTCCCTATGTACTATGAAAACAGATGAACATTTATACACATTAACTAGACTAGAGTTTGCTAAAAACATTGGTAAATCTAAAGAAGCAGTCAAAAAAGATATGATGAGAGGTAAATATAAAGACCTCTATATTTTTAAAAATGGCCAATATTATTTTAAAAGCCGAGAGGCAGTGCGTGATATTAAGGGTTTGTCCCCCCTTAATTTGTACCCAGTAAAGAAGTCAAAAATAAATAGAGGTGGACACGAAAGTGCAGTTAGAAAAGGCAGATATCCTAACAATGCTTTTGCAGAACATAATCATATGAAAAAGATGTTGGCGCTTCGTGGTAAGATGACACCTGAAGAGTTGGCAATGGTTCCTGATGTTGAAAGAATGGTCAAACAAGAAAGACAAAAACAATTAAGAGAGGAATATGAGGCCAAGATAACACCTAGAGATACACATGGAGGTCACTTAAAGTCTTACACTTCAGGTTTATTCAGTGAGAGCAATAGTGGATATAGTGACCCTTACTATCACAATGGAAGAGCACACGAAAGACACCCTACAAAGTTTACTGCTAGTAATAGAGGAAGGACCATTGAAGATAGCGCCTTCCCATATTGGAAACCAAAATATTATTGACATAGATTGACATAGGTTAAAGGGCAATAAGTTTTTGAAAATTAAAATATTATCTCTATATTGATTTTATCATTTAGTAATAATTCCTTGGGTGAGTGCCTAATGGTCTCAACATTTCTGATACTCACCCTGGGACCTCTTCCCAAAACGATATAAATTTTTGCAAAATTTTTTAGCCAATCAATTTATTTTGAAAATGAAAAAGTTGGGACTGACTATGTAAATCAAAGCATAAAGGGTAAGACTATGGGACCCCTATATTATTAAAGGTATATGCCACTTATTTAATTAAAGTATTAATCTAAATTGTTTGGGACCCCTATGGTTGTTCCACACTGGTTCCACACCAAGAAACTTTGACTTGATGTTTGATGTTGTGTTATCAATAAAGCAAGATATAACAATGCAAATACAAGGGGCCCTCGTGATGAAATTGGTAGACATAAAGGACTTAAAATCCTTGCCGCTTGCGGAGTGCCAGTTCGAGTCTGGCCGAGGGCACCATTAGCATGCATAAAATTCAAATCATAGCTGATAAAAATAAAAAATCACAAAAGATTAAAAAAATTTTATTAAAAAAATTATTAAAAAATAATTTAATAAAACTCAACATAATTATAGTTATAGGTGGAGATGGATTCATGCTTCAAAAACTAAAAAAAAACAAAAAGTCAAAAAATTTTTTTTATGGTGTAAATTCAGGTAACTATGGCTTTTTGATGAATAAATTTTCATCCAAAAATATAATTAAAAATTTGATTAAAGCAAAAATGATTTCTATTTCACCTTTAGAAATGATTGTAAAAAACAACAAAAATCAAATTAGAAGATTTTTAGCAATTAATGAAGTTTCAATTTTACGACAAAGTAGGCAAGCAGCATCTTTATCAATTAGCTATGGTTCAAAAATAATTATAAAGGAATTAGTTTCAGATGGAGTCCTCGTATCAACTCCAGCAGGGAGCACTGCATACAATTTATCTGTGCATGGCCCAATATTAAGTCTAAACTCAAAAAAGCTCTCAATTTCTCCAATTAGTCCTTTCAGACCCAGAAGGTGGAAAGGAAAAATCTTAAGTGATAAATCAAAAATAAATATTAAAAACCTAAATCCAAAAAAAAGACCAATAAGTGCAGTTGCAGATAATATAGAAGTAAGAAACGCAAAGACCATTTTTATTAAAACAAATCATAATGTTAAATTTAATCTTCTCTATGACCAAAATAGAAGTTTACAAAAAAAAATTAAGATTGAACAATTAAGAAAAGAAACCTCTTAAATGTCCAACAATGTTTTCATACATCATCATCTAGGTTTGGGAGATCATTTTCATTGCAATGGAGTTGTTAGATTTCTTATCAAAAATAAATATGCAAATAAAAAAATAAAATTATTTGCAAAAAAAAAATACAATACAATGGTTAAATTTATGTATCGTGATATTGAAAATCTAGAAGTTGTTTCAATTAGTAATGATGAAAAAAAAGAAATTCATGAAGTAAATAGTTATATAACTAAAAATGATATAATTGAAAAAATTGGATTTGATTATTTTGTAGAAAATAAAAATGATAATAAGACTATTGATATGATTTTTTATGAACAATTTAAAATTGATTATTCGAAACGTTTTGAATTTACTTACTGGAAAAGAGACTTAATTGAAGAGGAAAACTTATATAATAAACTTGTGAAAAAAGAAAATTATGCATTTGTTCATGATGATCAAAGTAGAGATTTTGTTATTAAGGATGAAAATATTTCTGATAATTTGCAAATAATTAGAAATTCAAATGAGTATAGTATATTTGATTATTCTAAAATTATTGAGAATGCAAAAGAAATTCATGTTATGGAAAGTTCAACTAGATGTATGCTCGAATACCTAAATACAAAAAACTCTAAACATTTTTTATATAAATTTAAGAGCGATAAAAGAGGAAGTATTCCATTCTACAATGATAATGAAGTATTAGTCGGATCTTCAAAAAAATGGAAAATAGTAAATATAAATAATGTTAAAAAAAATAAATTTATAACAAAAATTAAAAATTATTTTTATTCAAAATAAATTACATGATCAGGTATAAATGGATTATTTGGTTGGTCTAATCCATCAACCGGGAACTTTTTTATGAATTCTTCTTTTTTTATAAAAATTTTTTTTACAAAAGTTATCTCTAGGGTAGATGGAATATTGAGATCTTTAATTATTGGATCATGATTATTACCATGTAAATGAACTATTTGATAAAAATTTAATAATTTTTTTACCATTAATTTAAATGTTGTTAGATTCAAATCAATATGATGAAATTCTATAACAATACAATTAATGAGATTTTCATATTTTAGAATATCATCAATTATCTCATATTCACTTCCTTCAATATCACATTTTAATATTATATTCTGAAAATTTGATAATTTAATTATTTTATCAATATTTATTTCATTATGATTTAATTCTTTTTTAACAATTTTTTTTTTGAAAAAATTTACTTTTTTGGATCTTACAAAGTTATGATGACGTTTTAAATTGTTATAATGGTAAACTACATCTTTAAATTGTTTTTTGAATAGTAAAAATCTTTTTAGATATTTAAGAAATATTTTAATTAAAGTTAAATAATTACAAGTATGATCATAAATTAAAACTTTATTATTACTTTTTTTAATATATTCATTTTCAAATGATGGATCATATCCATAACCAAAACTTATTAAACCATCAGAATTATTTACAAAATGTTCTGGTAAAATATATCCACCATCATATTTATTTCCTAATCTAATAAGATTGTATAACTTAACGGGTTTTAAAAAGTTAAACTCTGAAGAAACTAAATTCATTAATTTAATATAAGATAATTTAGTATTTAAAAAAACTTTTTTTTCGTGGTGCCCCCGCACGGATTCGAACCGCGGACCTATTGATTACAAATCAATTGCTCTACCAGCTGAGCTACAAGGGCATTCGTATCAACGAAGTTTTTAATGTTAAAAGTCAATTAAATCAACACTTAAAAGATTTGATTATTAAAAGTAATTCTCTTTTTTGTTACTTTGTAGCTTGATGTAGACCATTTGTGACTAATCTGTCGGTTCGGCTGTCGGTTCGAGAACTTGATCAGCAAACATCATAAAGCCATTCGTTAATATTAAAAAACTTTAATAATCCATTATAATTAAGGGTAATAATCGATTTCATTTATGTAGTTTGTTTATTATACAAAGCTAAATGTTTAATTTTTTAAAAAAAATATTTTCAATATTTCTAATCTTTAATCTAACTTTTGTTAGTTCAGCACAAGCTGCTGCAACTTTCGATAATATAAATGGCGATGGAACAGGTTTTGATGTAACTGATCAAGGTACAAATCCTGAATCTGTGGCTTTTAATAATGATGGAACCAAGATGTTTGTGGTAGATAAGGCACATGAAGAAATAAATGTATATACATTAACGACAGGTTTTGATTTATCAACTGCAACTTTCAATGACATAAATGGAGATGGAACAGGCTTTGATGTCAGTGGTAAAGAATCAAATCCTCAAGGTATTGCTTTTAATAATGATGGAACCAAGATGTTTGTGGTAGGCACAAGTGGTGATGATGTAAATGAATATACATTATCAGTAGGCTTTGATTTAACATCAACTGTAACCTTTGTAGATGATTTTGATATCAGTGGTCAAGATACTACTCCTAGGGGTCTTGCTTTTAACAATGATGGAACCAAGATGTTTGTGGTAGGTGATGCTGGTAATGATGTAAATGAATATACATTATCAGTAGGCTTTGATTTAACATCAACTGTAACCTTTGTAGATGATTTTGATATCAGTGGTCAAGATAATAGACCTAGAGGTATGGCCTTTAATAACGATGGAACTAAGATGTACGTGCTAGGTTATAGTGGTGAAGATGTAAATGTATATACATTATCAACAGGTTTTGATTTAACATCAACTGTAACTTTTGTAGATAGTTTTGATGTTAGTAATGAAGATGATGGTCCTGTAGATATTGCTTTTAATAATACTGGAAGCAAGATGTTTGTGGTAGGTTTAAATGACGATGAAATAAATTCATATTCTTTAAGCTGTGGTTTTAAAGTTACTAATTTAGGAAAATGTGAAGAGCCACCAAAAATTAAAGATGTAAGAGGTATAGTAGATGCACAAATTAATACTGCTAAAAAGTTTGCTGAAGATACAAGAGTGGCTACTTTTAAAAGACTAGATATATTAAGAGCAAATAAATACCAAAACACGAGCACTCAAAATATAGAGTTAAACTTTCAAAATGAATTATTAAAGAAAGTATCCAATAATGTTGTAAGTTCTACACCAACTAAACCAGATCTACTTCAAAGTTTAGATCAATTTTTACCTGATGGTTGGGAAGTATGGAATGAAGGCAGTATTAGTTTTGGAAAAATTGGTGGGGATTCCTTAAGCTCTGCACAAGATATAGATGGATTTGGTATAACTGTAGGTGCCGATAGAAAAATGGATGAAGACCAAATATTAGGAGTAGCTGTAAGAGCGGGTAACACTGATGTTGATGTTGGAACCTTTGGTTCTAAAGTTGACACTAACGCTTTAAGTTTATCTCTTTACGGAATTAATAGTTTAGAAGACAAGAATTTTTTAAAACATGTTTTTGGAGTTAGTTATTTAGATAGTGATATTAGAAGGAATGACGAAGGAAACACTAACTCTCATACCGGTGAACGTAAAGGTAGGCAAGTTTTTGGTTCACTTGATATTGGTAGAGAATATGAAGATGGTGACTTAACTATTAGTTCAATAGGTAGTATTGATGGAAGTTATACAGCGCTTGATAGCTATACCGAAAGTGGCACTAATGCTATTAGCTATAATGATCAAGATATTAATTCTTTAATGGCTTCTTTAGGTGTACTAATTGATAAAGATGTTTATTTAGAAAACTCAAATGTAAAATCTAGAGTTAATCTTGAATATGGTAAAGAGTTTGCCTCAAACTCTAAAGTGGTAACAAGTTATGTATCAGATAGCGAAAGTTTTGAATATCAAGCTGATAACAAAAATAGAGATATATACACAGCAGGACTTGGTTTAGATTTTAAACATGACGAAGGGTTAACGATTAGTACTGATTATGAAAGACAGCAAATCAAAGGGCATGGTTACATTAATAAATTTACATTTTCAACAGGCTTTTTATATAGAAATGAAACAGAGCTTGCACTTGAGCTTGATCAAGACATGACTTCAAACTTTAAAATTTCTAAAGCGTTAGATGGTTTTGATCTGGAGTTTAATTTAGAAAATGATTTTTCAAATCAAGAAAATCATAATGCCAACTTATCTCTATCTAGTAAATTTTAATCAAAAAGAATCTATGTTTTTTGATTTATATAACAAGATCTATCGGTATGTGATCGGTATGAGAAAAAAGATTCTTTTTAAGGTTAAATATACTAGTGTTTACTTGATGTTAAATGCAGTGAGTGTGAACACTATTGATTACAAATCAATTGCTCTACCAGCTGAGCTACAAGGGCATGCGCAATAATTATTAAGTATTTGTTAATTAATCAACTGTTTTTTTTAAATAACATAAGTGGTGAAACACAATTGCAGCACTATTTGATATGTTTAAACTTTCTATTTTATCATTAATGTCTATTTTAACTAAAAAGTCTGCATATTTTGATGTGTGTTGATGCATACCTGAGCCTTCCGATCCAAATAATAAAATATTGTTACCTTTCCATTTAATATCGGAAAAATTTTTTTTTCCTTTTCCATCAAAACCATAAACCCAGAAATTTTTATCCTTTAAATTTTTAAGAGTGCTATTGATATTTGATACCTTAAAAATATTGATATATTCTATTGCTCCACTAGCAGCTTTAAACATAAGTTTACTTTCACTTGGATAAGATCTTTCTTTTATAATGATGCCATCAATACCAAAAGCTGCTGCACTTCTAATTAAAGACCCTATATTTCTTGGATCTGTTACTCCATCTAAACAGGCCATAGTTATATTGTCTTTCTCTTTTACAAAATCCTTCAAGATGGGATTTTCAAGATGCTCAATTTCTGCTACATAGCCTTGATGTAGCAAATTTTCTTTAGTACTATATTTATCCAATTCTTTTTTGGTTTTAAAATAGACTTTCACATCACTTAAAAGATTTTTTTTAGGACTTTTTCGATGAATATTTTTTTTACTTTCTTCGGTCAAAAAAATTCTCAAGACTTTTCTTTTTGGGTTTCTCAATGCTTCAATTACAGCATGTTGACCTATAATAAAAAAAGACGATTTATTCATAAAATTTACCTAGTTTTACACGTTTTTTTGAATATTTTCCTATTAAATCACGTGTTGCATTTGGACAAATAAAATATATAAAACGCATGTTGTTTGAAGCTTTATTGAACAAGGGGACGCTTCCCCAAAAGGAGGGGTTCCAGAGCGGTCAAATGGGGCGGGCTGTAAACCCGTTGACTTCGGTCTTCGAAAGTTCGAATCTTTCCCCCTCCACCACTCAATAAAACTTTGAATAATACTGGAGTGTTACTCTTGGGGTTGTGCGGGTGTAGTTCAATGGTAGAACGCTAGCCTTCCAAGCTGGATGTAAGGGTTCGATTCCCTTTACCCGCTCCAAGAAATAAAATTATTAAAAAAAAAGAAATGTGAGGAATATAAGTAATGTCAAAAGAAAAATTTGTAAGAAATAAACCGCATTGTAATATCGGTACTATTGGTCATGTCGATCATGGTAAAACAACTTTAACTGCAGCTATAACTAAAGTTTTATCTGAAACTGGTGGAGCCAAAGCTGTAGCGTATGATCAAATTGATAAAGCTCCAGAAGAAAAGGAGAGGGGAATTACAATTTCAACTGCACACGTTGAATATGAAACAGAAAAAAGACACTACGCACACGTAGATTGCCCAGGTCATGCTGACTATGTAAAAAATATGATTACAGGTGCTGCTCAGATGGATGGGGCAATTTTAGTAGTTAATGCTGCGGATGGTCCTATGCCACAAACTAGAGAACACATACTTTTAGCAAGACAAGTAGGTGTACCTGCTATTTGTGTTTACTTAAATAAAGTAGATCAAGTAGATGATAAAGAAATGATTGATCTAGTTGAGGAAGAAATAAAAGAATTGTTGACTTCATACAAGTTCCCAGGAGACAAAACTCCAATTGCAAAAGGTTCAGCCCTTGCTGCAGTTGAGGGAAGAGATGATGAAATTGGAAAAAATTCAATTTTAGAGTTGATGAAAAATGTTGACTCATTTATTCCACAACCTGATAGACCAAAAGATAAAGATTTCTTAATGCCAGTTGAGGACGTTTTTTCAATTTCTGGAAGAGGAACAGTTGCAACTGGAAGAGTAGAGTCTGGTGTATTAAAAACTGGAGATGAAATTGAAATAGTAGGTATAAGAGATACTAAAAAATCTGTTTGTACTGGAGTTGAAATGTTTAGAAAACTTTTAGACTCAGGTGAAGCAGGTGATAACGTTGGTGTACTTTTAAGAGGTGTAGAAAGAACAGATATTGAAAGAGGACAAGTTCTTTGTAAACCTGGTTCAGTAACACCACATACTAAATTTGAAGCTCAAGCTTACGTACTTAAAAAAGAAGAGGGTGGAAGACACACTCCTTTCTTTACAAAGTATAGACCGCAGTTTTATTTTAGAACAACAGATGTTACTGGTGAAGTAGAATTACCATCTGGCACAGAAATGGTTATGCCAGGTGATGATGCTAAGTTTACAGTAAAATTAATTACACCAATTGCAATGTCAGAGAAATTAAATTTTGCAATTCGAGAAGGTGGAAGAACTGTTGGAGCTGGAGTAGTAACTAAAATTATAGAGTAAGCTCTATATAGGAGTGTAGCTCAATTGGTAGAGCGCCGGTCTCCAAAACCGGAGGCTGAGGGTTCGAGTCCCTCCGCTCCTGCCAATAAGCGAATTTGTATTATGAAAAACCCGATTAAATTTATTCAAGAAGTTAAACAGGAAGCTTTTAAAGTTTCATGGCCTACAGGAAAAGAAACTCTTCAAGGAGCTTTGATGGTTTTTGCAATGGCATTAGTGATGTCATTATTTTTTCTTCTTCTTGATCAAGTTTTAAAATTTTTTTTAGAGCTATTACTTAAAGTGAGCATTTAATGAAAAATTGGTATATCGTACAATCACATTCTAGCTTTGAAAATAAAGTTGCTGGTTTAATTAAAGAAGAAGCAGATAAAGCAAAAATTTCAGATAAATTCGAAGAAATAATAGTGCCCACTCATGATGTTACTGAAGTTAAAAGAGGAAAAAGAATACAAAGAAAAAAGAAATATTTTCCTGGATATGTTCTCATTAAAAGTGAAATGGATAATAATATTTATCATATGATTAAAAATATAAAGAGGGTAAGCGGTTTTTTAGGTACAAAAGGTATGCCCGTTCCAGTTTCAGACAAGGAGATAGAGAAAATTTTAGGACAAATAAAAGATGGTGTAGCGCAGCCAAAATCTGGTATAGAATACAGTGTTGGAGAAAAAGTTCAGGTAGTTGATGGACCTTTTGCATCTTTTAGTGGGATGGTTGAGGATATTGATGAAGATAAGTCTAGACTTAAGGTATCAGTTTCTATATTTGGACGTCCAACACCGGTTGATTTAGAATATAACCAAGTTGAGAAAGTAAGTTAATGGCAGCAAAAAAAGAAATTAGTGGATTTATAAAATTACAAATTAAAGGTGGTCAAGCTAATCCAGCGCCACCAGTTGGACCAGCGCTGGGACAGCGTGGAGTAAATATTATGGAGTTTTGTAAAGCATTTAATGATAAGACAAAATCATTAGCTGGTAAACCAGTTCCAGTAGAAATTACTGTTTATAAAGATAAAAAATTTGATTTTAAGATTAAATCACCACCAGCTTCATTTTTTATTAGAGAAGCTGCTAAATTGAAAAGTGGCTCTAAAGAACCAGGTAGGAATATTGTTGCATCAATTACAAAAAAACAAGCAGAAGAAATTGCAAAACAGAAAATGAATGATCTTAACGCCATAGATTTAGAACAAGCAGTAAAAATTATTGCTGGTTCAGCTAGATCAATGGGAATAGAGGTAAAAGAATAATGTCATCAAAAAGATTTAAAAAATTACCCGAAAAGACAAATATTTTACCTGCAAATGGCATTGATAATTTATTAAAAGAAATTAAAAAAAACTGCACAACAAAATTTGATGAATCAGTTGATTTAAGTTTTCAAATAAATAATAAACAAAAAAAAAGTGAAATTAATATAAGAACAGTTGTAAATCTTCCTGGTGGAACTGGAAAAAAAGTTAAAGTTGCAGTTGTATGCGAAGAAGCAAAAGAGTCAGAAGCAAAAAAAGCAGGCGCTGATATTGTTGGTGGAGATGAATTTATCGAAAAGATTAAAAATGGTGAAATGAATTTTGAAAAATTAATTTGCACACCAACCATGATGATTAAGTTATCTAAACTTGGTAAAGTTTTAGGACCAAAAGGTTTAATGCCAAACCCAAAATTAGGATCAGTTACAGAAGATTTAAAGACAGCAATTACTAATGCTAAATCAGGTCAAGCAGAAATTAGAAATGATAAAGATGGGAATATAGGTGTAAGTATTGGAAAAAAATCATTTGCCGATGACCAGTTAATTAAAAATTACAATGCAATATTAGATACACTTGAGAAAGAAAAATCAAATAATGTTTTAAAAGGGGATTTAATAAAGTCTGCATTTATTACTTCTACTATGGGTGTTTCATATAAACTTAAGTTAGGTAAAACCATTTAATTATTATGATGAATAAAGAACAAAAACAAAATTATATCGCAGAAATTACAACTCAATTTGAAAACAGCAAAGCGATTATGGTTACACATTACCAAGGTTTAACAATGCCCCAATTAGATGAGTTGAGATCAAAAATGAGAGAACATGGAATAGTTTTTAAAATTACAAAAAATAGAATTACTAAATTAGCTTTAGCCAATACCAAATGTAAAGATTTATCAAATTTATTTACTGGACCAACTGCAGTTGCATTTGGAGAAGACGCTATCATGTCTGCAAGAATCTTATCAAAGTTTGCAAAAGATAATGAAAATTTAAAATTAATTGGTGGTATAATGGAAAATGAAGTTTTGGATCAAGCTGGAGTCCAAAATGTAGCTAATTTACCTACATTAGATGAGGCAAGAGCAAATATTGTGGGTATTTTGAATGCCTCTGCTTCAAAATTAGTAAGTATTTTACTTGCACGATCGGAAAAAATGAGTAGTTTACCCCCAGAAAATTCTGAAACACAACCTAAAGAGTAGATTATATGCCTGACCTAAACAAAATTATAGATGATTTATCAAAATTAACTGTTGCTGAAGCAGCAGATCTTTCAAAACAATTAGAGGAAAAGTGGGGAGTTACACCAATGGCAGCAGCAGCACCTGCAGCAGCTGGTGGAGGAGCAGCAGCAGAAGATAAAGATGATTTTACTATCATGTTAGTTTCTGCAGGTGATAAAAAAATAAATGTTATTAAAGAAGTAAGAGCAGCAACATCATTAGGTCTTAAAGAAGCAAAAGATTTAGTAGAAGGTGCACCTAAAGAAGTTAAAACTGGTGTTCCAAAAAAAGAAGCTGAAGAAATTAAAACAAAATTAGAAGCTGCTGGCGCAAAAGTAGAACTTAAGTAAATTAATAAGGACTAATTCAAGTACTGATTATTTTTTTAATCAGTATTAAAACATAGATGCAAATATCTTTTACTGAAAAGAAGAATATTAGAAAAAGTTTTGGTAAACTAAAAGAGAGTTTATCAATACCAAATTTAATTGAAGTTCAAAAAAATTCTTATGATGAGCTTACAGATTACAAACCTGAAGATGGTGATTTAACTAAAGGTTTTGATAGAGTATTTAAAAGTATTTTTCCTATAGAAGATTTAAATGACAAAGCGACATTGGAATATGTATCTTATAGATTGGAAAAACCAAAATTTGATGTTGATGAATGCATAGCAAGAGGATTAACTTATTCATCAGCACTTAAATGCACTTTAAGACTTGTTGTTTATGAAATAGATCAGGAAAATAATACAAAAGATATTTTATCAGCTAAAGAACAAGAAGTTTATATGGGTGAAGTTCCTATTATGACAAATAGTGGAACATTTATTACAAATGGTGTTCAAAGAGTTGTGGTAAATCAAATGCATAGAAGTCCGGGTGTTTTTTTTGACCATGATAAAGGTAAAACCCACGCTAGTGGAAAATTACTATTTAATTGTAGAGTGATACCAAATAGAGGCTCGTGGTTAGATTTTGAATATGATGTAAAAGATTTTTTATATTTTAAGATAGATAGAAAAAAAAAGATATTATCTTCAACTTTATTACAAGCCCTAGGTTATAGTAAGTCAGAAATTGCAGACGAGTTTTACGATAGTGAAAATTATAACTTTGATAAAAGCTCTCAAAAATGGAAAACTAAATTTAATCCAGACAATTATAAAGCTAAAAATTTTTCAGAAGAAGTTATTGATGCAAAAACAGGGAAAGTTGTAATTAAACTTGGTGACAAAATTAATTATTTAAATGCTAAAAAATTATCAAATGATGGACTTAAAGAAATTTTAGTCTCTAGAGATTCTTTATTTGGAAAATTTTTACATAAAGATATTAAAATTAATGATGAAAAAGAAGGTGTTTTTGCAATAGGTACTGAACTCAATGATACAATAATTCAACAAATACTTGATGCTGGTATTGATACAATAAAAATTTCAGTAACAAATTCTATTAATAAAGGTCCTTATTTATTAACAACAATTTTAAATGATAAAAATAATTCTAAAGATGAAGCGATAACTGAGATTTACAAAATGTTGAGACCAGGCGAACCACCAACTATTGAAATCGCAACACAAATTTTTAATAATTTATTTTTTAGCTCTGATCGTTATGATTTATCCGATGTAGGTCGTGTTAAAATGAATTCTCGATTAAGTTTAGAATGTTCTGACAAAATTACAATTTTAAGAAATGATGACATTATTGCAATAATTCATAAAATGCTTGATTTAAGAGATGGTAAGGATGAAGTAGATGATATTGATCATCTTGGAAACAGAAGAGTACGTTCAGTAGGAGAGTTAGTTGAAAATCAAGCAAGAATAGGTGTGTATCGGATGGAAAGGTCGATTAAAGAAAAAATGACCACACTGGATGTTGAGTCTGCTATGCCACAAGATCTAATAAATGCAAAACCACTAACTGTTTCACTTAAAGATTTTTTTGCTAGTTCACAATTGTCACAATTTATGGATCAAACAAACCCATTATCTGAAATTACTCACAAAAGAAGAGTTTCTGCTTTGGGACCAGGTGGCTTAACAAGAGAAAGAGCAGGCTTTGAAGTAAGAGACGTACATCCAACTCATTATGGAAGAATATGTCCAATTGAAACACCCGAAGGACCAAACATTGGTCTGATTAACAGCTTATCTACTTATGCTAAAATTAACAAATACGGATTTATTGAAAGCCCATATAAAAGAGTAAAATCAGGTGTGGTGCAAGATAACGTTGAATATTTATCAGCCATGGAAGAAACTAAGTTTACTATAGCTCAAGCTAATACAAAAATTGATAAAAAAGGAAAAATTATAGAAGAGCTTGTATCGTGTAGACAAAACTTGAATTTTTTATTATCCAAACCGGAGACAATTGATTATATAGATGTTTCACCTAAACAGCTAGTTTCAGTCGCTGCTTCACTAATACCTTTTTTAGAAAATGATGATGCCAATAGAGCTCTAATGGGTTCAAACATGATGAGGCAGGCAGTACCTTTACTTAAACCCGAGTCCCCTCTAGTTGGAACAGGAATCGAAAGCGATGTAGCTTTAGACTCTGGTGTTACAATTGTTGCAAAAAGAGATGGTGTAGTTGATAAAATTGATGGAAAAAGAATTGTAATTAAAGTAACTGGTGAAACTGACTTCAATAAGTCAGGAGTTGATATATATAATTTACAAAAATTTAAAAGATCTAATCAAAATACCTGTATTAACCAAAAACCTTTAGTCAGAGTTGGTGATATTGTTAAATCAGGAGATATAATCGCTGATGGACCTTCTACGAAATTGGGGGAGCTCGCATTAGGTAAAAATGTGACCGTCGCCTTCATGCCATGGCAAGGATATAATTTTGAAGACTCAATTTTAATTTCAGAAAGATGTGTAACCGATGATGTATTTACTTCAATTCATATAGTTGAATATGAAATTATGGCAAGAGATACTAAGTTAGGTGAGGAGGAAATTACTAGAGATATACCTAATGTTAACGAAGATGCACTAAAAAATTTAGATGAATCAGGAGTTGTTTATATTGGGGCTGAAGTTAATGCAGGAGATATTTTAGTTGGTAAAGTTACACCAAAAGGTGACTCTGCATCTGGTCCTGAAGAAAAATTGCTAAGATCAATATTTGGAGAAAAAGCAATAGATGTTACAGATACTTCATTAAGAATGTCTCGTGGAAGCAGTGGTACTGTTGTTGATGTTAGAGTGTTTAATAGACATGGAATTGAAAAAGATGAAAGATCAATCACAATTGAAAGAGCTGAAATTGAACAAGTACAACAAGACAAAATAGTTGAAGAAGAAATTTTAGAAAGAAGTATTAAACAAAGAGCAGCTGAAATACTATCTGGAACATCTCTATCTAAAAAAGTGAAAGAAATTGATGCTGGATCAAAATTAGATTTTGATAAAATCAATCAATTAAATATTAATGATGTATTTAAGTTAACTGTTGGTAATGAAAAAAATGAGTCAGCACTTGTCCAACTAAAAGATCAATACAACAAAGCAAAAGAAGATATTACAGAAAGATTTGAGGACAAAGTTTTAAAAATAAGAAGTGGCGATGATTTATTACCGAGTGTAATGAAAATGGTAAAAGTTTTTGTTGCTATTAAGAGAAGACTTAGACCTGGTGATAAAATGTCTGGTAGACATGGAAATAAAGGTGTTGTTAGTAAAATTGTTCCAGTAGAAGATATGCCTTATAGAGAAGATGGCAGACCAGTTGATATTGTTTTGAATCCACTAGGTGTTCCTAGTAGGATGAACGTTGGGCAAATTTTGGAGACTCATTTAGGTTGGGCATGTAAAGAATTTGGTGAAGAAGTTAAAAGATTAGTAAATGAAAATAGTAAAAAAATTGAAAAAACAGAAAAAATAGCAAATTTCTTAAAATCAGTTTATGGAGATGAAATTTTTAAGGATAAAGTTGAAAAATTAAATAAAACTGAATTTAGAGATTTATGTGAAAATTTACAAAATGGAATTGCAATTTCCACACCTGTTTTTGACGGTGCAAAAGAAAAAAATGTAACACAAATGCTTGAACTTGCTAATTTACCAAGCTCAGGACAAACTTTTTTATGGGACGGAAGAACTGGTGAGAAGTTTGATAGACCGGTGACAGTTGGTATTATTTATATGTTAAAACTTCATCATTTAGTTGAAGACAAAATTCATGCACGATCAACAGGGCCATATAGTTTAGTTACTCAACAACCTCTTGGAGGAAAAGCGCAATTAGGAGGACAAAGATTTGGTGAAATGGAAGTTTGGGCATTGGAAGCTTATGGTGCTTCATATACTCTTCAAGAAATTTTAACTGTTAAGTCTGATGACGTTGCTGGACGTGTTAAAGTATATGAGACTATTGTTAAAGGTGAAGAAAATTTTGAGTCTGGTATTCCAGAGTCATTCAATGTTCTTGTTAAAGAAATCAAATCTTTAGCATTAAATGTGGAATTAAATTAATATGAAAAAAGAATTAACAGATTTATTTAAAAACTCTGAAATTGCAGAAGCTCAAAATTTTAATAGTATCAAGATTTCATTAGCAAGCCCTGAAAAAATAAAATCTTGGACCTATGGAGAAATAAAAAAACCTGAAACAATAAATTACAGAACATTTAGACCAGAAAAAGATGGTTTATTTTGTGCTAGAATATTTGGGCCTATAAAAGACTACGAATGCTTGTGTGGTAAATACAAACGAATGAAGTTCAGAGGTATCATTTGTGAAAAATGTGGAGTCGAAGTAACTAAATCAAATGTACGTAGAGAAAGAATGGGTCATATTAATCTTGCAACACCTGTGGCACATATATGGTTTTTAAAGTCGTTACCTAGCAGAATTGCATTAGCAGTTGATATGAAACTTAAAGAAATTGAAAGAGTTTTATATTTTGAAAACTTCATTGTCATAGAGCCAGGCCTAACTGGATTACAAAAAAATCAACTTTTAAACGAAGAAGAATTGGTAAAATATCAGGATGAATTTGGTGAAGAAGCTTTTTCAGCTGGTATAGGGGCAGAAGCTGTTCTAGAAATGTTAAGAAATATTGATTTAGAATTAGAGAGAAAAAACCTTATTAGTTTCATTAAAGAGACTAAATCAAAAGTAAACGAAGAAAGAGCTATTAAAAGGTTAAAGTTAATTGAGTCATTTATCGAAACTGGTCAAAAACCAGAGTGGATGATTATGACTGTTGTGCCAGTTATACCCCCAGAACTAAGACCATTAGTACCTTTAGATGGGGGAAGGTTTGCAACATCTGATTTAAACGATCTGTATAGAAGAGTAATTAACAGAAATAATAGATTAAAAAGGTTAATGGATCTTAAAGCTCCAGACATTATTGTTAGAAATGAAAAACGTATGCTTCAGGAGTCAGTTGATGCTTTATTTGATAATGGTAGAAGAGGAAGAGTAATTACTGGAACTGGAAAAAGACCTCTTAAATCGTTAGCTGAGATGTTAAAAGGTAAACAAGGAAGATTTAGACAAAATTTATTAGGAAAAAGAGTTGATTATTCTGGTCGTTCAGTAATCGTAGTTGGTCCTGATTTAAAATTACATGAGTGTGGTTTGCCAAAAAAAATGGCTTTAGAATTATTTAAACCATTTTTATACGCTAGATTAAATAAATTGGGATTGGCTTCAACGATTAAACAAGCAAAAAAACTTGTTGAAAAAGAAACTAATGCTGTTTGGGATGCATTAGAACTTATAGTCAGAGAACACCCAGTTTTATTAAACAGAGCTCCGACGTTACATAGACTTGGTGTCCAAGCCTTTGAACCTAAGTTGATAGAAGGTGATGCAATTGAGTTACATCCTCTAACTTGTGCTGCTTTTAATGCTGATTTCGATGGAGATCAAATGGCTGTTCATGTTCCATTAAGTTTAGAAGCACAATTAGAAGCAAGAATATTGATGTTATCAACAAATAATATCTTATCACCATCAAATGGTAAACCTATAATTGTTCCAAGTCAGGACATGATTTTAGGTATTTATTATTTATCACAAGAACCAATTACTGATAAAGCAATCGGATACTTTTTAGATGCAGATCAAATTGAATTTGCATTGTCTTCAGGACAAATAAAAGTTCATAGTACTATAATATCTAGATTTGAAACTGTAGATGAAAATGGTAATAAAAAATTTGAGAAATATACTTCAACAGCAGGAAGATTTTTATTAGCAAACTTGTTACCAAAAAATTATAATATCAAGTTTTCGTTAATAGATAGATTGCTACCAAAAAAAGTTGTTTCAGAAATAATTGATATAGTTTTTAGGTTTTGTGGGCAAAAAACAACAGTTATATTTTGTGATAAACTAAAAGATTTAGGATTTAAACACGCTTTTAAAGCAGGAATCTCATTTGGAAAAGATGATTTAGTGATTCCTGAAAGTAAAACTAGATTAATTGATGATACAAAAAAGTTAATTGCTGACTATGAAACTCAATATGCGGAAGGTTTAATTACTAGGGGTGAAAAATATAATAAGGTAGTTGATGCTTGGTCTAAATGTACAGATCGTGTTGCTGGTGAAATGATGAAGGGTATTTCTGCCACAGAGAAGACCTCAGATGGATTAAAAATTAATTCAGTATTTATGATGGCAGATAGCGGTGCAAGAGGATCCGCTGCACAAATGAAACAATTAGCTGGTATGAGAGGTTTAATAGCAAAACCTTCAGGTGAGATTATTGAAAGCCCAATTATATCTAATTTTAAAGAAGGTTTAACTGCACTTGAATATTTTAACTCAACGCACGGAGCTAGAAAAGGGTTAGCAGATACGGCACTTAAAACAGCTAGCTCAGGATATTTAACTAGAAGACTTTGTGATGTAGCGCAGGATTTAACAGTAACAAAGGTTAAATGTGATAATCCCGGTTTTATTGAGTTATCTGAAATATTAGAAGGTGGAAATGTAGTAGTAAGTTTATCTGAAAGAGCTCTTGGTAGAGTTACAGCAGCTGATGTAAAAAATCCATTAACTGGGGAAATTGTTATTAAAAAATCAATGATGATTGATGAAAGTGGTTGTGATTTAATAGATGCAGCTGGAGTTAAATCTATAAAAGTTTATTCAGTAATGACTTGTAGTTCAAAAGAAGGTGTATGCTCAACATGTTATGGACGAGATTTGTCTAGAGGTAAAATGGTTCACGTTGGTGAGGCTATTGGGATGATCTCTGCTCAATCAATCGGAGAACCAGGAACACAATTAACTATGAGAACTTTTCACGTCGGTGGTACAGCATCTGTAAAACAAGATTCTCAAATTATAAGTAAAAATGAAGGAAATCTTAAAATTTTAAATTCTAATATCTTGGAGGACTCTAAAAAAAATCTAATCGTAATGGGTAGAAATACACAGCTGTCTATTGAAGACGATAATGGAGTTCAAATTGCCATTTACAAAGTAGCATATGGATCAAAATTATTTTTTAAAAATGGAGATAAGGTAAAAGCAAATTCAAAAATTTGTGAATGGGATCCTTATACAACACCTGTTATCGCAGAAAAAAGTGGTACAGCAAGTTTTGTTGATTTAATTGATGGTGTTTCAATTCAAGAAACTACAGATGATGCTACTGGAATTTCCTCTAAGTCAGTAATTGATTGGAGATCTCAATCAAAAAGCACTGATTTAAAACCAAGAATTACTTTAAGAGATGAAAAAGGAAATGTAATCAAAAAAGCTGATGATAATGAAGCTAGATATTATTTGGTTCCAGATTCAATACTATCAATTAAAGATGGTCAGAAAGTTTTTGCAGGTGACGTAATAGCCAGACTTCCTAAAGAAACAACTAAAACTAAAGATATTACAGGAGGTCTTCCAAGAGTTGCAGAATTATTTGAGGCTAGAAAAGCAAAAGATAGTGCAATAATTGCTGAAAATGATGGTCAAGTAGTTTTTGGAAAAGAAGTTAGAGGAAAACAAAGAATTTCCATTGTACCAGAGGATGGAAATGAACCCTCAAATTATTTAATTCCAAAGGGAAAACATATAAATTTTAACCAAGGTGAAAAAATCAAAAAAGGTGAATATCTACTTGATGGTCAGCCACTTCCGCACGATATCTTAAGAATTATGGGAATAAAAGATTTAACAGAATATTTTGTTAATCAAGTTCAAGAAGTTTACAGACTACAAGGTGTAATTATAAATGATAAGCATATTGAAACAATATTAAGACAAATGTTAAAAAAAGTTGAAGTTAAGTCATCTGGCGACTCTACTTATCTGCCTGGTGAAATAATTGATAGAATTAAATTTGATAATGTTAATGAAAAATTGAAATCAGAAGGAAAAACTTTAGCTGTTGGAGAAAGAGTTTTAATGGGGATAACAAAAGCTTCATTACAAACCGAGTCATTTATATCTGCAGCTTCTTTTCAAGAAACTACAAGAGTCCTTACAGATGCTGCAATAAAAGGTAAAGTTGATCCATTAAATGGATTAAAAGAAAATGTTATTGTTGGAAGATTAGTACCAGCTGGAACTGGAAATATTAAGAATAAATGGAACAAAAAAGCACTTCAGGATGATAATAAATTTTTATCTGAGCAAGAAAAAATTGAAGCTTCAGAACCTCAAGAAAATCAAGTAAATCAATAAAAAAATAGCTCTAGTATCCTAGTTTTAGTTTGACAAAGGCAAATTAATTAGTATTTTGGCGATGTTTTTGGTTGGAATGTAGTACTAACTTAACGTACTAAACGCTGCCATGAATAACCTGTCAGTTATTTCATTCAAAAATAAACTTATTTATAAATAATAATTATGCCAACAATTAATCAATTGTTAAAAAAAAAGAGAGTTAAACAATTAACAAGGAATAAAGTTCCTGCGCTCCAAAAACAACCACTCAAAAGAGGTGTGTGTGTTAAAGTTTATACAACAACACCAAAAAAACCAAATTCTGCCTTAAGAAAAGTTGCAAGAGTAAGACTATCAAATGGATTTGAGGTAACTGCTTATATACCAGGTGAAGGACATAATCTTCAAGAACACTCAGTAGTTTTAATAAGAGGTGGTAGAGTTAAAGATTTACCAGGTGTTCGTTATCACATACTAAGAGGAAATCTTGATACTCAAGGTGTTGCTAATAGAAAAAAAAGAAGATCACTATATGGAACTAAAAAAGGTAAGTAATGTCTAGAAAAAAAACTCAACCTAAAAAAAATGTTGTCCCAGATCCAAAGTTTAACTCAACTATTATTCCTAAATTAATTAACAATATAATGTTTGATGGTAAAAGAGGTGTTGCAGCTAAAATTGTTTATGATGCGATCGATAAAATCAAAACAAAATCAAAAGATGAGCCAATAAATATTTTTAATGAAGCTATAAATAACATTAAACCAACTGTTGAAGTAAGATCTAGAAGAGTAGGTGGAGCAACTTACCAAGTGCCTGTTGAAGTTAAAAGCAAAAGAGCTCAAGCTTTAGCAATAAGATGGTTAGTAGACTCAGCCAGAAAAAGAAAAGATAAACATATGTCTGATAAAATTTTTAATGAACTATACGATGCTTATGAAAAAAAAGGTGCAGCAGTTAAAAAAAGAGAGGATGTGCATAAAATGGCTGAGTCAAATAAAGCTTTTGCACATTTCAGGTGGTAAAAAATCATGGCTAGAACTCATACTTTAGATAAATATAGAAATATTGGTATTATGGCACACATTGATGCTGGTAAAACAACTACTACTGAGAGAGTTTTATATTATACAGGTAAAAGTCATAAAATTGGTGAAGTTCATGATGGTGCAGCGACAATGGATTGGATGGAACAAGAACAGGAAAGAGGAATTACAATTACTTCGGCTGCAACAACTTGTTTTTGGCAAGATCATAGAATAAATATTATTGATACACCAGGACATGTGGACTTTACTATTGAAGTTGAGAGATCATTAAAAGTTTTGGATGGTGCTGTAGCTGTTTTTGATGGCGTAGCAGGCGTAGAACCTCAATCTGAAACTGTATGGAGACAAGCAGATAAATATAAAGTTCCAAGAATTTGTTTTGTGAATAAATTAGACAGAACAGGCGCTGACTTCTTTAGATGTGTCGATATGATTAGAGATAGATTGGGTGCTAAACCATTAGTGCTTCAAGTTCCAATAGGTATAGAAGCTTCTTTAACTGGTGTTGTAGATTTAGTAAAAATGAAAGCTCAAGTTTGGAAGAACGAAGCTTTAGGAGCTGAATGGGAATATAAAGATATTCCAGATGATTTAAAAGAAATTTCACAAAAGTATAGAACTGAATTAGTTGAATTAGCTGTAGAACAAGACGAAAAGTTAATGGAAGCTTATTTAAATGGTGATGAAATTAAAGAAGAAGATTTAGTAAAATGTATTAGAAAAGGAACATTAAATTTTAGTTTTGTACCAATTTTAACAGGTTCTGCATTTAAGAATAAAGGTGTTCAACCCTTGCTTGATGCTGTTATAAATTATTTACCAAGTCCTATAGATATCGGCTCTATAAAAGGTACTAAGCCTGGTTCTGAGGAAGAAATCGAAATGAAATTTGAAGATGGTGCAGGTTTTTCAGCTTTAGCTTTTAAAGTTGCTAATGATCCGTTTGTTGGTTCTCTTACTTTCATCAGAATTTATTCTGGCACAATTAAAACTGGTACAGGTATTTATAATTCTTCTAAAGAAAAAGAGGAGAGAGTTGGAAGAATGCTTTTAATGCATGCAAACTCTAGAGAGGATATTAAAGAAGCTAATGCAGGTGATATTGTTGCACTAGCAGGTTTAAAATATACAATAACAGGTCACACACTGTGTGATGAAGATAAGCCGGTTTTGTTAGAACCAATGGAATTCCCAGACCCAGTAATTGAAATTGCTGTTGAACCTAAAACAAAAGCTGACCAAGAAAAAATGGGTGAAGCGTTAGGTAGACTTGCTAAGGAAGATCCTTCTTTCAGAGTAACATCTGACGAAGAATCTGGCCAAACTATTATTAAAGGAATGGGTGAACTGCATTTAGATATTATTGTTGATCGTATGAAAAGAGAATTTAAAGTTGAAGCAAACGTTGGTGCGCCTCAAGTTGCGTATAGAGAAACATTAGAAAATGCTTCTGAAGTTGAATACACTCATAAAAAACAAAGTGGTGGTGCTGGTCAATTTGCTAAAGTTAAATTACTTGTTGAACCGCAAGAACCAGGAGCTGGTAGATCAGTTGAAAGCAAAATTAAAGGTGGTGCTATTCCTAAGGAATTTATTCCTGGAGTAGAAAAAGGAATAGAAACAGTTTCCGATGGAGGAATTTTAGCTGGATTTCCAATGATAGATTATAAAGTTACAATTTTAGATGGATTACACCACGATGTAGATTCAAGTGTTCTTGCTTTTGAACTTGCTAGCAGAGCCTGTTTCAAGGAAGCATGTACAAAAGGAACTTTAAAATTATTGGAACCTGTAATGAGAGTTGAAGTTGTTACACCAGAAGATTACATGGGTGATGTTATTGGTGATTTAAATAGTAGAAGAGGCCAAATAAGCACACAAGAACAAAGGGGTAATGCTACCGTTATTACAGCGATGGTTCCACTAGCAAACATGTTTGGATACATTAATAATTTAAGATCTATGTCTCAAGGCAGAGCACAATATTCAATGTTTTTTGATCATTACTCAAAAGTACCTCAAAATGTTCAAGACGAAGTAACAAAAAAGATTGCAGGATAGTATGGAAAAACAAAATATAAGAATTAAACTTAGAGCTTACGATAACAAAATTCTAGATGCTTCTACGGAAGAGATTGTAAATACTGTAAAAAGAACTGGTGCAACTATTAAAGGCCCAATACCTCTACCAACCAGAATTGAAAGATATACAGTTTTAAGATCTCCTCACATAGATAAAAAAAGCAGAGAACAATTTGAGTCAAGAACTCATAAAAGATTAATTGATATAATAGAACCAACACCACAAACTGTCGAAGCTTTAATGAAACTAGACTTGGCTTCTGGAGTTGATGTGGAGATAAAGATTTAATTATGAGTGAAATTGCATTAATTGGGAAAAAAGTTGGTATGACAAGAGAATTTTATAAATCAGGTCAGCTTGTACCAGTAACAGTTTTAAAGATGGAAAAAGCTAGAGTTATTCAAATAATAAATGAGGAAAAAAGAGGATATAAAGCTGTTCAACTTGGTTATGGAAAAATTAAAAGTTCTAAATTAACAAAAGCAATGAAAGGTTTTTTTGCAAAAAAAAATACAGAGGCTAAAAAAAAATTAAAAGAATATAGAGTTGAGAGTACAGAGAATTATAAAGAAGGGAATGAATTTGGTCTTGAAATTTTTAAAGATATTAAATTTGTAGATACTAAATCAAAAACTATAGGAAAAGGTTTTGCTGGAGCTATGAAAAGACATAACTTTGGTGGTTTAAGAGCAACTCACGGCGTATCAGTTTCACATAGATCCCATGGCTCAACTGGACAAAGACAGGATCCTGGTAAAGTGTTTAAGGGTAAAAAAATGGCTGGTCACATGGGTGATAAATTGAGAACTATGCAAAATATTGAAATTATAAAAACAGATTTAGAAAATGAGTTACTTTATTTAAAAGGCTCAATACCAGGGGCTAAAAATACAGAAGTTCTTGTAAAAGGCTCTGTAAAGAATATTCAAAAAATGACAATTGAAGAAAAAATTAAAGCTGCAGAAATTGCAAAAAAAACACCAGATAAGAAGAAAAAATAATGAAATTAGATAAACTAAATTTAAATGGAAAAAAAGACTCAATAGAAGTTTTAGATAAAATTTTTTCTGCAAAAGTTAACAAAAAGTTAATTAGTAATGTTTTGTATAAAACCAACGCTAATTACAAGGGAAGACATGCTAAAACCAAACAACAAAATGAAGTTTCAGGACCTACTTCAAAAATTTATGCTCAAAAGGGAACAGGTAATGCAAGACATGCTAGTAGAAAAGCTCCTATATTTGTTGGTGGTGGTGTAGCTCATGGTCCTAAAGGTGAATTAGCCTATAAGAAAAGAAAATTAAACAAAAGTGAGAAAAAAGAAAGTATAGCGTCATTAATAAGTGAAAAAAAAATCAATAATAAATTAATTGTGTTTAGTGATTTTAATTCAGTGATTAAAAAAACAAAAGAAATGAATGTTATAGTGAATAAATTCGAGTTAACAAATTCGTTGATTATTTTAGACAAATCATCAAAAGAAAAAATTGAAAAATCGATTAGAAATATCCCAAATATCAAAGTTACTGATGTAAATCATTTTAGTGCTTTTGATATTGTAAAATTTAAAAAAATTGTATTTACAGAAAGTTCAATAAAAGAACTTGAGAAGAGGTATGCATAATATGGAAAAGATACATTTATATGATAAAATTTTATCTCCTTTATTAACGGAAAAAACAACTAATTTATCATCACAAAATAAAATAGTTTTTAAAGTACCTTATGCAGCTAACAAAAAAAATTTGAAGCTAAATATTGAAAAAATTTTTAAAGTTAACGTGATTAAAATAAATATTATCAATAAACAAAATAGAACTAAAATTACCAGAGGTAAAAAAGTAAAAGTTTCTGGTTATAAAAAAGCAATAATAACACTTAAAAAAGGTCAAAATATTGATCTAACAACTGGAATTTAAAATGGCATTAAAAACTTTTAAACCCTACACAAAATCTACAAGAGGAACAATTCTTGTTAATAGAGAAGGACTTTGGAAAGGTAAACCTTTTAAAACATTAGTTTCACCTAAAAATTCAATGAAAGGGAGAAATAATAATGGCCATATTACATCAATAAATAGAGCTGGTGGACACAAAAAAATGTATAGACAGGTTGATTTTTACCGTAAAAAATTTGATATGCCAGCTGTTGTTGAACGAATTGAGTATGATCCAAATAGATCTTGCTACATAATGTTAGTTAAATTTGAAGATAATTCTCATGCTTATTATCTAGCTCCTCAGAAAATCAAAGTTGGTGATAAAATTGAAAATGGATCTAAAAAAGAGATAAAAATTGGTAATTGTATGCCCTTACAGGATATTCCTGTAGGTATAAATATCCATAATGTAGAAATTCAACCGGGTGCTGGTGGAAAAATTGCAAGATCAGCAGGCACTTCTGTAACAATCAGTGGTTTAGATGGAAATTATAGTTTGATTAAAATGTTGTCTGGCGAAGTTCGAAAAATAGACTCTAGATCATTAGCTACAATCGGTGTTCTAAGTAATCCAGATCAAAAAAATATCAAGATAGGTAAAGCTGGAAGATCAAGATGGCTTGGTAGAAAGCCACATACAAGAGGAGTGGTTAAAAATCCAGTGGATCACCCTCATGGAGGTGGAGAAGGTAAAACAGCAGGTGGTAGACATCCAGTTTCACCAACGGGTCAATCGGCTAAAGGATTAAAAACTAGAGATAACAAAAGAACAGATAAATTCATCATTAAAAGAAGAAATAAAAGAAAGGATACTAAATAATGGCTAGAGCTGTATGGAAAGGACCTTTCGTTGAAGAAAGTTTAATGAAAAAAGTAGATAAGTATAAAAACGATCCAAAAAAAATACCTATTAAAACTTGGTCAAGAAAATCAACAATTATTCCAGATTTTGTAGGAGTAAGTTTTTTGATTTATAATGGAAAAAAGTTTATTCCAATAACTATTTCAGAGGATATGGTTGGACACAAATTAGGTGAATTTGCACCTACAAGAACTTTTTTTGGTCACACACCAGCAGACAAAAAAGCAAAACCAGCAGAGGCAGCACCTAAAAAATAATTATGAGCAAAAAAAAGAAAATTAAAAAAGATAAAACAGTGAAATCTATTAATAATAATATTAGGTCTAGCGTGAGAAAACTAAATCCAATTTTAAAAGGAATTGTTGGAAAAAAAGTTGATATTGCAATTAGAGATTTACAATTTTCTGAAAAAAGAATAACGAAAGATATTAGAAAAACAATTAATTCTGCTGTTGCTAATGCAGAAAATAATTTTCAGTATGATATTGATAAATTAGTTGTTAAAGAAGCATACTGTGGAAAGAAGATTATAATGAAAAGATTTAGACCAAGAGCTAAAGGGAGAGCCGCACCAATATTAAAACCGTATTCTAGTGTCACAATAATTTTATCAGAGTCAAAAAAAATGGAGAGTCATGGGACAAAAAGTTAATCCAGTAGGTTTTCGATTAGGTGTAAATAGAGGCTGGGACTCAGTTTGGTACGCTAAAAAGAAAGATTTTGGTAATTACTTAATTGAAGATTTTAAAATCAGGCAATATGTTAAAAAAAATGTTATCAACTCTGGAGTATCTAAAGTGATGATTGAGCGAACTGCTAACAAGTGTTACGTAACAATATATACTTCTAGACCAGGCTTTGTTATTGGAAAAAAAGGTAGCGATATTGACAAAATTAAAAATAATTTATCAAAGTTTACATCAAATGAAGTTACATTAAATATTAAAGAAGTAAAAAAACCTGAAACAAACGCATATCTTGTAGCTGAAAATATAGCTCAACAATTAGTAAAAAGAATTTCTTACAGACGTGCAATGAAAAGAGCAATGCAATCATGCTTAAGGTTAGGAGCTAAAGGCATAAAAGTTTCTATTAGTGGTAGATTGGGAGGAAATGAGATTGCTAGAACTGAATGGTTAAGAGACGGAAGCATTCCATCGCACACATTAAGAGCTGATATCGATTATGCAGAAGCTGAAGCCTTAACTACATATGGAATTATAGGAATTAAAGTTTGGATTTATAAAGGTGAAGTTTTTGCTAAAGAATTTAGTCAAGAAACAAATAAGATAATCCCGAAAGAAGGTAAAGTATAAAATGTTGCAACCTGTTAGAACAAAATGGCGAAAGGCACATAAAGGTCGAATTCATGGTACGGCATCAAGGGCAAATTTGATTAATTATGGTGCATATGCATTAAAAGCATTACAACCAGAGAGAGTTACAGGAAAACAAATTGAGGCTGCTAGGGTTGCTTTAACTAGACATATGAAAAGACAAGGAAGAGTTTGGACAAGAATTTTTCCAAATATACCTGTATCAAAAAAACCTATTGAAGTTCGAATGGGAAAAGGGAAAGGAACTCCTGAATATTATGCTTGTAGAGTTAAACCAGGAAGAATTTTATTTGAGGTAGATGGTGTATCAGAACAAATTGCGAAAGAAGCTCTATACAAAGCTTCGGCAAAACTACCAATTAAAACAAAAACAATAAAGAGATTTGCTTAAATGAAAAAACAAGAGATTAAAAAACTATCAAAAGATGAAATTCTTAAAAATATTACTAAATTTAAAAAGGATCTATTTAATTTTAGATTTCAAAAAATTAATTCTCAGGTAACAAATCCAGCGAAAATTGGAGAAACAAAAAAAACAATAGCTAGATTAAAAACAATGTTAAAAGGAAAAATTAATGCCTAAAAAAATTTTAACAGGAATAGTTGTAAGCGATAAACCAAATAAAACAATAACAGTAATGGTTGAAAGAAAATATTCCCATCCTTTACTCAAAAAAGTTATACGTGTTAGAAAAAAATATAATGCTCATGATGAAAATAACAAATTTAAAACTGGAGATAAAGTTTCAATTATTGAAAGTAAACCATTTTCTAAAAATAAAAAATTTCAAGTTATGGAAAGTTTAAAATAATGATACAAGTTCAAACTGAATTAATGGTAGCTGATAACACTGGTGCAAAAAAAATTGAATGTATTAAAGTACTAGGTGGTTCCAAAAGAAGATATGCCAGCATTGGTGATACAATAGTAATTGCAGTAAAAGAGGCAATACCTAAAGGAAAAGTTAAAAAAGGTTCTGTTCATAAAGCTGTTGTTGTAAGAGTGAAAAAAGGAATACATAGAGATGATGGATCTAAAGTAAGATTTGATAATAATGCTGCAGTTTTAGTAGACGATAAAGGCGAACCAGTTGGAACAAGAATTTTTGGTCCTGTAACAAGAGAATTGAGAAATAGGGGGGCAAATGAAAATTATTTCATTAGCACCAGAGGTTTTGTAATGATTAAAAAAGGATTAAAAGTGCTAGTTTTATCCGGCAAAGATAAAAAAAAAGAGGGTGAAGTAATTGAAATTGACAGACCTAATAATAGAGCAAAAGTAAAAGAAATTAATATGGTTAAAAAACATGTAAAGACAACTAAAGAAAAAAAAGGTGGAATAATTTCAAAAGAAAGTTTTATACATTTATCAAATTTGAAATTAATTGATATTAAAAATAAGAATAAAAAATCTGAGGTTAAAAAATAATGAGTCCAAGATTAAAAGAACTTTATTATAAAGAAATTCAACCTTCTTTAAAATCAAAATTTGGTTTTAAGAACATTTATATGGGTCCAAAAATTGAAAAAATAATTTTAAACATGGGTCTTGGATTAGATGGAAATGATTCAAAGATATTAAAATCATGTGAAGAAGATTTAGCAAAAATAACTGGTCAAAAACCAGTTATAACTAAATTTAAAAAATCTGTGGCTAATTTTAAAACACGAAAAGGTTCTAATGCTGGTTTAAAAGTTACTTTAAGAAAAAATAAGATGTATGAATTTCTCGACAGACTTGTGAATATAGCTTTACCTAGAATAAAAGATTTTAGAGGTTTATCTACTAAAGGATTTGATAAATTTGGAAATTACACATTTGGTGTTAAAGAACACATTATCTTCCCTGAAGTAAGTTTTGATAGAGCTGATAAAGTAAGAGGCTTAGATATTATAATTGTTTTATCTTCAAAAAATAAAGACCATAGTTTTGCTTTATTAGAAAAATTAAACTTCCCGTTTACTAAAAAAGGAGACAATTAAAATGGCAAAACTTAGCTCAATAAATAAAAATAATAAAAGAATTAGCCTTTCTCAAAAGTTTTATAAAAAGAGAGATAAATTAAAGAAAATAGTTATGAATAAAAAACTTCCTTTGGAAGAAAGGTTTAAGGCGCAACAAAAGTTATCTAAGCTACCTAGAAACTCAGCAAAAGTTAGAGTTATGAATAGGTGTCAAATAACAGGAAGACCTCACGGTGTTTATAGAAAACTAAAAATATCTAGAATTGCATTAAGACAATTAGGATTACAAGGAAAGATACCAGGATTAGTTAAATCAAGCTGGTAGAAAGGATTATTATGAGTTTGAGTGACCCAATAGGAGATATGATAGCAAGAGTGAAAAATGCTCAAGCTAGAAATCATAAAAAAGTAGAATTACCTTCGTCAAATTTTAAAACTAAAATTGCGGATATTCTTAAAAATGAGGGTTTTATAAAAGATTTTAAAATTAGTGAAGAAGATAAAAAATCAATTTTATCACTAGAATTAAAATACCATTCTGGAAATCCAGTGATAAGTGCTTTTGAAAGAGTTTCAAAACCTGGAAGAAGAATTTTTTCTAGCGCAGAGAGTCTACCAAAAATAAATAATGGTTTAGGCATTGCAATAGTATCTACCCCCAAAGGTGTTATGACCGATATGGATGCTAGAAAACAAAAAGTGGGTGGGGAAATTATTTGTAAGGTATTTTAATGTCTAAAATTGGAAAAATTAGCATATCAATTCCTGAAAAAGTAAAAGTTGCTTTAGCTGGAAATATTTTGAATATTGAAGGTCCGTCAGGGAAAAAAGCACTAAATATTGACTTGGAAGTTTTTAATCTTGATATTAAAGATGGAAAAGAAATATCTATTAAACCAAAAAAAATAGATCAAAATACTAAAAGATTGTGGGGAATGAATAGAAGCTTAATTAATAACGCAGTAATTGGTTCAAGTTCTGGATATGAAAAAATTCTTGAATTAGTTGGAGTAGGATATAGAGCCGCTCTTAAAGGAAATCAATTAAACCTTCAATTAGGTTACAGTCATGATATTAATTTTGATATTCCTGAAGGAATTAAAATTGCTGTAGAAAAACAAACTACATTAAAAATAAGTGGATCTGACAAGCAGCTAGTTGGCTCTGTTGTATCAAAAATTAAAACATTAAGAAAAATAGAACCATATAAAGGCAAAGGAATTAGAGAAAAAGGTCAACATATCTTGAAAAAAGAAGGAAAGAAAAAATAATGAAACTTACAACAAGTATTAGAAAAAAGTATAGAGTAAGTAATAAATTAAAAAAAGTTGCTTCAAGTGACAGATACAGATTAAGCATATCAAGATCCTCTAGAAATATATCTGCACAAATAATCGATGATACCAAAAATATTACTTTATTGTCAGCTTCTTCTGTTGAAAAAGATATTAAAGCTAATTCTAAAGTCAATAAAACAGAATTATCTAAAATTGTTGCTGAAAAACTTGCTAAAAAAGCTCAAGAAAAAAAGATAAAAAAAATTTTTTTTGATAGAGGAATATATAAATATCATGGGAGAGTAAAAATTTTTGCAGAAACTCTTCGTAAAAATGGAATGGAATTTTAATCATGGAATATAATAAAGATAAAAAAACAGACGATATATTAGAGAAATTAGTTCATATTAATAGAATTACAAAAGTTGTTAAAGGTGGACGAAGATTTGGTTTTTCAGCACTTGTAGTTGTAGGTAATCAAGCTGGTAAAATTGGTGTAGCTCACGCAAAAGCTAAACAAGTACCTGATGCAATTAAAAAAGCTAATGAGATGGCTAGGCGAAGACTTATTCAAATACCTTTAAGAGAGGGGCGAACAATTCACCATGATGTAAAAGCTAAAGATGGTTCAGGTAGAATTGTTTTAAGAGCAGCAACTAAAGGTACTGGAATAATAGCTGGAGGACCTGTAAGAGCAGTTTGTGAAGTTTTAGGTGTAAAAGATATTGTTGCAAAATCTATGGGTACATCGAATGCTCATAATGTAATTAGAGCAACTATGAAAGCATTGTTAAAACAAAACTCTCCAAAACAAATATCATCAATAAGAAACAAAAAAATTTCAGAAATAATTGAAAAAAGAGGATAATGATTAATTTAAATAATAGAGAAAAAATTAATAAACCTAAAATTAGAGTTGGTCGTGGTATAGGATCAGGTAAAGGTAAAACTTGTGGAAGAGGAGTTAAAGGTCAAAAATCAAGATCAGGGGTTGCAATTAAAAGTTTTGAGGGTGGCCAAATGCCATTATATAGAAGACTTCCTAAAAGAGGTTTTAACCCAATTTCCAAAGAAAATATTGCAATATTAAATTTAGAAAAAATGCAGTTTTATATAAATAATAAAAATATAAAAACTACTGACACAATAAATTTGGATTTGTTAAAAAAATCAAAACTTGTAAATAAAAATTCAATAAAACTTAAAATCTTAGGTACTGGTGAAATTAAAGATAAAGTAAATATAGAAGCTGACTTAGCATCTAAATCAGCTATTAAAAAATTAGAAAAAGCCGGTGGATCAATACAATTAAAGAAATAATTAAGATTAAAAATGAGCTCTTCATCTTCGACTAGTGATCTAAGAAACCGTATATTATTTACAATCGCTATTTTAGCAGTCTATAGATTTGGTACTTTTGTTCCGTTACCTGGTATTGATCCAGAACAATTAAAGATCATGATGGAAGGTAATCAAAAAGGATTATTAGGAATGTTTAACGTTTTTGCTGGTGGAGCAGTCAGTAGAATGGCTATTTTTGCTTTAGGTATTATGCCATATATTTCTTCATCTATAATAGTTCAATTATTGACAGGAGTTTCTGACTATTTTAAAAATTTGAAATCACAAGGTGAAACTGGTAGAGCAAAAATAACTCAAATAACTCGATACGGTACAGTTTTGTTAGCTACCGTTCAAGGTTATGGTCTTTCTATGGGTCTTGAGTCATCAGCAAATTTAGTAATTAATCCTGGATTTTTTTTTAAAGTATCTACAGTTACGACGATTGTTGCTGGGACAGTTTTTTTAATGTGGTTAGGTGAACAGATAACTCAAAGAGGAATTGGAAATGGTATATCATTAATTATATTTGCTGGTATTGTTGCAGAAATACCTCGAGCGTTAGTAACTACTTTTGAATTAGGTAGAACTGGAGCGGTGTCTACAATAATGCTACTTGCAATATTTGTATTATTGATATTAACAATTTTATTTATAGTTTTTATGGAAAGAGCACTTAGAAAAATATTGATTAATTATCCAAAAAGACAAATGGGTAATAAGATGTATGGTGGTGAATCCTCACATCTTCCATTAAAAATAAATCAAGCAGGAGTTATTCCTGCAATATTTGCCTCAGCATTGCTATTATTGCCTGTGACTTTTTCAAATTTTAATTTTTCAGATAATGAAACTTTTCTTAATTTAAGTTCTTTTTTCACTCAAGGACAACCACTTTATATGTTGTTATATGCATCAGGGATCATATTTTTTACTTTCTTTTATACATCTATAACTTTTAACCCAACAGAAACTGCAGATAATCTAAGAAAGTATGGTGGATTTATTCCAGGTATAAGACCTGGAGAAAGTACAGCTTTATATATTGAAGATATTTTAACTAAACTAACAACAATTGGAGCTTTATATTTAACTTTAGTTTGCTTGATGCCTGAATTTTTAATAGCAAATTATCCAATTCCCTTTTATTTAGGTGGTACATCAATTTTAATTGTTGTTGTAGTGGCAATTGATACAGTTACTCAAATTCAAACTAGATTAATGAGCTCACAATATGAACAACTTATTAAAAAAACTAAATTTGGTAGATAATAAAAAGTGAATTTAATTTTATTTGGACCTCCAGGCGCAGGTAAAGGCACACAAGCTAAATATTTAGTAAATAGATTAAATGCCCATCAAGTATCAACAGGTGAAATGTTAAGAAATGAGATTAAAAATAACTCTGAAATTGGAATAAGAATAATTAATGACATGAATGATGGAAAATTTGTTAGTGATGAAATTGTTAATAAACTTATCAAAAATGTTATTTTTGATCCTCAAAAAAAAAACAAATTAATATTTGATGGATATCCAAGATCATTAAGTCAGGCTCAAAATTTAGATTTATTGCTAAATAGCTCAAACCAGAAAATAGATTTTATTTTTTTCCTTAACGTAAATAAAGATACAATAATAAAAAGAATTGAAAAAAGAAAGATTTTAGAAAAAAGGTCAGACGATGAGCTTGATACCATTCTTAAAAGATATGACACATATATGGAAACGACTAAACCAGTCTTAAATTTCTATTCAAAAAATTCAAATTTTTATGAAATAGATGGAACTTTAGAAATCAGTGAAATAACCTCTAAAATAGATGCTTTTCTTAATGTTTAAGACGTTGACTTTGAAAGATCTTATTATATAAAAGGCTCAAATTTATCACTAAACATATGGCTCGTATTGCAGGTATAAACATCCCACAAAATAAACTTGTCCAAATAGGACTAACTTATATTTATGGAATTGGCGATAAATTTTCTAAACATATATGCACCTCTCTTTCTATACCTAAGGAAAAAAGAGTAAATCAATTGACTGATGAAGAAATTTTAAAGATAAGAGAATTCATAGATCAAAATTTTAAGGTAGAGGGAGATTTAAGAAGAGATTACTCTTTAAGTATTAAAAGATTAATTGATCTTGCTTGCTATAGAGGTTCAAGACATAGAAAAAAATTACCTGTTAGAGGTCAAAGAACAAGATGTAATGCTAGAACAAGAAAAGGTAAAGCTATTGCTATTGCAGGAAAAAAATTAACACCACTTAAAAAATAATTATGGCTAAAATTGAAAAGGTTGAAAATAAAGAGCAAAAAGTTGATAAATCAGTAAAAAAAGTTGCTAAAAGTTCTTATTCAAAAAAAAAAAAAGTTAAAAAGAATATTTTGAATGGTATTGCCTATGTTCAATCAACATTTAACAATACAATAATTTCTATTGCTGATACAAATGGAAATGTAATTTCATGGGCCTCTGCAGGTCAAAAAGGATTTAAAGGATCTCGTAAATCAACACCTTATGCAGCACAAATAGCGGCTGACGCAGCAGCATCAAAAGCACTTGAATATGGAATGAAAACTTTATCTGTAGAAGTTAAAGGACCTGGATCAGGAAGAGAAACGGCCTTAAGAGCTTTACAAGCAAGAGGATTTAAAATTTTATCAATCAAAGATACAACACCGATGCCACATAATGGAACTAGACCACCAAAAAAAAGGAGAGTTTAATGGAAACTGAAAATGTAAATATTAAAAATTGGAAATCATTAATCAAGCCATCAAAATTAGATGTTAAAATTAATGATGATTTAACTCATGCTACAATTGTAGCTGAACCCTTGGAAAAAGGCTATGGTTTAACATTAGGAAATTCATTAAGAAGAATTTTGCTTTCATCAATAAGAGGTGCTGCTGTTACTTCAGTTCAAATTGATGGTGTATTACATGAATTTACCTCTATTAAAGGTGTAAGAGAAGATGTAACAGATATTGTTTTAAACGTTAAATCCCTAGCGCTTAAATGTTCCTCAGAAGGAACTAAAAAACTAGTTCTAGATGCAAAAGGTCCTGGAGAAATTAAAGCATCAGATATTACTGCAGTTGCAGATGTTGAAATCTTGAATCCTGATTTAGTTATTTGTAATTTAGATGAAAAAACTAATTTTCACATGGAGATGAATGTTAATACTGGAAAAGGCTATGTTCCAGCTGAACTTAATAAACCAGAAGAACCACCACTAGGTTTAATTGCAATAGACTCTTTATATAGTCCAGTTAAAAAAGTTTCATATTCTGTAAGTACAGCAAGAGAAGGCAAAGCTTTGGATTATGATAAATTGACAATGGAAGTTGAAACTAATGGATCAATCTCTGCTGAAGATGCAGTTGCATACTCAGCTAGGATTTTTCAAGATCAATTAAAAATGTTTGTTAATTTTGATGAACCAGTTGAAGCACCAGTTAAAGAGATTTCCTCTGAACCTGAATTTAATAAAAACTTATTAAGAAAAGTAGATGAACTTGAACTTTCAGTAAGATCAATGAATTGTCTTAAAAATGATAATATAATTTATATTGGTGATTTAGTTCAAAAATCAGAAGGTGAAATGCTTAGAACACCAAATTTTGGAAGAAAATCTTTAAATGAAATTAAAGAAGTTTTAACTGGAATGTCTTTATATCTAGGTATGGAAATACCAAATTGGCCACCTGATAATATTGCTGAAATGTCTAAAAAACTTGAGGAAGCTATATAATGAGACATGGAATGGTAAATAAGAAGTTAAATAGAACTTCTGAACATAGAAAGGCTCTTTTAAAGAATATGTTAAATTCTTTAATTAAATACGAGCAGATCAAAACAACTTTACCAAAAGCGAAATTCTTAAAACCACAGGCAGATAAGATTATAACTTTGGGGAAAAAAGACACTCTTCAAACTTCAAAAATGTTAGTTTCTCAGCTTCAAGATTCTAAATCAGCAAACAAAGTAAAAAAAACTTTATCTAAAAGATATGAAAAAAGAAGTGGTGGCTATACAAGAATAATCAAAGCAGGATTTAGATATGGTGATAATGCACCAATGGCAATAATTGAATTTATCGATAGAGATATTGAGGCAAAAAAAGTTGATAGAAAGAAAAAAGAAACAACCAAAGAAGCATCTAAAGCTGAAGAAAAAAAAAAGCAATAGAGTAAATTTTAAATCATGAAAAAGTCTTACACCGTTGATACAACGTGTAACGATATGCGTATAGATCGTTGGATTAGAAATTTTATTGGTAAAATTCCTCAGAGTTTGATTGAAAAAAGTTTAAGAGCTGGAAAGATTAAATTAAACAAAAAGAAAATTAGAAGCTCACATAAAGTTAAAACCAATGATGAAATAGATTTATTTGATCTAAACTTTAAAGAAAAAATAATTCAAAAAAAAATTAAATTTGAACCATCTAAAGAAATAATTAAATCTAATGAAAATCAAATCATTGATAATAATGAAAACTTTATTGTTCTAAACAAAAGTGCAGGAATTTCTGTACAAGGTGGAACTAAGTCAAAAAAAAATCTGGTTGATATATTCGCAAAAAGTAAAATTTTTCAAGATACAAAACCATATTCAGTACATAGATTAGATAAAGATACGTCAGGAGTTTTTATCATAGCCAAAAAAAGAGAAAGTGCACAATTATTAACCTCATTATTTAGATTACGCAAGGTTCACAAAACTTATTTAGCTATCTGTCATGGTGAATTAGATAAAGATTCAGGTGAATGGAATGATGATTTAATAAGATATGACGGAGATAAACGAATTGTCGAAAAAGCAAAAACATTATTTAATGTACTTGATAAAAACTCTGCTGCAAGTTTAGTTGAGTTAAAACCTATTACTGGACGTAAGCATCAACTTAGAAAACAACTTTATTTTGCAGGACAACCAATTTTTGGTGATACAAAATATAAACTATCTAATTCAACTAAGGGAATTAACAAAAATTTAATGCTTCATTCATATCAAATTAGATTTATTATTAATGACATTAAACATACATATACTGCATTATTACCAGATTATTTTAAAAAATTATTGAAAGTTAAACGTTTAAGTTTTGTAGATTTAAAATAAAATTTTCAATAATTTTGTCATCGAAATTTTCATAATTTTGTTTATTTATTTCATACAAATTAGTTACACCTTTATCTGAGATGCCGCATGGTATAATTGAGTCATATTTCTTTAAGTCATTATTAATATTAATAGAAAACCCATGATAGGCAATCCATTTACTTACTCTAACTCCTATAGCAGCAACTTTTTCTATTTTAGATTTATTTTTGTACCAAATTCCAATATTATTTTTATCAGCAAAAGTATCTATATTATAGAATTTGATAGTATCTATGATTGTTTTTTCAATTAAAGAAATGAATTTTCTTATATCTCTATTTCTTTTTTTTAAATCTATTACAAAGTAGCAAATAACTTGTCCTGGCCCATGGTATGTAATTTTTCCACCTCTATTAGTTTTAATAATATTTATTTTTTTATCTATAATTTCATTATCCAAGTAACTTGTTCCTGCTGTATAAAGATCCTCATGTTCTAAAATCCAAATCAATTCATTAGAGTTTTTTTTATATATATCTAATAGTCTTTGCTCCATGAAATTTATAGCATCTTCATATTTTATTGGTTTTTTGGACTTTTTAATCTCTATATTCATTTAAAAATTGTATTCTTTTCATTATGTATTAAAAGTTCCGACTAAATAATAGGTATATTTATGACTTTAATTAAAAAAATCAAAGATAAAAAAGTCAATTTTGAATTTAATAAAGAATATATAAAAGTTGTTACTGATAAAATTGAAAATAATGATGCATTATTTATCACTAACTCATTTAAAGAAATGCATCCTGCTGATGCTGCTGATATTATTGAACACTTAAATTTTAATGATCGAGAGAATTTAATAAAACTCAATAATTTTAAAATTGATCCTGAAGTATTTGTAGAACTAAATGAGTCTGTAAAATCTGAAATAATTCAATATCTTTCTTCTGAAGCTATAGTTCGAATTTTGAAAAACTTAGAATCAGATGATGCAATAGCTATTTTAGAAAATGTTGATGAAAAGGATAAGAATTCAATATTAAGTTCATTACCTCCTAAAGATAGATTTGCCCTATTAGAAGGACTGAGCTATCCCGAAGATAGTGCAGCTAGAATAATGCAAAGGGAATTTACAGCAATACCTAGCAACTGGTCAGTTGGTCAAACAATTGATTATCTCAGGGAAAATAAAGACTTACCAGAACAATTTCTTGAAATCTATATTGTTGATGAAAATTTTAAACCTATTGGAACTGTCTCATCATCTAAAGTTTTAAGAACAGCTAGAGAAACTAAGATGTCATCAATTATGGATGATACAACTTTTTTAATTCCAGTTGATATGGATAGGGAAGAAGTTGGAAATTTATTTGAAAATTATAACTTAAATTCAGCTTGTGTAGTTGATAAAACTAATAAATTAGTAGGGATGATTACATCGGATGATGTCTTAACAGTATTAAAAGAAGAAGCTGAAGAAGATGCATTAAGATTAGCTGGGGTAGGTGATGAAGAAATTACTGATGGAGTATTAACAAAAACAAAAAGAAGATTTAATTGGTTGTTATTAAATCTCTTTACTGCGTTTCTAGCTACCTATTGTATTAGTTTATTTGGTGCTACAATTGAACAGATGGTTGTACTTGCATTTTTAATGCCTATTGTTGCTTCAATGGGTGGAAATGCAGGGATGCAAACTCTTGCAGTAACAGTTAGAACATTAGCTACTAATGACCTAACAAAAAATAATTTTACAAAAAATATTTTAAAAGAATTTAATATAGGGATTTTAAATGGAATTATTTTTGCAATAATTAGTTCATTAATCGTTCAATTATGGTTTCAAGATATTCAACTTTCATTAATTATTTCAATCTCTATGGTTTTAACTATGATTGTAGCTGGACTATTTGGAATTTTAGTACCTGTTACTCTAAAAAAAATGAATATTGACCCAGCAATTGCATCAAGTGTTTTTGTAACAACAATTACAGATGTTATTGGATTTGTTTCTTTTTTAGGCGTAGGTGCTTATTTTTTCTAAAATTAAATATTATCAATTAATCTTATATTGTTTAAATAATAAGCAATAAATATTTTTGAATTTTTAATTTTATTCGATTTTTTTAGGTTTAAAATATTTCTTAATTCCATATATTCGATATTAATATTAAATAATATTTTTAATTCTCTCTTTTTATCAAATATTATTTTCTGCATATTTTTTTTCTCTCTAATATTTTTTTTGTAATTCATTAAATTTTGAATTAATTTTTCAGCTTTGTATAATTCTTTTTTACTTAGAAGAAAGTTTCTAGATGATAATGCTAATTTATTTAAATTTCGTACAGTTTTACATGCAATAACTTTGGTTGGATATTTTTTTTCTATATATTTTTTTACTAGATATAATTGTTGAAAATCTTTTTCACCCATAAATATATTTTTAGGTTTAATTTGATTTGTAAGTCGATCCATCACATCAATTACGCCTTCAAAATGTCCTTTTCTATATTTAGCACACAAAATTTTATCATTTTTATTTAGTTTAATTTTTGACGTCCTTTTGAAGTTATAAATTTGTTTTATACTAGGAATATACACAAAATTAACTTTTAATTTTTTTAAAATCTTTAAATCTTTTTTATTATTTCTCGGATAAGTATCAAAATCTTTTTTATTATTAAATTGTGAGGGGTTAATAAATATACTAACAAGTGTTTTTTTGCATTTTTTTTGAGATTTTTTAATAAGTGATATATGACCCTTGTGAAGACTACCCATTGTTGGAATGAAGCCTAAGTTTGAAGCTTTATTTAATGCCTCATTTAAATCATTATTATTTAATAAAATTTTCATTTGTATAAAACATTTTAATAAGTAAAACATTTAAATGATTAAACAAGCAATTATTCCATTAGCTGGCTTAGGCACTAGATTGTTGCCTCTTACCAGTGTATTTGCCAAAGAACTTTTGCCCATAAACGGTAAACCTGGTATTGAATATATTTTAGATGAATGTATTGAAGCTGGAATTAAAGAAATTGTTTTTATAATTTCAAAAAAAAAAGAAATGATAAAAAATTACTTTAATAATGATAAATTTTATAAAGATATTATTAAAAAAAAAAAAGATCCAAGGATTATAAAAGAATATAAAAAGATTCTTAAATATAAAAAAATTATAAAGTTTGTTTACCAAAATAAACCATTGGGAACAGGTGATGCTGTTTTAAAAACAAAAAATTATATAAAGGATAAATATTTTTTAATGTTGCTACCCGATGATCTTATAATTAAATATAATTGTTCTAAATCAATGATTGATGTTCACAAACGATATAATTCATCAGTTATGGCTAGCATGACTGTTAATAAAAAAACTATATCAAGATGGGGAGTTTATAAACTAATTAAAAAGTTAGATAAAAAAAATTTTTTAATTAATGATGTAATTGAAAAACCATCATTAAATAAAGCACCTTCTAATAAAGCTGTAATAGGTAGATATATTTTACCTAAAAAAATTTTTTCAAAATTGCAAAAACTAACACCTGGAAAAGGTGGTGAAATACATATTACTGATGCAATTCAGTTATTAATAAATGAAAATGAAAAATTTATAGCACATAATTTTTCAGGAAAGTATTTAGATTGTGGAAGTATGCAAGGATATATTAAATCAAACTTTGAGATTTCAAAATTATGAAGTTATGTATTATAGGCACAGGATATGTTGGTTTAGTTAGTGGAGTTTGTTTTTCTGATCTAGGAAACGATGTTATTTGTGTCGATAAAGATGAGGATAAAATTAATCTACTCAAAAAAGGCAAAGTTCCTATTTATGAACCAGGTTTATCAGAGTTAGTAGTTAAAAATTTTAGAAATAAAAGATTATCATTTTCATCAAATTTAAAAACCTCAGTAAAAAATAGTGATATCATTTTTATTTGTGTTGGAACACCAACAAAAAAAGGTGGTAGATCAGCTGATTTAACTCAGATTTACAACGTTGCAAAAGAACTAAGTTTATCAATTAATAAATTTAAAATTATAATTACTAAATCTACAGTCCCAGTAACTACTGGCGATGAAATTGAAAAAATTTTATCTAAAAAAAATAATAAACATAAGTTTGCTGTTGTATCAAACCCTGAATTTCTTAGAGAAGGTGAGGCTATAAGGGATTTTATATATCCTGATAGAATTGTTGTCGGTTCTAACGAAAAAAAATCAAATAGAATTTTAAAAAATTTATATTCCCCATTAATTTCTAAAGGTGCTCAATATCTTAATACTTCAAGACGTGCTGCAGAATTAATTAAATATGCGTCAAATGCATTTTTAGCCACAAAAATTACATTTATAAATGAAATTGCGAATTTATGTGAAAATACAGGTATTAATGTTGAGGATATTTCCATCGGAATGGGCCTTGATAAAAGAATTGGTAGCCGTTTTTTGAGAGCTGGACCTGCTTATGGTGGTTCTTGTTTTCCAAAAGATACCAAAGCAATAATATCTACAGCCGATAAATTTAAAACGAATTTATCCGTGATAAAATCTGTAGTTAGATCTAATGAAAATCGATCAAATCTTTTACTCAAAAGAGTTTATGAAATTTTGAATAATAGATTAAAAAATAAAAAGATAACTTTTCTTGGTGTTACTTTTAAAGCTAATACTGATGATATGAGAGATTCTTCAAGCCTTATTATGATACCTGCTTTAGCTAAAAAAGGTGCTCTAATAAAATATTTTGATCCAACTGGGTATAAAAATGAATTTAAAAAAATTAAAAATGTTTCTTTTGAAAATTCAATAAAAAAATCTTTAAAGGATTCTGATCTTATAATTATCCATACAGAGTGGAATGATTTTAAGTCTATTAATTTTAAGCATTTTGTGAAAGGTAAAAAACCTATTATTTATGATATGAGAAATATTTATTCACATACAAAAATAAGTGCTCAAGGTTTCAAATATTTCAGCGTTGGTAGATAAATTATTATTTTAATTCAAATATAGCATCAACTTCAACCGAAACACCTAAAGGCAGACTATTAGTGCTTACAGCAGCTCTAGTATGCATACCAGCTTCACCGAATATAGATGCAATTAAATCTGAAGCACCATTAATTACTTTAGGTTGATCTGTAAAACCATCTGTTGAATTTACAAATCCGGTTAATTTGATGCAAGATTTAACTTTTGATAAATCATTGGCACAAGCTTTTTTAACTTGTGCAACAATACTTAGTGCGCATCTTTTTGCTGCTTCATAACCAGCTTCAGTGTCTAAATCTTTACCAACTTTACCTTTTATTAATTCTCCATTGCTATTGATTGAAATTTGACCTGATACAAATAACAATTTACCAGAAGTTTTTGTTGCAACATAATTACCTACTGGTGCTTTTGCGTCTGGAAGTTTAATTTTAAGTTTTTCTATATTTTCATCTGGTGTCATTGACTTAAAACCTTTTTTTTTACTTTATTTATTTTATTTTTTTTTTCTAACATTTTTTTCTTTTCTTTAGACCATTCTTTTTTTTGATAATTCTTTGTATCTTTTATAATATTTTGACCAGCTGAGATAGTCTTATCTTTGATTAAATTTCCTTTACATTTAAAATATTCTGCAGAAAATTTTTTAAATTTTTTACAGTCAGTTTTTTCTGCAAAACTAATAGAATCAATATTTAAAAAAAATAATGTAAATAATATAAACAATAATTTCATTTTTTTTTCTTTTTCTTTGATTTGTCGTACTCTTTTCTTTTCTCTATTAATATTAAAGCCTCTTCCATTGATAGTTCTGTGGGATCTTTTTCTTCGGGTATTGTTGCATTCAAAGATTTATATTTAATATAAGGTCCATATTGTCCTTTCATTACTCTGACTGGTTTTTTATCTTCTGGATGCTCACCTAAATCTTTAATTATAGATGATGACATTCTGCCGGGTTTAGCCTCTGCTATTAATGTTATTGCTCTATTCAAACCTATTGAAAATATTTCTTCTATATTTTCGATTCGTGCTGATTTATTTTCACATTTTAAATATGGTCCAAATCTTCCAGTATTTAACGTAATTTCTTTTTGGTTTTCAGGATTTATTCCTAATGATTTTGGTAAAGAACATAAAAATTGTGCTTTATTTAAATCTACTGTTTCTAATTCTAAACCTTTTGGTATTGAAACGTTTTTTAAAAATTCATTAACATCAGATTTTGATTTCTTAGTTTTCTTTTTTTTCTTTAAAGGTTTTTTAATTTCAAGATCACTTAATATTTTTTCATATTGAAGATATGGACCGAATCTTCCATTTTTTAGATATATATCGTTACCATTTTCATGTTTTCCAATAAATTTTGGTTCAGCTAATTGAGCTTGAGCAGCTGCTTTTGCTTTTGATAACGGTCGAGTAAATTTACACTCAGGATAATTCGAACAACCTATAAAAGCACCACCCCTAAAACTATTTTTTAAACTTAATGTACCAGAACTGCATAATTGGCATTTTCTAATTATATTTCCATCATTATCTTTATCAAAAACTAAATCTCCCAAACTATCGTTAAGTAAATCTAAAACTTCCCTAGTTCTTTTTTCTTTTACTATCGAAACATTGTTATTAAAATCTTTCCAGAAAAGCTCTAAAACTTTAATCCAACTTTCCTTTCCTGTGGTAATTTCATCAAGTTGATCTTCTAAACCTGCAGTAAAATTATAGTCGACATATTTTGAAAATAGTTTTTCCAAAAAAGCAGAAATTAATTTACCTCTATCTGTAGGAAAAAACCTTTTATTCAATATTTCAGCATAACCTCTGTTAGCTATTGTGGAAATAATACTTGCATAAGTAGATGGCCTTCCAATACCAAGTTCTTCAAGTTTTTTAACTAAACTAGCTTCAGAATATCTGGGTGGAGGTTGTGTAAAATGTTGTTCATCTAATAAGGACTCTATATTTACTATTCCCATAGACATTTCTGGTAAAATGCTTTCATCATCATCTTTATTCGGATTATTATATATTTTTAAAAAACCATCAAACTTAAGAACTGATCCACTGGCTTTACAGATTGTATCATTATTATTTGAAGTTATTGTTATTGTATTTCTATCAAACTTAGCAGACTCCATTTGAGAGGATAGAGCTCTACTCCAAATTAAATCATAAAGTTTATTTTGATCTGTACTTAAATACTTTTTAACATTTGCAGGAGTTCTAATAATATCAGTAGGTCTTATAGCTTCATGTGCTTCTTGTGCATTTTTAGCTTTCTTACCAGAATAATTTAAAGCATTTTCAGGCAAATATTCATTACCAATTTCATTTTTGATATAATCTCTAAAAGCCGAAACTGCATCATTGGATAAATTTGTACCATCAGTTCTCATGTAAGTGATTAAACCTATTGTTTCACCCTCTATCTCAATACCTTGATAAAGTTTTTGTGCAATTTGCATTGTTCTTGAAGCACCAAAACCTAACCTACTAGATGCTGTTTGTTGAAGTGTAGATGTAGTGAATGGTCCAGAAGGATTACGATTAACTACTTTGCTTGAAATATCAGTAATATTAAATTTCTTTTGATTAATACTTGATATAGCTTTATTTATTTCTTCTTTATTTCTGAATGAAAATTTTTCAATTTTAGTATTATCTAACTGACTAATACTGGCTGTAATATTTTGATTTTTTTCATCTGCAAACTTAACATTTAAAGTCCAAAACTCTTCTGGTTTAAATGACTCTATTTCATGTTCTCTTTCGGTAATTAACTTAAGAGCTACCGACTGAACGCGACCAGCAGATTTAGAGCCAGGTAATTTTGTCCAAAGTATTGGTGAAATATTGAAACCAACCAAATAATCTAAAGCTCTTCTCGCCATATAAGCATCTACAAGTAAAGGTTCTATTTGTCTTGGATTTTCGATTCCATGTATTACAGCTTTTTTTGTAATTTCATTAAAGACAACTCTTTCAATTTCTTTATCTTTTAAAAGTTTTTTTTCGTTTAAATATTCTTTCACATGCCATGCTATTGCCTCACCTTCACGGTCAGGGTCTGTTGCAAGTATAATTTTAGATGAGTCTTTTGCTGCATCAGTAATTTCCTTAAGATATTTTTTAGAAAAACTATCGACTTCCCATTCCATCTTAAAATCTTTTTCTGGATCAACTGATCCATTTTTTGATGGAAGATCTCTGATATGTCCATAACTTGCTAAAACTTTATATTTTTCACCTAAATATTTATTAATAGTTTTAGCTTTAGCAGGACTTTCTACAATGACCAAATTCATAAGCTACAAACTACTCAAAAGACTTAGATAGTCAATTTAATAAATTTTTGTCTTAGTTTCTTCTTTATTTTTCAATCTTTTAATATTTTCTCTATGGGTAAAAAATATCAAAACAAACATAATTATAAAAAAAATTACCTGATTAAATTGAGCTGAAATTATTAAATAAATTGGTATAGAGGCTGCACCCACTAAAGATGACAGAGAAGAAAATTTAGAAATAAAAAAAGTTATAAACCAGGAAATAATAAAGATAATTCCAAAATAAATATTTATGGCAAATAAAATACCAACGTATGTAGCAACACCTTTTCCACCTTTAAACTTTAACCAAACTGGAAATACATGACCTAAAAAGGCACATAAAGAAGCAATGTATAAAAAATCTTGGTAAAAAATTTTTACATAAATGATTGGAGTTATTGCTTTTAAAACATCTAATACTAATGTTGAGTAACCAATAGTTTTGTTACCAGTTCTAAGGGCATTAGTGGCTCCAATGTTACCTGAACCAATTTCTCTTATATCTTTTTTTAAAAATATTTTTGTAAGTATAAATCCAAACGGTATGGAGCCCATAAGGTAAGAAATCATACCTATCAAAAAAATATCCATATTACAGCTTAAATAATTCTTTTCCTTTTACAAAGGTATTTGTAACTTTTCCTTGAAGTTTTTTATCTTCTATTGAGGTATTTTTTGATTTTGAGATTAATTTATCTTTTTTTACAATCCATGGTTTATCTATATCAACAATACAAAGATCAGCATCATTTCCTACAGACAAATTACCTTTATCTATTTTAAGTATTTTTGCTGGATTAGATGTCAGAGCTTTAATAATGGTCTCAAGTTTAAGAGATCCATTATGATATAATTCTAAACTTAAAGATAATAATGTTTCTATACCCGAAGCACCTGTAGCAGCTTGAGCAAACGTTAATCTTTTTGATTCCTCATCTTCAGGTTTATGATCTGAAACTATTACATCAATCAAACCATCTTTTAGCCCTTGAACTAGAGCCAGTCTATCTTCCTCTCTTCTCAATGGCGGAGATAACTTTAAGAAAGTTCTAAAATCTCCAATATCATTTTCATTTAATGATAAGTTGTTAATTGAAACTCCTGAAGTAAATTTAACAATTTCTTTTCTATATTTTATTGTTTCAACTGATTTTTGTGATGATAGTTGAGATATGTGGTATCTACATTTAACTTTTTCTAGAAGTGTTAAATCTCTTTCAATCAAAATTCTTTCTGCGATTTCAGGTATACCCGACAATCCTAATTTAGAAGCGATAATCCCAGAATTTATCATACCATTCTTAGCAAGTTCATAGTCTTCAGCATGTTGCATTATCAGGCAACCTAAATCTTTAGCAGAGTTCATAATTCTTGACATTAATCTTGGATTTTGAATTGTTTTTATTCCATCTGTGAAGGCGATTATTCCTTTACTTTGTAAAAGACCAAATTCTGTCATATTGGTACCCTCAATATTTTTTGTGAGTGAAGCACAGGGGAAGATATTTATCTTTGATTTATCTCTTCCTCTTCTTTTTAAAAAATCAACTATAGACACATTGTCTATAATTGGATCTGTATTAGGCATTGTTACTACAGATGTAACTCCTCCAGATAATGCCGCATTACTTAAGGTTCTAAAATTTTCTTTATATTCATATCCAGGTTCACCAACAAAAACTCTCATATCAACCAATCCTGGAAATATGTATTTACCTTTTAAATCAATAGGTTTTTCTCTGCTAGGCAGATTATTAGTGTTTACTTTTTTTCCAATGGCTTCAATATTACCATTCTCACCTATAATTAACCCTCCAATTTCACTAATTGAGTTGTGAGGGTCAACTATGTTTGCATTTATGAAATATTGTTTTTTCATTTATGTACAAAATATTTTTAAACAGGCCATTCTCACAGCCACACCAAGTTCAACTTGCTCTTTAATTACACTTTTATTTATATCATCAGCTAAAATGGTATCTATTTCTATACCTCTATTCATTGGTCCAGGGTGCATAATTAAAGCGTCAGATTTAGCATGTTCTAATTTATCTGGAGTTAACCCGTAATATTCATAATATTCTCTATTTGATGAAAGATATGAACTAGTCATTCTTTCATTTTGTAATCTTAACATCATTACAATGTCACAATCTTTTAAACCTTTTTTCATATCAGTAAAAGTGTGAACACCAAATTTTTCTATTTCCTTAGGCATAAGATTTGTAGGTGCAATTATATTTACTTCAGCACCCAACATATTAAGTAAATATATATTTGATCTAGCAACTCTTGAATGGAGTATATCTCCACATATTGCAATTTTTAAACCTTCAATTTTATTTTTACGAGTTTTTATTGTTAACGCATCTAGTAAAGCTTGAGTAGGGTGCTCTCTTCTTCCATCACCAGCATTTAATACAGCGCAATTTACTTTTTGTGAAAGTAAGTTACAAGCTCCAGAGTCTTGATGTCTTACTACAATTATATCTGGATGCATTGCATTTAAAGTCATTGCTGTATCAATTAATGTTTCTCCTTTTTTGATTGCAGAGTTACTAATATTCATTGACATAACATCTGCTCCAAGTCTCTTACCGGCTAATTCAAATGAACTTTGAGTTCTTGTAGAAGGCTCAAAAAATAAATTAATTTGGGTTTTTCCTCTTAAAACATCAATTTTTTTATTTTTACTTTGATTTACTTTTATAAATGCGTGTGCTTCATCAAGAATCAAATTAACATCATTGATTGATAAATCTTGAATACCTAACAAATGTTTTTGGGAAATTTTAACAGCTCTATTTGTATTAATTGCCATTAAAACCAACTCTATAGCTATAAAGCTGTATAATAGCAAGTATTAATTGTTTAAAAAATCTATTGCTCCTTGCAATATAAAAGTAGCGGCATTTTCATCGATTTTCTTTTCTCTTTTACTTACATTAATATCTAATTGGCTAGAAAGGTTAAAAGCCCCAACAGTTGATAATCTTTCGTCCCATAAGCAAATCGGTAAATTGAAGTTTTTTTCAATATTTTTAGAAGTATCTTTGACAGATTGTGCGGATCTACCTGATGAACCATCCATATTTAGAGGATTTCCAATTATGATTCCTTTAATATCATTATCATCAATTATCAATTTTAGCTCAGAAATTAATTCATTTAGAGTATTTCTATTTATTGTTTTTAGAGGAGTGGCAATTAATTGTTTTTCATCACAAATAGATACACCGATTCTTTTAGAACCAAGGTCCAAACCTATCAATCTACACTTATCTGAGTGTTTTTTTTTAAATTCTTCTAAAGTGATCATATTGTATATTTTAAACTTAAGTGATAGTTTGCGTCATATTTAAATAGCATATGAGTATAGATCTTAAAACAATAAAACATATCTCTAAATTATCAAGGATTTCAGTTGATGAGAAAAGAGCGCAAAAATTAGCTGGTGACTTAAATTCAATTTTTGACTTTATTGAAAAACTCAATGAATTAAAAACAGACAATGTTAAACCATTAACCTCTGTTGCTGTAACAACATTAAGATTAAGACCTGATGAGGTAAAAAGTAAGAATATTAGAGAACAAATTGTTAAAAATTCTCCTCAAGATAATGAAGATTATTTTGTTGTACCAAAGGTAATAGAGTAGTGTCAGATATAACAAAACAATCTTTAACTGAATTAGTTAAAAATATTAAAAGTAAAAAATTATCTTCAACAGATGTGACTAAAGCGTTCATTGAAAGATCAGAAAAATCCAAAGAACTAAATGCTTATATTACAGAAGACTTTAAATCTGCCCTGAATAAAGCAAAAAAATTTGACCAAAAACCTAATTTAGATTTAAAATTACCTGGTATTCCAATGGCTGTGAAAGATTTATTTTGCACAAAAAATATTAAAACAACTGCTGGTAGTAAAATTTTAAATAATTTTGTACCAACATATGAATCAACAGTAACTGAAAATATTTGGAATGAAGGTGCGATACTTTTAGGTAAATTAAATTGTGATGAATTTGCAATGGGCTCATCAAATGAAACTAGTTTTTTCGGAAACGTACAAAATCCTATTGATAAAAATTTAGTACCAGGTGGTTCATCTGGTGGATCGGCTTCAGCAGTGGCTGGACAACTAACACCCATTACAATTGGAACTGATACTGGTGGATCAATAAGACAACCTGCTTCTTTTACAGGAATTGTCGGTTTAAAGCCTACATATGGAAGTTGTTCTCGATATGGGATTGTTGCTTTTGCATCATCATTAGATCAAGCAGGACCAATGGCACAAAATGTTAAAGACTGTGCTTTGTTACAAGAAGTAATCAGTTCTTATGATCCAAAAGACTCTACATCAATAGATTTTAAAAGAAATCAATACAGCAAAGAACTTACTAACAATATAAAAGGAAAAAAAATTGGGATACCAAAAGAATATAGAGTTGATGGAATGCCAAAAGAAATTGAAGATCTTTGGCAAAAAGGAATTCAATATGTCAAAGATTGTGGTGCTGAAACAGTTGATATTTCTCTTCCACATACAAGTTATGCTTTACCAACTTATTATATTGTTGCTCCTGCTGAGGCATCTTCAAACTTAGCAAGATATGATGGTGTGAAATATGGATTTAGAGCTAAAGGTGAAAACTTGATTGATATGTACGAAAAAACTAGATCTGAAGGATTTGGTGCTGAAGTTCAAAGAAGAATTATGATTGGAACTTATGTTTTATCATCTGGTTATTATGATGCGTATTATTTAAAAGCTCAAAAAGTTAGAAAGTTAATTAAAAATGATTTTGATGATGCATATAAAAAAGTTGATGCAATTTTAACTCCTTCAACACCAAGTTCAGCATTTAAAATAGGTGAAAAAACAGACGATCCAGTTTCTATGTACCTTAATGATATATTCACAGTACCAGTTAATCTTGCAGGCTTACCAGGTATTTCTATTCCAGCTGGTCATGACTCAAATGGCTATCCATTAGGTTTACAAATAATTGGTAAAGCTTTTGATGAACAAAATATATTGAATATTGCATTTGCAATGGAAGAAAAGATTAATTTCAAAAATAAAATTACAGATTGGTGGATAAAGTGACTAAAAAAAACCTAGAATATTTGATCAATCGAAAAGATAATCAATATGAGGTTGTAATAGGTTTAGAGGTTCATGCGCAAGTATTGTCTGAGTCTAAATTATTTTCTACTTCAGCTACTAAATTTGGAGCTGAACCAAATACACAGGTAAGTTTAGTTGATGCTGCATTCCCAGGAATGTTACCTGTAATAAATGAATTTTGTGTAAAACAAGCTATTAAGACTGGCATCGGTCTTAATGCTAAAATTAATAAACGTTCAGTATTTGATAGAAAAAATTATTTCTATGCAGATTTACCTCAAGGATATCAGATTTCTCAATTTAAAGATCCTATAGTAGGTGAGGGAAAAGTTATCTTAGATATGCCAGATGGCCAAAAAGAAGTTGGTATAGAAAGATTACACTTAGAACAAGATGCAGGAAAAAGCATTCACGATTTAGATCCACAAAATACATTTGTAGATTTAAATAGATCAGGAGTAGCTTTAATGGAAATTGTAAGCAAACCAGATCTAAGATCTCCTGATGAGGTAAGTGCTTATATTAAAAAATTAAGATCAATCATGAGATATCTAGGAACATGTGATGGAAATATGCAAGAGGGATCACTGAGAGCTGATGTAAATGTTTCTGTAAGAACCAAAGGTTCAAAAGAATTTGGCACAAGATGTGAAATTAAAAATGTAAATTCTATTAAATTTATGCAGATGGCCATTGAATATGAAGCTAATAGGCAAGTTGATTTGATAGAAGAGGGTAAATCAATTGACCAAGAAACAAGATTATTTGATACTAAAAAAAATGAAACAAGATCAATGAGATCAAAAGAAGATGCTCACGATTATCGATATTTTCCAGATCCTGATTTATTACCGTTGGAAGTATCTGATGATTTTGTTAACGAACTTAAAAATGATATTCCAGAATTACCAGATGATAAAAAGAAAAGATTTATTGATGAATTTAAGTTGTCACCATATGAGGCAACAATCTTAGTCTCAGATATTGATACAGCAAAATATTTTGAAGAAGTGGTAGCTAAGATGGGTAAGAACAAAGATATAAAATTAGCTGTTAACTGGATTACAGGTGAACTATTTGCAGTTTTAAATAATAAAAACCTAGAAATTTCTCAAAGTCCTGTAAGTGCAAAGAATTTAGCAATACTAGTTAACTTAATAAAGAATGGCACGATTTCAGGAAAAATAGCTAAAACTATTTTTGAATTAATGTTAGATGGAGACAAAGATCCGCAAAAAATTGTTGAAGAAAAAGGATTAAAACAAGAAAGTGATCCTAAAGCTATAGAAGCTTTAATTGATAAAATAATTAATGATAACAGAGAAAAAGCAATTGAGTATAAACAAGGTAAAGAAAAATTATTTGGTTTCTTTGTTGGTCAAGCTATGAAAGCCTCTGGTGGTAAAGCTAATCCTCAACTTATAAATGAGATATTAAAGAAAAAACTTCAGTAGAATGGGTGCAAACCTTGATATTACCGAAAAGCTAAAAAATTATATCAATGACTTTGGATTAAATTTACATCCAGTTCAACAAGAAATAATTGATTATAATAAAACTCTAGGTGATATCAAAAGAATGCAGATTGATCCTACTCAATGTCATTTTCTTCATCTAATTATAAAAGTATCAAATATTAAAAATGTTCTTGAAATTGGAACTTTTACAGGACTTAGTGCTCTCTCAATTTCACTTGCACTACCTGATGAAGGGAAACTAATTGCTCTTGATAAAAATGAAGAGACAAACAAAATAGCGATAGATTTTTTCAAAAAAGCTAATCAAGATCATAAAATTCAAACAATAATAAAGCCTGCTCTTGAAAGTTTAAAAGAATTAAAAAATAATAATTTTGATATGGTCTTTATTGATGCTGATAAAATGAATTATAAGGAATATTATGAAAAATCTTTAGAACTCCTAGGTAAAGGTGGGTTAATCATTATTGATAATGTTTTATGGCATGGTGATGTAGCAGACGAAAAAAATAACGATAAATTTACCATAAACATTAGAGAATTTAATAAGTTTGTATCCAAAGATAAAAGAGTAGAGCAAATCATTATTCCACTTGGTGATGGAATGACTGTCTGTAGGGTTTTATAATGTTTAAAGTTTTTGGTTTTTATAAATTTATAAAGATTAAATCTTTAAAAAAAAACAAAGATTTTTTACAAAAATTTTTCAAATTAAACAACATTAGAGGAACTATAATTATTGCTAAAGAAGGATTAAATGGCACTATTTCTGGTCGTGTAAAAGATATTGATAAAACTAACAAAAAATTAAAATCTTTATTTACATTTAAACAATTCGATAACAGCAATGAATCCAAATCTAAATTTCAACCATTTCATAAACCTAAAGTTAAAATCAAAAAAGAAATTGTTCCAATGAATTTTACTATCAATTCTAAAGACAGAAATATACAAAATCATTTAGAACCAAAAGACTGGAACAAACTTATTAAAAATAAAGATACACATATAATTGATACTAGAAAACCTTTTGAATACAAAGTTGGAACTTTTAAGAAATCAGTAAATCCAAATGTGAATAATTTTAGAGATTTCCCTAAATATCTAAATAAACTTAAGAAAAACAAACCAGTAGCAATGTTTTGTACAGGTGGAATACGTTGTGAAAAAACTTCTGTGTACTTAAAAAAAAAAGGATTTAAAAATATCTATCAACTAAATGGGGGTATCTTGAATTATCTCAAGAAAATAAAGAAAACCGAAAGTTTATGGAAAGGAGAATGTTTTGTTTTTGATAATAGAATTAGCCTCAAGCATGGATTAAAATTAGGCTCTCATTCCATGTGTAGTGGCTGCAGAATGCCAATTGCACCAAAAGACAAAAGTTCTAAAAAGTTTGAAGAAGGTGTTTCTTGTCCAAATTGCCATGATAATTTAACCGAAACTCAAAAATCACGTTTTAGAATGAGACAAAGTCAGATATACAAAGCTAAACAATCTGGAAAAAAACATATTTTTCAAAAAGAATTTAAATAAGGATAACTTTGTCTAAAGTAATAAAATTAACTAAAGATCCAATTTGGTCTCTTTTAAGAAAGGTTACTATACCTGCTAGTGTTGGATCTCTATTTCAAACTTTTTATAACTTAGTTGATACTTGGTTTGCTGGTAGAATTTCAGCAGAAGCAATTGGTGCTATTGCTAAATCATTTCCAATATACTTTACTATTATAGCTGTTGGAGTTGGCTTAGGTGCTGCTACTAATGCTTTAATTGGTAATTCCATAGGTGAAAAAAAAGAAAGAGTTGCATCAATGTATGCTGCACAATCTTTAATTTTTGCATTAGCTGTATCAGTATTAGTTACTTTATTTGGTTTAAACGTATCAAACTATCTTTTAGGAGTGATGGGGTCAGATGCTAATGGAATTGCATTAACAAGAGAATATTTGGATATTATTTTTTATGGAACTTTTATTGTATTGATACAAATCTCATTAAATGGAACTTTAAATGCACAAGGTGACACTAAAAGTTATAGAAATGTTTTGATATTTAGTTTTTTTCTAAATATTTTTTTGAATCCTCTATTTATATGGGGTTATGGATTTGTTCCAGCATTTGGCATAGCTGGACTTGCAATAGCAACAGTAATTTCACAAACAATTGGAACAATATATTTAGCTTACAAAGTTAATAGCTGTAAAATTAGAGAGTATCTAAAATTAAAATGTTTTTTTCCTAAATTTGAGTATTTAAAACCTCTAACAACACAGGCCGTGCCTGTAATGTTTAGTATGTTATTTATTGGAGTTGGTATATTTAACATTTTATATTTCATTGGACAGTTTGGTGAGTTAGCGACTGCTGGTTATGGAGCAGCATTAAGGGTAGAGCAAGTATTTCTACTTCCAGTAATTGGATTAAATACAGCTGTTTTATCTATTGGTGGACAAAATTTTGGAGCAAAAGCTTATGACAGGATTAGAGAACTTTATACTAAGGCTTTATTGTTTGGATCTTCATTTATGGCTGTCTCAGGAATAATAATATTTTTTGGAGCTGAGTTTTTTGTTTCTTTATTTACTGATAATCAAGAAGCTGTTATTAGTGGAACAACTTATTTAAAAGTTGCAGCTTTAATTGGACCAATTTACCCAGTATTCTTTATTACAACAGCTGTATTTCAAGCTGTAAAAAAACCTCTTTATAGTCTTTACTTAAGTATATTAAGATTAACTGCATTCCCCTTTTTGAGTTTATGGTATGTAATTAATATTAGAGGAGGAAACTACGAAGATATTTTTTATACTATTATGGCGACTAATTGGGCAATGGGAATTGCAGTATTAATATTTATTGGTTATTTTCTTAATAATGTATTTAAACAAAATAAAACTCTTTTTAGTTATTAGTATTTGTCTAATATTTTTTTTCATAACATACAACGATGTAAAATCAAAAGAACTTAAGATAATTTCTGGTATAGCTAAAGTTATCGATGGAGACACGATAAGAATAGAAAAAAATAAGATTAGACTTTTTGGTATAGATGCACCTGAAAAAAAACAAAAATGTCAAAAACCTTGGTTATCAATTTTTTTTATAAATTTTAATAAAAATTATCAGTGTGGAGTTATTTCCACTAATAAATTGAAGAGCAAAATAAATGATAAATTTATAATATGCAAATCTAATAACAAAGATAGATATAATCGATTTATTGCAGAATGCTATAAAGACAAAACCAATATTAATAGATGGATGGTATTAAATGGATATGCTGTTGCTTATAGAAAATATTCAAAGAAATTTGTATCTCAAGAAGATTTAGCTAAAAAGGATAAACTAGGTATGTGGGCAGGTACTTTTGAAATGCCTTGGGATTGGAGAAAAAATAATTAATCTTTTTTAAGTTTACTTTCCAATTTTCTCACAAAGTAAGAAACTATTAGTATCAAAACTAAATATTCTAATATTAAAAATGTATAGATTTCTAAAGGTCTATAAGTTGTCACGACTAATTCATTTGCTTTTCTTGTTAGGTCTCCAATACCAATAATTGAAACTAACGAAGACATTTTCAAAACATAAACAAACTGATTACCAATAGCTGGTAAAATATTTTTAATTGCTTGAGGAAGAATAACTAGTCTTAACTTTCTAAAAAAATTTAGACCAAGTGAACTACCTGCTTCCCATTGAGCTTTTTTGATTGAGTTTATCCCAGCTCTAAAAATTTCAGCTTGAAATGCACTTTCACTTATAGATAAGGCAATGATTCCTGAAACAAAAGGACTAAAGCTTACTCCAGTCATTATTGGTAAACCATAATAAATCCATAGGATCAAAACTAGTAGAGGAATAGCTCTTACTATTTCAACATATCCAATATTCAAATAAGTTAATAATTTATTTTTTGCTAAAGACGGGACTGCAACAATAAAACCCATAATCATTGAAATAACAATTGATACTACTGAAATATAGATAGTTGTAGTTATCCCACTTAATAAAAATTTAAGATTAGTTAAACCTTCAATATTGTTTGGAGATAAAATTAACCAATTAAGTTCACTTTTACCGCATGAGGTTAAAGGAATTATCAGAAGTAAAAAAAATAAATTTCTCACTCTCTGATTTATAAAGAATTAAATACTAATTACTAATTGATTATAAGCTTTTTAAATTATATTTCGCTAATAGCTTAGTAAAAAAACCTGACGATTTTTTCTTTTTAATCCAGTCATTAACGTAATTGTTCCATTTGTCATCACCTTTAGGAACCATCATTGCTAAGAAAGCTGGATTTTTTTCTCCATCTGGAACTATAGCTAACTGTGGATACTTGATTACTAATTTATTTGCCTCTGTCGAACTTGTAATATTCCCATCAGCTCTTCCAGCTAAAACTTCTTGAAAGTCTCTTGCTGGTGCTTCAACAGAATTTAATTTAGATTTAGGAAAAAATTCTTTTGCTTTTTCTTCTTGAGACGTACCAAGTGTTGTGGCAATTGTTACATTTGAATTATTTAATGAGTCCCACGTTGAAAATTTTTTCAAATTCTTTTCAAGAACTAATGGTACAGTTCCATATTTATAATAAGTGTCTGTAAATCCTGCTACTTCTGCTCTTTTTGGTGTTTTAGTAACACTTGTAGAAATATCATATCTTTCAGATGTAATACCAGAAACTATAGTTTTCCATTCAGCAGGCACAAATTCAACTTTAACACCCATGTCTTTAGCTAGTTCGTTCATTACATCAATGTCAAATCCTTTATATTTGTTAGTCGCTGGGTCTTTCATCGTCATTGGATCCCAATCTCCAGTAGTTCCTACTTTTAAAACTCCTGCGGATAGGATTTTGTCTAGATTTGACTCTGCGTTTAAAGAAAAGGGTAAAAAAGCAAAAATTGCTATTAAGAATAATTTTTTCATATTTCTTAATAACTTATTTGAAATTTAAATGAGACTATAATCTTGACGCACTATCGTTCATCCATGAGAACAAATGTTGAGAAAAAGAACGTCTGACAAATAAATTTACATCATTTTTATCTTGATTATGAACAATTATATCAATCTTTGTTAGAATTGTTTGTGTTACAGCTCCTTTTTTTGTTTGAAAATCGTTAAAATTAAAAGGTGATCCAGTTTGAAATAATGGATAAACTTTATTACCTTTGAGATTAATCATAACGAATTGATCAGTGACGTCAGTTACTGCACCAAGATTTAACTTTGAAATATTTTTATTTAATAGTTGTTCAGTTTCATAGTTATTTGTATTTTCGTCTACAGGTTGATTAGAAAAAATCATCCACTCATCAGGACTTAGCCAAAGAGCAGTTAATCTATCACTTTGAGTAGAGGTATTTGCTTCAGTTGGCAATAAAATATTTAAAGATTTCCCTACGGCAGAAATAAATTCTCTTTTTTTTCCTCTTATTACCAATTTCATTATTGGTTTAATCTCCTTCATTTGAAGATCTTGTATTAATGTATCTTTAGGAAGTGCTTGATTGTAATTAAGCATTTAATCTTTTATTCTCCTTATCTAAAAAAACTGGATCAGTTACTGTCACGTTGATATTCTTTTTTTCCATCGGGATTATTAATTTTTGTCCCATCATATTTTTTCCACCCCTAACAACTCCAAGAGCTATAGATTTTTTAAGGTTAGGACTGTAATAACTTGACGTAATATGCCCTAACATTTCGATTGGAGATTTATTTACATCAGCTATTATTTGTGCTCCTTCTTCTAATACTTCATTAGGATCTTCTGTTAGTATTCCAACAAGCTGTTTTCTATCATCTCTAATTGTGTCAGATCTATATAAAGATCTTTTTCCAATAAAATCATATTTCTTTTTACTCACAATCCAATCCATCTGTAAATCGATAGGGGTCATTGTAGCATCAGTATCTTGACCAACAATTATGAAGCCTTTTTCTGCTCTTAGCAAATGCATTGTTTCTGTTCCATATGGTGTAATATTATGATGTTTGCCTGCTTCCATACATTTTTCCCAAACTGATTTACCATAATTAGCCTGGATATTAATTTCATAACTATGCTCCCCTGTGAAACTAATTCTCATAACTCTACAATTAATTTTACCAATTTTTGTATTCTTAAATGACATATGAGGAAAACTTTCGTCTGAAAAATTTAAATCTGGAATAACTTTGCTTACAATTTTTTTACTATTTGGTCCACAAACACTTACTGTTGCAAAATGATCTGTTACAGATGTTAAATAAACATCTAATTCAGGCCACTCTGTTTGTAGATAATCTTCTAATTTACCCATTACATTGGCTGCACCACCTGTTGTTGTTGTCATTATATAATGATTCTCATCTAATCGAGTAGTAACACCATCATCATAAACCATACCATCTTCATTAAGCATTAAACCATATCGGCATTTACCAATAGCCAGTTTTGACCAAGCATTAGTATAAACACGATTTAAAAATTCAGAAGCATCTGTTCCTTGAATATCAATTTTGCCAAGAGTAGATGCATCTAAAATTCCAGCACTTTCTCTTGCTGCTTTACTCTCTCTTTGAACTGCTTGGTGCATATTCTCATTTTCCTTTGGATAATACCAAGCTCGTTTCCATTGACCTACATTTTCAAACTCAGCATTATTTTCTACATGAAAATCGTGAATTGGAGTTTTTCTAAATATGTCAAAATATTCTCCAACATTTCTCCCAACTATCGTTCCAAATGTTAATGGAGTGTAGGGTGGTCTAAAAGTTGTAGTACCAAGTTCACCCATTTTAGCACCAGCGGTTTCAGAAATTATTCCAAGTGCATGCATATTACCTAGCTTACCTTGATCTGTTCCCATCCCAGTAGTTGTGTATCTTTTAACATGTTCAATTGATCTAAAACCTTCTCTTAAAGCTAATTTGATATCTTTTGCAGTTGCATCATTTTGATAATCTACAAAAGATTTTGTTTTACCAATAACTTTATCTGATGGTAGTAACCAAATATTTCTTTTTGATTTATTCGTTGATGAAATTATTTCCAATCTGTCATATTCAGTATTTTTAATTTTAAAGAATTGTTTTAAGGAATTTGGTGTATTAATTAAAATCTCGTCTAAAGTTAAATCACCATTACACGCACCTATACTTAATTGATCTGATGGATAAATATTTGGAATAAATGTTTGGTCCTCATTTCTAAATTTTAGTTTTCCACCAGATTGTGTGAACAAATGAACTGCTGGTGTCCATCCTCCCGAAACACCCAAACAATCACAAGCTAAATAAATTTTTGATCCCAAAACATTTTGTCCATCATTAGAAATCTGCATTATTGAAATTTTATTAATTCTCTTATAACCAAATGTATTTGTTACGGTGTATCCTTTAAAAATTTTAACATTGTTTTTTTCAACTTCATAAAGCAATTTAGAGTCTACTTCTTCTCTGTTATCAACTATTGCTTCAACGTTTATACCTTTTTGAATTAAACTAATTGTTGTTTCATAAGCGCTATCATTATTTGTTAAAAAGATATTTTTTTTGCCACAGGCTACTCCAAAAAAATCAGCATATTTCTTTATTGCTGATGATAATAAAATTCCAGGTCTATCATTATTGTCAAATATCATAGGCCTTTCTATAGAGCCTGTTGCTGATATAACTTTTTTAGCTCTTATTTTAAGTAATTTATGTCTTGTTTTACCTTTTCTTTGCTCAATAGGTAAATGATCAGTAAGATTTTCACGAGCTAATAAAAAATTATATCCATGATAAGCAGCAACACTTGTTCTGGTTTTTATTTCTAAATTTTTTAATTTTTTAATTTCATTTATTTCTTTTTCTAACCATGAACCTGAATTTTGATTATTAATTTTAAAGTAATTAGATTCTTGATAAATAGTTGATCCTCCAAGATTTGGTTTTTCATCAACTAGAAGAGTTTTAAATCCATTTTTGGCTGCTATTTTTGCTGCCATAATACCTGAGATACCAGATCCAATTACTAAAACATCACAATGAATATATCTATGTTCATATACATCTGGATCTGGTTTTGTGGGTGATTTACCCAATCCAGCCGATCTTCTTATGAAATATTCATAATTTTTCCAAAAACTAGCTGGCCACATAAAAGTTTTGTAATAAAAACCAGCAGGTAGAAGAGGAGATAAAAGATTATTTATTCCACCAATATCAAAATTTACACTTGGCCAACAATTTTGGCTTGTTGCTTCTAAGCCTTCATAAATTTCAACTTCAGTAGCTCTAACATTTGGCTCTGTTCTAGATGAATTATCGTGAAGTTGAACAATAGCATTTGGTTCTTCTGAACCTGCTGTCATAATACCTCTTGGTCTATGGTACTTGAAACTTCTACCTACTAAGTGAACATCATTTGCTAAAAGTGCTGATGCAAGAGTATCACCTTTGAAACCATAATAAGTTGACCCATTAAATTTAAATGAAATTCTGTAAGTCTCATCAATTGCTTTTCCTGTGTTAACTCTTAAATTTTTGGTCATTATTTATATCGATGGAGGTTTTTCACCCATTTTATATACTACTTTAATTTCGTCATTTGATGTATCTCTGGCAATATTAAACCATTTTCTACAGCCATGTGTATGGTTCCATCTTTCAAATTGAATACCTTTAATATTTTTTCTCATGAATAAATATTCTGCCCACTCATCATCACTTAATTCTGTAGGTTGTTTAGGCCTTAATATATGAGCCTCACCTCCAGCTTTGAATTCACTTTGTTCACGTTCACCACAGAAAGGACAGTTAATTACAAACATCAGTGAGCCACCGCTGCAGCTCCATGTTCATCAACAAGGTCACCACTTATAAATCTATTTAAATTAAAGGCAGCATTAAGTTTATGAGGTTCGTCATTCGCTATTGTGTGTGCAAATAAATCTCCAGAACCAGGAGTTGCTTTAAAACCACCAGTTCCCCAACCACAATTAAAATATAAACCTTTAATAGATGTTTTGCTTATTATTGGACTTGCATCAGGACAAATGTCTACAATCCCTCCCCATTGTCGAAGCATTCTCATTCGACTAAATATTGGATATAATTCAAGTATTGCATTTAAAGTACCTTCAACAATATCATGACTTCCTTTTTGTGAATAAGAAATATAATCATCCGTACCAGCACCAATAACTAACTCTCCTTTATCTGACTGACTCACATAAGCATGAACTGCATTTGACATAACTACAGTATCAATAATAGGTTTAACAGGTTCAGATACCAACGCTTGCAAAGGTTTACTTTCTAATGGTAATTTTAATCCAGCCATATTAGCTATAACACTAGAATGTCCTGCCGCAACTACACCTATTTTAGTTGTTTTGATAAATCCTTTAGTTGTTTCAATTCCTTCAACAGTATCACCATTTCTTTTTATTGCTTTGACTTCACAATTTTGAATAATATCAACTCCCATTGCATCAGCACCTCTAGCATACCCCCATGCAACGGCATCATGTCTAGCTGTTCCAGCTCTTCTTTGTAAAGTACCGCCCAAAACAGGATAACGAATATCAGGAGAAGTATTTATTATTGGACAAAATTTTTTAACTTGTTCTGTATCAAGATAAACAGCGTCAACCCCATTTAATCTATTAGCATGAGTTCTTCTTTTTAAATCTCTTACATCTTGTAGATTATGAGCAAGGTTCATTACACCTCGTTGACTGAACATAACATTGTAGTTTAATTCTTGTGATAAATTCTCCCAAATTTTTAATGCATGATTATAAAGACCTGCACTAGCATCCCATAAATAGTTCGATCTAATTATCGTAGTGTTTCTTCCTGTATTACCTCCACCGATCCAGCCTTTTTCTACCACAGCAATATTTTTCATATTATGTTTTTTTGCAAGATAATAGGCAGTAGCTAAACCATGTCCTCCTCCGCCAACGATTACAGCATCATATTCTTTTTTTGGAACAGGGTCTTTCCAAGCTTTTTTCCAGTTTTCATGGTAAGAAAAAGCATTCTTAATTAGAGAAAATATAGAGTACTTATTTTTCATAATTAATGAATAATTACTTTATTAATATTGATTATTCAATACAATCGAGGGCGACATATTTCTTGGAAGAGTGGGTGAGAGGCTGAAACCAGTCGTTTGCTAAATGACCGTGCGAGGAAACTTGTACCGAGGGTTCGAATCCCTCCTCTTCCGCCATTATTTAGAATAGTGGATTGTTCTTAAAAAAGTCTTTCATTTGAATCGGTTTTTGTTCAAGTATGTATCTATAAACGTTATAATTTTCTAAAACTCTTTGGACGTAATTTCTTGTTTCTTTAAACTTTATAAGTTCTATCCAATCAACATAATTAACCTGATTTTTTTGAGGATTTTTGTTAATTTTTTTCCAATATCTAACTCTTTTAGGTCCAGCGTTATAGGCAGCTATTGCAAAAGGATATGCTCCTTCGTATTCAAGAATTAAACCAGCAATATAATGAGAGCCTAAATTTATATTGTATTCAGGGTCTGTAGTTAATCTTGATTTTGAGTAGGGAAGTTTAGCTTGCTTAGCAACTAATTTAGCGGTGTATGGCATCAATTGCATTAATCCTTTTGCACCAGCATGACTATTAGCACTTAAGTCAAATTCACTTTCTTGTCTAATTATTGATAAAATCAAAGCACTTTCAGGAATTTTTCTTCCATTTATATAAGTTGGTGTGCTGATTATTGGATAATTATATTTATTATGGAATCTTTTTTCATATGAAGCAATTTTAGAAATTTGTATAGCAAAATCAAAACGTTCTATGTTTGATGCAAGCTCTGCCGCTAGTATTTCACTCCCATTTTCAGTATTATCATTTGCTAAATGTCTAAGCATATGTTTGGCATATTTATCTTCATCAAGTTCATTTAATAAGTAAATCATTTTAACAATTTCTTTTTTAAAAAAATATTCTCGATATTCTTTTTGAACCTTTATATCTTTAGAAAGTTCAAAATTTTTATCAGGATTTAATTCCATAAAGGCTAATTGGCCATAATAAGTTGTTAAATAATTTGATGCTTCATTAAACCATTTATTTGATAATTCCTCATCGCCTAATTTTTTATAAGTTCTACCTAGCCAATATGCTCCTCTAGCAACACTTATAGGATATCCAACATTATTATAAAAATTTTCAAAATGATCTTTTGCTAATAAAGGATTATCTAAAAAACTTAAAGCAATCCATCCGCTCATCCATTCAGCGGCAGCAAAATCTGGTCCTTCAAACATACCATGATTGCTGGAAATTTTATATGCTAACTCATATTTTTTTTTATATATTAAAGATCTTGAAATAATTTCTCTTTCAGTCCACCATTTGTCTGGTCGAACTAAATAATCTTTAGTATTTTTTATTTTTAATAAAATTTCAACAGAACTATCAACTCTACCTCTTTTTCTTCTCCATTTTAATCTATCGTAATTTAAACCAGCATCATTTTTAAACTTTACAGGTACTTTCGATATGGCAGTATCAACACCATATGATTTGCTCATTAACAATTGTCTCGCATTATATAAAAGTTCATAATCTTTAGGCAAATATCTTAATAACCGTTTTAAATCCCAATATTTATTATTCCATGCAAGATAATCAGCTCTTTTTATATAATCATCTGCATTAAGATATTTTTTATATTTTTTTCTGTAAAATTTTAACTCTGATTTTGTGAGCTCTGCATTAATCCATCCATCTTTAATTAATTTAGTTCCTTTTTCTTTATTTCCATTTAATATAAAACTTTCACCAAGTATCATCTTACCAAATCCACTTAATGGTTCAGAAGAAGCAAAAGAATCAATAATTTTCTTTGGTGAAATTTTATCCGTTGCCAATTTGTGTTCAGCTAAGTATTTAACACGACCAATTCTTGGATAATCATCATTTCTATCTATAAAAGCTTTATATTCATAATATGATGCTTGATTACCTTTTCTAAGAAGATGTCTCCATTGGATAAAATTATAGATAGATTTATCTTTTGCTTTACTTGCTATTTTCAATGCATTGGGCCATTTTGATTTTTTCATCTCCAAAATTGCCTTTTTAGCTATGCTAAAATCTTTTTTATTATAATATTTTGATATTTTTACCTCTGAACTCTTAATAGACCCTGCAATTAAGGGTTTTTTCTTTGGTAGAATAGGACCAGTTTTTTTTTCTTTTTTAACAATAGTTTTTTCTTCAATCTTTTTTTCTTCAGTCTTTTTAATAGGTTTTGGCAATGGTTTTAACACATCTATTAATAATTTTTTTTGTGTTACTTCTGTTGATTGAATAGGTTTTTTGAGTGGAACAATTTCTGATAGTGCAAAATTACTACTCAAAATTATGTTATACAAAACTATAAAAAATAAGAATTTTTTAGACATAATCTTTACTATATGAATCAATAATCTATGTTATAAGTATTTATGTTTAAAGGTTCAAATGTTGCTTTAGTCACTCCGTTTAAAAATGATAAACTTGATGATGAAACTTATATCAAGTTAATTCATTTTCACATTAAAAATGGTACAAACGGTTTAGTTCCAGCAGGAACAACAGGTGAATCTCCGACTTTAAGTCATCATGAACACGAAAGAGTAATTGAGTTATGTGTTAAAGAAAGTAATGGAAAATTACCAGTATTTGCTGGGACTGGTTCTAATTCAACTGAAGAAGCTATTTCTTTGACTACTCATGCTGAAAAAATTGGTGCAAATGGAGCTCTTATTGTAACACCTTATTATAATAAACCAACTCAAGAGGGACTTTTTCAACACTACAAGGCAATAAACGATAAATGTGGAATTCCAATTATTATCTATAACATTCCAGGAAGATCAGTAATAGATATGTCAGTTGATACAATGTCAAGGTTGTATGAATTAAAGAATATTATTGGTGTGAAAGATGCCACTGGAGATTTAAATAGAGTAGGTGAAACGTTAAAAAAAATGGGTAGTGACTTTATTCAATTAACAGGCAACGATGATATCGCCTTAGAATTTAATAAAAAAGGTGGAGTTGGAGCTATAAGTGTAACTGCAAATATAGCACCAAAACTTTGTTCTGATTTTCAAAAACTTTCTAAATCTAAAAGTGATAATGAAATCAAAGAGGCTGAAAGATTAGATAAAATTTTAAAACCTGTTCATCATTCAATGTTTGTTGAAAGCAATCCTAGTCCAGTTAAATATGCTGCTAAATTATTGAACCTTTGTGATGATAATGTCAGACTTCCATTAGTTAAAGTTACTGATAAAACTAAAGATATAATTAAAAAAGCTCTTCAGTCTGCAAAATTAATTTAATGAATAAAAAAACCAATCCTGGTTTAAAACTTATATGTTTAAATCGTAAAGCTAGTTTTAATTATTTTTTTGAAGATTTATTAGAAGCTGGTATCGTGCTTAAAGGTTCTGAAATAAAATCTATCAGAGATGGCAAAGTCAATATTGCAGATTCTTACGCAGTTGAAAAAAATGGAGAGTTAGTTTTGATTAATTCACATATAGCCTCTTATAAACAAGCCAGTTATTCAAATCACAACCCAATGGATGAGCGAAAGCTTCTTCTTAATAAAAGGGAAATTAATAAACTCATTGGTAAAATGCAAAGAGATGGCTTTACAATAGTTCCAACTAAAATGTATTTTAAAAAAGGTAGAGCAAAAATAGAGTTAGCAGTTGCGAAAGGAAAAAAACAGTTTGACAAAAGAGCAGTAAAAAAAAACAGAGATTGGAACCGTGATAAAGCAAGATATATCAGAAAATCAAGTTAATGTTGTTTATTTAGCAATTGGTTCAAATTTAGGAAATAAAACGAAATTC
>JACWCY010000007.1 GCA_014654455.1 Pelagibacterales bacterium SAG-MED01
AAGTTCACCCAATAGAAGTTGCCAATATTCTCACTGATTTAAAATTAGACAGTGCTACAATTACGACTGGTTTATTACATGATACTATTGAAGATACATTTGCTACATATGAAACAATTAAAGGTGAATTTGGAGATGAAGTTGCAGATTTAGTAGATGGTGTAACAAAAATATCTGTATTAGAAAATACAGCAACATCTAATTCAAAAGCAGAGAACTTTAGAAAATTAATTTTAGCCACTTCTAAAGATATACGAGTTTTATTGGTTAAAATTGCTGATCGATTACATAATATGCGCACAATTAAAGCGATAAATAAATTAGATAAAAGAGAAAGAATAGCTCAAGAAACAATGGAAATTTATGCTCCTCTAGCTGATAGAATGGGCATGCATAGAATTCGTGATGAACTTGAAGATCTTTCATTTGAAATTTTAAATAATGATGCAAGAGAATTAATTCAAAAAAGACTTGATGAAATTAAACTTGATAAAAAAAATATTTTTGAGAATTTATCTAATGAATTTAATGATTTATTGATACAAAATAATATTAATTCAAAAATTTACGGTAGAGAAAAAACTCCTTTTTCAATTTGGAGAAAAGTCCAAAAAAAAAGAGTTTCTTTGGAACAAATTACTGACATTATAGGTTTTAGAATAATTTTAGATAATATTGATGATTGTTATAAAACTTTGGGAATTGTACATAAAAAATATAACTGTATACCAGGAAAATTTAAAGATTATATATCATCAGCAAAAATAAATGGTTACAAATCAATTCATACAGCTGTAATTGGTTCAAACAAAAAACCTATTGAAATTCAAATTAGGACAAAACAAATGCATGAGTTTGCCGAAAGAGGTATAGCTTCACACTGGCAATATAAATCTTCTGAAAAATTTAATTCGTTAACCCTAAAGGAATATGATTGGCTTAAAGATTTAGTAGAAATTATTGAAAAAAATGAAAATCCAGAACATTCATACGAATATACAAAACTTCAAATGTTTCAAGAAAACGTTTTTTGTTTTACTCCCAAAGGATCTGTTATAAAATTACCAAAAGACGCGACAGCAATAGATTTTGCTTATGCTGTTCATACTAAAATAGGCGACACTGCTGTTGGATGTAAAGTTAACGGTAACAAAAGTGAATTACAAACAATTCTTAGGAATGGTGACAGTGTGAGTATTGTTACATCAAAAAATCAATCTCCTTCTCTTCATTGGCTGCCAATAACAAAAACTGGTAAAGCTAGAGCAGCTATAAGAAGATATTGGCATAATAAAGGTGAAGAAAAAGAAGAAAGAATTAAAAAGTACAATACTACATTATGGATCTCTTTACCTGATAAACCAGGTCAATTGGGTAATGTGAGTTCGTTAATAGGGGAACATAAATTAAATATCTCTAATCTTGAGATGACTGGTAAAAACCCTAATTATATTAATTTTAAGTTTCAGTTAATAATAAGAGATCTTAAAAATTTCACTAATTTTATTGCAGAGCTCAAACAAAAAGGTATAAAATTTAAAATAATTAGACACGAAGATAAAAGAAATGCTTTCACACAAAAAATCCTTAAATATTTTAAAAAAAACTAATGCCTTATTAGAAGGACATTTCGTTTTATCTTCAGGTTTACATTCAACAAAATATATTCAATGTGCTAAACTTTTAAGTTATCCAGCGAAAGCTGAAGTTATATGTAAATCTTTAGCTAATAAGATAAAAAAAAAATTTAGAAAAATTGATATTATTTTAGCTCCAGCTATGGGTGGAATAATCATAGGATATGAAATTGGCAGACTTTTAAAAAAAGAAACTATTTTTTGTGAGAGAGTAAAAGGAAAATTTACTTTAAGAAGAGGTTTTAAAATAAAAAAAGGGTCAAAAGTTTTGATAATTGAAGATGTGATAACAACAGGTAAATCTAGCATGGAATGTGTTAAATTAATAAAAAAAGCTAAAGGATCACTAGTTGGTTTTGCTAGTATTATAGATAGATCTACAAATAAAACTTTAAAGATAAAGAAAAAAATAGTTTCCCATTTAAAAATTGATGTGCCGACATTCAAAAAAAATCAATTACCTAATGATCTTAAATCTATTTCAATAACAACTCCTGGGAGTAGATTTATTAAGTGATACGTTTAGGTGTAAATATTGATCATGTGGCAACTTTAAGAAATGCACGAGGTGAACTTCATCCTGACCCTATTAAAGCAGCTAAATTTGTCAAAAAAATAGGCGCAGACTCTATAACAATCCATCTAAGAGAAGACAGAAGACATATTAATGATAAAGATGCAAAAAAAATATGTCAAATTAAAAATCTTCCAGTTAATTTAGAAATTTCTACAAATTATAGAATTGTTAAAGTAGCCCTCAAAGTTAAACCAAGTTTTATTTGTATTGTACCTGAAAATAGAAAAGAAATTACAACAGAAGGTGGTTTAAATTTAAAAAAAAACAGTTTCAAGATTAAGAAAATTATATCAAAATTTAAAAAAGAAAATATTAGGACAAGTTTGTTCATTAATCCATCTGTTGATGATATTAAAATTTCAAAAAAATTAGGATCTGATTGTGTTGAAATACACACAGGTAAACTATCAAATCTAATTAAATCTAAAAAAGATTATTCAAACGAACTCAATCGTATTAAGAAATGTTCTATACTTGCTGACAATTTATCAATTGAAGTTCATGCTGGACATGGATTAGATTATAAAACAACAAAAGTTTTATCTAAAATTAAACAAATTAAAGAATTTAATATTGGTCATTATTTGATAGGTGAGTCAATTTTTTACGGTCTTAAAAATGTTATTAAAAATTTTAAAGAAATTTTAAAGAAAAAATAATGAAAATATTAGGTATAGGAGTTGATGTTATTTATAACAAACGAATTCAAAAACTAATTGATAATAAAATCTTTATAAAAAGAACTTTTGGAAAAAAAGAAGTTAAATTTGCTCAAAAAAATTCCAATAGGATAAATTATTTTGCAAAAAGATTTGCTGCTAAAGAAGCTTTTGCTAAATCTATTGGAACTGGTTTTAGAAATAACTTAAATTTTAAAGATATTGAAATTTTAAATGATAATATTGGTAAACCTTATTTTTTTAAATCAAAAAAAATTAATGAAATCATAAAAAAAAGATTCAAAATTAAAAACTTTGATTTATTTCTTTCTATTTCAGATGAAAAAGATTATTCAGTAGCTTTTACAATTTTACAATCAAAATAATGTTAGATAAAAAATTTTTTATAGAAAATATCAAAACACTAATTTATGCATTTATAATTGCAATAGTTATTAGATCTTTAATTATTCAACCTTTTTACATTCCTTCATCATCGATGGAGCCAAATTTACTTGTTGGCGATAGACTTTTTGTTACTAAATATTCTTATGGTTATAGTAAACACTCTTTTCCATTTAGTCCTTCCATTTTTAAGGGTAGGATATTTGACTCAGAGCCTAAAAGGGGTGATGTTATTGTATTCAAAACACCAGCAGATAACAGAACTGATTATATTAAAAGATTAGTTGGATTACCTGGTGATCAAATACAATTCATTGAATCGAATTTATTTATAAATAATAGTGAAGTACTCAAATCAAGAATATCAAAAAAAGATAAGATCTTTTGTGGAAATAAAAATATTGATGTTTATACATTTGAAGAATTGTTGCCTAATGGCAAAAAGCATAAAAGTGTTTATTTAAAAAATTACTCATATAAAAATTCAGATCTATTTGTAGTACCTCCAAATCATTATTTTTTTTTAGGTGATAATAGAGACTGCTCAAAAGATAGTAGGTTTTTAGCTAGTGTAGGATATGTTCATAGAGATAATCTTGTAGGTAAAGCTCAATTTATTTTTTTTTCATCAGATAAATCCATAGGTAATATTTTTTCATTCTGGAAATGGAACAGATCATTAAGATTTGACAGATTTTTTAAGAAAATAATTTAATGAAAATAGATTTTCAAAATTTAGAAAAAAAAACTAAAATTACTTTTAGAAATAAAGATTTATTAACTAAGTCTTTAACTCATAAAAGTTTTAATAAAGAAAATAATAATGAAAAATTAGAATTTCTTGGAGATAGGGTTTTAGGTTTAGTAATGGCAAAAAAATTATTAGAAATTTATCCAAATGAAAAAGAAGGTATTTTAGACAAGAAATTTGCAAGTCTTGTTAACAAAAAAACTTGTTTACAAATTGCAAATAAACTTGATTTACATAAATATGTATTAACTTTTAATTCAAGTAATAAAAAGATTATAGAAGATAAGGTTTTGGCAGATAGTTGTGAAGCTTTAATTGGTTCAATATATTTGGATAAGGGGTTTAATACAGTTGAAAAATTTATATTAGATTTTTGGTCTGATCATATTAAGGATAGTATAATTACTCAAATAGATGCTAAGACTAAGTTGCAAGAATTTTCCCTTAAAAAATTCAAGAAACTCCCAATTTATAAAACAATCTCAAATACTGGTCCAAGACACAAACCTCTTTTTAAAGTTAGTGTAAAATTGGTAGATACTAAATCATATGTTGCTGAAGGTAAGTCAAAAAAAGATGCAGAACAGAATGCAGCTGTGATATGTTTGCAGAATATAAAGAAAATATGATTTGGAGTGATACTGCCTTTTTATTATCTAAAAATAGATATAATGAAAACTCATTAATTGCAGAAGTTTTTACTGAAAATCATGGTAAAGTTTCTGGAATAATTTTTGGTGGAACGTCTCATAAATTAAAGAATTATCTTCAAATTGGAAATAAAGTTCATTTAAATTTCAACTCTAAATCTGAAAATAGAATAGGATATTTTAAAGTTGAAATTCAAGAAGCTTTGTCACCATTTTTTTTTGATGATCAACAAAAACTTTCTTGTATAACTTCTGCTATGCATTTAATTAAAATCTTAACAGCTGAATCTCAAAGAAATCATTTTATTTACCATTTAATTGAAGATTTTTATTTTTTATTAAAAAATGAAAATTGGATTAAAAATTATATTTTTTGGGAATTAGAATTATTTAAATTAGTTGGTTATGATTTAGAATTTAGAAATTTAGTAGATAAAAAAGTTATAGGTAATGAATTAAAATATATATCTAAATCATCAATCGAAAAAAAAGTAGTTCCAAATTTTTTAATAGACAAAGATCTAAACACTAAGGATATAAAAATTTTGTTGAATGGTTTAAAATTAGTTGGTGATTATTTAGATAAAACCATATTGAAACCAAATAATTTAACACACCCAATTAGTAGGCAGCACTTTATAAATTCCCTTAAATGATTACTGCAAAATCTTATCTAGTCTATCAGCGTAATAAGTAACAATTGCGTTTGCGCCAGATCTTTTGAAAGAAATTAAACTTTCTAAAATTACATTATTATCAATAATACCCTTTTTTATGCCATGAGATAAAAGACTATATTCACCAGAGACGGTAGGCCATTACTGGTATCTTAAAGTTATCTTTAATTAATCTAATTATATCCAAATAAGGTAAACCTGGTTTAACCATCACCATGTCTGCTCCTTCTTTTATATCTAAAGAAACCTCTCTTAAAGCTTCATTTTTATTTCTGAAATCCATTTGATAATTTTTTTTATTACCCTTTAAAAGTCCCTTTGAACCTATTGCATCACGAAATGGTCCATAAAAACTTGAAGAGTATTTTACTGCATAAGATAAAATTTGTGTCATTTGGAATCCATTTTTATCAAGAGATTTTCTAATTTTACCTATTCTACCATCCATCATGTCAGATGGAGCTAATACATCACAACCCATTTGAGCTTGTAACAAAGATTGATTTATTAAAACATTGATTGTTTCATCATTTAAAACATATCCAGAATTCAACAAGCCATCGTGTCCATGAGATGTATAGGGATCTAGAGCCACGTCACACATTATACCTATCTCATTTTTATATTTTTTTTTAATAAGTTGTATGGCTTTACAAACTAAATTATCCTCATTTAAAGCTTCAGTTCCTAGTGCATTTTTCTTTTTTTTATCTGTATATGGAAATAATGCAATCATAGGTAATCTATCTTTAATTGCTTTATCGACGATTCGACTTAATTTATCTAATGAATATCGATATACATCTGGCATTGTATTAATGGGTAATTTTTTATTATTACCATCAATCAAAAATACTGGTAATATAAAATCATTTGAGGTTAAGTTATTTTCTTCAATTAGTTTTCTAGACCAATCGTTTTTGCGACTGCGTCTAAGTCTCAAACTTGGAAATTTACCTGTAATCATTTTTAAATTAATTTATAATATGCGACAAATGTTATATACAAATATAACTTAAAAACGATATTAAACAATCTTATGAATTTAAATTTTAACGATTTTCAAAAACAAAACATCAAGTTTGACATAAATGAACTTAAAAAAGCTTATAATGATATACTTGAACTTAAAGATTTTAGTGGTCCAGAGGGAGTTTCTAACTTTGGAGCAATATCTTTGACGCAAATCCCAGGTGACCCAAACTCTATTAAAGGTCATAAAGCTAGAGGTGTGTTTTGGACCAAACCAGATGAGACAGGAAAGGAAGTTATTAGGGATGAAAAAATTAATGAGGCAGCATACTCAGAATTTATTAAAGAATATAAAAAAAAACTTATTTTAAAGAAGTGTTTGATGTTTTATCCTCAAAATATAAATTAGGTCGAGTCAGAATTTTATTAAAACAACCTCGATCTACACTTAGTTGGCATAGAGACCCGGAACCTAGATTACATATACCAATAATTACAAACCCAGGATCAATAATGGTGATTGATAATGTTGCTAAACATTTACCTGCAGACGGATCTGTTTGGATTACAAATAATACAAAATATCATAATGCTTTCAACGGTGGTGAAGAAAATAGAGTTCACTTAGTTGCATGTGTTCTAAATCATAAATTTAATTAATTTGAAAAAAATATTTATTTCATCAGATCACGCTGGATACAATTTAAAAGAACAAATTAAAAAAAAATTTTCAAAAAAATATGAATTTCAAGATTTAGGGACCAATAGCTCTAAAGACTCAGTTAATTATCCAGATTTTGCTCATAAACTTTGTAAAAAAAATTGTTAATAATAGTTCAAATATGGGAATTTTAGTTTGTGGCTCTGGTATGGGGATGTCTATGGCAGCAAATAGACACAAAAAAAATAAGAGCTGCAGTGTGTTATTCTATTAAAAATACAAAATTATCTAGATTGCATAATAACGCAAATATTATTACATTAGGATCTAGATTAACAAAAAAAAATACTGCTTTTAAATGCATAGAAGTTTTTATGAACACGAAATTTGAAGGTGGCAGGCACAAAAAAAGAGTAAATAAGATTTAAAGATTATGTCTAGCGAAAAAAAATATCTAAACCCGACTTATGAAGATTTTTTTGAAAAAAGTCTTTCTAAAACTGATCCAGACTTATTCAAAGCTATTAATGATGAATTAGTAAGACAACAAAATCACATCGAATTGATTGCATCTGAAAATATTGTTTCTCAAGCTGTTCTAGAAGCTCAAGGTTCTGTTCTAACAAATAAATATGCTGAAGGTTATCCAGGTAAGAGATATTACAATGGATGTGAACATGTAGATGTAGCTGAAAAATTAGCTCTTGAGAGAATTAAAAAACTTTTTAATTGCAAATACGCAAATGTACAACCTCATTCAGGTGCACAAGCAAATGGAGCAGTGTTTTTAGCTCTATTAAAACCACATGATACGTTTATGGGTATGAGTTTAAATTCTGGTGGACACATTACTCATGGATTAAAAATCTCTATGTCTGGTAAATGGTTTAATGCAATTAGTTATGATGTTGATAAAAAATCTGAACTAATTGATTACGACAATGTTGAAAAACTCGCTCTTGAAAACAAACCCAAATTAATAATTGCTGGCGGAAGTGCATATTCAAGAGTTATTGATTTTAAAAGATTTCGTGAAATAGCAGATAAAGTTGGAGCATATTTAATGGTTGATATGGCACACTTTTCGGGTTTAGTAGCTGGAAAAGGTTACCCTAATCCATGTGATTATGCTCACGTAGTAACATCCACAACTCATAAAGTGTTTAGAAGTGCCAGAGGAGGAATAATTTTATCCAATGATGAAGAATTGGGTAAAAAATTTGATACAGCAGTTTTTTCCAGGGTATCAAGGTGGACCTTTGATGCATATAGTTGCAGCAAAAGCTGCAGGTTTTTTTGAAGCACTTAAACCAGAATTTCAAACTTATATTAAGAATGTTTTAGCTAATGCAAAAATGTTAGCTGAAACTTTAAAAAACAATGGTTTCAAAATTTATTCAGGTGGTACTGACACTCACTTAATGCTTGTTGATCTAAGGCCTTTTAACGTTAAAGGAAATTTAGCCTCAGAAAGTTTATGTAGAGCTAATATTACATGTAATAAAAATGGAATACCTTTTGATACAGAAAAACCAATGATTACTTCTGGGATACGACTAGGATCTCAAGCCGCAACTACAAGAGGTTTTGGTTTAAAGGAATTTGAAAAAGTTGGTAATTTAATAACGAAGGTAATGAAAGGTTTATCTGAAAATCCAGAGGATAATAGTAAAGTTGAGGAAGAGGTTAGAAATGAAGTTGTTGATTTATGTTCTAACTTTCCAATTTATAAAAATTTGAATAAATGATTTGCCCTTGTGAAAAAAAAGGTGAGACTTCAGTTGTAGACTCTCGACCAACTGAAGATGGTACCGCTATAAGAAGAAGAAGACTTTGTTCATGTGGAGAGAGATTTACTACTTTTGAAAGAATTCAATATAGAGAGTTAATGGTAGTTAAAAAAAATGGAAGAAAATCTTCCTTTGATAGAGATAAACTTGCAAAATCTATTTATATAGCTTTAAAGAAAAGACCCTTAGATACCGAAACAGTTGAAAAATTTATAAGTCGGATATCAAGATCTTTAGAAGAACTTGGTCAAAGTGAGATTTCAAGTAACACCATTGGAACAATGGTAATGGAGGGTTTGAAAGAACTTGATCCAGTTGCCTACGTAAGATTTGCCTCTGTCTATAGGAACTTTAGAGAAGAAAAAGATTTTGTACAATTTGTGGACAAAATAGATGTCTTCAAAAAAAGATAAATTTACATTAAAAGATAAAAATTATATGAAACTTGCTTTAAACCTAGCAAGTGCTCGAAAAGGACTAACTGGAGATAATCCATCAGTAGGATGTTTGATAGTTAAAAATGATAAGGTAATCTCGATTGGGCAAACTGGCTTAGAAGGAAGACCCCATGCTGAACACAACGCAATTAATAATTCTTTAGAGGAACTAAAAGGTTCAAAAATGTATGTGACCCTTGAACCTTGTAATCATTATGGCAAAACACCCCCATGTACTAATAGCATTATTAAAAGTGGTATTAGTGAAATTATTTATGGAATGGATGATATTGATAAAAAAGTTAAAGGAAAAAGTTTTAAAATTTTATCAAATAAAAAGATAAAAGTTAAAAAAGGTCTCTTAAAAAAAGAGGCTAAAAGTTTGTACGACTCTTATATTGTTAATAGAAATAAAAAGTTACCCTATGTTACTGGAAAGATTGCCGTTTCAAAGAATAGTTTAATTTATAGCAAAGGAACTAAAAGAATAACTGATAAGTCATCTGATAAATTAACTCATTATTTACGATATAAAAACGACTCTATAATGATTTCATCCAAAACACTAAATACTGATAATCCAAAACTAAACTGTAGATTAAAAGGTTTTGAAAAATTTTCACCTAAAAGAATAATCTTAGATAGTAACTTAGAAATAAAAATGAATAGTTATATAATTAAATCATCAAAAAAAAATAATACAATTATATTTCATAACTCATCAAACAATAAAAAGATACAAACCTTAAAGAAAAGACTAACACTAGTTAAATCTAAAGTTGATAATAACAAATTATTTAATTTAAGAATAATCTTAAAAAAATTATATACTTTAGGTACAAGAAATTTATTAGTTGAAGGTGGTGATGAGATTACTAAAAATTTGATTAAAGATAGATTAATTGATAAATTTTACCTGTTTAAAAGCCCTAAAAACTTGAAAACTAGTGGAAAACATAAATTCTTCACATCTTTTAGTATATTAATTAGTAGATATAAAAAAAAATCTAAAATTAGTTCTAAACTAGCTAAAGATAACATTACAATTTATAAAAGATAAAATGTTCAACGGAATTATATTTAACAAAGGTTTAATTACAAATATATCTAAAAGATCAAAGGGTATAAATATTTTTGTAAAATCTGATCTCAAATTAAATAATAAAGATATCGGAGTATCAGTTGCCTGTGATGGCGTATGTTTAACTCTGATTACAATAAAAAAAAAAAATTATGGAATTTTATCTTTCTAATGAAACTGTTAAAAGATCAAAATTTAAATTTTTAAAAATAAAAGATTTAATCAACTTAGAACTCCCACTTAAATATGGTCAAAAAGTTTCAGGTCACATATGTCAAGGGCATGTTGATACAACTGGTAAAGTTTTAAATGTTCAAAAAGTAGATAAGTCCTATGTATTTAATTTTGAAATTAATTCTAAAGAAAGAAAAAATATTATTGAAAAAGCCTCAATTTGTATTAATGGTATTTCTTTAACAATATCTAAAGTTACAAAAAAAAAGGTTTTCAAATATGGGTAATTCCACATACATATAAATTAACCAATTTATCAAAAGTTAAAAAAGGAAGTATTGTTAATATTGAAATAGATATTCTTTCTAAATACGTTAAAAATTTTCTTCATGAAAAAAAATAATTATTCTTCAATTGAAACTATAATTAAAATTGCCAGAAGAGGGGGTATGTACATACTTGTTGATGATGAAAAAAGAGAAAATGAAGGCGATCTTGTTATTTCAACTTCAGATACTAATGCTAAAAATATTAATTTCATGGCAAAATATGGTAGGGGTTTAATTTGTTTGGCATTAGATGGTTTACAAGCCAAGAAGCTAAGTTTGTCTCTTATGTCACCAATTAATCAGTCAAGAAATAAAACTGCTTTCACGATCTCTATTGAAGCAAAAAAAAGGCATTACAACAGGAATATCAGCTAGAGACAGAGCGCATACAATTAAAATTGCTTCAAAAAAAAATGTAAATAAGAAAGATATTGTTTCACCTGGTCATGTTTTTCCAATTATTGCTCGAGATGGTGGGGTATTAGTTCGAGCTGGTCACACAGAAGCATCTGTTGACATTTCAAAATTAGCTAAAAAAAATAATTCAGCTGTCATATGTGAAATAATGAATGAAGATGGGACAATGGCAAAAGGTCAAGATTTGTTTAATTTTGCTAAAAAACATAAGCTCAAGATTGGAAAAATAGAAGATCTTATTTCTTATCGACTTAAAAAAGAAAAATTAATCAAATTAAAAAAAATTATCAGATATTAAATTTAAAAACCAAAATTATAAAATTAAGATATATGAAAATTTACTTGATGGATCTGAACATTTTGCGCTTATTAAAGGAAATATTAAAAAAGGTATTGTACCAAGAGTTAGGGTTATTTCTTCTAACGTAGTCCACAATTATCTTATAAATCAACAATTACCAAATTCATTTAATAAAACACTAAATTATTTTAAGAATTTTAATAATTGTGTTTTAGTTTTTATTAAAGATACCAACCTTAAATCTGTTTCACAAACACTAAAAGATTATAAAGATAAGAATTTTTATAAAAAAGGTAATGACAAGTTAATTAGAAACTACGGTATTGGGGCACAAATAATTAAAGACTTAAATATAAAAAAAATGATATTAATTACTAAATCACCAAAAAAAAGGTTATTGGTTTAGATGGTTATGATATAAAGATAACTAAACAAGAATTAATTTAATGAACAAAAAAATTTTAATAGTAAATGCCAATTATTATAAAGATATTTCATCTGGTTTATTAAAAAATGCGTTAAAGTTGCTGCCTAGAAAATGCAAAATTAAAGTTATTTATGTTCCTGGTGTATTTGAAATACCTGTGACAATTTCAAAAAATGTGAAAAAAATTTGATGCCTTTATTGCGTTAGGTTGTGTAATTAAAGGACAAACACCGCATTTTGATTTTATATCTCAAGCATCAACAGATGCAATTATGAGACTATCAATTGAATCAAAAAAACCAATTGGGAATGGAATTATAACTTGTTTAAATATGAAGCAAGCTGTAGCTCGAAAAAAAAAAGGTGCAGAAGCTGTAAGCGCTATATTATCCATTTTATCCCAAAAATGAAAACTAATTTTAACCCCAAAAATAATCCTAGAGTGATAATTATACAAAAATTATATGGTAAATTTTATAATAATGATGAACAATTAACTTTCCCTAAACATAGATTCAAAAAATTTATTAAAGACATTGTTTCAGGAACTATTGAACGTAATGATGTAATATTAGAAGAACTAGATAAAAATTTAGGTGAGGAATTCACTTTAAATAATTTAGATAAGTTATTTCAAGTTATATTGAAATCTGCCACATATGAATTTTTATATAAACCTAATTTATCAATAAAAATTATAATTAAAGAGTATTTAAATGCTTCAAATTTTTTTTTAGATGATGGTCAAACAAAATATTTAAATGCTCTGTTAGATAATGTTGGAAAAAAGTTAAGATCTTCAAATGCATGAATTTAAAATAATAAATAAATACTTTTCAAAATTATCAACTATGAATAAAGGGTCGTTAAATTTAAATGATGATGTTTTTTTTGATAGGTCAAAAAAGTTAGTAATTTCTGTAGATACCTACATTGAAGGTGTACACTTTATCAATTTTAAGAAACCAGATCTTGTAATAAAAAAAATAATTAGATCTTCTATTTCAGATATCATCTGCAAAGGTGTTAAGCCAAGATATTATTTTATATCTGGATCAGGTAACAAAAAATCATTTTCATCATTCAATTTAAAAAAAATTTCAAAATCTTTAAAAGAAGAGCAAAATAAATATAGTATTTTTCTGTGTGGTGGAGATACTACTTATTCTAATAAATTGAGTTTTACAATAACCTCAATTGGTTTTTCACATAAGATATTATTTAGAAATAATGCAAAATTAAATGATGATATTTATGTAACTGGTAATTTAGGTGATAGTTTTACAGGTTTAAAAATTTTAAAAAATAAAATTCATACTAATACTCATTTAAGTAAATATTTTAAGAGTAAATATTATCTTCCAACTTTACATTTAAAATTAAGTAAGAAATTATTATCTTTAGCCAATACATCTATTGATATATCAGATGGTTTAATTACTGATTTGGAAAAACTTATAAATGATCAAAAATTTTCTTACAAATTAAATTTGCAAAATATCCCAATATCAACGAATCTGAAGAAACTACTCATCCAAAAAAAGTTAAATAAAATATCCTTTGTTTCTCAAGGTGACGATTATCAAATATTATTTACTGCTAATTCTTCTAAATCTAGAATCATTAATAAAACTGCTAAATCTTTAGGTATAAAAATTTCTAAAATTGGAAAAATTTGTTCAAGTCTTCAAAAATCTCAAATTATCGATCAAAAAGGGAATAAAATTGCCATTAAAAATAAAGGTTATTCTCATCATTTTTAGAAGTTAATTATTGCCTTTTATAGCTTTTTTTGTATTGTCCGGATTTTAATAACTAACAACCAACAACTTAATTAAGGTTAAAATGAACTCAACTGTCGAAACAATACTATTATACACTATAGCTGCCGGATTATTATCAATCGTTTATGGATATTTTACAGGAAAAAATATTTTAAGTTCAAGTGCAGGTAATTCTAAAATGCAAGAAATTGCCTCTGCCATTCAAATTGGTGCTAAAGCTTATTTAGCAAGACAGTATAAAACTATAGCAATTGTTGGTGTTTTTGTTTTAGTTATTGTGAGTATTGCTTTTAGTCCTTTGGTTGGTTTAGGATATCTTATTGGTGCAACACTATCAGGAATAGCTGGCTACGTAGGAATGTTGGTATCTGTAGAAGCTAATGTTCGAACAGCTGAAGCATCTAGAAAAGGTTTAGCTAGTGGTCTTTCAGTTGCTTTTAAATCAGGAGCAGTCACTGGAATGTTAGTTGCTGGTTTAGCATTATTAGCTATTGCTGTTTATTATTATTTATTACTAAAATTTAATGTAGATGAAAGAGAAATTGTTAATGCATTAGTTGCACTTGGATTTGGTGCGTCTTTAATTTCAATTTTTGCAAGATTAGGTGGTGGAATATTTACTAAAGGTGCTGATGTTGGCGCTGATTTAGTTGGTAAAGTTGAAGCTGGAATACCCGAGGATGACCCAAGAAATCCAGCTGTAATTGCTGATAATGTAGGAGATAATGTAGGTGATTGTGCAGGAATGGCTGCAGATTTATTTGAAACTTACGCTGTTACGATTGTTGCTACAATGGTTTTGTCATCAATATTTTTTCATGGTGACATGAATATGATGATCTATCCATTAACAATTGGTGGAGCATGTATTGTTACCTCAATATTAGGAACCTATTTTGTAAAACTTGGAAAAAGTAAGAATGTAATGAATGCGCTATACAAAGGTTTCGTTGTTACAGCGGTTTCTTCACTAGCAATTTTATATCCTGTTACTGATTACGTTTTAGGATTCACCACTGAATATTCAGTTAATGGAAAAGTTTTTAATGGTATGAGTTTATACTATTGTGGAATAATCGGTTTAGTTATCACAGGATTATTAATTTGGGTAACCGAATATTATACTGGAACTAATTATAGACCGGTAAAAAGTGTAGCAGCTTCTTCGACTACTGGACATGGAACTAACGTGATTCAAGGTTTAGCTGTTTCAATGGAGGCAACAGCAGTTCCTGCTTTGATTATTGTTGGAGGTATATTATTCACAAATCAAATTGCTGGTCTTTATGGAATAGCAATTGCTGTTACAACAATGCTTGCTTTAGCTGGTATGGTTGTTGCTTTAGATGCTTATGGACCAGTGACTGATAACGCAGGTGGTATTGCCGAGATGTCAAAACTTCCAAATAATGTTAGAAAAACAACTGATGCCTTAGATGCTGTTGGTAACACCACAAAAGCTGTAACCAAAGGTTATGCAATTGGCTCAGCTGGGTTAGGAGCTTTAGTGCTTTTTGCTGCCTATGTTGAAGATATTAAATATTTTTCTACTGTTGCTGGATCGAAATTAGAGGGTATTGTTGTAACGTTTGATTTATCAAATCCTTATGTTGTAGTGGGTTTGTTGATAGGTGGAATGCTACCTTATTTATTTGGATCGATGGGTATGCAAGCTGTCGGTAGAGCAGGAGGAGCAGTTGTAGTTGAAGTTAGAAGACAGTTCAAAAAATTCCCAGGTATTATGAAAAGAAAACAAAAACCTGATTATGCAAAATTAGTTGATTTATTAACTGTTGCTGCAATTAAAGAAATGATTATTCCTTCTTTACTACCTGTATTATCGCCTATTGTTCTGTATTTTATAATATTTGCTATTGGGGGACAAGTAGCAGCATTAGCATCTGTAGGAGCAATGTTGTTAGGTGTAATTATAACCGGTTTATTTGTTGCAGTTTCAATGACTGCTGGTGGTGGTGCTTGGGATAATGCAAAAAAATATATTGAAGATGGAAATCATGGAGGGAAAGGTTCAGAGGCACATAAAGCCGCTGTTACAGGGGATACAGTAGGTGATCCATACAAAGATACAGCAGGTCCAGCTGTTAACCCTATGATAAAAATTACTAATATAGTTGCATTACTTTTATTAGCAGTTATTGCTGGCTAGTTTTTGGCTCGTTTCTTTCCTAGAGGGTCATCAATTTTTTGCCTGATAGAATAAAGAAAATTATATACAAATGATTTTTTTGTGTAATTTATACTTGTTGATGACTCATCAAATATAATTTTTTTCATATCATCTTTATTGTAAAAGCTTTTGTTAACTAATAACCCGCTACTATCAATTTCTAATACAAGAACATTATTTGTAATTAACTTTTTTTTACCAAGTTTAGTTATTTTTGAACTGCTTGTTTTTCTTTCAATATAGATATAAATATCATTATCAAATGTACTTTTTGTAGATGGCGGACCAACAATTTTAATAATATCATTTTTATTAGTATAATTTAACTTTAATTTTGTTTGTTTTTTTTCTAAATTATGAACTCCATGATGTTGGACTACTTTATTTAAAGAACAATGTGCAAACAATTGTGCTATAATAATAATATAAAAAAAAATTTTCATGGGTGCTAAATATCTAAATATTTATAATAAATTTGTTAAATTAACTACAAATAAAATTCTTTATAAACATATAAAATCTCAAGATACATTTACAGATAGGTTAACTTTACTACTTATACATTTTGCATTTTTCCTAAAAACATTCAAAAATGAAAAAAATTCAACAATTCTTCAGGATATATATGATGATAATTTTAGACAGTTGGAACTAAGTATTCGAGAAATAGGTTATGGAGATCAATCTATCAATAAAAAAATGAAGGATTATATTAATCTATTTCATTCAATAGTATCAGATATACACTTTTGGGAGAATTTAAGTAAAAATGAAAAAAACAAAAAAATTTCATTTTACTTGGAAAATTTTTCCAAAATTGATCATTTGGTTGAATATTTTGATAATTTTTCTAAAGATTTATCAAATAAAACTTTAAATTCTTATCTAAAAAGTGTAAGTAACCAATAATTATGGCTGTCCCTAAACGAAAACAAACGCCTTCAAGAACTGGTATGAGAAGAGCTAAAAATATGAAATTCTCACCCAAAAATGTAGTAGAGGATAAAAACAGTGGTGAATATAGATTATCTCACCATTTAGATCCTAAAACTGGTATGTATAAAGGGCGTCAAGTTCTGGACCCTAAAGAATAATAGTTTTAAAATAGCATATGTCTGATTTGGTTAAGATTGCTGTAGATGCAATGGGTGGTGACAATTCACCAAAAAAAATTATAGATGGAATCATTCACAACCATAAATCTAATAAAGAAAATTATTATAAAATTTTTGGTGATAAAGACAAAATTCTAGAATGTTTAAATAATAAAATCATTAAAGATTATTATGAAATTATTCATACTGATAAAGTTGTTAAAAGTACTGATAGTCCACTAGGCGCTGCAAAAAGAGGTAAAGATACAAGTATGTGGCTTTCTATAGAAAGTGTAAAAAAAAAAGAAACAGATATAGTAATTTCCGCTGGTAATACAGGAGCATTATTAGTCATAGCTAAATTAAATTTAAAGATGATTGAAAACATCGATAAGCCAGCTTTATCTGCTCTTTGGCCAAACAAATTAGGTATGAGTGTTGTTTTAGATTTGGGTGCTAATATAGAATGTAGTTCAAAAAATTTAGTAGATTTTTCTATAATGGGAGCATCTCTCTATAAATCTCTATATCCTAATGAAAACCCTAATGTTGCACTATTGAATATTGGATCTGAGGAAGTAAAGGGAAACGAAGTAATAAAAGAGACTTATCAAATCATGAATGAAAAAAAAAATAATGATTTTATATTTTCAGGATACATTGAAGGCAATGAACTGATGAATGGAAAAATTAATGTGATTGTTTCTGACGGTTTTACGGGAAATGTTGCATTAAAAACTGCTGAAGGAACAGCAAACTTTATAACTAGTGAGTTAAAAAAAGCTTTAAAAGGAAATATAATTGGAAAAATTTCATCATTATTAAATATTTCAAATTTAAATAAATTTAAAAAACGACTAGACCCTAGGTTATATAATGGAGCTATTTTTATAGGATTAGACTCCCCCGTTGTAAAAAGTCATGGAGGCACTGATTTTATTGGATTCTCTAATTCTTTAGATGTATGCAATAAGATTGTAAAAGGTAATTTAATAGATAAGATTAAACACAATATTTAAAATGAGAGTTAATTTAACTAAAAAAGACTTAGTTAATTTAGTTTACATGCAAATAGGTTTTTCAAAACAAATATCTGAAAATTTAATTGATGAGTTTTTTTCGTCTATTATCTTGAATCTCAAAAATGAAAAAAAAATAAAAATTACAAAATTTGGAACCTTTACTGTTAGAGAAAAGAAAAAAAGAATAGGAAGAAACCCAAAAACTAAAGAAGAAAAAATTATATCAAGTAGAAATGTGGTTTTATTTAAACCATCAAAAGAATTTAAAGAAATGATAAATCAAACAATGAATGATTAAATCTAATAATGCATATAAATCTATTGGTGAAGTAGCGGAAATACTACAATTAAAATCAAAAAGAGGAAATTCTTTACAAACTCATACAATTAGATATTGGGAGAAAGAATTTAAACAAATAAGACCTAAAATTTTAAATGGTAATAGAAGATATTATGATAAAAAAAACATTGAATTGCTGAAAAGGGTTAAATTTCTATTAAAACATCAAGGTATGACTATTAAGGGTGTTAAAAAAATTTTAGATAATAAAGAACCATTAAAACTTGACGAACTACCAAATAATTCTATAAAAGCATCTAATATTAGAAATAAACTGACAAATATTTCTAATCTTATAAAGAATTTAAAAAATTTAAAATAGTATGGCAAAAAAAACACATGTTAAAGTTAGATTAGTTCCAGAGGCAAAACCTGATAGTCCTTTTTTTTATTATGTAAAAAAACCTGCTGGTGGAGAAAAAGCCAAAGTTAAACTTAAAGCAAAAAAATATAATCCTGCAACAAGAAAACATGAAATTTTTGTTGAAAAAAAACTTCCGCCTCACAGTAAATAATTATTTTTTTTTAAAATTTCGCCTTTCAAAATCTATATAAGTCCAAATCATATTTTTCCAAATTCTATTGGTAATTTTTGGATCAATATTATTATTTAAAGATTTTTGTCTTATGTTTTTTAATATCTTTTTAATTCTGGTTTGATCAACAATTTGATTTTTTTTATCTTTTAGGGCCAAAACTTTTTTAACTAAATTTGTTCTCTTTTTAATTACTTTTATTAAAGAATTATCTAATTTATCCAATTCAAATCTAATTTTACTTAGTTTTTTTCTTTTTAATGGCGACATTTATATATTTGGATATTTAAAAAATTATTATATTTATCCGATTATGTATACACTAAATACTAAAATTAATAATCAAATTTCAATTTGGTTAATTACAATGTTTTGGATTATATCCATAATGATCGTTGTTGGTGGTTTAACCAGATTAACTGACTCTGGTCTTTCTATTACAGAATGGCAATTATTTTCAGGTTTCTTTCCGCCACTAAATCAAGATCAATGGATTGTATATTTTAATCTATATAAAGAAATCCCTGAATTTAAATTACAAAATTACAATATGTCAATGCAAGAATTTAAGGTAATTTTTTGGTGGGAATGGGCTCATCGATTCCTTGGCAGATTAATTGGAATTAGTTTCTTAATTCCTCTAATATATTTTTCAATTAAGATCAAAATCTCAAAATTATTAAATCTATATTTTATTTTTTTTTTAATATGTCTTCAAGGATTTATTGGTTGGTATATGGTTAGCAGTGGTCTTAATGATAGAGTAGATGTTAGTCATTATAGACTTTCATTGCATTTGCTTATTGCTTTTTTAATTTTATCCTTAATCTTTTGGAATTATCTCAAGATTAATATAAATAAAAAAATATTAGTTAATATAAATCCAATAATTCCATTTATATTTTTGATTTTAATATTTATCCAAATCGCAATAGGGGCGTTTGTATCTGGGATGGATGCAGGTAAAATTTATAATTCTTGGCCTTTTATGGGTAATTCGTACTTTCCTGATGATAATAATATCGCAAATTTATTTAAATTATCAGCTTTTGATGAACCTTCTTTAGTCCAGTTTATCCATCGTAATTTAGCTTACTTAATTGGTGTCTTTTATTTTCTTATATTTTATAAAATTTATAAAAATAAAATGTATGAATTATATAAATCTGTAAATCTTTTAGGTTATTTTATATTTTTACAAATCGTTCTTGGGATTTTTACAGTTACTTATGGTGCACAGATATATATTGCATCAATGCACCAAATAAGTTCAATTTTTTTAATTAGCTCATGTATTTATTTTTTATATATAAATACAAAGCTTAACTAACAGCTTTTAAAGTTCCTTTTGAAGATTTGTTTAAAGCTTGATCTAAATCGTCAATTATATCGTCTATATGCTCTAAACCGATACATAATCTTACGTAGCTTTGAGTAACACCTGAAGCTGCTAATTCTTTCTCATTTAGTTGACTATGAGTTGTACTTGCAGGATGTATAGCTAAACTTCTAGCATCACCTATATTTGCAACGTGATAAAACATTTTTAAAGACTCTATAAATCTTTTACCCGCTTCAATACCTCCTTTTAATTCAATTCCAACCATAGGTCCATTCCCACCTTTAAGGTATTTTTTAGCTCTTTCTGCTATAAGTTTATCATGTTCAGTAGAATAAATTACTTTTGTTACTTCCTTATGTTTTTTTAAATACTCAACGACTTTTTGAGCATTATCACAATGTTGTTTCATTCTTAAAGCAACAGTTTCTAGTCCTTGGATTATAGCAAAAGCATTATCTGGTGAACATGCTGAACCTAAGTCTCTTAATAAACATACTCTAGCTCTAACTGCAAAAGGAACATTTGCTCCAGTAAGTTCAGGTACAACTTTACCCCAAATTGCTCCATTATAACTGGCATCTGGTTCATTAAACAATGGTTGTCTTTTGGGATCAGCTGTCCAATCAAAATTACCGCTATCGACTATACTTCCTGCAATAGCAGTACCATGTCCTCCAATATACTTTGTCAAAGAATGTATTACTACTGCGGCCCCATGTTCTATAGGTTTACATATTACTGGTCCAGCTGTGTTATCCATAATAAGTGGTATATTATACTTTCTACCTATGTCTGAAACTTCTTTGATGGGAAATACTCGCAAGTATGGGTTAGGCAAAGTTTCACCGTAAAAAGCTCTAGTTTTATCATCAATTTTTTTTTCAAAGTTTTTAGGATCTTTTGGGTCAGCATATCTTATTTCAATACCAAGTTTACTTAAGGTGTGAGTAAATAATGATACAGTACCCCCATAGAGATCAGTTGAACTAACAATATTATCCCCAGCTTGAGCAACATTTAATACTGAAAATAGTGATGCCGTTTGTCCTGATGCAACAGTTAAACATGCCAAACCACCCTCGAGAGCTGCAATTCTTTTTTCTAAAACATCATTAGTAGGGTTCATTATCCTTGTGTAGATATTGCCAAACTCTTTTAGAGCAAAAAGGTTGGCAGCGTGGTCTACACTGTTAAATTGATAAGATGTAGTTCTGTATATAGGCACAGCAACAGCATTTGTTGCTGGATCACTTCTGTAGTCCCCACCATGAATTGCTATGGTTTCTGGATTATTTCTTTTTTTACTCATTTTAACTCCTTTTTTAGTGCTTTAACTTAATGTTAGGCGCACAATAAAGTTCAAATGCCTGCCGATTGTGTAATGAGTTATTCCTGTTTAGCAGTTGTATGCCCGCAATAGGATCAAATCGGCATTAACTTTTTATCAGATTGGTCTTATTTTACAAGCTAAATATCAAATTGACTTTGTAATTAATAATAGTACAAATCCTCGCACAATGACTAAATTCATAAAAAAAGACCAAATAACATCTAGTTGGTATGAGATTGATGCGAAAAATGCTGTAGTCGGAAGATTAGCGACTATAATTAGCAAAATTATAAGAGGGAAAAATAAAAATACTTTCACTCCTCATATGGATAATGGTGATTTCGTAGTAGTCAAAAATATTGAACATATAAAATTTACTGGAAAAAAATTTCAAAATAAAAAATATTACAGACATACTGGACATCCTGGGGGTATCAAAGAAACATCACCTGAAAAACTTCATAACAAAAAACCAGGAGAAACATTAAAACTTGCTGTTAAAAGAATGTTGCCAGGTGGTGTCTTAGGAAAAAAACAACTCAATAAACTAAAAATTTATTCTGGTAATGAACATCCTCATTCTTCACAAAACCCAAAAATAATTGAATTAAGTAAACTAAATAATAAAAATATTGTACGAAACTAATATGGAAAACACTCAAACAAATACAAAAAGTCCAAAATTAAAATTAGACTTCAAAGACAGTAAATATGCTACAGGAAGAAGAAAAACATCGATAGCAAAAGTTTGGTTAAAAAAAGGTTCTGGTAAAATTTATGTAAATGGTAAATTATTTAATGAATATTTTTCAAATGATAATCATAAGATGCAAATAACAAGACCTTTTGAAATAATAAATCAAGCAACAGAATATGATGTAAGATGCAGTGTAAAAGGTGGGGGAGCTACAGGTCAAGCTGGTGCAATGGTACATGGTATTTCAAAAGCACTTGTAATGTTTGATGAAAATTTTAAATCTACCTTAAAACTAGAAAAACTTACCACAAGAGACTCTAGAGCAGTCGAGAGAAAAAAGCCTGGAAGAAGAAAAGCTAGAAGAAGCTTCCAATTCTCTAAAAGATAATTTTTTTTTAACTTTAACCTGTTATAATATAAAATGCTCAAGCTAAACGCTTTAATTGCTGGATCAACTGGTTACATTGGTGTTCAACTAATCAAATTATTAGTTAAACATAAAAATGTAAAAATCAAATATCTTTGTGGAAATTCTTCTATAGGAAAAAATATTTCCTTTTATGATAGTTCCTTAAGAATTAAAAATTTGCCTAAAATTATAAAATTTAAAAAAGAATATTTAAAAAATGTTGATATTGTATTTACAGCTTTACCAAATGGGGAAGCTCAAAAAATTTCAAATAATCTATCAAAAAATAATATATTAATAGATTTGTCAGCTGATTTCAGACTTAAGAAAAGTTCTGAATACCTTAAATGGTATAAATTAAAACATAAAGCGATAGATAACATAAAAAAAAGTGTTTATGCATTACCTGAATTTATTGGAAAAAAAATTAAATCATACAATATTATAGGTTGTCCGGGCTGTTATCCTACGTCAATACTTTTACCTTTAATTCCACTGATCCAAAAAAATATGATAAGAACAGATAATGTTATTATAGACTCAAAGTCAGGTTATTCTGGTGCAGGTAGGAATGTTCATAAAAAATATAAAGATAATAATTTATATGAGTCACTAAGTGCATATGGAGTAGGCTTTCACAGACATAACTCAGAAATTTATCAAGAGCTTAATAGTTATACTAAATCAAAAATTGATTTTTCTTTTACACCTCATTTAATACCTATGTTTAAAGGTATTTTGAGTACAATATATGTTGATTTAAAACCAGGAATTACAATAAATCATATACAAAAATTACTTAAAAAATATCATAAAAAAAATAGATTTATCAAAATTATGAATATTAATACTTTATTAAGTACAAATAATGTAATTAATACAAACAATTGTTTTATTTCAGTTTGTAAAACAAAAAATAAAAAAAAGATTATTATTTTATCTGTAATAGATAATTTAATTAAAGGTGGTGCAGGACAAGCTATGCAAAATATGAATTTATTATTTGATTTAAAAGAAAATGAGGGTTTCTAATGAAAAAATGTTTATTATTTATAATTTTGTCATTAAGTGCTTGTTCCAATAATCAAGATTCTAAAGTAATTGATAAATTTAATTTTGATGACAATTTAAGTTTGGAGGAATTTAAGTTGAAAGTTGAAAATTATGTAAAACAAAGTTCTTACCCTAATATAGATGATTAAAGATAATAATAATATAAATATTGCTATTATTGGATTGGGTCAAATTGGATCATTCCTGTACAATGAAATTAATCTTAGAAAAAAAGACATTGAGTTAAAAACTGGAAAAAAAATAAAAATTGTTGCCATTTCAGCTAAAAACAAAAATAAAAAAAGAAAATTTAAGATAGATAAAAAAATATTTTATTCAAATCCTTTGAATATAATTAAAAAGAAAAATATAGACATTATTTTTGAATCAATAGGATTGTCTGACGGTATTTCTAAAAAAATTGTTGAAAGTTCACTTAAAAATAAAATTAATGTTATCACTCCAAACAAAGCCTTAATTGCTAAACATGGTGATTATTTATCTAAATTAGCTGAAAAAAATAATGTTAATTTAGAGTTTGAAGCTGCTGTTGCTGGAGGTATTCCAATTCTTAGAACTATAAAAGAGGGTTTGGCAACTAATAAAATTAAAAAAGTTTATGGAATTTTAAATGGCACAACTAATTACATTTTATCAGAAATGGAAAAAAGTAATGAAATTTTTGAAAATGTTTTGAAGAAAGCTCAAAAACTTGGTTATGCTGAACCTGGTAATCCAAAGTTAGATCTTAATGGTTTTGATGCATTTGCTAAAATAAGAATTTTATCTGCTCTATCATTTAACACTAAAATATCAAAAAGTAAGTGCATTATGGAGGGTATTCAGAATATAAAATTAGAAGATATTAAGATTGCAAGTCAATTAGGTTTTAGAATTAAACTTCTAGGTATTTCAGAAATTATCAATGGTCAATTATTTGAAACTGTTCATCCATGTTTAGTAAGTAAAAAAACATACATAGGAAATGTTAATGGTGTAATGAATGCTGTTATTACAGAAGGTAGACCTGTTGGAGAGAGTGTTCTGCAAGGCGAGGGTGCAGGACCAGGACCTACATCATCATCATTATTATCTGATCTTTTATCTATTTTACGAGGTAACATTAAATATCCATTTGGTATTCCCTCTAATAAAAGAAAATTAATCAAACCATTTAATAACAATTATTACTCTAATTCTTTATATATTAGATTTGAAGTTAAAGATGTACAGGGTGTTCTATCGTTAATTACTAATCGTTTGGCTAAATACAGAATTTCTGTAAAAAGATTAATTCAAACTCCAGATAAGAAAAATAAGAAAGCTACTATTGTTATAATAACTCATAAAACAACAGAGATTAATGTAAAAAATTGTTTGTCTATATTCAAAAAAAATAAAAATATTTTAAGATTTCCAACTTTGATCAGACTTTATAATTAATGAATAAATTTTTTCTTGATTTAGGAAAACAACCATTAGCAAATAACTACCTTAGTATTTATAAAAAAAAACAAACAAAGTACAATCTTAAATTATTCTTTAATACGAAAAATAAAACAGTTTCAATATCAAAAAGAATTCCATCAGAAAAAATGTTCACAAATAAATACCCTTATAGATCATCAATGTCTAAAACCATGAGAAATTCATTTTATAAATTATCATTAGAAATTAAAAAAAAATTTAATCCTAAAAAAATTTTAGAAATAGGTAGTAATGATGGAGCATTAATTAAAAATTTTAACAAAAAAATAGTGATAGGTGTTGAACCTTGTAATAATCTAGCAAAAATTACATCTAGAAAAGGATATCTTACTTATAACAAATATTGGAATTTCAATTTAGCTAAAAAAATTAGAAAAAAAAATGGTAAAATAGATCTGCTTTATTCAGCAAATACTCTTACGCATATCAGTAATTTAGCTGAAGTTTTTAAATCAATATCTTACTTATTATCAAACGATGGAGTATTGATTATAGAAGATCCATCATTATTAGAATGTATTAAAAAAAATTCATATGATCAGTTTTATAATGAACACATATATCTCTTTTCAGCAATATCAGTAAAAAATATAATAAATAAGTTTAATTTTGAAATATTTCATATCAAAAATCTTACTACACATGGTGGATCTCTTAGATATTACATTAAAAAAAAGAATAACAAAAAATTGAAAATATCAAGAAGTGTACATAAACAAATTAGTAAAGAGATTAAATATGGACTTCATAAATTTAAGACTTACACAAAATTTTCTACAAATGTTCAAAAATCAAAAAGAAATTTATTAAAAATATTAAATAAATTAAAAAAAAATAATAAAAAAATAATAGGATATGGAGCAACAGCAAAAGCTGTTACAATAATAAATTATTGCAATATCAATAAAGATCTTATTTCAAATTTTGTAGATGTTACTCCTGAAAAAATAAATAAATTTATGCCAGGTAAAGACATAAAAATTTTGAATTATGATAGAAATATTCTAAAAAAATATGATTTTGCTTTTTTAGGTGCATGGAATTTTAGAAATGAGATTTTCAATAAAGAAAAAAAATTTTTAAAAAGGGGAGGCAAATTTATAATTCATGTACCATTCCCAAAAATTATAAAATGAAAAACGAACCAGTAGTTTGCTATTTATTTACATCATTTGATGAACATAGTTCTTTAAAAAATTTTATTATAAACTATAAAAACTATAAATCAGGTATAAACCATAAGTTGGTTATTTGCTTTAAACTATTTAAAAATCATGAAATTAAAGAACTAAAAAATTTTTTGATTAATTTAGAATATACTTCTTTTATTGACCCAATAACAATTAATGATTTTGATTTTGGCAGTTACAAAAGGGTAGCTGAAAAATATCCACAAAATCAAATACTTTTTTTAAATAGCCATTCTTATCCTATATGTGAAAATTGGCTATTAAAACTAATTAATTATAGCAATGATAATACACTAATTGGGACTTCTGCTTCAAACGAAAGTATTTTAGACTCTATAATTCTTAAGAAGAAATACAAAATTATATCTCATATATTTAAAAAAGTTTATTTAAAAAAAAGATTTCAAGTATTTCCAAATCCACATATCAGAACATCTAGCTTTTTATTATATGGTGAGAAATTTTTAGATTATATGAATAATAAAAAGATTGTTTCAAAACAAGATACATGGGAAATAGAGAGTGGTAAAAATAGTCTTTTTAATCATTTTAAAGATAATAATTATAATGTTTATATAATTAATTCAGATGGAAATAAATTTGAGGAAAAAGATTGGAAGCTAAGCGAAACTTATAATTATTTTAAGCAATCCAAGTCAATTATTTCAGATAAACATACTAGAAAATATGAAGCTTTAGATGATAGTGATAAATTTTTATCACGAATGAAAGTTTGGGGGTAATGAATTATGGTCTTAAACTTGATTTTTTACCCTTTATAGATTTTGATAAACCATCAAATCTTGCTCTATATTTATCCAATAACAAGTCTTTTTTTATGACTTTATATAATGCAATTCTAAATAATATTCTAATTATTAAAGGTATAAAAATAATTAACGATATGACTTTTCCAAATTTTTTTTTATTAAAATAGAATTTAGACCAAATAAAATGCCAAATTAGAATATTTGAAAAATTTTCATCTTCTATATTTACTGATCTTCCTATTGATTTTACTTTTGATTTATTAATTTGATATGAAAAATATCCTTTTTTTTTAGCTCTATAACAATATTCAGTTTCTTCAAAATAAAGAAAAAAATTTTCATCAAATTTTCCAATATCTAAAAATGATTTTTTATTTATAAACATGCAAGAACCATGTATTGAGTCAATCTCATCGAATTCTAAATTCTCCTTTATTTGTTTATGACTTTTTTCTTTAACATCTAGAAATCTTGGTCCTATAGCTGCAAAAATATCATTTTTTTCTTTTGCAAAATTTAAAAATAAATTTATATCTTCAAAATTAAAATCTATATCTGGGCTTATTTGTAAAAAATATTTCGTTTTAATTTTGTTTACTGCAAAATTTAATGCTGAACTAACACCATTATTTTCTTTTATGAATAATGAAATATTTTCATATTTTTCTTCAATATCTTTTTTAAGTTCATAATTTTGTGAATTTTCTATTATTATTGTTTTTATTTTTGAAGGTATTTTTTTTATAAAATCATATATTATTTTTTCACTTTTATAGGTAATTATTACAATCGTTACATCACTTAAATTCTGACTCATATTTTTACTTTATTTAAAGCGTTGTTTTTAAATATATTTGCCTCTCTTATATATCTTCTTACCATTTGTGTTGTTTTATGTCCTGTCATTGCCATGATACTACGTTCGTCTGCTCCAGACTCTGCTGCAACAGTTGCAAAACCTGATCTTAAACTATGGCCAGAAAAATTTTTATTTTCAATTCCTGCTAAATTTAAATATTCTTTCATTAACAAAACAACAGATTGGTCTGTTAATCTATTGCTTGTTAAAGATGATCCTTTGGAAAATCTTCTAAAAATAGGTCCTGATTTTATTTTAGAAGTTTCTAACCATTTTTTTAAATTAACTACCGGGCAATATGTTTCACTGGTGAAGTAGGGCAGTCCTTTAACCATTCCCTCGCCAAATTGGTCTGTTTTGGATCTTTTGATTGTAATTTTAAGTCCTTCAAGAACAAATTCTAAATCCTCATAGTCAATTGAGATCAGCTCAGTTCGTCTAAAACCACCTCCAAAACCAATTAAGATTATTGATTTGTCTCTTAGTTTTTTAATTTCTTCTATTTTTTGTTCATTTATTACATCAATTATCGATTTTAAATGATTGATTAATATAGGTTTTTTACCTTTTTGAATACTTCCTTTTGCCCTTCTGATTCCCATTAAATTTTCTACTATAATCGGATGTTTTGTATCTAAATAATGTCCTTTTAGCTTGTGAACCATTCCTATTGATACCAATCTTCTTCTGAGTGTACTTATTTTTAAATTTTTAGATAGATGAGTTAGATATAAAGAAACTATTTTTGGTTCTGATGGCAATGAATTTAAACCGTGCTTAACACAAAAAGCTCCGAAATCTTTAAAGTCTGATTTGTAGGCTCTTAGAGTATTGTTAGCTTTAGAGCTTTTGAGATTATTTAAAGTTGCCTCATGAAGAGATTTTAAGTCTGTTGTAAGTTCAGTCATAGTATTACTATTGATAACAATTAATTATCATTAGTAATATATCAAGTGATTTTTATTGTCAATAGTTTAAATATAAAAATATTATGGGTTCAATTGATGGAGAAATTCCTGCGTTATGGTTTTTAATAAGCTCGATTGGTTTTGTTATATTAGCTTTTATTCAATATCGAAACACTGGTAAAAGCTTTAACACAATATTTTTATCTGTAATGGCTATTATATTCTTTATAAGTTATATAATTTTAATGATTCCACGCTAAAATTCTATGAGAGGAACTAAGTTTCAATTAAAAGTCTGGAAATACCTCAAAAGTATACCAAAAGGTAAAGTAAAAACCTATAAACAGGTGGCTATTGGCATAAAAAGCCCTAAATCAGCACGTGCTGTGGCTAATGCTTGTGCTAGAAACCCATATGCTCCAAAAATACCTTGTCATAGAGTAATTAGGTCTGATGGAGCTCTTGGAGGCTACTCTGGGAGAGGTGGAATTAAGCAAAAGCTTAAATTACTTAGGTCTGAAAAGGTAGCAATTTAGGCTTATTTTAAGGCTTTTTTATATTAAAAATATCAGTAAAATCAACATTTTTTGATCTATTTATGTGCTTTTTCATTAAATATCAAAATTCATCCTTCAGTTGTACCATATATGAACATATGCTTAAAATAGACCCCTCTATGGACGTTTAAATGGTATATTCAATTAGTGCATCGCTCTACTATTCAACTATATCAACGCTTTTATACTACCCTATTTTCCGATTAATTTCATAATCACAACGTTAAAAAACCCTTGATTTTAAAGGATTATGTAATCTTTTTAATAATTAGCCAGAAATTTAAAGCCTTCTGCAGCAAAAAAGCTTTTTTAATTTTTTAATTATTCGAAATTATCTGATAATTAGATTATTTATAATATCAAAAAAATTTAATAAATACAGTATTTTATATCTTATAGTTAATGTAATACTTTAAATATTAGTAAATATATAATACCTATTACTTAACTTTTTTAACTAAATTCTCTCTTCTAGAAATGTAGATACCACTCAATACGATAATAAATAAACCTAAAAAGGTCCAATTATCAGGGAAATCACTAAAGAAATAATACCCTATAATGATGTTCGTAATAATCTCAAAATAGCTAAATGGAGCTAATTTAGAGGCATCTGCATATTTAAGTGACAGTATTAAAAATAAATGACCTATACAGGCAAATACACCTATAGCAGCCATCATAGACCACTGATTTAAGGTAGGTTTAATCCAAACAAATGGCATTAGAGTGGATACTATTACCGCCCCTACTACACCAGTTAACAATAATGTTAATAAAGGATTGTCTGAGGTACTTAGTTTACGAGTAATAATTAAATAAAATCCATACATTACTCCTGTTCCAAGAGCAGCTATGCTTGCTAAATTAATTTCAACAAAACCTGGCCTTATAACCACTAAAGAACCTATAAAACCTATAATTACTGCAGACCACCTTCTAAATCCTACCTTTTCACCTAAAAAAACTGGAGAAAAGGCTGTAACAATTAAAGGTGCAACAAAGGCTAGAGTTAACGCTTTAGCTAAAGAAATAACCGAAATTGCATAAAAAAAACAAATATTAGCAGTTAAAAGAATTATACCTCTAATGAATTGCAATTTTGGTTTATCCGTCCATACAAGATTTTTTCGAAAAAAGAAAAACATAACTGGAAAAGTGAAAGCTACTGTAAAAAAATATCTTGCCCATGTAATTTGTAATACTGGAAGATCCTTACTTAAATATTTTGCAAATCCATCCATTATAGGAAGCATTACCCATGCCAATAGATTAAAAGTTATAGCCTTCATTTTTAGAAGAAGGATATAGATTAATTAAAGTATTTTAAAGCAAAGAATACAACAATTGGAACAGTTATAAATGACATCAATGTTGACACAACAATAGTACTAGCAACACTATCAACAATTTTTTTAGGTGAATATATTGAAGCCACTAAGTAATTTAAAACAGCACTAGGCATAGAACATTGAATTAATAAAACACCAGCTGCAAAACCTTCCAAATTAAAGTATAGAATTAATAAATAACCTATTATGGGTCCAACAATTACACGCCCTATAGAAGAGAATATAGCTTTATTAAGAGAAAAAACTTTTAGTCTTGTTAATGCAATTCCTAAAGACATTAAAATAAGAAATATTGTTGCATACATTAATAAGAAAGTAGTATTTTCAACAAATTTTGGAAGTTCTAAATCATAATAAAGTAAAAATACTGCTACTATTATTGCATAAAAAGGAGGACTTTTAATTATAACATTTATACTAAATTTTCTGTCAGCTAAAAAAACTCCTAAAGTAAAGTGACACAAAATAATTAAAGCAGATATCGCTGCTGAAACACCAAGGCCTTGGGAGCCATAAGCAAATAAACATATTGGTAAACCCATGTTTCCTGTATTGGGCATTGCTAAAGGAGGAAGTTCTCTAATAATATCTTTGGTGTTCAAAAGATATAAAATGATAATTCCAGTAATAATAAATCCACCAATAGCTAAAGCATAATACCAAAAATAACTTATAAAAATGTCAAATGAAATATTTACTGGATTTAAAGCATATATAATCATTGCAGGAGTTCCTACATTTGCTGCAAAATTAGTTATAAAAGTAGTATCAATTTTTGGATTATTTTTACCCAAGTAATAACCAATACCAACTACAAAAAAAACTGGAAAAAGGACTTCAAATAATTTTAGTAATATATCCATAAAGATTATCTAAAACTATCAAGTTCAAGTCCATCACTATCTTTTTTTGATAGAATAGGTTTTCTAATAGGCCACTTGATTTTTATAGAATTATCATTCCAAGCCAAAGTTTTTTCAAACTTGGGGCTTCTATATTCTGAACATTTGTAATTTACGGTACATTTTTTTGATAGACATAAAAAACCATGTGCAAATCCTTTTGGTATCAAAAAAGAAAAATCTGATTTATCTGAAATAATAATTGATACATATTTACCAAAGGTTTTTGATCTTTTTCTAAGATCAACTGCAACATCAAGAATTTTTCCATGTGTCACAGTAATAATTTTTGCTTGTGGGCTTTTGGTTTGAATATGTAATCCTCTTAAAACATTTTTTTTTGAAAATGACATTACATCAAAGGGAAAATCTAAATCTTTAGTTAAATGATTTCTAAATGTTTCTCTTAAATATCCACGTTTATCATAAAATAACTTTGATTTGATAATTTTTGGGCCGTTAAGTTTAGTTTTTAATAGTTTCATTGTCATAATAAATTATTTCTATTTTTAAAATTATATATGTATTTAATATAATAAAGATTTAACTTACATATAAATAAATTAAATAAAAATATAAAATTTTTATTTGGTTCAGTTAGTTTACCATTGTATCTACTTTCAGATTTTAAAAAAAATCTTTTAAAAAAATTTATAGATATACCCCATTTTAACAAAAATATTTTAGCACCTCTACTGCCTGACTCTGTTTTAATTGTTGGATGATTTTTATATCGTCTGGTAACTATTGAGCCAAAATGATAAACTTTAAAATCATTAATGCCTTTAAATATTCTAACACCAATATTCCAAAGTTTCATATTTAAGTCAGGATCTGATCCTGTGCCTGGAAAAAATTCCTCACTAAATCCACCAACCTTGTTCCAAATTTTTTTATGAATCAAATGTGGTGCCCAAGTTGATCCCTGGAAATCAAATAAGTTATGTTCCTTATAATTATTTAAAAATTTTTTTTCATCAAAATTTTGAATTGAGTCTCCACAATCAAATTTTATCTGACCATTATTCATCATTGTTCCAGATAAGTAAAAATCATTATGACCTATTAAATTAATTTCATTTTTTAGAGTAAGATCCCAATCTGGACAAAAGTAAAAATCATCATGAGCATATAATAGATATTCTTTAGTCGATTTATTTGCAGCTAGGTTCATTCCTTTGCATATGCCAGCATTATAATCAGTAAATGTGTAATCTATATTTTCTTTCTTAAGATATTTTAAAGTACCATCATTACCTATATTCACATGTGGTAATATCTCATGATTAAAATTAGAATTTTTTTTAATACTCTCTATACAAAATTTTAGATATTCTAAATTATTTAGTGTTGGAATAATGATTGAGAATTCCACTATTTATCCCAAACAAATTTTTTTTTAGATTTAAATTGTAAAGTTTTTGACAAGATAAATTCGGAAACTAAATCAGAGTTAAAATATTTTAAATATTTTCTTTTTCCTAGTTTAGCAATTTTTCTTCCGTTTTTTTTGTCTTTTTTATATTTATTTAGTTTATAACTAAGATCATCCATATCTTTATAAAAGACTAATTCTTTTGACGAAAAGAAATCACTTAAATAGGTATTCTTATCTATAAATGTTAAAAGTCCATTTCCTACTAATTGCACAATTCGATCACTACTATAATATTTTATAGGTTTTCCTCTACTTAAATTAATACCCATATAAGCATTTGATATTTTTTTTAAAAATTGGTCTGCCCAAACAGGCTGAACATTATTCATTCCATATACATCAAACTTAAGATCTTTATTCAAATTAATAAGTCTATTAATAAATTTTTCTCTATCGTCTTCTTTACCACTTTTTAATTCACCTCTATGAACACCGTGACTCATCGCAAAAAAAACATCAAAAGAACAATCTTTTTTATAATTTTCTAATACTTCAAAAGATTTATCTGAGGGATTTGGTATAAAAAAAGAATTCTGAACTTTGATTGGTAGAGATTTGGGATCGGTTGTTAAAAAAGTATTATCTATATAATCAATCTTATCTAATATTCTTTTAGAATTATTTAAATGATCTGGACCATATTTGGATAATGGGTCTAAAAACCACTGAGCAATTTTAACGTCCCTGTTTCTTTCTTTTATTATTTCTAATGTTTTGTTACTTACACGATCTGCATGACCTAAAATTAATATGTTTGGCCTAAAGTTATCAAAAGTTTCAATAATTTTTTTTTGTAAAAAATTTTTACCTTTAAAATCTACTAATTTTTTTTGATAATGCACTGTATCTCTATCGCTAATTGTTAAAACATTGTGTCCATTTCTGATAAATCCATTATTAATTCTTCGACCTGTATTATAATGTAATCTCCCATTAAAACGTTCATTAACATTTGTGATATGCATAATTTTAAAAAAATTTTCTTTTTTGATATTAAATGTTTTTATGTTTATAAATTCATCCCTAACATTATCAATTAAGTTTGAAATATATTCGTGATTGAAAATAAAATTTTTATAATTAGATTTTTGTAAAGAAAGTAATTTTTTAGAATTTAAAATAAGTTTTTCTATTTCTAAAAAAATTTCATTAGATGATAACTTCTTTAAAATAATTGCACTCCTAGAAGTTTCGGGTAATCCACCTCTTTTACTTATGATTACAGCAGAACCTCTGCTCGCAGCTTCAAGGCTAGTTCGACCAAATGGCTCCTCCCATCTGGAACAAATTACTGAAATACTTATTTGTTTTAAAGATCTTAAAACTGAATCATGCTTAGTGTATCCCTGAATTTTAAGATTTTTATGATTAAACGAAATTTGTTCTCTAGGCTCATCACCTACAACAATAGATTTCCAATCAGGATATTTATCTAAAATTTTAATGATAGCACTACCAAATAAATCATAACCTTTTGCAGAATTAAGTTTACCTATAAAAGAAATTATTTTTCTTTTTTTTTTAAAATTAATTGGTACTTTAGATGTTGATTGAAAACAAACAGACGTTTTTTGTTTTAGAAGTTCATCATTTTCTATATTTATAAAAAATCTTTTTTGTGACCATTTGCTATTAAATAAAATTTTATCAATATTGTTTAAAAGATAAAGTCTATCTCTAACAGTTGATGAACCATTCATTGAAAGTGGATCGTTATGAAAATAAAGTATAATTTTCTTATTTTGAGTATTCTTAAAATATTTAATATAATTTGGTCTATTATGAATTTCGATTATATCTGAATTAATTTTTTTTTCTTGTTCTAAAAATTTTTTAATATAATTTTTACTATTACTTTGTAAAAAACTTTTATTTAAATCAACATTTATATAATTATTTAAAAAAGCTTTTTTAAATGACATATTACCAAAAACATATGTTGATTTAAAAAATTTACTATTAATAACTGTATCCTTTACAAATAAAGAAACAGCACCCGCATAATTTGGTGAGAAATTTTCTTTATAGGGAAGAAGAACTGATATTTTCATTATCTAAATATTTTTTTTTGATTCTTGATCTTAAATTATAATCCTTTTTTAATTTATACTCTTGTTTTAAAGCAACACTTTTTGTTTTATATGTTTGATAATAAGCCAGTTTCCATGATCTACCTTTAGTAAATTTTGCACCTTTTGAATCATTATGTAATTTTACTCTTTTTTTTAAATTATTTGTATAACCAACATAAGAAATTAAGCGATTTTTATTTTTTGTAACTATTAGATATACGTAAAAAATCATAATGGCGGTCCCTAGGGGAATCGAACCCCTCTTTCGAGGATGAAAACCACGTGTCCTAACCGATAGACGAAGGGACCAAAAGTTGTTTTTTTATTGTATAAACTATTATTAATCAAGTGTTATTAGCTTCTAGTATTTCTTCTAATTTAATAATTTTATTTAATCCACTTGATTTATGAGTTACTAAAGTTTCTGAGCTAAAAGTGTCTTTATTCAACTTAATACCACCGACTAAATCACCTGATGTAATTCCTGTTGCACAAAAAATAGAGTCACCAGAAACTATTTCATTTATTTCATATTTTTTATCAAAATCATTAATACCCATTTTTTTTGCTCTATTTTTATCTTCGTCTGTTTTAAAAATAAAACTACCCTGGAAAAAGCAATTATAAGCATCTAATGCAGAGGCTGCTAGTACACCTTCGGGACCACCACCTATACCCATAAACATATCTATATTATATTTTGGATCTGAAACATAAAGTGCTCCCATAACATCCCCATCTGTAATCAGTTTAATGTTTACATTTAAATCTTTAAGTTCATCAATAATTTTTTTGTGTCGTGGTCTATCCAGTATACAAACTGTTAATGATGAAATATCTTTATTTTTATATTCAGATAAATTTTTAATATTCTTATTTAAAGGATAATCTAGATCAATTAATCCTTTTTCAATTTTTCCAGTTGCTATCTTATTCATGTAGGTTTCAGGAGCGTTAAATAAATTTCCTTTTTCAGCTATAGCTAAAACAGTTAATCCACCAGGCAAATTATTTGCTACAAAATTAGTTCCTTCAACAGGATCTACTGCAATATCAAAATTTGGACCATTTTTAGTACCTAAAATTTCTCCAGTATATAACATCGGGGCTTCATCTAAAGTACCTTCACCAATAACAACTTCACCAGTCATATTTATCTTATTTAATTGAGACCTCATTGAGTCTACTGCAGCCTTATCAGCTGCTATTTTATCTTTTTTACCTATAAATAATGATGATGCATAGGCAGCTTTTGAAGTTACTTTAATAAATTGATCAATAAATTTTTTATCTATTGTCATCAAATTTTTTCATCAATTAATTCTTTTTCAATTATTTGAGACTCAAATTCTCTTAATCTTTTATAAACACTAGCAAGTTCAATGATTGTTGGCCATGATCTTAAAAGATACTGCATAGACCCTTCTACCCTACCAAAAGCTCTTATGATCTGTTGCATAACACCTAAAGTAACTACACCAGCCACTATTGCTGGTGCTAAAAAAACATAAGCTGACAATACATTTGCCTGCAAGTAAGCCATTCTGCCAATATTAAAATATAAATATCGGACATAGCTTAAAAAATGAATTGAACGAACATCTGTAAATAATTCTTCAATTGTTTTTGGTCTAACATTTTGATCATCTTCGGCTATTACCAAGATTTTCCTATATGCAGCTTCTTTTTTTTGAAGATCATACTCAACACCAACCAAACTTAATAACCAGCCTAACCCAATTAAAAAAATTGTTCCTCCCAAAGTCCAAAGCAATGCTCCAGTAATCAAACCATCTGTAATCAGTTTAATGTTTACATTTAAATCTTTAAGTTCATCAATAATTTTTTTGTGTCGTGGTCTATCCAGTATACAAACTGTTAATGATGAAATATCTTTATTTTTATATTCAGATAAATTTTTAATATTCTTATTTAAAGGATAATCTAGATCAATTAATCCTTTTTCAATTTTTCCAGTTGCTATCTTATTCATGTAGGTTTCAGGAGCGTTAAATAAATTTCCTTTTTCAGCTATAGCTAAAACAGTTAATCCACCAGGCAAATTATTTGCTACAAAATTAGTTCCTTCAACAGGATCTACTGCAATATCAAAATTTGGACCATTTTTAGTACCTAAAATTTCTCCAGTATATAACATCGGGGCTTCATCTAAAGTACCTTCACCAATAACAACTTCACCAGTCATATTTATCTTATTTAATTGAGACCTCATTGAGTCTACTGCAGCCTTATCAGCTGCTATTTTATCTTTTTTACCTATAAATAATGATGATGCATAGGCAGCTTTTGAAGTTACTTTAATAAATTGATCAATAAATTTTTTATCTATTGTCATCAAATTTTTTCATCAATTAATTCTTTTTCAATTATTTGAGACTCAAATTCTCTTAATCTTTTATAAACACTAGCAAGTTCAATGATTGTTGGCCATGATCTTAAAAGATACTGCATAGACCCTTCTACCCTACCAAAAGCTCTTATGATCTGTTGCATAACACCTAAAGTAACTACACCAGCCACTATTGCTGGTGCTAAAAAAACATAAGCTGACAATACATTTGCCTGCAAGTAAGCCATTCTGCCAATATTAAAATATAAATATCGGACATAGCTTAAAAAATGAATTGAACGAACATCTGTAAATAATTCTTCAATTGTTTTTGGTCTAACATTTTGATCATCTTCGGCTATTACCAAGATTTTCCTATATGCAGCTTCTTTTTTTTGAAGATCATACTCAACACCAACCAAACTTAATAACCAGCCTAACCCAATTAAAAAAATTGTTCCTCCCAAAGTCCAAAGCAATGCTCCAGTAATCAAACCATATTGCCAATCGCCAAAAAAGAAAATTGGTATACCAATAGATAATCCAAGCAAAATTGGAACAAATTGAAATAGAACCATTATAGACTCAATAAAACTTGTGCCAAGCCCCTCCATAATACGTGTAAATTTAATTGTATCTTCTTGAACTCTTTGTGATGCTCCCTCTATCTTTGCAGCCTTATCATAAACGCTATGATACCACTCTACCATTGCAGTTCTCCATCTAAATAAATAGTGTGCTGTAAAAAAACTAATAGCAACATAAAGAGCAATATACATACCAGCTAATGTAATAAATGATGCTAAACTTGACCAATATTCTTCTATTGTTATTGCATTTGGTGCAGCAAGAGCTTTCTGTATCATGTCATAAAAAACACCAAACCATTCATTAATTTTTACATCTATTTTAACCTGTACCCACAATGATAATAAAATAATTAGTGATCCTAACCAAGACCATACAAACCATTTTCTTAATTTAAAAAATCTAAACATATAATTAGACTAAAAAATTATCTGCGTAAGATTTTTTAATAGTTTTCCTTTTCTTAGGTTCTATTAGTTCATAATCAATTTTCATTTTTTTGGCATAATTGATTGCAAGTTCTTTTGATGAAAATTCTAGTTTCAATTCTGATAATGTATCATTCGAACTTTCCCAGCCCATTAAAGGGTTTCTTGTTGGATCATTTGTTTCAAATTCCAATACCCATTTATTGGTTTTACCCAGTCCGGATTGCATTGGGCTTTTATTTGGAATATAAATTTTAGCTTTTTTCATAAATCTATGGTCGGAGTGGCAGGATTCGAAATTGTAGACCAAACCGCTCAGAACTATTGTTTTATAACACTAAACTTCTAGATTGCATTAGATAAATTGTCATTAATGCAATGATTATTAGGTTTATTTTAAAGGGATATATCAGAATGAGTTATCCCTCACTACCGATTTACTACCGATTTTTTTTGATCGTTAAGCAGGAATCCTGACACCATTAATTGTTACTTTTTCTGATATTATCTTTACAGAACATTGGTTGCAAATTTGAGAAATGATTTGCTTTGTCTATTTCGCTTAAGTGAAATTTCGAAACAGCTTTTATGTGATCAATATTCCAAACTTTACCATAGTTATCCCAGTTCATTCCTTTTTTAAATTTTTTTTCGATCCATTTTTTTAAGAAAATATTGGAGCATCCAATAGATTTATATAAACTTGAATTTTTTGGTTTATTTTTTAATTTTAAAAATGCTTTTACTCTATTACTTACATTTCCTCTTATTCTATAAGCAACATCATCTTGTCTTCTTTTTCTCTTATAAAGCTTATTTTTCTCTCTCCCCAAATCAGACTGATCATAAATATTAGTCCATTTTCTATTTATAATCTTGCCTTTTTCAGTTTTTAAAAATTCCTTATTGTGTAAAGATCTTTTGTTTTTGCCATTTAAAGTACTATAGTATTTTGCAGATTTATTACTGTCACAGATTATACAAGATTTATTTAAATATCTTTCAGCTATATGACCATTAATACATACTTTGCCTGTAAAGTATCTTTTTAACCCCTTTTGTATTGCCTCTTGTCTGGAAATTATTTTTTTCATTAAATAATTTTATCACTTTTTGATAAATTATGACGCGCACAGAGTAATTGTATATTTTTTGAATCTATTGATGTTCCTCCTTTTGAATAAGGCAGTATGTGATCAAAGTGCAAATGATCTTTACTACTACATTGAACACATTGACCCTTGTCTCTTTTCCAAACTTCTGCTTTAACTTTAGAAGGAATTAATCTTGCATGTTCTTTTATTTCTATATCTTCTTTTAATTCATCTATTTCTTCATCAGTTAAAAGTAAAATAAATTTAAAAACTGTTCTTTCATCAATACTTTTTTCATATGCATCTACTAATTTAAAAATTCCATTAAATGACCAAATACCATCCTTAATTTTTTCATAAACTCTTACAATTTCCGCTTCTCTTTCATTGTTTTTAAAACCTAAAGCTGCTTTTTCAAATTTACCATTATCTGTAAGTGAGCCCTTTGGTGTTTGTCTAGGTTGATTTACTGTATATGGATCTCTATCAGTATATTGTTTATAAATATTATGACCTTCATAAATTAAAACTCTACCATCTGCAGCAATCTCATCTTCAAATGGTGCTCCGTCTCTAGTTGACATTAGTAGAACAGAATAATTTGGATTACATCTATAGTTCATTCCTTTTTGTAAATTCATTTTTTCAATTTGAACAATCTGGTTGTAATGAATTATAGAAGTCATAAAAAATTAAATTATAGTAAAATATTTTACTACCGATTTCACTACCGATTTTTTATAAAAGAAGGAATTTATATTGATATACAACTACTTTAATGGTCGGAGTGGCAGGATTCGAACCTGCGACCCTCTGGTCCCAAACCAGATGCGCTACCAGGCTGCGCTACACTCCGAGAGGATACTTAATACAGTACTTATTAATTATTTAAAAGTATAAAGATTATCAAATTAAGGTATTTTTATTTAAATCTGATATATAAATATAATGATTATTGAGTGCATTAATTGTAGCAAAAAGTTCGAAGTTAACTCAGATTTAATACCAGAGGAAGGTAGGACCATACAATGTGGTGCATGTAATCATGTCTGGTTTTATGATTTAAAAAGCCAATTAAATATTAATCCCTCAGATGAAAAAATTGAAATCAAAAATGAATCACTCATTCAAAAAGAGACTAAATATAAGAATGAAAATAATACAACTAAACAAAAAATTGATAAATTAGATATTAAAGAAAAAGCTTTAATAAAATACCAAGAAAAAAATCAATTTAAATTAAGTAAATTTCTTTCTTATATTCTTGTATTAATAATAACATTTATAGGTCTAATAATTATTCTTGATACATTTAAGAACCCATTAAGTATTTTTTTTCCTAATCTAGAGTTGTTATTGTTTAATTTATTTGAAACATTAAATGATATGTTTTTATTTATAAAAGATTTAAAATAATTATTTATGATTAATTACATATCTAAACCTTTTAAATGGTTTTTCAAACTTGAAGCAGCAAGTGGTTTATTTTTATTATTTGCAGCTATAATTGCTCTTATTATAAGTAATTCAAATTTTTCAGATCTGTATTTTTCTACCTTAGATAAATATTTATTTATAGGTATGAATAATTTTGGATTAAAATTATCTGTATTACATTGGATCAATGATGCCTTAATGGCAATTTTCTTTTTTTTTGTTACCTTAGAAATTAAAAGAGAGTTTTTGCAAGGGGAACTTTCTAATATTAAACAAGCCTTATTACCAATAATAGCTGCTGTTGGAGGAATGTTAGTTCCAGCATTATTTTATGTTTTCATAAATTTAGGTGATAGTGAAACTTTAAATGGATGGGCTATTCCGTCAGCTACGGATATTGCCTTTTCTTTAGGAGTCTTATCTTTGTTGGGTAAAAGAGTTCCTTTATCGTTAAAAGTATTTTTAACTGCATTAGCTATTATTGATGATTTAGGAGCAATAGTAATTATTGCCCTATTCTATTCTGGAGATTTGAGTATTAAGTATTTAACTTTAATGTTACTGGCTTTTATTATTTTATTATTAATTAACAAATTTAAAATTAAAAAATTTCTACCTTATTTAGTTGTTGGACTTTTCCTTTGGGATTTTACTCATAACTCTGGTATCCATGCTACTATTGCTGGTGTTTTGTTGGCTATGACAATTCCTCATAGGAAAAAAGAAAAAGATTTTTCTTTATTAATAAATATAGAACATGCAATTAGTCCATATGTTGCTTTCGGAATAATGCCTCTATTTGCATTCGCAAATGCTGGGGTATCTTTAGAAGGGTTATCTTTTGCTTCTTTATTAGATAAGGTTCCCCTTGGTATCGTATTAGGATTATTCCTAGGTAAACAACTGGGAGTTTTCATATTTTCTTATGTATCTATAAAATTAAAAGTAGCTCAAATGCCAAACGACACAAGTTGGTATAATTTTTATGGTGTGGGAGTTCTCACCGGGATTGGTTTCACAATGAGTTTATTTGTTGGAAATTTAGCTTTTGCTGAAAACATACAATATATGGATGGTGTAAAAATAGGAGTACTAACTGGGTCCTTATTATCCACTTTATTTGGTTATTTTTTGATATTACTTACACCAAATAAACCTAACAAATGAGAAAAGTAATATTTGTATTATCTATAATTATGTTTTTTTTTAAAACTTCAGCAACTGCGAACTATGAAAAAAAAATTTATGATTTCAGTATTGAAAGTATAACTGGTGAGACAATAAATTTTAAAGAATACAAAAATAAAGTTATCTTAGTTGTGAATACTGCTAGTTATTGTGGTTTCACAAAACAATATGATGAATTACAGGAGTTATGGGATCTATATAAAGAAAAAGGTTTGATAGTTCTCGGTGTTCCATCTAATTCATTTAATCAAGAAAAAAATAACAATGCAGATGTGAAAGAATTTTGTGAAGTAAATTTTAATATTAACTTTCCACTAACAACTATAACAGAAGTTAAAGGTAAAAATGCTCATGAAATTTTCAAATGGGCAAAAGAAAATCATGGTAAATCAGCAGTACCCAAGTGGAATTTTCACAAAATTTTAATTAATAAAGAAGGCAAGATAGAAGATACATTTGCATCTATGACAAAACCAATGTCAAAAAAGTTAGTTAAAACTATAGAAGATATTTTATAAGTTTATAGTTAATCCATCATGCGCTGGAATAACATTTTTTGGCAATTTTTTTTTAAGTTCTTTATAATCTAAATCTGAATGTAAATTTGTTAGTATAGCTTTTTTTGGTGAAAATTTTTTTATTAATTCTATGGATTGTTCTAAATTAAAATGCGATGGATGATATTTATACCAAAGACAATCAATTATAAGATATTTTAAATTTTTGAAATTTTTATAATCTTTTTTAAAAATTTTACTCACATCACTTATATAAGCAATTTTTTTAGGTATTAAATAACAAATACTTTTAATATCACCATGTTTAACTTTAATAGAAATTATTTTTATTTTTTTTGATCCATCATTTATATAAAAAAATTTTTTAAGTGGATTTAATTTTAGTGTAATTGGATAGCCTTTGCTTACATTTTTAAAACAATATGAAAAATTATTTCTTAAATATTTAGATGTAACTTGATCAGCAAATATTGAAATAGGTTTTTTATTCTTAATAAAAAAAGCTCTTAAATCATTTATACCATGAGTTTGGTCAGCATGCATATGAGAGTATAAAACTTGATCAATTTTTTTAATATTATTTCTTAAAAGTTGAATTCTTAAATCTGGAGATGTATCAATCAAAATATTCTTTTTTTTCATTTTTAATAGAGCTGAACATCTGGTTCTATGATTTTTTTTATTTTTTGGATCACAGTTTCCAAAAAAACCATCTGCTCTTGGAACGCCCATTGAACTTCCACATCCTAAAATAATAAATTTCATGTTTATAATTAATCGAATAAAGAATTAAAATTAAATGATGTTTCATAAATAAGATCTTTTGTGGATATATCTTTAATATTAGCAAGTTTTTCTGCGGTGTATTTAATAAATGATGGTTCATTTTTTTTACCACGATTTGGTTCTGGTGCTAAAAAAGGACTATCAGTTTCTATTAATAAATTTTTTACTGGTATAGATTTAAATGTTTCTTGCAATACAACTGAATTTTTAAAAGTTATAATACCACTAGCTGAAAAATAAGCATTTAAATCTAACAAATCCGATGCAAAACTTTTTGATCCGGTAAAACAATGCATTAATATTTTTAACTTTTCATTTTTGTAATTATTAAAAATTTCCAATGTCTCTTTTTCAGCGTTTCGAGAGTGGACAATTAAAGGAATATTCAATTTAATAGATGCTTCGATATGCTGCTCAAAACTTTTTATTTGTTCATATTTTTCACTATTATTATAATAAAAATCCAATCCTGTTTCACCTATACCAATAATTTTTTTGTTATTATTAACTTCTTCAATGATTAAATCAGAGGTTACTTTATCACTTTTAGCTTCATGAGGATGAATGCCATAAGTGCCAAATATAATCTCATCTTTTTTTATTATTTCTTTAATTCTAATAAAACTATTTAAAGTTGTACAAATAGTTAAGATTTTACTAATTCCAGTAGCTTTAGATCTTTCAATTATATTATCCAAATTACTATTTAATGGCTCATGATCTAGATGACAGTGTGAATCAATCATTAGTTTTCTCAATTTTTTTAAAAAGAATTTCAATTTTGGTAATATTAGTATTCTCTTTTAAATATTTATGATTTTTTAAAGTTGAAAAGTCTATTTCATTTTCTTTGATTCCAAAAATTTTTAATGCATTTAAAGATGATTGGGGAATGATTGGATAAAGCATATAAGATATTTTTCTGACTATTTCTAAAGTAGTATAAATTATAGTGTTTAATCTAATTAAATCATCTTTTTTATTCCAAGGTTCTTCATCATTAAAATATTTGTTTGTGTCAAATAATGAATTCACTATAAAATCAATATAATAATTTATATCTTGTTTGTTAATTTTTTCTCTAATTAAACTCAAATTAAACTTGTCTAAAATCTTTAAATCATTTTTTTCAAATTTTACTTTATTTGGAATTTTTCCTTGGAGATTTTTAATAGTAAAAGCTGTAACTCTTTGACATAAATTTCCAAAGTTATTCGCTAAATCACTATTTATGCAAACTTCAAGTCTTTCCTGAGATATGTTTCCATCATTACCAAAAGAAACTTCTTTTATTAAATAATATCTCAATGCATCTAATCCATATTTTTCAATAATTTCTATAGGGTCTAAAATATTTCCTTTAGATTTAGACATTTTTTCTTCTCCTGAAAGTATCCAGCCGTGACCATAAATTTTTTCTGGTAATGGTATTTTAGCAGCCATTAAAAACGCAGGCCAATAAACAGCATGAAATCTTAAAATATCTTTTCCTATTAAATGAATAGAAGCTGGCCAAAATTTTTGAAATAATGAGTCATTTATACTTGGGTAATTTAGAGCGCTTATATAATTTGTAAGTGCGTCAAGCCATACATAAATTACATGTTCATTATTTCCTGGTACTTTAATGCCCCATGAAAAACTCTTCCTACTAACAGAAAGATCCTTTAAACCACTTTTAACAAAACTAATTACTTCATTTTTTTTTGATTCAGGTAATATAAAATCAGGATTTTTTTCATAGTATTCAAGCAATGGTTTTTCCCATTTAGATAATCTAAAAAAATAAGATTCTTCATCCATCCACTCAACAGAAGACTTAGATATAATAGCTCTTTTAATACCTTCGATTTCTTCAATTTCATCGTTTGTATAAAAAGCTTCATCTGAAACTGAATACCAGCCAGAATATTTTGATAAATAAATGTCATCATTTTTTTCTAATTCTTTCCACAAACTTTGAACCGATTTTTTGTGACGTTCTTCTGTGGTTCTTATAAAATCAGTGTTTGTAAGATTTAGAGTTTTAGAAAGATCTCTAAATGTTTGACTAATTTCATTGCAAAATTTTAAAGTTTCAATTCCTTTTTTTTCAGCAGCTCTTTGTATTTTTAATCCATGTTCATCTGTACCTGTTAAAAAACACACTTTAAAACCATCAATTTTTTTAAATCTTGCAAAAAAATCTGCTATAATACTAGAGTATGCGTGACCCATATGAGGTTTTGCAGAAGGATAATAAATTGGAGTAGTTATATAATAATACTTATCCATTTAAAATTTTATCCTCAAATTCCATAAATAAAGACTCTTCATCTAAATTAAATCTTTTTGTATCTGAAATCTTTTTTAAAAAATAAGTATATTTATCATGAAAATTTGTAGAAACAGATAAGTCTAATTTAGTAAAATAAAATTCTACAAAGTCATAAATTAAATATTTAATTGAGTCATTTTTTTTATAATGACCATTTCTTATAATAGTTTTTAAAAAATCTTTTAAATTAAGACTTGATAAATCATACTCATTTAATTCTCCAAATTTAAATAGGTTATAAATATTTCCAGGTGTTAAGTAGTAGTTAATTAAATCTTTATTTATTGTTTCATCTAATCTTTCATTCAATAACTTATTTGCTACATCTAAGCTTTCTTTATTAGTTAAAGTGATTTTAAAGTTTATACATCTTGAAGACAAAGTTGGTAAAATTTTTTTATTACTATTAATAAGTATAAAATGAACATTGCTTGTTGGTTCTTCTAAAACTTTAAGTAGTGCATTTACAGAATTAAGATTTAAAAACTCAACATTATCTATTAATACAAATCTAGGTTTTTTATTAAATGAAGATTTATTTAAATTTAAAATTAATTCTCTAATTTGACTAATATCTATAAATTTTTTTTCTAAACTAATATCAATTATATCTAAATTAGGATTCGACTTATTTAAGGTTGTTTTAAAAGAGTGATTTTTCTCATTAATTTCAAATTTTTTTATATCATATGTGAATTCTTCATCCTTAGATAACACGTAATTTACTAAATGATATGCCAAAGTTGATTTCCCTAAACCTTTTTGACCACTTAGCAAAATTTTGTTAGGTAAATTATTATCTTCGTATAATTGAATTAATTCCATAAAAAATTTTTCTAAACCAAGTAATTTTTTTTGATTTATGGGTTCTAAATCACTCATATTAATTTTTCAATTTTTCTTATTATTAATGATTTGTTTTGATTTATATCTAAATTTGAGTCTACTATTTGATATTTATTTCTATTTTTTTTAGATAATTTCAAAAAACCATTTTGTACTTTACTATAAAACTTATTATTAAATTTATCATATCTATTAAGAGATTTTCTTAATTTTAACCGCTTAATCATATTGGTTTTATTAACAATATTTAAAAAGGTAAAATCAATTTTAAATCCTTTTAAAAGATGATTATTAATTAAATTAATCAATTTGATATCAACACCTAAACCATAATGTTGGTAAGCGATAGTTGAGTCAATAAATCTATCAATTAAAATAATTTTTTTTCTGAAATATTTTTTTAACAAACTAATATTTTCACTTCTTGAAGCTAAATAAAGTAACAAATCGGTATACTTATTAAAATTAGATTTATTATTAAGAATTAATCTTCTAATTTTTTCAGAATTTAAATTCCCTCCTGGTTCTCGAATTTTTATATAATCAATTTTTTCTTTATCTAAATATTTAGATACATTTGAAATATGATAGCTTTTTCCACTACCTTCTATCCCTTCGAAAACAATAACAGGTTTTTTAGACATCGCCCCAGATTAAATAATTCAAAGATTTCATTAATCTAGAAAAGATATTAACCTTTTTAACTTCATTTAGAGCAAGTAAATCGTATTCACCTATTTGATCCTGATCATAAATAATTTTTAATTTTGCTAATACTTGATCTTTTTTAATAGGAGCTTCAATTGGTCCTTTATAAGTAATTTTTACTAATAGTTTTTTTTTCTGACCTTTTTTAATTGTTTTGTAAATATCTTTTTTTGTATAAACATTTACAGTGTTATTTTTGCCTAACCATACTTCGACTTTATCAAAAGGTTCGTTTTTTTTTGAGATTTCAACTAAATCAAAGTTGGTGAGACCATAGGTTAAAAGTTTGGTACTTTGCCTTGATCTAGAGTTTTTAGTTTCAAATCCACTTCCTACAGCAATTAGCCTTCTTCCATTTCTTTCTATAGATGATGCTAATGAATATCTTTCTACTGCCAAATAACCAGTTTTTATACCATCCGCGCCAAGATTTTTATATAAAAGAGGATTTCTATTTCCTTGAGTTATTGGATCACCACCAGTTCTATCCCAGGTAAATTCTTTTTCACTAAACCATTTATAATATTCAGGATGTTTTTTTATAAGATAATTTGACATCAACATGATATCTCTAACTGTTGAATAATTGTCAGGATCATTTATTCCTGAAGAATTAGCAAAGTTAGTGTTTTGCATTCCTATTTCTTTTGCTTTTGAAGTCATCATTATAGCAAATTCATCTTCCGTACCGGCTATACCTTCAGCTAATGCAATACAAGCGTCATTTCCAGAAGCAATAATTATACCTTTAAGTAAATCTTCTACTGATACTTCATCCCCTATCATTACAAACATTGAAGAATAGCCTGCAGTAGATAATCTCCATGCTTTTTCTGAAATAATAAATTTTTCATCTAAATTTAAATCACCAGATTTAATTAAGTCAAAAGCAATTATACTTGTCATAATCTTTGTCATTGACGCTGGATAAATTGATCTATCTGGTTCTTTCTCATATAAAATTTTACCAGATAAATAATCTTGCAAAATAGCTGTTCGGGCTTGAATATCTAGATTTGCAGATGAAACATTATTTATTAAAATAAATTTTATAAAAACAAATAATAATAATTTTTTAAACATTTCTTAAAATTTCTATATTTTCAAAGTTTAGGGAATGCATCTTTTCAAATGACTCCTTCAAGCTTTTTATATCATTAAAAGGACCTATTAATACCCTAAATTTTGTTTTTGATATTTTTATAATTCTGGAGTTTTTTAAACTTGTTTCTTTATTAATACGATCAATCATCATTTTTGCTGTGTCGTTATAGAAAAAATCAGCTATCTTAATAGAGTATGAAAAAGATTCATTTTCTTTTTTTGTGGTATCTAACTTAGTGGTATTGTTCAAATCGTTAATTTGAATCCCATCAATTGGAGCTTTTTCAGCTACTTCTTTTTCTTCATCAAAGGTTTTAGATTTTTTTGCAACAAAGGTTGAATTTTTTGAAATGAGAACAATTTCTATATATGGTTCATTAATATTAAGTTCTAAATTTTCAGCTATTCTTTCAGTAATTACAGAATTATAGAAATCAGAGAAATTAACCTTATTAGATTTTACCTCAGCAATTAAAGATTTACCATTTTTTAAATTAGTGATTTTAACCATTGATTTTCTTTTTAGTTTTTTGTGATGAATGGTTAACGATCTATTATCAAGCTTTTTAATCTTTTTAAGATTATCGCTATAAATTAAAGCAAAACCTGAATTCTTAAATCTTTTTTCAATTTTAAATTTAGCCTTATTGTTATTGCCAAATGGAGATTCACCACACCCATAAATGAAAAAAATCAAAAAAAAAGTAATAATAATTCTATAATTCATTCTTAAATTTTTCCTTCAATGTACATACAGCTAGTGCAAATCTCAAAGATCGGTTCCATTTTAAAACAATTTCATAATTATTAAATACCACATAAGCTGGATTAAGTGTTTCAGCATTAGGTATAATATCTTTATCAGGTGTTATAATTGCAACGTTCGAGTTTTGATCTAAATCATTTAGGTAAGTATAATCATTAATATATTTTTTAAAAAATTTTAATTTTTTTTTATTATGAATTTTTTTTGCTGAAACATTTAAAAATTTTTTTGGAATTTTTTGATTAAGCTCAATTTTATAAAAACATGGTGAATTTTTATCCCATCCAATACTTTTAAGGTAATTTGCTGCTGAGGCGTATGCATCTTCAGAATTTTTTAAATCTATATATTTGTCGTTATTGTAATCTATTGCATAATTTTTAATGGTTGATGGCATAAATTGAAAAAAGCCAAAAGCACCTGCCCATGAACCATATAAAGTTGTGTAATCAATGTGATTATCTTCTATTAATTTTAATAGAGTTATAAGCTCATTTGTAAAGAATTCTGATCTTCTTTTATCGTAACTTAAAGTTGCTAATGATGATAATATGTCCATTTTTCCTACATATGTTCCAAAGTTTGTTTCAATACCCATCAATGCTAAAAGGAGTTCTTTTTCAATTTCATATTTTTTTTCAACAGAATTTATTAAATCCTTATAATTTATATAAAAATTTATTCCTTTTTTAAGTTTTTTATTAGATGACCTTTTAGAAATATATGTTTTTGTATCTTCATAAAATTCGGGTTGAAATCTATCGTATTCAATTACTTTTGGCAAAAACCTAACATTTGACATAACTAGATTAAAAGTTTGTTCAGAAATATTATTTTGCAATGCTTTAACTTTGAATTTTTTTTTCCAATTATTAAATTCATCATTTTCATTAGCAAAAACATTGCTCATAAAAATAAAAAAAAACAGTAAAAAAATTTTAATTAGTTTCATAAAGATCATTTAAATATATAATTACAGCAATCCAAATAATAATAAAACTTACAAATTTAAGTAAAGAAAAAGCCTCATTATAATAGAAATAACCCAAAACAAACTGTAAAGTAGGTGTAATATAAAAAATCATTCCTGTAGGACCTAATCCAATTAATTCAACTCCTCTTACATAAAGAAACAAGGGAATCACTGTCATAGGGCCTGCCAACATCAAAAAAATACTCAATGCTGGGTCCTTAAAACTAAAATCATTTAGATTCATTTGTGCTATTAAATAAAAAGCAATTAAAGCAAATGGAAATATATATAAGCTTTCTATTAACAATCCTACATCTGTATCAATATTAATTTTTTTTCTGATAAGATTGTAAAAAGCCCAACTTAAAGCAACAATTATACCTACCCAAGGTAAACTTTTTAAATTAAAAAACACTAATATTACTATAGATATAAAAACCATTAATATTGAAATAGCTCTCGCTTTATTAAGTTTTTCTTTAAAAAAAATATAGCCAAGAAGAACACTAATAATAGGCATAATAAAATAACCAAAACTTGCATCTATTATCCTATCTGTTGCTACAGCATAAATCCATACCGCCCAATTAACAAAAATTAAAAAGCCTGAAGCAAATAATCCAACGAGATTTATTTTATTTGATATAATCTTTAAAAAAATATTCCATTTTGAAAGAATAGAGGTTGTAACAATCAACATCACTGCAGTCCATAAACATCTATGAACAACAAGTTCGACATGTCCTATAAATGAAATAGATTTAAAATATAATACTCCTATAAAACCCCACCAAAAAGATCCCAAAGATGTTAATAATATTCCTTTATTAAATTGATGGTTTATTTTCATATAAAATTAATTGTTAAAATGATCTAATAGACTATTTTATAGTTGATTAAAATATTTATAATTACTAAAACATTTTAATTTGAATGAGTAAAACTTCTTTTTTATATGAGTCATTAGTTTCGTACAGACATAAAATCTTAAAAATTATACTATTTGAATTATTTTATACATTTAAATACTTTAAAAAAAATGAAAAATCGTTTAAGGAACCACATATTCATCCATGTCCCTACTATTTCAACCACAAACTGAGTAAATTTATTAATAAAAAAAAAATTAAAAATGTAGTTGAGCTAGGATGTGGATTTGGAAGAATTACAAATTTTTTAGCAGATAATACAAATGCAAATATTTTTGGTTATGAATTAGATTTGGAGGCATTTGAGTCAGCTAATAAAAATAAGTTCACTAATGTATCAATAATACATAGTGATATATTAAAAGTTAATTATGAGAAAAATAAATTTGATGCTTATATTTTAAATGATCCTTTTTTTCAACCAACTAAAAAAAATTTAGATATATATAAAAATTTAATAAAAAAAATTTATAAAAGTAAAAAAAATTCTAAAAAAAAATATTATATATTTGCAATAAATTTTGTTAAAAAAAAAAGAATAGTATTTTCGAAATTTAGATTATTAAAAACAATCACAGCTGGACCTGGAAGAAATATTAATATTTATTGCAGTTAATTATTTACTCTAAGATATTTCTCATTTGAGTTGAACCAACTGACAAATCACTTTCAATATCAGAGCTGATAAATTTCTTATAAAGATCATGATCTAATTTGTGAAGTGTATAGACTGAAGTTTTAGATAAAGGAAATTTAAAACTTTTGTGATGATCAACAGAAGTTCCCAGTTTATATTGTGTAAATTTTTTATTAAATTCATCAATTGCCTTAAAAACACCGTTAAAATGTGAAATATAGTTTTCCGGTACATAAACATCATCAAAGTAGCACAATACTCGTGGAAGCAAACATTGATCAATTTTTGGGATTTGGTTCAAAAAATTAATTGTTGAAGTGTAGAGGTCAAGATCAAAAAAAATACATGATATATGGTTAGGTTTGATTTTAGCAAAATCATCAACAGTATCTTTCACATCTCCATAAAAAATTTTACTATTTATTTTTTTAGCTAATGCTTCCTTGTCCATCTTATATAAATCAGTTCTCCAAAAAAAAGGTAAATCCTCATTAACATCCTCAGTTTTAGGTAAACCAATCCCAGTATCAAATCCGTATATGTTAATTTGTATATCTAAAACTTTTTCAATTTTTTTTTTATATTTCTCTAAAGCAATAATTCCATTTCCACCTGCTACACCTAATTCTAAAACTGAAACTTTATTAATACCAAGTTTTTTAGCCTCCAAACAAGACTCATAGAGTATACTTTCATAGTGAGGTTTAAATGATTTAAATTTTAAACTTAAATATGCAAGAAGTGCGACTCTTAGTGGCTTATCATAATGAATTATTCTTTTTATTAACAAAGAGATTTTATAAAAAAACTTGTACATAATTAATTAGATAGTCTGAATATATTTATTGATAGTATTATTGAAGTTCATATATATATAATTTAACAAGAAATATATATAATATTAAATGAAATTTAGCGACATTGAGATAAAAAAAAAATTAGATTTAGATTACAAAAGAAACCCTTTTGTAGTGAAGAAATACGCAAAAAATTGGATAGCATCAAAAAAATGGACTTTCAAATATCTTAAGAACATGAAAGGTTCTAATATTCAAGTAAATACTGTTAAAGGTAACGTAACATCTGGTGAAGGCAAAATAAGTTCTATTAAGTTTAAAGATTATATAGATAAGATAACATCAAAAAGTACTAAAACTTATTTATCAACTTTTTATCTTTTTAGATATTTTCCAAATTTAATAAAAGATTTAGACTATTCATATATTAAATCTAAATCATTAGTTTGTCATTTATTAAGTTGGATCGGTCCTAAAGGATCTATAACTGGATTTCATTGTGATTGGTCGGAAAATATAAATATACAAATAAAAGGTAGTAAAAATTTTTATCTAGTATCTCCAAAATATAATGAAAATATGTATATTAGCGATAAGTTTGAAAGAATAAGCTGGACAAGTAAAGTAGATCTTAAACAAATTAAAAAAAATAATTTTCCTCTTTTTAAAAAAGCTAAAGTAATCAAAGTTAAACTTAATGAGGGTGATTTAATTTATATACCTAGAGGTTGGTGGCATTATGTTGAGTCTTTAAGTCCATCTATAGGGATAAGTTTTCATTTTTGGAATTGGTTTGATTTTTTTAGAGACTTATTGTTTGAAACTACTTTAGTTCTCTTGCATGATATAGGTTTATATAAAAAAAATAATTGTTCTTGTCATTCAATGGATAAATTTGGAAAAAGATTGAAAAGAGGATAAAATTAAGCCTTCTTTAATAAAGTTTTTTTTAGTTGAATTTTAATATTATACTTATAAAACCTTGCTCACGGAGAGATGGCTGAGCGGTTGAAAGCACCGGTCTTGAAAACCGGCAAAGGGGCAACTCTTTCCTGGGTTCGAATCCCAGTCTCTCCGCCATTTTTATTGTTTATATTTATAGTTTTTAAATAAATTACTAATTTCATTATCATCAAATTTATAAATAGTTTCCGAACCATTGTAGAATTTATAGAGATTTTCATCATCTATCTCTAAAAATTTTTCTAAACTTAAAAGTTGTGTTGTGTCAAGTTTATCAATAAATTTATTAACAAATGAGCTTAGTAACTTATCCATTTCTTTCGTCCCTCTGTATTGAGACCTGTAAATAATTCTTTTTTTTAAATTCTCTATATTGATACTCATAATTAGATTATATAAATATTTTATGTCTAATAAAAACAATTATAATTATTTATTATCAGACTTGACTAAGTTAAAAGGTGTTGGTCCCAAAACTGCTAATTTATTAAAAAAAAAAAGAATTAACAATATTTTTGACCTATTATGGAAATTGCCTAAATCCTATACTGATAGAAGTGCTTCTTCAAAAATTAAAGATTTAAGAATTGGTGAAAATCAAACAGTAACAATTGTGCCTTATAAATATAATTTTCCAAGAATAAGAAATTTACCTAATAAGGTTTTTTGCAAAGATGAGACGGGAAACTTAGATTGTATTTTTTTTAATAGTTATGAGGGTTATGTTAAAAAAATCTTACCTATTGGAAAAGAGATTACAATTAGTGGTAAAGTTAGTTATTTTGGAAATAAATATCAAATTACAAACCCAAAATATATATCAGAAGACTCCACTATAATAAAAACAAAACATAATCAATATTCTTTAACAGAAGGCATAACTGAAAAAATATACAATAATATTATAAAACAAATAATTAAAGACCTACCCAACTTGAAAGAATGGCACAGTAAAAAAATATTAGAAAAATTTGATAACGTATCATGGAATGAGGCAATAAATGAGCTGCATAAACCAGAAAATATTGGAAAGTTTAAATCTTCTTTTTACAAAAGATTAGCTTTTGATGAAATTTTTTCTTCATTTTTAGTTCATTCAGAAATTAGAAAAAAAATCAAAAAAATAAAAAAAATAGAAAAAACAATCAACTTAAAAGAACAAAATAATTTAATTTCAAAATTAGAATTCGATTTAACAAAAGATCAAAAAAAAACATTACTAGAAATTAATAAAGATTTGGAGTCTAGCACAAAAATGTTTAGACTTTTACAGGGTGATGTTGGAAGTGGAAAAACAATTGTTGCTTTAATTGCAGCATTAAATGTAATAAATTCTGACTTTCAAGTAGCTGTAATGACACCAACAGAAATTTTAGCAAGACAACATTTCTCTTTAGCAAAAAAAATATTTAAATCTTCAATAAATATTAAACTTTTATCCAGCAAATCTGAATATAAAGAAAAAAAAGAAATTATTAATGATTTATCTAACAAAAAAATAAATTTAGTATTCGGAACGCATGCTATTTTTCAGAATAAAATAAAATTTAAAAAATTAGGATTAATTATTATTGATGAACAACATAAATTTGGAGTAAATCAAAGAAAAAAGCTTTCAGATAAAGGTGGTGATAATTGTGATATACTATTAATGTCAGCAACACCCATTCCAAGAACTTTAACTATGACAATTTATGGTGATATGGATCTATCTATAATAAAAGAAAAACCTAAATTACGAAAAAATGTAACAACCTATTCAAAATTAGAAACTAAAATTGACGAAATTTTAAGATTTATCAAAAAAGAAATTAATTTTGGCAATCAGGTTTTTTGGGTATGTCCACTTATTGATGAGTCAAAAAAAATTGATCATTCTTCAGCAATCAAAAAATTTGAATATTTAAATAAAATTTTTCCTAATCAAGTTGCGTTACTTCATGGTAAGACTGAACAAGATGAAAAAGAAACAATTCTTGGTAAATTTTTAAATAAAAGATATAAAATATTAGTTTCTACTACAATTATTGAAGTAGGAATAGATTTTCCAAATGCAAATGTCATAATAATAGAAAATGCTAATAAATTTGGATTATCCCAGTTACATCAATTAAGAGGAAGAGTTGGTAGAGGAAATAAACAGTCTACATGCATACTTATGTTTAAATCATCGCTTACCGAAAACGCAAAAAAAAGACTTAATATTTTAAAAAATTCAAATGATGGTTTTAAAATTTCGGAGGAAGACATGAAATTAAGAGGTTTTGGGGATATATTAGGATTTAAGCAAAGTGGTTTAAAAACATTTAAACTTGCAGACCCAATTCATAATAGTGATCTATTTATTCTTGCAGAAAAAGAAATTAAACGTATTGAAAAAGAAGATGAAAATATTGGTAAATTTAAAACATTGATGAAATTATATGATCAAGCAGATATAATAAATGACATTGTTTAGTTTTTACGACGAAGTCCCAGCTGAAACTATAAACTTAGAAGCTTCTTCAAAAGTCATATTTAAATAAATAACATCATCAATTGGAAACATTAATAAAAAACCACTAGTAGGGTTTGGTGTTGTTGGAACAAATACATTGATTAGTGTTTGATTTGTTTTTTTGGCCATTTGGCCAGTATTTTCTTTAGTTGCAAATCCAACTGCCCATACTCCTTTTCTTGGATACTCAACTAATACAACACTTTTTTTGTTATTATCTTTATTTGAAAACGACTCAGTCATTTGTAAAATTGCAGAATATATAGTTCTTAAAAAAGGTATTCTTTTGAATAAATCATCAATTAATTTTAAAATTTTTTTACCTAAAAATGATAAAGACAAACCACCTACAATTGTAATAAAAATAACTGATATTAAAATTTCAATTCCAGGGATTGCATATGGTAAGTAATTATTCGGATTTATATTTTCTGGAATAATTTTAGAAGATATTCCAATTATAAATTTAGTTAAATATAGTGTAAAACCTATAGGTATTAAAACAAATACTCCAGTAATGAAGTAATTCCTTAAAATAAGTGTAAATGATTTTTTTTTTTTAATTTTTGTCATTAATTCAATTAAAACTTGAGTATATTACAAAAGAAATAGATACTATGAAAAGGAATAATAATATTTTATTATTTAGATTCATTAGTTATTATAATATCAATGTTAGAGCAAAATGAATAGAAGAAAATTTTTATCCTATATGGGTTGTGGATGTTGTGGAATTATTCTCAATTCCTGTTCTACAGCGCCTATTACAGAAAGAAGACAGCTTAAAATTATACCAGAAGCAAAATTAAATGCACAAGCGGCACAAATTTACGAAAAAATAAAAGAAAAAGAAAAGATGAGTGACGACTCAAAAACGTTAAATCAAATTAAAGAAATTGGAAAAAAAATGGAAAACTCAATTGGTGAGTATTTTTATCAATCTAAGATTAGTGATCCAACTGTTAATTTTGATTGGGAATATATATTAATAGATAATAAAAAAGTTAAAAATGCATGGTGTATGCCAGGAGGTAAAATTGCAGTCTACACAGGTATTTTAGATGTAACAAAAAATACAAATGGATTAGCTGCAGTAATGGGTCATGAAATTGCCCATGCTGTTGCAAAACATTCTGTAGAAAGAGCTAGTAGAGGCATGCTGTTAAATACTGGTACTCAATTAATAGATATTTTTACTGGAGGTAAACTATCTCAAGTTAATAGAGTCTCTGGAATGAACACTGTTGGATTATTATCACAGCTAGGAATTATGAATCCATTTAACAGAAAACAAGAAAGTGAAGCTGATTATCTTGGAATGATTTTTTCATCTTTATCAGGTTACGATATTAGAGAAACTGTAAAGATTTGGGAAAGAATGAAAGAGTTTAATAAAGGAAAAGCTCCGCCAGAGTTTATGAGTACACATCCGTCAGCTGATAATAGAATTAAAAATATTAATAAATGGACAAATGAGATAATTTTAGATTATCCACCAATAAAAGTATCCTAAAATAATGGTGAGCCCTGATGGACTCGAACCATCGACCCATTCCTTAAAAGGGAATTGCTCTACCAACTGAGCTAAGGGCCCACAAATATTCAATAAGAATAACTTGTTATATACAGATTTATTAAAATAATTCAAATGTCAATTTTAACTTTAAAATAAATATCTCTTACAACTTATCTATGTATTTATCATGAAATTCATTGAAACTTCCAAGTTTAATATTTTCACGAATTGCAGACATTAATTCTTGATAAAAATTAATATTATGAAGAGTTAAAAGCATAGATCCCAAGATTTCATTGGTATTAAATAAGTGATTTAAATAATTTTTTGAATATTTATTTAAATTCAAGTTTGTACATTTAGAATCTAAGGGTGAGTTATCATTTTGATATTTTCTATTCTTAATATTAATTCTTCCCTCCCAGGTAAAAGCCAAACCAGTTCTGCCTGATCTTGTAGGCAAAACACAATCAAACATATCTATACCTCTCTTTACAGCACCCAAAATATCTGAAGGAGTTCCAACTCCCATTAAATAGTGAGGCTTTTCGTTTGGTAGAAATTCTTTGATGTTGTCAAGAACAGAAAACATTTCCTCTTGAGTTTCTCCAACAGCTAAACCACCCATAGCATACCCGTCAAAACCAATCTTAATTAATTCATTTAAAGATGTAATTCTAAGATCCTTAAATAATCCTCCTTGAATAATTCCAAAAAGTGCCTTATGTGGATTATTTCCAAAAGCTTTTTTAGATCTTTCAGCCCAATATAATGATAAATTCATTGATTTTTTTATTAAGTCATAATCTTCTGATTTTTTAGGACACTCATCCATAATCATTAAAATATCAGAATTTAAACCAAGTTGAATTTTTATACTTTCTTCGGGACTTAAAAAAAATTTTTTACCATCAACATGAGAGTTGAAAATGGCACCCTTTTCTTTATCAATTTTATTTAATTTAGATAACGACATAACTTGAAATCCGCCTGAGTCAGTTAAAATTGGTAAATCACAGTTCATAAATTTATGTAAACCCCCTGAAGACTCAATTCTTTCTACGCCAGGTCTAATCATTAAATGATAAGTGTTTCCCAATATGATTTCTGAACCAGTTTTTTTTATATCATCGATTGTACAAGCTTTTACTGTTGCTTGTGTACCGACTGGCATGAAAGCAGGTGTTTTAATATTGCCCCTGTGAGTTTCTATTAGTCCGCACCTAGCATATTCACTTGTATGTAAAACTTTAAAGGCAAAATCTTTCAATGCCATTAAAATTTACAAGGATTTAAAGCTTATTATTTTATCAGGATCTGAAACTGAACCATTGTTACTTTCATCACCTCTTTTTATTTTATCGACATATTCCATACCTTCGAGAACTTTTCCAAACACTGTATATTGTCTATCTAAAAATGGAGAAGCTTTAAAACAAATAAAAAATTGACTATTTGCACTGTTAGGATCTGATGATCTAGCCATTGATAAAGTTCCTCTATCATGTGGTAAGCTATTAAATTCTTGATTTAAATCAGGTAAATCTGAACCACCCATACCAGCTCTCTTTAAATCAAAATTTGCTGATTGAGAATTACCAAACTTAACATCTCCTGTTTGTGCCATAAACCCATCTATAACTCGATGAAAAACTACATTATCATATTTTCCAGAATTAGCTAATTCTTTAATTCTATTCACATGGTTTGGTGCAACATCCTCAAATAATTCAATTTTTACATCCCCATCTTTTAACTTTAAAATCATTATATTCTCCTCTGATATTGATTGGTTGGTTGTTATAAAAAAGAAAACTAATAAACTAATAAAAATTTTATTCATATTTTTTTTTTAATAATTTTATAGTACTTTTTGTAGTAAATCTTTTAATGTCACCTTTTAATTTTACAATTTCTTTAACGAATTTAGATGAAATTATTTGATTTTCTACATCTGACATTAAAAATAAAGTTTCAATATTATTATTCAATTTTCTGTTCATGCCTGCTAATTGAAATTCATACTCGAAGTCAGAAACAGCTCTCAAACCTCTAAGAATAATATTTGATTTATATTTTTTACATAAATCTGTAGTTAGAGATGTAAATGAAACTATAAGAATTTTTTTTTTGTTTAGCTTTAAATCTGAAAATAAAGCATTTTTTACTATTTCAATTCTTTCATCTGAGTTGAAAAGGTAATTTTTATTATCAACATCTGAAACAGCCACAACAATTTTATCGAATAATTTAAGACCTTTTTTAATTACATCAATATGTCCAAATGTGATTGGATCAAATGTACCTGGATAAATAGCAACTTTATTCATTAAACCAAGTTATCATCAATTTTGTTAGCTGAAACAACTTTTTCTTCACCAGTTAATTTAATAATTCTAACACCTTGTGTGTTTCTTCCAGCAGTTCTAATTTCTTTTACCGCAACACGAATAACTCTTCCTTTATTTGTTGAAATCAAAATTTCATCTCCATCAAAGACTGGAAATGACGTTGAAATATTACCATTTCTAGGTGAATTAATAATTCCTATTATTCCCTTACCACCTCTATTAGTAACTCTGTAATCAATATGATTTGTTTTTTTACCATAGCCATTTTCTGTTACAGATAAAATAAATTTCTCTTTAGCTTTTGACTCAGATTTTTCATCTTTAGTCTTTTTTCCATTTTTGTTATTTTTACTATTATCTATTATAGATAAAGACACAATTTGATCATTAGGACTTAAAACAATACCTTTGATACCTTTTGATGATCTACCCTTAAAAACTCTCAATTTTTTAGACTCAAATCGAATACATTTTCCTAGTTTCGTGCTTAAAATAATATCTTGATCATCTTTACAAATTTTGACACCGACAATTTTGTCATTTGTATCTAATTTCATTGCAATTTTACCAGATGCATTAATTGACGAAAAATCTTCTAAACTATTTTTTCTAATTTTTCCTTGTGCTGTAGCAAAAACTATCTGATAATTTTTCAGTTCTGACTCATCATCGGGAAAAGGCATTATTGAACTAATTGACTGGTGATTTTTTAAAGGTAATATATTAAATAATGATTTACCTTTAGATATTGATGAACCTTCAGGTATTTTCCAAGCTTTTATTCTATAAACAAGACCTTCTGTAGAAAAGAATAATACTGACGTATGGGTATTTACTGATAGAGTTTGAACTACAGAGTCTTCATTTCGAGTAGTAATACCTGTTTTGCCTTTTCCACCTCTTTTTTGCGTTTTAACGCTATTTAAAGAGCCTCTTTTTATATATCCTTGTAATGTTATTGTAATTAAGACTGATTGTTTTTGAATTGTTTCCTCAATATCATAATTTAAAACTGCATCGATGATTTTAGTTCTTCTGGGTAAAGAATATTTTTCCTTAATACTTTTTAACTCTTCACTTATTACTTTTTGTAATTCTTTTTTTGAAGAAATAATCTTTTTGTACTTTGTTATTAATTCAGCTAACTTTTTAATTTCTAATTCAATTTCATTTATTCCTAGAGCCGTTAATTTTTGTAATCTTAATTCTAAAATTGCATTAACCTGTTCATCAGTAAGAGAATATAAACCTTTAGCTTTTTTACTTTCAACCAAAGAAATCATTTTTTGTGATTTGTTGATTTTCCATTTTGTTTTCAAAATTGATTTTTTTGCATCATCGGGTGTTTTTGATGCCCTTATAACTTTAATTATCTTATCTAAATTTTCAACTGATACAGACAATCCAATTAAGATATGAGCTCTTTCTTCAGCTTTCTGTAAATCAAACTTTGTTTTTTTAATTACAACATCTTCCCTAAAAGTTAAAAAATTTGATATAAATTCTTTAAGGTTGCAAGTTTGTGGTTTCCCATCAACAATTGCCAAAGTGTTGAAGCCATAAGAACTTTCTATTTGTGTATTTTTATATAGTTGCCTTTTAACAGTTTCTGGTTCAACACCATTTCTTAAATCAATAGATACTCTGATACCTTCTCTATTGGATTCGTCTCTGATATCTCTAATACCCTCTATTTTTTTTTCTCTAACTAATTGGGCTATTCTTTCATTTAAAACTGATTTATTTACTTGATATGGTATTGAAGTGACAACAAGTCTCTCTCTTCCATTTTTTAATGTTTCAATAGAAATTTCACCTCTAATTTTAAAAGATCCTCTTCCCTTATTATATCCTTGTTTGATTATATCCTTCCCTATTATAACTCCTCCAGTAGGAAAATCAGGGCCCGGTATATGTTTCATTAAATCTTTAATTTTAATATCTTTATTTTCTATTAAAGCCAAAGTACCATCAATAACTTCGCCTAAGTTATGTGGTGGTATACTTGTTGCCATTCCTACTGCTATACCTCCAGCACCATTAACTAGTAAATTTGGGAACTGTGCTGGTAAAACTGTTGGTTCTTTTTCTGTTTCATCGTAATTGCTTTTAAAAGAAACAGTATTTTTCTCTATATCATCTATTAAAAATTGAGAAACTTTTGATAATCTTGTTTCGGTATATCTCATTGCAGCTGCTGGATCACCATCTATAGAACCGAAATTCCCTTGACCCTGAACCAAAGGTAAGCTCATTGAAAAATCTTGTACCATTCTTACTAAAGCATCATATACAGACTGATCACCATGAGGGTGATATTTACCTATAACATCTCCAACTATTCTTGCTGATTTCCTAAATTGTTTTGACCAATCATAACCACCTTTGTACATGGCATATAAAATTCTTCTGTGAACTGGTTTTAATCCATCTCTTATATCTGGAAGCGCTCTACTAACAATAACGCTCATTGCATAGGAAAGGTATGACGAACTCATCTCGTCATGAATTGATATTAATTTAACATTTTTATCTTCAGGAACTTCAGTTTTTTGCATAGAAATTAAAATGGAATTTCATCATCCATATCATTTGATATTTGAGATGCATCTTCATTATTATTAGGAGATTGCGTATTGTCATTCGCAATTCCTCCACCAGAATTTCCACCACCTAACATAGTTAAAGATGAATTGTAACCTTGAATTACTATTTCAGTTGAATATTTATCTTGTCCAGACTGTTCGTCTTTCCATTTTCTTGTTGTTAGTTGGCCTTCTACATAAATTTGAGCACCTTTTTTTAAGTATTGTTGAACAACGTTAACTAAACCTTCATTGAATACAACTATACGGTGCCATTCTGTTTTTTCTTTTTTTTCACCGGTATTTTTATCTTTCCAAGATTGGCTTGTAGCAAGACTTAATCTAGCAACACTTTTACCATTTACCATTTGTTTAATTTCAGGGTCTGCGCCCAAACGTCCAATTAAAAGTACTTTATTTAAACTTCCAGCCATAATATTTTAATATTTGTTAAATTAATTAATTTAAATTATATCACAATTTACTCTGAATATTAATTTTATTAAGTCAAAGCAACAAAAATTATGATTAAAAAGATAGTTATTAAGGGCGCTAAAGAACATAATTTAAAGAATATTTCTTTAGAAATTCCTAAAGATAAATTTGTTGTTATTACTGGGTTATCAGGATCTGGAAAATCTTCTCTTGCTTTCGATACAGTCTATGCTGAAGGACAAAGAAGATATGTAGAAAGTTTGTCTGCCTATGCAAGACAATTTTTGGATAAAATGAAAAAACCTAATGTTGATCTAATCGAAGGACTAAGCCCAGCAATATCTATAGAACAAAAAAATACATCAAAAAATCCTAGATCAACAGTTGCTACTGTTACTGAAATTTATGATTATATGAGAGTGTTGTATGCAAGAGCAGGTATACCCTATTCACCTTTTACAGGTAAACCAATTGAGTCTCAAACAGTAACTCAAATTGTAGATAGGATTAAACAGTTACCAAAAAAAGCTACAATTTATCTTTATGCTCCTGTGGTTAGAGGACGTAAAGGTGAGTATAAAAAAGAAATTTTAGGTTATAAAAAAAGAGGTTTTAGAAAAATCAAGATAGATGATATTTTATATGAAATTGAAAAAATACCAGACCTCAATAAAAAAATAAAACATGATATTTCTATTTTAGTTGACAGAATTGTTTTAAATTCTTCATTGGGAAATAGATTAGCTGAGGCAATAGAAACATCAATTAATCTTGCAAATGGTTTATTATTTGTTGAGTATGAAGATGAAACATTGCCTAAAAAATTTAGAAAATTAGAAAAAATAATTTTTTCAACTAAATTTGCGTGCCCTGAAAGTGGATTTACGATTGAAGAAATTGAACCAAGATTGTTCTCATTTAACAGTCCTTTTGGCGCTTGTGAAGAGTGTGAAGGGATAGGTATTAAGCTTAATGTTGATCCAAATTTAGTTATACCTAATGAAAAAAAAAGTATTATTGATGGAGCAATTGAACCTTGGGCAAAAACTACTACTTTGTATTATGCTCAAACTTTAGCTTCGCTTGCAAAACATTATAATTTTTCTTTAGAAGATAAGTGGTCAAAACTTTCAAAAAAAATCAAAGATATTATTCTCTACGGTTCAGATGATGAAGAAATTAAATTTGTTTATGATGATGGATATGAAAAATACTCACATAAAAAGTCTTTTGAAGGTGTAATTAACAATTTAGAAAGAAGATATCTTGAAACTGATAGTGATTGGAAAAGAGAGGAGATTGCTCAATATCAATCCGATACAAAATGTGAGAGATGTAATGGCCATAGACTAAAAGATGAAGCACTTTGTGTTAAAATTGATGGATTACATATTAGCGAAGTTACAGAAAAATCAATTTTAGATGCTGCTAAATGGTTTGAAAATCTTAAAAATAACCTTGATAAAAGACAAGTAAAAATTGCTGAACATATTTTAAAAGAAATAAATGAAAGATTAAATTTCTTGTTAAACGTTGGGCTTGATTATTTAACACTATCGAGAGAGTCTGGAACTCTTTCTGGTGGTGAAGCACAAAGAATAAGGTTAGCATCGCAGATCGGATCTGGATTAACCGGTGTCTTGTATGTGCTTGATGAACCTTCAATAGGACTTCATCAAAAAGATAATGTTAAATTAATAAATGCATTAAAAAGATTAAGAGACTTAGGAAATACAGTTATAGTAGTTGAACATGACACAGAAACTATGGAAAACGCTGATCATATAATTGATCTAGGTCCAGAGGCTGGGAACAATGGCGGAGAAGTAGTTGCTCAAGGATCTTTTAAAGAAATAAGCCAAAACAAAGATAGTATTACTGGGAAGTATCTATCAAATAAATTGAGAATTAATATTCCACCAAAGAGAAGGTTGGCAAAAAATGGAAGATTTTTAGAAATTACTGGGGCAACAGGTAATAATTTAGATAATGTAAATTTAAAAATTCCATTAGGTAGTTTAACTTGTGTTACAGGTGTATCTGGAAGTGGTAAATCAACACTAATTCTTCAAACTTTGTATAACGCTTTAAATTTAACTCTAAATAATAATAAATCTAGAAAAATCCCAAAACCCTTTAAAGGATTTAAAGGTACTGAATTAGTAGATAAGATTATAGATATAGATCAATCACCAATCGGGCGAACACCAAGATCTAATCCAGCAACTTATACAGGTGCTTTTGGTCCTATCAGAGATTGGTTTACAGGATTACCAGAGTCTAAAACTAGAGGTTACAAGCCTGGGAGGTTTTCATTTAATGTTAAAGGAGGAAGATGTGAAGCCTGTGAAGGTGATGGGGTTATTACCTATGAAATGCATTTTCTACCCGATGTTTATATTCAATGTGATGAATGTAAAGGCACTCGATATAATAGAGAAACACTAGAAATTAAATTTAAAAACAAGAGTATTGCAGATGTTTTAAATATGACAGTTGATGAGGGTTGTGAATACTTTGAAAATATTTCAAATATAAAAACAAAATTATTAACATTAAAAAAAGTTGGACTAGGCTATATAAAAATAGGACAACAAGCTACAACCTTATCTGGAGGCGAGGCTCAAAGAATTAAATTGGCCAAAGAATTATCAAAAAGGTCTACAGGAAGAACAATGTATATTTTAGATGAACCAACAACAGGGCTACATCAACATGATATAAAGAAATTATTAGAAATTCTCCACACTTTTGTCGCTTTAGGCAATTCAGTTGTAGTAATTGAACATAATTTAGATGTAATTAAAACTGCCGATTACATTGTAGATATGGGGCCTGAAGGTGGTGTAAAAGGTGGTAAAATTATAGCAGAAGGTAAACCTGAGGATATTTGTAAAATTAATACAAGTTATACAGGCAAATTTTTAAAACCATTATTAAACAACTAAAAAAATATTGTTATATTTGACTTAAATTAGTATATAATTTCTATATATGAGCAATTTACTTTCATCATTATCTAAAACGATTCATGCATCGTTAGCTTTAGCTATTATTTTATTTCTTGGATTATTTTATCAAAATGATGGATTTAGTTTTGATACACTTTTTTGGAGCTGGGTAGCTAGATATACACATGTGGTTGTTGGAATTATGTGGATTGGACTACTTTGGTATTTTAATTTTGTTCAAATTCCCAACATGGGTAAAATTCCAGATGAACAGAAACCTGCTATTGGAAAAGTTATAGCTCCAGCAGCACTTTTTTATTTTAGGTGGGCTGCAGCTTTGACAATCCTATCAGGACTAATACTTGCCGGACTAAACGGATATCTACATGATGCTATGACATTAAGTATTGGTTCAGGTATACCCAAACATACGTCAATTGGAATTGGTATGTGGTTAGGCATTATAATGGCTTTTAATGTTTGGTTTGTAATTTGGCCAAATCAAAAAAGAGCTTTAGGTATTGTTGAGTGTGATCCTGAATTAAAAGCAAAGTCTGCTAAAACGGCTATGCTATTTTCTAGAACAAATACTTTACTATCTTTGCCGATGCTACTTACAATGGTAGCTGCTCAAAATTTATATTAATTTTTATCTTCTTCTCTTAAGATTGTTTTTTGTGAAACTTTAAGTCTAACTAACACTGTGTTAGCAATGTAAATAGATGAATAAGTTCCAAACACTACACCAAAAATCATAGCTAAAGAAAAACCTTTCAAAATTTCTCCACCAAAAAAAAATATTGATAATAAAGCTAACAATGTAGTTACTGATGTAATTAAAGTTCTAGATAATGTTTCGTTAATTGAAATATTTGTTAATTCAAAAATTTTAATATCTGAATATTTTCTTAAATTTTCTCTAACTCTATCAAAGATAACTACAGTATCATTCATTGAATAACCTACTATTGTTAGAACAGCAGCAATAATTGATAAATTAATTTCAAGTCCAAGTAATGAGAATAAACCTAGAGTAACTATTACATCATGAAATAAAGCAAGTATCGCACCTAGACTGAATTGCCATTCAAATCTTATCCAAATATATATAAGCATTAATGCTAGCGCTACTGATATAGCTATTACGCCCGATCTTAATAGTTCTGCACTTACTTTAGGTCCCACATTTTCTACACGTCTGAAATTAAAATTGTTTCCAAAAGATTTATCTAGGTTTGTTTTAATTTCTTCAATTACATTTTTGTTATTACTATTTTCAAATTTAATTAAAAAGTCAGTTTCATTTCCAAAGTTTTTTACAGATACATCACCCAAATTCATTTGATTAAGATTATCTCTTAAAGAAGAGACGTTAATTTTATTGTCTGATGATCTTAATTCAATAAGTGTTCCACCTTTAAAATCTATTCCAAAATTTAAGCCTTTGAACACTAAAAAAAATAAAGATATAACAACCAGAGCAGTAGAAAGTATGTTAAATTGATTATAGTATCTATTAAAAGCTATCATTTAAATTAATCCCTCTTTTTCTTTATTTTTTGAAACATACAAAACTGTCAACAATCTTGCTATAAAATATACTGAAAATAGTGTTGTAAAAATTCCAATCCCAAGAGTTAATGAAAAACCTTTTATTGGACCTGACCCCATAAAAAATAAAATTATTGCTGCTAATAAAGTAGTTATATTAGCGTCAAGAATGGCTGTTCTTGATTTTACATAACCACTATCAAATGCAATTAAATTATTTTTTTCATTTTTCAATTCCTCTTTAATTCTCTCAAAAATTAAAACATTTGCATCTACCGCCATACCAACAGTTAATATTATTCCAGCTATTCCAGGTAGGGTTAAAGTTGCTTCAAAAATAGTTAAAATTCCAACTAAAAGAAATAAATTTATGATTAAAGCAACATTTGTAATCAATCCAAAGATTTTATATTTTATAAATATGAATAAAATAACAAGCACAAATCCAATAACTAAAGCAATCATCCCAGCATTAATAGAATCTTGACCTAAATCTGGTCCGACTGTTCTTTCCTCTATGATATTTAGCGGAGCAGGAAGTGCACCAGATCTTAAAAGTAAAGCAAGATCTGTAGCTGATTGAAATGTAAAACCTCCACTTATTTGACCAGATCCACTTGCTATTGTATCTCTTATAACAGGAGCACTAATAATTTTTCCATCTAAAACTATAGCTAGTTGCTTTCCAATACCAGTTGAGGTGGCCTTGCCAAATCTTTTAGCTCCTACTCTATCAAGAGTAAAAGAAACAACTGTTTCATTAGTTTCATTATTCATTCTTGGTTGTGCATCTAGAAGATTATCACCACTTAAGATTATTCTTTTACTAACCATAGACTCTTCCTCACTATCCTCGTACTTCAATTTTTCCGCACCAAAAGAGTCTTCACTATTATTTGTAACAAATCTAAAAGTTAAATTAGCTGTTTTACCAAGTAATGATTTAATTCTCATAGGATCGTCTAATCCTGGTAGCTCAACTAAAATTCTATCATTACCACGTTTAAGTATATTAGGTTCATTAGTGCCAATTTCATCTATTCTTCTTCTCACTATCTCTAAAGCTTGGTCTTGTGATGAAGTTTTGAGCTCAATGACTCCTTGTCTTGAATAATTAACAAGAAAAAAATTATCTTCTTCAATTATATCCAGTTGATGTGATTTAAATCTTTGATAATAAGGATTTAAATCACTTTCTTCATCAGTGAATACATCTAATACTGTTTGTTTAAATTCCTCGTCTACAGAAAATGAAAGTTTTTGATTTTCAAGTTTAATATTGTTAATTCTAATATTTTTTTCTTTAAAATAATTTCTGATTGTAATTGTTAAATTTTGGAGTTTTTGTTCTATAACTGGGGTATTGTCAATTTCTAATAAAAGATAAGATCCACCCTGTAAGTCTAAACCAAGGTTTATTTTTTTCTTTAATAATTCATTGCTGAAATTAAAAAAATTAGATGAAGCAAATAAAATAAAAAATAAAGATACAAAAAAAATAAAAAATATTTTTAATTTTGAAAAGTATAACACTTTATTTTAACAAAATTTATTTCTTAACTTCTTGAGAATTCATCAAACTTTGAATACCTGTGCCTCTAACAACTTCAACAGTAACATTCTCAGCTATTTCTACTTCTACTTTATCATTATCGATAACTCTAGAAATGGTTCCTGTAATTCCTCCTGAAGTTACAATTTTATCTCCTTTTTTTAAACTCTCGACCATAGCTTTATGTTCCTTAACTTTTTTTTGCTGAGGTCTTATTAAGAAAAAATAAAATATAACAAAAATTAGTATTAGTGGTATAAACTGGCCTATTCCTGAACTTTCCATAAAACTCCTTAATTAAAAATGAATATTTATACTATCTATTGAATTAAAACAACTTTAATTGAGTGAAATTTTTTCTAAATTGTTCATATAAGGTCTAAGAACTTTTGGAATAGTTATTGAACCATCTTTTTGTTGGTAATTTTCTAAAATAGCAATGAGAGTTCTTCCTACTGCTAAACCACTGCCATTAAGAGTGCCTGCATAAAGTGTTTCTTTTTTTTGATTCTTGTATCTAGCTTTCATTCTTATTGCTTGAAATGTAGAGCATGATGAACAAGAAGAAATTTCTCTATATTTATTCTCAGAAGGCAACCAAACTTCAATATCATATGTTTTTTCAGCACTAAAACCCATATCACCACTACACAAAATCATTTTTCGATATGGTAATTCTAAAAGATCAAGAATTCCAGTTGCACAGTTAGTCATTCTCTCTAGTTCTTCAAAACATTTTTCTTGTTCAACAATGCTTACCATTTCAACTTTATAAAATTGATGTTGTCTAATCATACCTTTTGTATCTTTTCCATAACTTCCAGCTTCTTTTCTAAAACATGGGGTGGATGCAACAAATCTCATAGGTAAAGACTTAAGATCTATAATTTTATCTTTGACAATATTAGTTAAAATTACTTCTGCTGTTGGTATTAGAAATTTTCTATCCGTACCTTCTTCAAGTTTTACTTCAAACTGGTCATTTTCAAATTTTGGAAGTTGACCAGTTCCAAACATTGTATTTTCTGAAGCCAATAATGGAGGTGAAATTTCTTCGTACCCATTTTTTAAAATATGAGTATCTAACATAAAATTAGAGAGAGCCCTCTCTAACAAAGCTAACTTATTTTTAACAAAAACAAATCTTGAACCAGTGGTTTTAGTTGCTAAATCAAAATCAAGCATTCCTAAATTTTCACCTAATTCATAATGAGACTTAGGAGTAAAATTAAACTTAGCTATTTCACCAAATTTATTAATTTCAACATTATCATTCTCATCTTTTCCACTAGGAACATCTTTATGAGGTATATTTGGAATATTTGATAAAATTCTATCCAAATCATCTTTAGCTAATTTTTGTTCTTCAATAATTTTTTCTAGAACTAATGAGATTTCTTTGGACTTTTCAAATAAAGATTTATCTTTAGATTTTGAAATATCTTTTTTTTCTTTTTCTAAAGTTTCTCTTTTTTGAATAAAATCTCTATTTTTTATATCTAAATCTTTGAGTTTATCAAAATCGATATTAACTGATCTTTTCTCAAGAGCTTTTTTAAAAGCATCAAAATCTTTTCTTATTTCTTTTAAGTTATGCATCAGAATCTTTTAAATTTTTATTTTCTATAAATTTTACTGAAAATATTGATAATTCATATAAAATTAATAGAGGAATAGCTAAACCAATTTGTGTGATGGGATCTGGCGGAGTTAATAATGCTGCAGCTGCAAATATAATTACAACAACATATTTTCTTCTTTTTTTTAGAAATTCAGAATCAACTACACCAACTCTTGCTAATAAACTTAACACTACAGGTAATTGAAAACTTATCCCAAATGCAAAAATAAGTTTCATTACCAATGAAAGATATTCATTTACTTTAGCTTCTAATTGAATGGGTAAATTTGTCGATAAACCTGTACTCTCAAATGATAAAAAAAACTTTATCGCTAAAGGCATTATTAAATAATAAACTAACATTCCGCCTAAAAAAAATAAGATTGGTGTTAAGACTAAATAAGGTAAAATTGCAATTTTTTCATGTTTGTAGAGACCTGGTGCTATAAACTTCCATATTTGCATTAAGATAAATGGACATGTTACAAAAAATGCGGTGAAAAAAGATACTTTTAAATATGTTAAAAATGTTTCTTGAAGAGCGGTAAAAATTAATCTTCTATCAGTTCCATCATTTTTTACAGCTTTAGCAAAAGGTTCCACTAGAAAACCATACAAATGTTCAGCAAAAAAATAACAAGCTATAAAAAAAATTATAAGAAAAATAAAACTATGAATTAATCTTTTTCTTAATTCTGATAAGTGACTAATAAAGCCACCTTCTTTTTCTTCATGACTCATCTTTTTTATCTTCTTTTTTTTCTATATGATTATCTTCAATATCAATATTTGAAACTTCATCTTGAATATTATTAATATATTTTTTTGCAGTACCAATCCATGAACCAACTTTTTTTAACATAACTGGAAAGTCTTTAGGCCCAAGTACAATAATAGCTATAGCTACTATAATTAAAATCTCAAACCAACCAATAGTAGGCATGCGATTTATTCTTTATTATTTGAGTCTTGATTTTCGTCAGAAATATTTTTAGGATCATTATCATCAGTAACGTCTGATGCCATGCCCTTTTTAAAACTTTTAATTCCTTTGGCAACATCACCCATTAGGCTAGATATCTTGCCTCTTCCGAATAATAACACTACAAGTATTACAACAATTGCTATTTGCCAAATTCCAATGCTCATAGAAAACTTATAACCTTTTTATCAATAATTTTAAAGTGCCTTTTTTTTAAGTAATGATATTACTGATCTATTTGCTATCATCTGAATCAAGAGTGCTACTCAACATTTCATCGATATTTGAATAAATGTCCTCTTTATCATCATCTTTTTTTTCCCTATAAAATTTACCTGTTCCAAAAATTGCGTTATCAATATTGGTACTATCAATTAAACCTGCCGCCCCTAACTCATCAACTGTTGGTAAGTCAGATAATTTTTGAAGGTTGAAATGACTTAAAAAATCATCTGTTGTTATGTACTGAATAGGTTTTCCTGGAACATTTTTTCTACCTCCTGGCTTTACCCAATTGAGTTCCATTAATATTTCGAGTGTATTGGTACCAAATGCAACACCTCTTATCTCCTCAATTTCAGCTCTAGTTACTGGTTGATGATAAACGATAATTGCTAGAGTTTCAATTGCAGCCCTTGATAATTTTTTTTCAACAGTTTTTTCCTGGGTCATCAAGTTGGATAAGTTTGGTGAGGTTCTAAAAGACCATTTCTTTGAAATACAAACTAAATTAATACCACGATCTGAATACTCAGATTGTAATTTTAATAATACTTTTTCAACATCAGTTTTTTTTGAAATTTTAGTTTCAATAGTAACAATATCTAATGGTTCAGCCGCAGCAAAAACTATCGCTTCAATTTCTTTTTCTATAGTAGATAATTTATTAGGAAAATTTATAACATTATCTTTTTTTTTAATTTTTTTTTTAATCATTTGTTTTCTTTAATATAGACATCATCAAAAAGTTTTTCTTGTTTAATCTTCAGATTTCCTTCTTTTACAAGTTCTAAAGAACCTGCAAATATACCAGCCTTACCCGTTTTTTTGTATCTAGATTCTTTTTTAAAATTTTTAGGTATTAAATCGTCTAATTTCTTCCAATCAAACAATTTACCAAAAAACTCTTTTATTGTTTTTATTCCTTCTTCTGTTGTAAAGACTGGCAGCTTAGGAATATTCATTTTTTGAAAATCCTTTGTCATAATTATCGTTGAGTATGTTTTTAATAATTCAAATAAATTTATCTTATATTCACTATTATAAATTGGCCTAATCCCAGATCTACTACCTCTAGTTCTAATTTCTCTTCCTAGTCTCTTTCTTTTAAGCATTTGTTCAGATAATAATCGAATTAACTCTAGTTTTTTTAGTTGTAACTTTAATTTTTCCGCAACTTCTTGAACTTTAAATTCCTCTTCTGGTGTTCCTGGTAATAATAATTTAGATTTCAAATAAGCTAACCAAGTGGCCATTAGCAAATATTCAGATGCAACTTCTAAATTCAAATCTTTTTCATTTGTAATAAAATCATGAAATTGGTCAGCTAATTTTGTAATTGATATATTTTCTAGATTAACTTTTTGAGCTTTTGCTAGATCAAGTAAAACATCTAAAGGACCATTGTAATTTTCAACATTTACTTTAAATAGAGCGGATTCATTTTCTATCATGATGCAATACTAGCTTAAAATTTTATAAAATTGTGATGTTTTTTTACAAATAAATTTATTAATTAAAGGAGAGTTTTTTCCAACTATCTCCATTTCATTAAAATTTCCATTACAATGAAGTGCTAAATTGCAACCTGCATTAAACGTTCTAATTGTATTTTCTTTAAGAGTTTCTTTCAAACTTTTCATAGATAAATCATCAGAAATTAGGATGTTTTTAAAACCTATCTTATCTCTAATTAATTTGATTAATTTTTTAGAATGAGTGACAGTATTTTCTTTATCAATCTTTTTAAAAATAATATGTCCTGTCATTGCAAAAAAAGTTTTTTTCTTTTTAAAAGGAAAAAAATCATTCTTTGATAAAAAATTCATTTTTTGTTTTACCACTGGTGTAAAATTGTGACTATCTACTTTAGCTAATCCATGACCTGGAATGTGTTTAATTACGGTACCAATTCCATTTTCATGAAAATATTTAATACAATAATTGCCTATTTTTGATACTATTTTTGGATCTATTGAAAATGATCTGTCTCCAATAATATTTGAAGCACCTTTAACCCTTAAATCCAAAACAGGAACAGTATTTATATTTACTCCTATTAATTTAAGTAAATATGAAGTTTTATCGATGTACAATTTATAAAAGAACTTAAATTCTTTATAATTTTTAATATATTTTTGACCAAAAAATTCAGAAGTAAGATTATCAAAAGAAATTATATTTTTTAATCTATTTACGCGTCCACCTTCTTGATCAATTAATATTGGATATTTTTTATCATTAAAAATTTCTCTAATTGAAGAAGTTAATTTTAAAGTTTGCTTGAGACTTTCAATATTTCTAGTAAACAAAATTACACCCCAGGGTTTATATTTTTTTAAAAAAACTCTTTCTTTTCTAGAAAGTTTAGTAGATTTAATACCAACTATAAATGATCGACGATTATTCATTATTTTCAAGTAATTTCCAAAAATTAAATTTTTTTGTCTTATTTTTATTTGATTGCTCAACGTACTCTATGATATTTTTAGTATCATCTTCTAAAACAGGTAATTTTTCTGCATATGTAGAGATCTTTTCATCAATGGTAGTCAGAGACCTATATGAATTTTTCTTATTTTCTTCTGAAAAATAGTATCTACCTGTAAAAAACAAAAATAAAAAAATTATTAACATAAATATTAAATATTTTATTTCTTTAAGCATTACATTTTTTCAGGAGCTGAAACACCGACAATATCCATTCCAGATTTAATTACATTAGAAATAACCTTTAAAAAAACTAATTTATCATCTGTAATTTTTTTTTGTTCACTAATAAACCTTTTATCTGGATTGTCTTTTCCTAAGTTCCAGTACGAATGAAATAAAGATGCAAGTTCAAATAAATATGTTGGTATTCTATGTGGCTCAAGTTTATTACTAGCGGCATCAATACATTCTGGCCATTCAGATATCTTTTTTAAAATTTTGATTTCATCATTCGTGTAATGAAAATCATAATTATTTATTTTTATGTCAGCTTTTAAATCTTTATTGAGATGTCTAAAAACAGAAGCAATTCTTGCATAACTATACTGGACATAATAAAGAGGATTATCCTTAGATTTTTCAATCACATTATCAAAATCAAAATCAAGTTCTACATCACTACTCCTATTTAGCATAATAAATCTTGTTGCATCTTTTCCTACTTCATTAACTAAATCATCTACAGTTATATAGTCGCCTTTTCTTTTAGACATTTTGAAAGGTTTTTTGTCTTTAATAAGTTTAACTAATTGGCTTACTTTGCAAATCAATTTTCCTTTTGTATTTGATAAAGCTTCAACTGAAGAAGAAATTCTTTTAATATACCCCGCATGATCAGCGCCTAAAATATTAATCAGATAATCAAATTTTCTATCTAATTTATTTTTATGATATGCAACATCACTAGCAAAATAAGTCCAAGCACCATCAGATTTTTGCAATGCTCTATCTTTATCATCTCCAAAATCAGTAGATCTGAAAAGTAACTGTTCTCTTTCTATCCATTTATTATTATCTTCTCCTGCAGGAGCTTTAATTTTTCCTTTATAAACAAAATTATTTTTATGAAGAAAATCAATAACTTTTTCAACTTCTTGATTGTTAACTAATTTTTTTTCACTTATAAATTTGTCATGATTTATACCTAGAGTATTAAGGTTATCTTTGATTAATTTTAAAGCTTCTTCAATTGATAAAACAGTTAATTCATCAAAAACTTTATCAAAATCTTTGAAGTCAATTTTTTTATTTGAATTAATTATGTTTTGGGCAAAATTGATTAAATAATCACCAGGATATAAGTCTTCATTGTTGGAAGGAAATGGTTCATTAAAAATAATTTCTCTTATTCTAAAATAAACAGATTTTGTAAAATTTATAATTTGATTTCCATAATCATTTACATAATATTCTTTAGTGACTTTATGATTATTGAATAATAAAATATTAGAAATTACATCACCTATAATTGCTCCTCTACAATGACCTACATGTAAGGGACCTGTTGGATTGGCTGATACGAACTCAATTAAATAATTTTTCTTTTTTTCATTTGTATTTATTCCAAACGATTTCGAATTTTTTATAATTTTTTCTACAAAGTTTGTCCAAAAAACAGTTTTAAATTTTATATTTATAAAACCTGGTTTAACTACTGATATATCCTCAATTAAAGGATCGTTTTTCTTGATAGCTTCAACTAAAATGATAGCCAAATCATTTGGGTTTTTTTTGTTTAACTTAGATAAAACCATTGCCACATTAGTTGAGATATCACTATTAAATTTTGATGGAGGTATTTCAGTGGTAATTCCATCTAGCTTATCTGGTAAAATTAAATCTCCATTTTTTGATAAATCTAAAAGAATTTTTTTAATTTTATTTAAATACTGATCAAAAATATTCATTTGATATCATTATGAAGGTTAATTGCATATCGATCAGTCATTCCAGATATAAAATCTGAAATTGCTCTGTGCTTATTTTTAGATAACTGTTCTTTTGAAATAAATTTTTTTGGATTTTGTTTTATCTTATTAAATAACTTCTTAACTATTTGTTTTCCTTTGTTATTTTTATCTAATACTTTTTTATTATTGTACATTTTTGTCTTTAAAAAATATCTAATTTCATTTTCAGAATTTTTAACTTTATCAGAAAAATCAACTAATAAAAAATTTGTTTTGTTAACATCTTTATATGTTTTAATATCATTAAAATTAAAATTTTTTTTCGTATTATTTATTAAATCTTTAATCATAAAATCAATCGAATCCCTTATAATTTGATAAATAACAACTTTATAATTTTGTTTATTAATTTTTTTCTTATATTTTTTATAAATATTGCTAAAAAAATTAATTTCAGCCAACTCTTCAATTCTAAATAAATTTGCATTTATCCCGTCTTGAATATCATGATTATTATAAGCTATGTCATCAGAAATTGCTGAAATTTGAGCTTCTATTGATGGGTATGTATTAAAATTAATTTTATTTTTCAAATTTTTAACACCTATTAATCTATCAACTAAATCTATATCGTTTACTGGACCATTATGTTTTAAAAGTCCCTCAATAGTCTCAATTGAAAGATTCAATCCGTTAAATTTTAAATATTTATTTTCTAAAAACATAACAATACGTAAAGTTTGTAAATTGTGATCAAAACCACCATGATCTTCCATACACTCATTTAACGCGTCTTCACCTGCATGACCAAATGGCGTATGACCCAAATCATGAGCAAGACTTAATGTTTCAGCTAAATCCTCATTAAGTTTAAGATATCTTGCAATAGATCTAGCTATTTGAGCTACTTCGATTGAATGAGTTATTCTTGTTCGGTAATGATCTCCTTCTGTATTAACGAAAACTTGTGTTTTATGTTTTAGTCTTCTAAACGAAGCACTGTGAATTATACGATCTCTATCTCTTTGAAAAGGGCTTCTATATTTTGATGTAGATTCATTATAAATTCTGCCTTTGCTTTTAAATAGACCAATGTTTGAGTATTTTTTCATCCTTTAAAATAAATTAATAAGTATTATATTAGTAATACCAGTGATCAATAATGATAAAAGAAATTAAATTTACTGATAAAGCACTAAAACAGATCAATAGTCTATTGTCTAAAAAAGATAAAGGGTCCTTTTTTAGAATCGCCATTAAAGGTGGTGGATGCTCAGGATTTCAATATGAATTTACATTTGATCAATCAAAAGCTGCAGATGATTTAAATTTTGAAAATATTCTAATTGATAAAGCATCTGCAGATCTTTTAAAAGGATCAGAGGTTGATTATGTTTCAGAACTAATAGGTGAACAATTTAAAATAACCAATCCACAAACTAAATCATCTTGTGGTTGTGGTGTTTCTTTCTCTCTTTAATGCTAATTTCATCTTGGAATGTAAATTCCGTGCGAGCTCGTATTGAAAATATCAAAAGTTATCTTTTAAAGTATAAACCAGATATTTTAATGATGCAGGAGATCAAAACCGAAGATATAAATTTTCCTTATGATGATTTTTCATCTATGGATTATGAAAGTCATGTATTTGGTCAAAAAAGTTATAATGGTGTTGCTATTATTTCAAAAGGAAAATTAAAAAATATAAGAACAGATTTAATTAAAGATAAATTAAAACAATCTAGAATAATTTCTGCTGAGGTTGAATATAAGAAAAAAGTTGTTCAATTAATTAATATTTATACTCCTAATGGAAATCCAGTTGATACAGAAAAATATGACTATAAAAAAAATTGGATGGATCAATTAATAAAACAGTTAAAAACTTTATCTAAAAAAAATTCTAATATAATTCTTGCGGGTGATTTTAATGTTATTCCGGCTGCTGAAGATGTTTATAATGTAAAAAGCTTTGAAGATGATGCTTTGTACAGATTAGAAATAAGAAAAAAATTTAGAGAAATGCTTAATTTAGGTTTAAGCGATGTTTATAGACATTTTAATGAAACAAAAGAAGGTTATACTTTTTGGGACTATATGAGAGGAGCTTGGCAAAAAAATAATGGTATGAGAATAGATCACTTTTTAGTATCAAATTCTTTAATCGATCAAGTTAAATCTATAAATATTAATAAAGACCCGAGAGGAAGAGAAAAGCCCTCTGACCACACTCCAATTGAAATTAAATTAGCTTAACGATTTTATTTTATTAACTAATTCCTCATTTATATTACGAGGACCTTTGTCTAGTCTGTTTTTATGTCTTCTTTCACCAGGTAGTCTTACATCACCCATTGATTTCATTTTATCAAAGAATTCATCTGCATGTTTTTGCCAACTTGTTCCTGCAGTTTTATCTGGTGATATAGCTAAAATAAATTCACCTCCACTAGGTGGACCACCATCATTGTTATCTTTAGCAGCAGTTTCAAAACTAAAATTATCACCAACTAAAGCACCAGCCATTAATTCAACCATCATTGCAATTGCAGAGCCTTTGTAACCACCAAAAGGAAGTAATACACCTCCATCAGCTATAGCTCCTGGATCAGTAGTATCTTTTCCCTCTTTTGTTAAACCAGTTCCTAGTGGAACTTTGTGCCCTTCTCTTTTGGCAACTTGGACTTCTCCCATTGCCATCGATGCTGTTGCCATATCATAAACAACCGGCGTTTTTCCAGGCCGAGGCCAAGCAAATGAAATTGGATTTGTACCAAACAATGGTTTGATTGCACCAGCAGGTGCTACAGCGGGCTTATAAGATGTACAAGCAAAAGCAACTAAACCTTCTTCTGCTAATTTTTCTGTTTCAGGCCACATAGCAGCCATATGGTGAGAATTATTTATTGCAAGCACTGCTACACCATTTTCTTTTGCAGCTTTAGCTAATTCAGGCAAACCTTTATTTAAAACAACTGGTGCCAAACAGTTATTACCTTGAACTTTAATTACTGATGCTGAAATCTTTTTAACCTCTGGTTTTCCTTTGCCATTAATTTTTCCACTTTTTAAACCACTTACATAAGCTGGCAATCTAAATAAACCATGAGATAAAGAACCATCACGTTCAGCATTTCTGATCAAATCTGATAATATAGATGCTGTTTCATCATCACAGCCATTAGCTAATAAAGTCTTTTTAGCTAAATCAAAAATCTCATCTAATGTAAGGGAAACCGTACTCACCCTTACATTAAATACTATCTATGTTTTCTTTTCAAATCTTTTTTTAGATCTTCGTGATCACCAACAACTGTATGATATCTGCTTTTAGTGACATATTTCTCTAAAAAAGGAACTGCCAATAATGGAAGGAAACCACCGATAACAATTCCATATGCAGCACTTTGTAAATCTGGATCAGCTAAAGCTGCTATAAAATCTGCAATGATATGAGCTAAAACTATTCCAACTATACCAGCAATCGCTCCATTAGAGATAATTTTAAGAAATCTATTGATACTCCAACCAGTATAAAATCCAATTAAAGGTATTAATGTGTGAATAAAGCCAAAAGTTGCTCCTCTTAAAATGCTATGTTCTTCTATTAGTTCTTCCATAAAGTGAAGAAACTCTGGTAATTCATGTGAATGACCTTCTGCTGCTCTAACAAATGTAAAACCAAAAATACACATTGCTAAAGTTAAAAAACTTATTTTTTTCATTAATTGCACTCCTTACAAGTAGTTAAAACTTCCATGTTAAATGTATTAAAATCATATTTTTTTACGTTGTTTTTTTTAAACAAACTTTCAAAAAGACTAGATTTTAACTCCTCTGTATCTCCACATCTTTTACATATGGCGATTGCTGTACTGTGATTTTTTGAATGTAAATGATTGCACAGCATAAAAGTTTTTGTTTGATTAGATTTATGAATTCGTTCTTCTTCTATTAAGCTATCAAGAGCTCTATAAACTGTCATAGGTTGTGTTTTTTTAACCTTTTGAAGCTTATCTAATATCTCATAAGCAGTTAAATGCTTTGAAGATTTTTTTATAATATTAAAGACTAATTCCTTATTTGACATATTGTTATGTTATAACATCACAACAATAAGTCAAGAAAAATGATATAATATTTATCTATGATTCTATTCATTGCTAAAGTTATCGGTGCTGCTCTAATTATTGCCTTTGCAAGCTGGTTATCTGGACAAAATCCGAAATTAGCTGGATTTATAATAGCTCTTCCACTTGTATCGCTTATAGCTATTGCTTTTTCTTACTACGAACACAATGATATAGAAAAAACAATTCTATTTACTAAAAGTATATTGGTTGCTGTACCTGTAAGTTATCTATTTTTTTTACCCTTCTTCTTTGCAAAATCTTTAAATATGAATTTCTTAATGATTTATGGCGCAGGCCTAGGATTGTTAATTATTGGTTTCTTTATTCATAAATATATAACTAATTTTCTCTAATACTGTTAAGCCTTAATAAATTTGTAACATTAATATAATAATAAATAAGAAGGAGAAAATATGTTTATAAAAAAATATCTTAAGTGGATCAGTACGTTTTTAGTTTTAGTAGGAATACTTCTTACAAACTTAAATATATATCCTTTAAATATTTATTTTCATGGATTAGGAGTTGTTGGATGGACTATTGCAGGATTTGTGAGCAAAGATAAAGCAATTTTAACTAACTTTGGGTTACAAATTCCATTGTTTGTAATTGGCATTTATAAAGTTATTTTTTAAATGAAGAATATATTGTTCGTATGCACAGGTAATTCAGCCAGAAGTATTATTGCTGAAAGTATAATAAACAACGAGTATGACGATTTGTATAAAGGTTTTAGTGCTGGAAGTAATCCAACAGGAAAAATTAATGAAGATGTGAAGAATTATTTATTATCAAAACATTACGATCTTTCAAATTATCAGTCTAAAAATTTTAATGTATTTATCAAAAGTCAGATAAAAATGGATTATGTGATTACAGTTTGTAATAATGCCAATAATGAAGTCTGTCCTATTTGGCCAAATAAAGATCAGATAATTCATTGGGATATAGAGGATCCTGTTAAATTACTTAATGAAACAAATGACTTGAATAAAAAAGATGAAATAATAGAAAAAGTTTACAATAATATTCATAAAAGAATAAAGGAACTAATTAATGAAAAATAAAAGTCGTTATTTTCTTGCTGAACTATTAGGCAGTTGTTTTTTGGTAATGATTATTGTTGGCTCAGGTTTAATGGCTGAAAACTTAACTAATGACGTTGCTGTAATGTTAATTGCAAACACAATAGCAACAGGAGCAGGTTTATTTGTCCTTATTACAGTATTTGCTGATGTATCAGGAGCTCACTTTAATCCATTTGTAAGTATCGCAATGACAATAACAGGTAAATTAAAAAAGAAACTATTACCCTTTTATATTATTGCTCAATTGGTTGGTTGCTTGATTGGTGTTGGTTTAGCTAATTTCTTTTTTGAACATGAAATTTATGAATTATCTACTAAGTCAAGAGATGGAATTTACATATTCACATCTGAGATAATAGCAACATTAGGTCTTATAATAATAATTTTTGGCTCCATGAAGTCAGGTAAAATTGCTGTTGCTGCTAGTGTTGGTCTTTATATTACTGCTGGTTATTGGTTTACTTCTTCAACTTCATTTGCAAATCCAGCTGTTGCAATTGCTAGAACATTTACAGAGTCTTTTACTGGTATTAGTTATTTAAACACTCCTTATTATATTTTAGCTGAGCTTATCGGAATGTTAATTGCTGTATTTATTGTTAAAAAGTTATTTTTAGAGAAAAATTGAAAAATATAAAACTTACCAATCGAATAAGTTTAATTAACAAAAAATTTAAGAAAAAAGAGTTTTATCATTATCTTAAAACTTCTAATCTTTCATTAGTAATACCTAAGATTAAAGACAAATATATAGTAGTATCTCAAAAAAGAGTTCCGATTAACAAAATTAATTATGAGTTTCCTTCTGGGATAGTAGAAAAAAAAGAAACAACTCTACAATCAGCTCATAAGGAATTAAAAGAAGAAACAGGGTATAAATCAAGATCAAAATTGAGTAAAATTATAACTTTTTATACTGAGCCTGGGCGATTAACTACTAAAATTACTGGTTATTTTACGAAAGACTTAATAAAAATTTCAAAGCCAGAAAAAGGTATTAGAATTCATCTGTTTAATCAAAGCGATATATTTAAATTAATATTAAATCAAAAATTTGATAATAGTTCTCACATAGCAATGTTTTTATATTTAATAAAAAATATTAAAAATCTATAAACTACAGGTTGTATCAAATTAACTTTTAGATTTATGAATTATGTGATTAAATTAGTCATATAATAATAATTTGGAGGTGAAAATGGGAAAAAAATTAAAAAAAAATGAGAAGAAAAAAACAAAAATTTTAAAAGCAATTGATAGACTGAAAAATAAAATTACAGCTAAAGAGAAAAAGTTATCAAATGTTAATATTAAAATTGCTGGTTTAGAAAAAAAGGTTGCAGAAAAAAAAGCAAAAAAACTTGCTAAAAAAGCAGAGCAGTCTCCTGCATCTATAAATAATTAATATAAAATAAATCGTCTTACTTCCTTCTCTCTATTGAGAAGGAAGTAAGTAGTTAATTAACAAAATTTAACTATTAGGAGGAAAATGATGAGACTTAATATCTTAAATTTTGTTAAAATCCTTATAGATAAACTAGGTTACAAAATAATTTACTTATTGTTAAAGTTTAATTAACTTCAGTTTATTTTGAATTATTTGAGTAAATTACTCTTGGTTCCAAAAATAATTCTCTAGCAAGAGCTTTAAATCTTTTAGTAACTTGTTTTGAGATTATTTCTTGATGTTGTGATGGAATTTTCAAAAATACAGCATTACCTCTTTTATATAATTTAAATTCTTCAAGGAATATCGTAGATATCGAGGTCAATGATTGTGAAAATCTCAATGCCGCTCCCACTTGTTTGCTTGAAAAAATTTCATTATTATTTAAAAAAGTTAGATACTCCATTTTTGGATTATATTTGATACTGCAGTAGCGCCAATAACACGACAAAGCTAATTGTATTCTTTCTTTGTGAGTTAATCTAAGTAATGGGGTGTTAATCGTTTCTTGAAATACTAATTCGGCTTTTTGAAATGCGCCTAATCCCCAATCCATATGACTTAATACACATGACAAATATAATAACTTCTTATTAAAGTGCTCATTTCCTTCAAAAACTGGCTGAATAAAATCATAATATTTTTTATAATTCGATCCTAAATCACCTCTTTTTTTCGCAACATTCTCAAGAGCTTTATGAAAAATTTCTGAGTCTTTTACATCTTTAAAATAGTCAATTGATAAAGAACCTTCACGCAAACCACTTATAGAACAAATAATATTTTTTGGATTTGTAGCTCTCATAATTTCATCAAGTATAATGCAACTATAAGGTAAATATGGTGTTCTAGATTTTGAAATATATTCAACTGTTTTAAGTTTAGATTTATTAAAAGAAGAAATTTTTTCAACAAACTTAGATAAAACATTATTATCAATGCTATATTGATGAATTATATGTACCGGATGATTATTTTGAAAAAGATGTAATTTAAATAATGATCGCCAAGTACCTCCAACTAAATATAAATTATTAAACCTCTTTTTTGAGATACTACTATATATTTGTCTTTAATCTTAGGTATTACTAATGAAAGATTAGAAGTTTTAAGATAATGATAAAACTCTTTTTT
>JACWCY010000008.1 GCA_014654455.1 Pelagibacterales bacterium SAG-MED01
GCTCAAAAAAATGTTTTAGCTGAATCAGAATTTAGAAAAAAATTGGTCCAACTTGAAGATAATCTAAAAAAGTATAATCAAATACTTTCAAAAAAAAATGAAGATTTAAGAAACTTCCAAAAAAAAAGTAGAGATGAATTTGCTACCACATTAAAATCTACTCTAGAAAATTATTCTAAAGAAAATTCTATATCTATGATTTTTAGAAAAGAAAATCTTCTAATTGGAAAAAATACACTTGATATAACAAAAGAAATATTAGTTTTATTTAATAAAAGCTAAAAATATGAATTTAAATAAATCTCAAATTATAAATTTGCTTCCCCATAGAGAACCAATGTTATTGATTGATGAATTAAGAGATATCAAAGAACTACACTCAGCAACAGCTATTATGAATGTTAAAAAAGATGCATTTTACGTTCAAGGTCATTTTCCAGAAAATCCAGTTTTACCTGGAGTTTTGATAGTTGAGGCATTTGGTCAAGCAGCTGCCGCATTAACAGCTCATGGTATTGATAAAAAAGAATATGAAAATAAACTTGTTTATTTAATGAGTGTTGAAAAGGCAAGATTTAGAAACCCAGTTATTCCTGATTGTAAACTAGAACTCAAAATTGAAGCTGTTAGATCTCATGGTCGTGTATGGAAATATAAAGGTGAAGCTTTTGTAGGTGAAAAGAAAATGGCTGATGCTCAATGGTCAGCCACTATAGTTGATAGAAAATAATTAGTAATAATAGTTGATACAAAGAATATCAAAACTTTTGATAGATATTCTATTATGTTAAATCCATTTTTTAAAAATGTTGGTCCTTTTAAAATAGAAAAATTATTAAGTAAGACTAATATTGAAAATAAAGAAAATTTTAAAAAAAATAAAATCTACAATGTTTCTGATTTAGCAAATGCTACTGATAAGGATTTAACTTTTTTTCACTCAAAGAATTATTCTGAATTAGCATCAAAAACAAAAGCATCCTACTGTATTACCTTAGATAATCTTTCTCAGTTTCTACCAAGTTCATGTAAAAAAATAATTGTTAAAAATGTATTATTAACAATGGCAAAAATTACAAAAGAATTTTATCCAAACTCAATTGTTGATGATTTTGATGACTCCGTAAAAGATATTTCTAAAACAACTTTAAAGAAAAAAGTAAAATTTGGAAAAAATGTTTTGATAGGCAAAAATGTTAAAATAGGAAAAAATTGTTCAATTGGTCATAATACAATTATTGAAAAAAATGTAATTATTGGTTCAAATAAAGAGTTATTTTTTGGTAGTATTTTAATTAAATTTACTAGAGGAAATTTATTAATATCAACTTTTTTTAAATTTAGATTATTTAAAATTTTTATATCTAGTGGTTTTGAATTGATATTTTTTTTATTTGTGCAATATATAGAATTAAAAATTGGTATTGTCATGTCAGGATCATGAATAAGAACTTTGGTTAAACCATTATTGAATTTAATTATTGAGTGAACATATGAGTTAGGATGAGTTAAAATTGAGATATTTTTATAATCTAAGTTGAAAATTTTTTTTGCCTCAATAACTTCAAAAACTTTATTCATTAAAGTTGCAGAGTCTATAGAAATTTTCTTTCCCATTTGCCAACTAGGATGTTTTAATGCTTCTTTAGGGCTAATTTTCTTAAATTTTTTTTTAGGAAAGTCTATGAATGGACCACCAGATGCTGTTATGTAAACTTTATCAATTGAATCAGTGCGATTATTTTCTAATAGACTAAATATTGAAAAATGTTCTGAGTCAATTGGAATAAAATTAGTTTTATTTTTTTTTAATTCTTTTTCGATTAAATTCCATCCACAAATTATAGACTCTTTATTAGCAATTAACATGTTTTTAGTATGCTTTATTGAAATAAGTGTAGGTTCCAATCCACTTAAACCACTAATTGCGCTCATAATAAAATCATTTTTTTTTTTAAATATTTTTTTGATTTTAGTGAAATCTTTATAGATATTAACTTTTTTGGATAAAGGGCTATTTTTTAAAATATTATAACTTTTTTCATTTTTAATAATCAAATTTTTTACATTAAAAAGTTTAGCTTGTTTTATAAGGTCTTTATAATTTTTATCAGCAGTAAGTAGAACTACTTCAAAATTTTTTTTGTCTTTTTTTAAAATATTTATTAGAGATTTTCCAATTGAACCGGTTGACCCAAATATAGAAATTTTTTTTTTAATCATAATAAAATTTTAAAAATTAGATATGAATAAGGTACTGCAAATATCATCCCATCAACTCTATCAAGCAAGCCTCCATGACCTGGTATTAGTTTTCCTGTATTTTTAACTTTAGACAATCTTTTAAAATAAGAAATGAATAAATCTCCAATTTGACTAACAAGTGATATAGATAAAATCAATACTAAATGGAATGTATTTTCTAGAATAATCGATTCAACTAAATAAATTTTTTTATCCCAAAAAAATAAAAAAATATTTACAAAAATAATACTAAATATAAAGCTACCTAACATTCCAGAATATGTTTTATTTGGACTAATTTTTGTAAGCTTTGGTCCTTTGAAAATTTTTCCAAATGTATATCCACCAATATCAGTTGCTATACAAACTACAATAACTACAAGAAAAAAAAATAAATTTTCAATATCATATCCTCTCATCAAATATGCACTATATGTGGATAGGAATAAAAAAATTATTCCAGGTATAAAGTAGGGTTTTTTTTCTGTCATTTTTTTCCATTCATATGATGATGCTATGAAAAAAATTGATAGAAAAAAGATAAAAAGAATTGATCCTTTAATTATAAAAAAGAATGTAATTGGTATAACTATAATTGAACTTAAAAATCTATTAAATGTTTCATTTTTCATTATATAGAACCGTAGTTTCTTTTTATTTTTTTAAATTTAAATATTATTTTTTTGAAATCATTTTCATTAAATTCTGGCCATAATTTTTTTTCAAAAAAAATTTCTGAATATGCTAATTGCCATAATAGAAAATTACTTAATCTTTTTGTATTACCAGTTCTAATCAGTATATCCGGATCTGGTATATTTTTGGTATATAAATAATTTGTTAAATTTTTTTCATTAATTAATTCATTTTTTTTTTTTAACTTTTTAAATGCATTCAATATTTCTATTTTTGAACCATAATTTAGAGCTAAATTAATCTGTAAACTGGTATTTTTGTAGGTTTTTTTTTCCGATTGAATAAGTAGTTTATTAAGTTTTTTTGAAAAATTTTTTATTCCTATAACTTTAAATTTTATATTTTGTTTATTTAATTGATTTATTTTATTTTCTAAAAAAGTTTCTAATAAGTTAAACAAATAATTTATTTCGTTTTTTGGCCTTTTCCAATTTTCTGTTGAGAATGCATATAAAGTAAGAAATTTTATTTTATTTTTCACACTTTCTTGAATAATTTTTTCGACTGTTTTTAACCCCTCTTTATGACCTAAATTTCTATTTTTCTTCTTTTTTAATCCCCATCTTCCATTACCATCCATGATAATGGCGACATGTTTTAAAGGATTCATATAGTCATTATTTCTTTTTCTTTAGATGAGATTTTATCATCAACGATTAAAATATGTTTATCTGTAATATTTTGAACATTTTTTTCAAATGACTTTTCTTCATCTTCACCTATTTCTTTATTTTTTAATAATTTCTTTAATTCTTCATTTGCATCTCTTCGGATGTTTCTTATAGAAACTTTGCACTTTTCACCCATTGATTTTATTAACTTTTTTAATTCTGTTCGTCTTTCTTCGTTTAATTCTGGTACAGGTAGTCTTATTAATTGACCATCTATTTGTGGATTTAGTCCTAATTCTGACTTTTGGATAGCCGCATCAACTAATGCAACATTATTTTGATCCCAAACTTGAATATTTATCATTCTTGGTTCTGGAGTAGTAATGCTTCCTACCTGGTTAATTGGCATTTTTTGACCATATACATCAACTCTTACAAGGTCCAGCATTGCTGCATTTGCTCTTCCTGTTCTTAGTGATGATAACTCTTTAGAAAATACTTCAATAGCTTTGTCCATCTTAAGGCTATGAGATTTTTCATCAAACATTTATTCACCTATTTTAATTCTACTAAACTCTTTGATCTTAAGATCATTTATAGAAAGTTCTTTTAAAATATCTTGGACTTTTTTTTTAGGTTCCATAACCCAAGCTTGAGTTAAAAGAGCATTTTCTTCTTTAAACTTGTTCATCTTACCTAAACTTATTTTTTTAGCAATATCTTCTGGTTTTCCTGAGTTTTTAAGCTCTTCAGTTACTAATTCTTGTTCTTTATCAATAATAGCTTTGTCTATCAAGTTTGACTCTAAAGCTAAAGGATTTGATGCAGCTATATGCATTGACAATTGTTTACCAAAAGTTTTAATTACTTCAGAATCATCTTTTGTTTCTAAAGATACAACCACTGCAAGTTTAGCTAAGTTATCTTTTACCACAGTATGTAAGTATTGAAAATTAGTTGATGTTGAATTAGAAATTGTTTTTGTTTTTCCAATTGTAATTTTTTCACCAATTTTAGCTATCAAAGCAACAAGTGTGTCTTCTACAGTTATGCCATTTTTCATTTTACTTTTTTTAAGTTCATTAATATTGGAGTCTTTTTCATTATTTAATTCACTTAATTCTTTAACAAAATTTATAAAATCATCATTTTTAGCAACAAAGTCAGTTTCACAATTAACCTCAATAATAGATGTTTTTTTTTCGTTTCCACTAATAGCTACAAGACCTTCTTTAGCATCACGAGACATTTTTTTTGAAGCTTTTGAGATTCCTTTTATTCTTAAAATTTCAACAGCCTTATCAAGATCCCCATCAGATTCTTTAATTGCTAAATTACAATCTTTAAATCCTGCACCTGTTGCTTCCCTTAATTTTTTAACTTTTTCAATATCACTCATCTTAGTTTAAAATTTCCTTCTTCTTTGAGAATTTTGCCTCTAATTTTTCTTTATCAATTTCAGCAACAGTTTTATTTTTCTTTTCAATTGTATCTTTTTTTTCTGTAGATTTTTTTATTTCTATTTTTGGTGCAGATTTTTTTGCTGCTACAATTGTTTCTTTCACTAAATTACAATAAAGATCTATAGAGCGTCTTGCATCATCATTTCCTGGGATTGGAAAATCTATACCATCAGGATTAGAATTGCTGTCTAAAATTGCAATAATTGGTATTCCCAATTTAACAGACTCTTGAATGGCTAAAGACTCGTAATTTGTATCAATTATGAATACTAAATCAGGAGTTTTTTTCATATCAGCAATACCACCTAAAGATCTTTGAAGTTTGTCTTTTTTGACACTCATTTTTAAAAGTTCTTTTTTTGTGAAGCCTCTATTTTCAGCTACAAGATCTGCTTCATATTTTTTCATCTTTTTTATAGATCCCGAAATAGTGCCCCAATTGGTTAACATTCCTCCAAGCCATCTATAATTTACAAAATATTGATCAGTTTCTTTTGCTACTTCGGCAATAGCTTCTGATGCTTGTTTTTTTGTTGATACAAATAAAATTTTACCATTATTTGCAATAGTGTCATAAATTTTTTCTAATGCAATTTTTGTAAGTTCTAAAGTTTGAGTTAAATCAATAATATGTATTGAGTCTCTTTTTCCAAAAATATATTTTTTCATTTTTGGATTCCATCTTAATGTCTTGTGACCAAGATGAACGCCTGCTTCTAATAATTGTTGTATTGTTACGTTAGGTATCTTCATATTTTTTCCCGGTTAAGCCACCACAGTAATTTCCAATTAAGGACCGGAGGTATAAAACCAACAACTGTGTGCGTGTTAATTTAATTTGATGCTTATTTACAAAAAATCCTTTTAATAAACAAGTATAATTTAGTTAATAATTGCTGATATTTCTCTATTTCTTAAAATATTTATAGTTTTTCTGTCTATATTTCTGTTATTTTCCAAAATAATATTATAGTTGGTGTCATTATTGGATATTTTGATGTTTACTTTTGTATCACCTTTTTTAGTCAAAAATTTTGAAATTTCTTCTAACTCTTTTAAAGATTTAACATTAAATGTTACTTGTTCAATTGATTTATTTAATAAATCTTTTAAAGAACCAATTTTGTGAACATTTATTCTTTTGAGCCTGTTTTCATCATTAGAAATAGATTTAACTAAAGTTAAAATTAAAGAACTACCTTCAATTAAAACATTACGACTTAGTTCTAAAATATCTGAAAAGATGAACAATTCAAATACACTTGAAAGATCAGTTAATTTAAGAACTGCATATGCATTACCTTTGGCAGTTTTTCTTTCATTAACTTTTAGTAAGGTTGCAGCAATATTGGTATTTTTCAAATCATCATCATTATTAAAAGTTTGATAATCTTTAATTTTATAATCATTAAAAACTTCTTTAAATTGATTTAATGGATGGTTAGAAATAAAAAAACCTACTGCTTCAAATTCTTTCGATAACTTTTCCTCAAATTTCCAATCATCAATATTAGAAATTATATCACTTTCTTGATTGTCACCTTCTCCAAATAAATCTATTTGATTAGCTGATTTATTTTCAAAAATATTTTTTGATTTTGTAATAAAATTTGGTATTGATACAAATAAAGATTGTCTATTTGAATTTAAATTGTCAAATGATCCTGATTTAACCAATCCCTCTAATTGTAATTTATTAATATCTTTTGGGTTTATGCGATTTAAAAAATCTGAGAGAGATTTAAACTTTCCATTTTTTAATCTTTCGTCAACGATATTTGATACGGCTTCATAACCTACTGATTTAATACCACCTAATGCATAATAAAATTTATCATCAATTGCTCTGAAATCAGCAAAACATTCATTAATATCTGGTCTTATGACATCAATATCTAATCTTTTTAATTCTTCATAAAATTCACTAAGTTTATTTTGATTTGAAATATCCATAGTCATTGAAGCCGCAATAAATTCTTTTGGATAATAAGTTTTCAGGAATGCAGTTTGATAAGAAATGATTGCGTAAGCTGCAGCATGACTTTTATTGAACCCATATTCCGCAAAAGGTTCTATTTTTAAAAAAATTCCTACAGCCACATCTTTACTAATTCCATTTTTTACAGCACCTGCGATAAAACTCTGTTTTTGCTTTTCTAATTCAGCTCTTTTTTTTTTACCCATAGCTCTTCTTAAAATATCTGCTTGACCAGCAGTAAAACCAGATAATTTTTGTGCAATTTGCATTACCTGTTCTTGATATATAATTACTCCATATGTGGGTTTTAAAATGTCTTCTAGCAATGGATGTAAATAATCAGGTGTTTGCTTTCCATGTTTACAGTCATTATAAGTAGGTATATTGCTCATAGGGCCAGGTCTATATAAAGCAACTAATGCAATAATATCTTCAATATGGTTTGGTTTCATTTGTATTAAAGCTTCTCTCATGCCTGCACTTTCAACTTGAAATAAACCTACAGTTTTTCCTGAAGATAATAATTCAAAAACTTTTTCATCCTCGAAATCTATATTTTCTATATCAAATTCTTTAATTTTTTTTCTTATTAACTTTTGTGTGTTGTTTATAACCGTTAATGTTTTTAATCCTAAAAAATCAAATTTAATTAGACCGGCATTTTCTGCTGAGTACATATCAAATTGTGTCGAAGGTAATAATAAATTAGCGGTAGCGTCTTTGTACAATGGAACAATTTCTGTTAGTTTTTTATCTGCAATCACAACACCTGCAGCGTGAGTTGCAACATTTCTATTTAATCCTTCTAGTTTTAAGGAAAGATCAGTAAGTTTTTTTACTCTTGTATCTTCATTAATTAATTTTTGTAGTCTAGGTTCACTTGCAATACATTCGGTTAAACTTTGAGGTCTTGAAGGATCAAAAGGTATCATTTTTGAAATACTATCAACAAAACCATAGGCTAATCCTAAAACTCTTCCAACATCTCTTATAACCATTCTAGCTTTTAATTTTCCAAAAGTAATAATATGAGCAACACTATCTTTATATTTTTTTGTTAAATATTCAAAAACTAAATCCCTTTTTTCCTCACAAAAATCAATATCAAAGTCAGGCATAGAAATACGATCAGGATTTAAAAATCTTTCAAATATTAAATTAAATTTAATTGGATCAACATCTGTAATTGAAAGACACCATGCTACTAACGATCCAGCTCCAGATCCTCTACCTGGTCCTACTGGAATATCATTTTGTTTAGCCCATTTTATGTAATCAGATACAATTAAAAAATAACTAGCGTATTTCATCTCTATTATTATATCTAGCTCATGATCTAATCTATCTTTGTATATCAAATAATTTTCATCAGATAAAAGTTTTTTATCTTTTAATTGAAAAAATTTTTTAAATTTTTCTTTTAAACCTTGGAGAGAGTTTTTTTTTAAAATTTCATTCGCATCACCACCTTTATCTGAACTTATATTTGGTAAAATGGGTTTTGAAAATAATGGTCTAAAACTGCAACGAAATGGGAAATTATAATTATTTTCTAGAGCTTCAGGTAAATCAGCAAATAATTCAGACATTTCAGAATTATTTTTAAAATAATGTTGATTGCTAAATTTAACTCTATTTTTTTCATTTATATATGTTTTTTCTTTAATACAAATTAAAGCATCATGCGCTTCATGCATATCTTTATTAATATAAAATACTTCATTAGTTGCAATAATTGGAATTTCTAATTTTAGAGACTCATTAAGATTAAATTTTTCAAAACCAGTTTCATTTTGATCATTATGGCGTTGGATTTCGATATAAAACCTATCCTGAAATTTAGATTTTAATTTTAAATATAATTCCTTTATTTCAGTAAATTTACCTTTATTAAATAACTGCCCAAATAATCCATTTATTGTTCCTGAAAACAATGCCACACCATTATCTTTAACTAGTAATTCACTAAAGCTGAGGTGAGGTTCTGATGATTCATCATTTTTAAGGTATGATAATGATGACAGTTCTATAATTCTTTTATAACCATTTTCATTTAAAGCATATAATGGTAATAAACCTATTGTTTCACCAAATTTAAAATTTATTTGTGTTCCTATAATAGGTTGAGTTCCTGATTTTGATATTTTTTCTGCAAATTCTAACGCACCACATAAATTTGATGTGTCACATAAACCTAAAGATCTAATTTTATTCTCTTTAGAAAAATCTTTCAAATCGTCTAATTTAATTGCACCTTCACATATTGAATATTGTGAATGAATTTTTAAGTGATTAAAGTTTTGAATTATAGACTCATGCATTAATGGTTTTTATATTACCATTAACTATTTCCAATAAGCAATCAGACTTATTTGCAAAAAATCTATTATGGGTTGCAAATATTATAATTCGATTTGAATTTATCTGTTTTTTTAAAACATCAAAAATTCCTTTTGCAGTTTCGATATCTAAACTTCCTGTAGGTTCATCAGCTAATATAATTTGTGGATTATTAATTAATGCTCTAGCAATTGATATTCTTTGTTTTTCACCACCTGAAAGCTGAGATGGATAATGATCAGATCTATTTAAAAGTTTTACTTTTTTTAATAAATTTTTAGCTTTAGATAATGATAATTTTTTATCATTTCCAGCAGCTAGACCAGCAAGATATATATTTTCTAGTGCTGTAAAATCAGAAAGTAAATTATCCTGTTGATAAATTATACCTATTTTATTAGCTCTTAAAATATCATTTTTTTTTGAATCATTGAAATTAATTTGTTTATTTTCAATACTTATTGACCCTGAACTAGGTCTATCTATTAATGAAAGCAAATTTAAAAGAGTTGATTTTCCAGAACCTGAAGGACCCATTAAAGAATAAATTTTACCTCTTTTGAATGTATAAGAAACTTTTTTTAAAACTTTAACTTTTTTAAAAGAGTCAAAAGATTTAGTTATATTTGATAGTTGTATAAAGTTATTCATATTTTAAAGCCTTGATTGGATCTAATTTGGCAGCTTTTAATGCTGGAAATATTGAAACAATAATAGTGATTAATATTGAGCATAAGGAAATTATAAATATTGATAATGGATTGATTTCAGAGGGCATGGTGCTTAAAAAATAAATTTCTTCTGGAAATAAACTTATATTGAAAATTGTACTCAAAAATTGACGTAAATTTTCTACATATAATGAAAAAGTTACTCCCAAAATAATACCAAAAATAGTCGCTGAAGTTCCTATGATTACACCGATTAAAAAAAATATTTTTACAATAGATTTATTCAAGACACCTATAGACTTTAAAATAGCAATATCTCGTGTTTTGTTTTTAACCAGTATTGTTAAACCTGAAATTATATTGAATGCAGCAACTATAATTATTAATGATAAAATAATGAACATAACATTTCTCTCTACTTTTAATGCTGAAAACAAAGAATTGTTCATGTCAGACCATGTATAAACAAATTCATCTGGAAAATTATTCTGAACAACTGTCTTTTGATATTCAATATTTTGAGGGTTATTTAAATAAATTTCTAATTTTCTATCCTTATCATCTAAGTTAAAAAACTCTTCTAAAGTTTTTAAATTAATAAAAGCTATATTATTATCAAAATCAAACAGTCCACTCTCAAATATGGATGAAACTAAAAAAGTTTTTTGTTTTGGTAAATTACCGATAATAGTTTCAACTCCAGCTGATGACATCAGAGTAATACTGTCTCCAACTTCAAGGTTAAGTGTAAAACTTAATTCTTTACCAATTGAAATGTAATTTTTTGCTAAAACTTCATTGTTGCCCAAAAAAAGATTATTGTCAAAAATTTCTAGCTTAGAAAAATCATTGCTTTTATATCCTCTTAACAAAATACCTTTTGAAGTATCGCTTTTGACTATTATTGCTTCACCTGAATTACTCAAAATTAAATCTTTGGAAATGCTTTGAAGGTTTTGGTTAATTTTTTCAAGTTCTATTTTATTTTCATAAGGGTCCACAGTGATATGTGCATTAAACCCAACTATTTTGTTAATTAACTCTGTACGAAACCCATTCATAACAGACATTACTATTATTAAGACTGCAACTCCTAAGCCAATACCAATAAATGAAAAGATTGAGATAACATTTAAAAAACCATCTTTTTTTCTGGCTTTTAAAAATCTGAAAGTAATTTCTTTTTCTAATGTAGAAATCAATTTATTGCTTTTAGTTCTTTTATTATTTGAATAATTTCAGCTAAACTAATTTTTTTTGCCTCTTTATCAATTTCTTTAAACTCTAATAATTCTCCATCTGCTTGCTTGCCAATTATAATTTGATATGGAGAACCAATTAAATTCATTTTTTTTATTTTAGACGAAAAATTTTCATCAGTATCGTCAATAATCGATTCAATATTATTTTTTTTTAACTCTAAACAAATTTTAGTTGCCTTATCTAGGGCTGAATTATCATTTTTATTTATCATCGGAATTATAGAAATATCGTATGGTGCAACTGAAATTGGCCATTTCATGACTTCATTTTTTTCGTCATATTTTGCCTCTATTATAGCTCCTACTAACCTTGACACACCTATTCCATAAGACCCCATTTTAACAAAATCTTTTTTTCCCTCTGGTAAATCTACTGAAGCTTTCATTGGATTTGAGTATTTGTCACCAAAATAAAAAATGTGTCCAACTTCTATACCTTTGGTCTTAAGTCTATTCCCTTCAGAAACTTTATTTTCAAATTCATCTTTATTAAATTTTTCATCTGTTACAGAATAAAATTGTTCATACTTTTTTCTTAAATTATTTAAAGAGTCTTTTTCTAATTTTGTTCCATCGCTATTTAAATCAAAAATTCTTTTATCTGTAAAAATCTTACTTTCACCAGTTTCAGCAAGTATAATAAATTCGTGTGAAAGATTTCCACCAATAGGTCCTGTGTCAGCAGCCATTGGAATAGCTGTCAAATCTAATCTTTTAAATGTTTTCAAGTATGACAAGAAAAATTTGTTATATGAAAATAAAGCTTCTTCATCATTAATATCAAATGAATAAGCATCTTTCATATAGAACTCTCTACACCTCATAATTCCAAATCTTGGTCTTATCTCATCTCTAAACTTCCATTGAATATGATATAGAAGTTGAGGAAGAGATTTATAAGATTTAACTGATGATCTAAAAATATCAGTTACAAGTTCCTCGTTAGTTGGCCCATAAAGCATTTCACGGTTCTGGCGATCTTTAATACGAAGCATTTCTTCACCATAATCTTCATAACGTCCACTTTCTTTCCATATTTCGCTCGATTGAATCGTTGGCATTAAAATTTCTTGCGCACCAATTTTATTTTGCTCTTCCCTGACAATCTTTTCAATTTTTTTCATTACTTTAAACCCTAATGGTAACCATGAGTAAATACCTGCAGAAGATTGTTTTATCATTCCTACTCTTAACATTAGTTGATGAGATTTAATTTTAGCTTCGGATGGATTATTTTTTAAAATTGGGATGAATGATTTAGAAATATACATGTTAAATGAGTATATTTCTTAAATTCAAATATTCAAATTTCATTAATAAATAAATTATAATGAATAAAATCGTTGTTATTCCAGTACAATAAATGAATTTCTTGATCATTTTAGGATTTTCAGGTGATCCTGGATCCTCACCTTCAATTTTGATCAATTTTTTTCTATCCACATCAATTGGTAGAATTGCAAAAAAAACAATCCACCAGATTATTACATAAATTATAGCTAATCCTGTAATACTCATTAAATTTTAACTAAATTTATATTTGTAAAAGGTTTTTTACCTGTTTTTTCTTTCGTAAATTTTCTACAGGAAATTTTTAATGCATCTATTAAATTATGTTCTTGTTGTTTGCTACCTAGTTTAAATGATCTTGTTGTTTTTTCTATTTCATCCTCTAAACCATAAATAAATTCCTCTTTTTCATAAATTGGCAAACCTCTAAAAGTAGTTATTGGACTATTATGGATATTTCCTTTGGGCGTTATTAAAATTGTTACCTCTAAATATCCATTTGCACTCAAATTTTTTCTATCTTTAATTGATTGAGAGTCTTCTTCAACACTAACACTTCCATCCAAGTATAATCTACCACTAGGTGCTTTATCGTGAACTTCTGGGGCATTACCTGGGTACAGTTTTACTATATCGCCATTTTCAACTTGTACTGGGAAGGGTACTTGCATTTCTTTAGCAAAATTAATGTGTTCAATCATATGTCTATGTTCACCATGAACTGGGATTACACATTTTGGTTTTACCCATTGATACATATCTTTAAGATCTTCTCTATTTGGATGTCCTGAAACGTGAATAAATTCAGTTTCTTCTGATATTACTTCAATCCCATCTTTAACTAATTGGTTATGTAATTTATAAAGTTTTTTTTCATTACCAGGAATAATTTTTGATGAAAAAATAACTGCATCACCTTTCTCAATAAAAACATCGGGATGCGTATAGCTTGAAATTCTCATCATAGCGCCCAAGGGTTCTCCTTGACTTCCAGTGCATAAATAAACAATTTTTTCCCTTGAAAAATTTTTAGCCTCTCTTGGGTCTATAGGTTCAATTGTATTTTTTAAGTACCCACACTGTCTAGCAGCTTTATAAATTCTATGCATCGATCTGCCAACTAGAGAAATCTGTCTCCCAGTTTTTTCTGCACAGTAAAAAGCTGTTTCCATTCTTGCTACATTTGAAGCAAATGATGTAATTATAATTCTTTTTTTTAATCGAGACATGATGTTCAATAAATTTTTTCTAACATCGAGCTCTGAACCAGATCTACCAGCACTAAAAACATTTGTTGAGTCACAAATCATGGCAAGAACTCCTTCTTCACCAATTTCTTTTAACCTTTTAGAATTTATTTCATCCCCAATTAAAGGATTTGGGTCAACTTTCCAATCACCTGTATGTAATATAACGCCTGCAGGTGTTTTAATTCTTAAACCGTTAGGCTCTAAAATAGAATGGGTTAGAGTAATATACTCAATATCAAAAGGGTCTAACAAAACTTTACCATTTAATTCAACAATTTTTAAATCATTGGTAATATCTATATGTTTTTCTTTAAATTTTTCTCGTATTAATACAGCTGTAAAAGGTGTTGCATAAATTTTACATTTAAGCTTTGGCCATAAGTGAGCAATAGCTCCAATATGATCTTCATGAGCATGAGTTAAAATAATTCCTAATAAATTATCTTTTTTTTCAACTATAAAACCTGGATCTGGATAAATAAGATCTATACCTGGAATAGTATCATCTGCAAAGGTAACACCAATATCAACCATAATCCATTTATGATTACCAGGTTGACCATATCCAAACAAATTCATATTCATTCCAATTTCTCCAGATCCGCCAAGAGGGCAAAATAATAATTCATCTTTCATTTATTTAATCAATTTTGAAATTTTAATTAGACCTTCTATAGTGATATTTTTATTTAGTATTGCTTTAGTATTAATTGAACTTTTAAATAAACCTGAAAAACCTCCAGTTATAACTAATTTAAAAGATTTACCTGTTTCTTTCTTAATCAAATTAACAATATTGTCAATTAAACCAGCGTATCCCCAAAAAAAACCTGACCTAACAGCACTAATTGTATCGATACCTATAACTTTTCTAATCTTTTTAAGATTTATTTTGGGAATCAAAGTTGCTTTATCCGATAAAGTATTTAATGAAATTTTAATGCCTGGTGCGATTACACCCCCTTTATAAGTTTTTTTAATTAAAATGTCAAAGGTCGTGGCGGTACCAAAATCTAAAATAATAAAATTATCCCTATTGTTAAGCAAGCTCACTGCATTTGTTAATCTATCTGAACCTACTTGTTTATAATTAACATTAATATTAATTAACGATTTTAATTTTAGATCTTTAACTTCATAACACTTTTTTTTTATCCTTTTTGATAAAAATTTCTTTATCAAATAAAATGATTTCGGAACAACGCTACAAAATAAAATTTTATCTATTTTTTTAAAATCTTTTAGAAGAGACTTAAATTTAGACTCTAAAATTTTTTTATTTATTTTTTTTGAGGAAAAATTAACATTTTTTATAATTTTATCTTTTGAATTAACTAAAAAAACTTTTGTTTCAGAATTTCCTATGTCTCCCAAAATATACATAATTATTTTTTATTTATACAATTTAGTTAGTTTTACCTCAAAAATTTTTTTGAGCTCGTTTTGAAATTTTATTTTTGAGATTTTTTTATTCATTAATTTATAAAGGTTTGTTGTTGGGTAATTCTTTATATCTGGATTTTTTATCAAATTAATCCCAATTCCGACAATTAAATATTTTTTATCAAATTTATTTAGCTTTTCTTGTAATATCCCACAAATTTTTTTTTTATCTATCAATAAATCATTAGGACTTTTAAAGGTAATTTCTTTTTTATAATAGATAGATAATAGTCTTTTAACTAGCAAACAGTTTAGCTTAGTGAGTTGTTTTAGCGAAATATGCAAATTGTCTAATTTATAAAAAAAACTAGTAAATAAATTACCTTTAAATGAAATCCATTTTTTTCCATATTGTCCGCGTCCATTTTTTTGCATTTCAGAAATAATCATTCCATATTCAAGATCTGAATTTTTAATTATTCTAATCGCTGTATTATTTGTGCTTTTAACTTTTTTAAATTTAAAAATTTTAAATTTCATCCAATAATATTAATTCTAGAAATTACCTCAATTAATTGACTTGGAAATATAAAGTATATTAGAATTAACAACGTCGAAACTGTAAGTGAAAATTTGAGCCATAAACTATGATCCATATCGAATTTTTCTTTTTCTTTATCAAAGTATATAATTTTAATTATTCTTAAATAATAAAAGGCTGCTATTACTGTAGATAATAATCCTACAATAGCTAAGAAATACATTGACTGTTCCAAAACAGATTTAAAAATATAAAATTTAGCAAAAAAACCTGCAAGCGGTGGAATTCCTGCCAAAGAGAATAAAATTACTAACAGTGATAGTGATAGAAGTGGATGATTTTTTGATAAGCCAGATAAATCATCTATATTTTCATAATATTTATTATTTCTTTTCATCATCAATAAAAATGAAAATAAACCTAAGTTCATTAATATATATATGGTTATATAAATTATAGAACTTTGTATTCCATCGTTAGATCCTGTTGCAAGTCCAGCAAGCGCATAACCAACATGTCCAATAGAGCTATAAGCTATAAGTCTTTTTATATTAGTTTGTCCAATTGCTGCTATTGCTCCAAAAAGCATTGATGCTATTGATAAGAAAATCAAAATCATTTGCCATTGATCAATTAAATTTAAAAAAGGCACATATAAAAATCTTATAAATACAGTTAATGCTGCAATTTTTGGAACCATTGTAAAAAATAAAGTTACAGAAGTTGGTGAACCTTCATAGACATCTGGTGCCCACATATGAAATGGAACAGCTGAAATTTTAAATGATAAACCTACTAAAATAAAAACAATTCCAAAAGTTAATGAGTATTCATTAGAGTTTAGTTGGTTAGCGATAAGATTAAAGTTTGTAGAGCCTGTAAATCCATAAATTAAAGAACAGCCATAAAGTAGTAAACCTGAAGACAATGCACTTAAAACAAAATATTTCAATCCGGCCTCAGAGGATTTAAGTTGATCTCTATTAAATGTTGCTAAGACATATAAGGCTAACGATTGAAGTTCTAGCCCCATATAAAATACAATCAAATCATTTGAACTAATCATAACCATCATCCCTAAAACTGAGCTCAAGATTAAAATTGGATATTCAATTTTAAAAATCTTAAATGTTCTTAAATAATTTGATGATATTACTAAAACTAAAAAAGCAGCTAGCAAAGTAACTATTTTCATAAATGATGCTAAATAATCAATGATAATGCTGCCATTAAATAAAAGTGTTTTTTCATTACTTATGGTTTCATTAAACGTAATTACAGCAGTAATGAGTAAAACAATTAGTGAAATATTTTGAACCAATTTTGAACTATCTTTTTTAAAAACTCCTAAAATTAGCAAAAACATTATAGATAATGAAAGAAAAATTTCTGGAAAAACTAATTCTAAATTTAACATCTTAATTACCCGTTACATTCATATTATAAACTTTTATTAAATCACCAATTGAAACTTCTATAGTATTTATTAATGGTTCTGGATAAAATCCAAAAAATAAAGTTGGTATAGCTAAGCATGATAGAATAAATAATTCTGACTTATTTAAATCTACCATTTGTTTTAAATCTGAATTAACTAATTTTCCAAAAACTACTCTTTTATATAACCAAAGCATATATGCTGCTCCTATTATGACTCCTAAACTTGCAATAACTGCAACTAAAAAATTATCCTTAAATGCTGCCATTAAAATTAAAAATTCGCCTACAAAACCACTAGTTCCGGGTAAACCCAAGGCTGCTAATGTAAACAACATAAACAAAACAGAGTATTTTGGAATAATACTAACTATACCTCCATAAGTTTCTATTAATCTGGAATGCATTCGGTCATAAACTACTCCAACACATAAGAAAAGTGCAGCTGATACTAGTCCATGACTAATCATTTGAATGATACTTCCTTCTATTCCTTGTTGTTGAATTGTAAAAATTCCCAGTGTTACAAAACCCATATGAGCAACTGATGAGTATGCAATTAATTTTTTCATATCTTCTTGCATTAAAGCAATAAAAGAGGTGAAAATAATAGCGATAACACTTAAAAAATATATTAAAGGTGTAAATATTTCTGAAGCAACGGGAAACAATCCTAATGAAAATCTTATAAATCCATAACCTGCCATTTTAAGTAAGATTGCAGCTAACAAGACAGATCCAGCTGTGGGTGCTTCGACATGGGCATCTGGCAACCAAGTATGAACAGGCCACATAGGTGTCTTTACTGCAAATGAACTAAAAAAAGCTAACCATAAAAGATTTTGATATTTTACGTCAATTCCCAATTCATAAAGTTGAACTACATCTGTTGTACCTGATATCCAATAAATTGAAATTATAGCGACTAACATTAAAACTGAACCCAAAAGTGTAAATAAAAAAAATTTAAATGCTGAATAAACTCTTTTACTTCCTCCCCAAATTCCTATGATTAAAAACATAGGGATTAAGCCAGCTTCAAAAAATAAATAAAAAACAACAAGATCTAGTGAACAAAAAACTCCTATCATGAATGACTCCATTATAAGTACAGCAATAAGAAATTCTCTAAGTCTATTTTTAATAGAGTTATTTACTGAAATAATACAAAGCGGTGTGATAAAAGTTGTTAGAATGATGAATAGTATAGAAATTCCATCAATACCAACTTTATAATTTATAAAACCTTCAATCCATATTTTGTCTTCAATAAATTGAAATTCTGAAGTCGATTGATCAAATAAAATCCATAAATAAACAGATAAAAAAAAATTTACTAATGAAGTAAATAAAGAAACGTATTTAACAGTTATGCTATTTTCTTTATTACTTCCTGTAAAAAATAAAAAAAGTGCACCTATTGAAGGTAGTAAAATAAGAGAAGATAGAATAGGAAAATTTATCATCTAACAATCAAGAAAGTTAATAAAGCAGAAAAACCAAGAAGCATTACAAATGCATATTGATATATAAAACCACTTTGAAATTTATTTGCTTTTAAAGAACATTTTTTTATTAATGCCGAAATACCATCTGGACCAAAACCATCAATTAATTTGATATCAAAAAACTTCCATAAAAATAATCCCAAATTTTTAGAAGGTTTTACAAATAATGTGTCGTAAAGCTCATCAAAATACCACTTGTTTAATAAAAATTGATATAAAGGCTTGTTAACATTGGCTATTTGATCAGGTAAATCTTTATTTTTAACAAATAAATAATAAGCAATTGGAATTGATAAAATCACTAAAATTGGTGTTAAAATCAAAAACCAAAATGGTGGGTGTTCTGTACTTAAAGGTTTTAAAAAGAAAATTGAATTTTGCCAAAAATTATTTATCCCTTCATAACCAATAAATAACTCTTTAAAAGTATATCCTGCAAATATTGCTCCCACTGCAAGTAAAATTAAGGGTATTATCATTACAAACGGAGACTCGTGTGTTTCTTCTATCTTTATATCTTTGTTTTTATATTCACCATGGAAAGTTTTAAATATTAACCTCCATGAATAAATTGAGGTAAGAAAGGCAGTAAAAATACCAATACCAGCTGCATAATAACCTACAGTATTTCCTCTTAAATAAGCAAATTCTATAATTGCATCTTTTGAGTAAAATCCTGATAAAAAAGGAAAACCAGTTAAAGCTAGAGTTCCTATAATCATCAAGCCATAAGTATAAGGTAATTTTTTCCACACACCGCCCATATTATTTATGTTTTGTTCATCTTTAAAAGCATGGATGACTGATCCAGATCCTAAAAATAATAAAGCTTTAAAAAATGCGTGTGTAAACAAATGAAACATTGCAACATTATAAGCTCCTACTCCAGTAGCAAAAAACATGTAACCTAGTTGACTACAAGTAGAATAAGCAATTATTTTTTTAATATCTGTTTGAACAAGTGCTACAGTAGCTGCAAAGAAAGCTGTAGCCATACCAATAACGGTTATGACATTTAATGCTAGTTCAGAATATTCATATATGGGCGAACATCTCACAACCAAAAAAACACCTGCTGTAACCATAGTTGCTGCATGAATAAGTGCTGAAACTGGTGTTGGTCCTTCCATTGCATCTGGCAACCAAGTGTGTAGCAATATTTGAGCTGATTTACCCATTGCTCCAACAAATAAAAGTAAGCAAATTAAATCTATGGCTTTAACTTCAATGCCTAAAAAGATAAGATTTTTATCAATAATAGTTGGTATTAAATCAAAAACTTCAGAATAATTTACTGTTCCGAATAAATAAAAAATTAAAAAAATACCTAAAGCAAATCCAAAATCCCCTACTCTATTTACTATAAAAGCTTTAATTGCAGCAGTATTGGCAGTATCTTTCTTAAACCAAAATCCTATTAAAAAATAAGAACAAAGACCAACTCCTTCCCAACCAAAAAATAATTGAATAAAATTATCTGAGGTCACTAACATTAACATTGCAAAAGTAAATAAAGATAAATAAGCCATAAATCGAGGTTTATGAGGGTCATGGGACATGTACCCAATAGAATAAATATGAACTAAAGATGAAACAGAAGTTACAACAACTAACATTATTGCTGATAAAGCATCTATTTTCATTGACCAATTAACATCTAGACTCCCAGAACTTATCCAAGTAGCAATTATGATGTTGTCTTGATACTGGTTAACAATAACTTCATACAATACCAAAGCTGAAAAAATTGCAGATATAGTTACTAGCAAACTTGTAACAATCTCTGAAATTCTATCTCCAATTAATTTTCCAAAAAACCCAGATATGATTGAAGCTACTAAGGGTAATGCTATAATTGAAATTTCCATTTTATCCTTTTAATTTATCTATTTCTTCAACTCGAATAGTCCCTGAGTTTCGGTAGTAAACAACTATAATTGCGAGACCTATTGCTGCTTCAGCAGCCGCAACTGTTAAGATAAATAAAGTAAATACTTGACCAGATAAGTCATCTAGATAAATTGAGAATGAAACCATATTGATGTTAACTGCTAATAATATCAGTTCAATGCTCATCAAAATAACAATAATGTTTTTTCTGTTTAAGAAAATCCCAATAATTCCAATAGAAAAAATTACCGCTCCTAAGGTTAAATAATGTCCTAAACCAATATCAATCATCAATTTTAACTCCTTTGTTGGAGGCAACTTCCAAAACTTCAACTCCTTCAGATCTTTCTCTAGAAATTTGTTTTAAATAACTTTGCTTTTTTACACCCTCTCTTTGTCTAAAAGTAAGAACTATTGCTCCTATCATAGCAATTAACAAAATCATTCCACTAATTTGAAAAACATGAATATAATCAGTGTATAAAACTTGTCCCAAAGAATGAGTATTGCTTATTTCGTTAGTTGTTGACAAGTTGTTTGAATTAATTAAATCTGGCTTATATTTCCAACCACCTATAACAATAATTAGCTCAAAGAATATTATTGTGCTTATTATAAGTCCAACTGGAATATGTCCTGAATTTTCTTCAGAGTTGAACCATTGATTTTTTTGTTGAGCAACATTCAACATCATCACAACAAATAAAAATAAAACTGCAACAGCTCCTACATAAACGATTAACATAATCATTCCTAAAAACTCTGCTCCAATCATTATAAAAAGACATGAAATACTTATAAAATCTAAAATTAAAAAAAAAACAGAATGGACGGTATTTTTGGAAACAGTAACCATAATCGCTGAAATGACTGCAATTATAGAAAATATATAAAAAAATATTGTATGGGCTATCATTAGATTATCTGTAAGGATTATCAGTTTTAATATTTGCAGCTAAAATATTTTCCCATCTATCGCCATTATCAAGAAGTTTTTCTTTAGTATAATAAAGCTCTTCTCTAGTTTCTGTAGAAAATTCAAAATTAGGGCCCTGTACAATTGCATCTACGGGACAAGACTCTTCACATAATCCACAGTAAATACATTTCATCATATCAATATCATATCTTGTAGTTTTTCTACTACCATCTGATCTTTCGGAAGACTCTATTGTTATTGCTTGTGCAGGACATACTGCTTCACATAATTTACATGCAATACATCTTTCTTCTCCGTTCGGATACCTCCTTAAAGCATGTTCACCTCTAAATCTTGGGCTAATTTTTCCTTTTTCAAATGGATAGTTAATGGTTTTTTTGGATCTAAAAATCTCTTTTATTGCCATAAATAATCCACCAACAAAATCTGTCATTAAAATTGTTTTAAATAATCTAGTAATTTTCATTATATTGTAGGTAAAAGGTTAAAATAAAAAAGATAGCTCGCAGTCAAAACAACATAAGTTAATGACAAAGGTAAGAAGATTTTCCAACCAAGTCTCATTAGCTGATCATATCTGTACCTTGGTACTACTGCTTTCACTAAAGCAAAAAGAATAAACAAAAACAAAATTTTAAATATTAACCAAAATGCACCAGGTATTAAATTAAATGGATATATGTCTATTGGTGACAACCATCCACCTAAAAACAAGATAGATCCTAGAGCGCACATTAATAAAATATTTGCATACTCACCCAGCCAAAACATTGCATACATCATTCCTGAATATTCTGTTTGATATCCAGCTACTAATTCAGCTTCTGCTTCTGGTAAATCAAAAGGAGGTCTATTAGTTTCAGCCAATGCTGAAATAAAAAATATTACAAACATTGGAAATAATGGAATAACAAACCACATATTTTTTTGTGCTATTACAATATCATTTAAATTTAATGATCCGACACAGAGTAAAACATTAATAATAATAATTCCTATTGAAACTTCGTAAGATACCATTTGTGCTGCAGATCTTATTGCACCTAAAAATGGATATTTAGAATTTGACGCCCAACCACCCATAATGATTCCATAAACACCCAAGGAGGAAACGGCAAAAATATATAATACTCCGACATTAATATTAGCTAACACTTGATTTTCACTAAATGGTATAACTGCCCAAGCAATTAAAGCTAAAGTCATAGTTATTATTGGAGCAAGTATAAAAATTATTTTATTTGAACTTGCGGGGATAATTATTTCTTTAAAAATATATTTTAAAGCATCCGCAAGTGATTGTAATAAACCAAAAGGACCAACTACGTTAGGACCTTGTCTTTTTTGAACAAATGCCCAAACTCTTCTATCTAACCAAACAATCATTGCTACAGAAACTAAAACTGGAACTAATAAAAATAAAATTTTATAAACTTCTTGAAAAATAATACTTATATATTCCATTGTTTATCCCTCAGTACCAGTACGTTTAACATCTAATTTTGAATTATTACACTCCAACATTGTTTTAGATGAGCGCGCAATAACATTTGAAAAATAATAGTCTTTAAATTTTATTTCTAAATTTTCACTTTCAAAGATTTGTGTTATATTTTCCTTAACAACACCAGATTTTTGTTTATCTTTTTTGAGATTTAAATAATTAAACATACTGCTTACAAGCTCTTCTTTATCATTAAAAAGTTTTCTATTGTTCATTACTTCTGCAAGTTCATTTATTATTTGCCAATCTTCCTTAGCTTCACCTGGTGGGTAAGAAGCTTTATATGCTTTTTGAACTTTACCCTCTAAATTTGTAAAATTACCCGATTGTTCTGTATAGGCGGCTCCTGGTAAAATTATATCTGCAATTTCAGCCCCTTTATCTCCATGACTTCCTTGATAAATTATAAATTCATCCTTTTTATTAAATTTTAAATCATCTTGCCCAAGAAGATAAACTAATTCAAATTTATTTGCTTGTAAGTCTTTTATTAGCTCTTCTTTTTTGTTAACAATATCTAAATCAAAACTACCAACAGTTGCTGCACTTGATGATAATATATTTAAAGGGTTCCATTCGTTTGTAAATTTATTGCTTTTAATCAAAAAATTTTTAATTGAATGAAATAAATAATTTGATGACTTGCACTTTAAAAATGACTCCCCTAAAATAATTATTGGTTTTTTTGATTTCAAAATATTTTTAGATATTTCATTTTTGTTTTCAATAATGTCTTTAATGGTTTGTGTTTTTCCGTCAAGACTTTGATATGGATAAGTTAAATCACCAATATCATTTAAAGAAATTATTTTAGTATTATTATTTAAATAAGCTTTTCTAATTCTAGCATTTAAAATTGTTGCTTCAAATCTAGGGTTGCACCCAATCAATAAAATTAGATCAGTTTCTTCTATTCCATTAATTGAAGAATTAAACAAATAATTTTCTCTTACAGAAGTATCTATAAAACTTTGAGACGATCGGGATTCATAGTTTTTATTATCTATAGTTCTGTCAAAAAATTCTTTAAAAATAAAACTTGTTTCCATATTTATAAGATCTCCTACAAAACCACATATTTTATCTTTATTTGTATTCACTATTTTTGATTTGATAATCTTAAAAACTTCATCCCATGAAGCTTTTTCAAATTTATCATTATATTTAACATAAGGTATATCGAGTCTTTGATTTAATAAACCATCACAGGCGTATCTAGTTTTATCAGAAATCCATTCCTCATTAATATCTTCATTTATTATTGGTAAAACTCTTTTTACTTCCCAGTCGTAAGTGTCCACTCTAATATTTGAACCTACTGCATCCATAACATCAATAGTTTCAGTTTTTTTTAATTCCCAAGGTCTAGCTTCAAAGACATAAGGTTTTGAAGTTAGTGCTCCAACGGGGCAAAGATCAATAACATTTCCAGACAATTCAGATTGCACAGATTGTTCTAAATAAGTTGTAATTTGCATATCTTCACCTCTTCCAATTGCACCAAGTTCTGGGACTCCTGCAATCTCTGTTGCAAACCTCACACATCTCGTGCAATGAATACATCTAGTCATTTGAGTTTTAATTAATGGTCCCATATTTTTATCTGGCACTGCTCTTTTATTTTCTTTAAATCTTGATTTATCTATTCCATAAAACATTGATTGATCCTGAAGATCACATTCACCACCTTGATCACATACAGGACAGTCTAAAGGATGATTGGCTAATAAAAATTCCATAACACCCTTTCTTGATTTTTCTATTTTTGGGGTATTGGTTTTAATTACCATTCCATCTGCAGCAGGCATTGCACATGAGGCTATTGGTTTAGGGGATTTCTCCATTTCCACTAAACACATTCTGCAATTCCCAGCAATTGATAATTTTTCATGGTAGCAAAATCTTGGAATTTCAACTCCTGCTTTTTCACAAGCTTGAAGGACTGTTAAGCCCTCTTCAATTTCAACTTCAGTATCATTTACTTTTAATTTAAGCATTTTTATCCAATAAGTGTTGATCTACTAAATAAGGAATATTTTTATTTTCTTTAATAATTGGGTCAAATTTATTTCTTTTTTTAATTTCATCTTTAAAATGTCTTAACAATCCTTGAACCGGCCAAGAAGAACCTTCACCAAATGCACAAATAGTATGACCTTCTATTTGTTTTGTTACATCACTTAACATATCCACTTCATCTTTTGATGCTTCTCCTCTAGCCATTCTTTCAAGCATTCTCCACATCCAACCTGATCCTTCTCTACAAGGAGTACATTGGCCACAACTTTCATGCTTATAAAACCTTGCAATTCTAGCCATACACTTAATAATATCTTGGTCCTTATTTATAACAACTACCCCTGCTGTTCCTAATCCACTTTTTTCAGCTACTAAAGAATCAAAATCCATAGTTAAAGTTTCACATTTATCTTTAGGAATTAATGGCATTGATGAGCCACCTGGTATCACAGCTTGTAAATTCTCCCAGCCTCCAATTACGCCCCCCGCATGTACTTCGATCAATTCTTTTAATGGTACATTCATTTCCTCTTCAACATTGCATGGATTATTTACATTTCCAGATATACAGAAAATCTTTGTACCAGTATTTTTTTCTCTGCCTAACGAAGCAAACCACTGGCCACCTCTTCGAAGTATTGTTGGAACTACTGCAATAGTTTCAACATTATTAACAATTGTAGGACATCCATAAAGTCCTATTAAAGCTGGAAAAGGTGGTTTTAATCTAGGTTGACCTTTATTGCCTTCTATACTTTCAAGTAATGCAGTTTCTTCACCGCAGATATAAGCTCCAGCACCATAATGAATATAGATATCTAAATCCCATCCAGTGCCAGCTGCATTTTTACCAATTAAATTTTTTTTATAGGCTTCATCAATTGCAGCTTGTAGTTTTTGTCCGTCAATAAAATATTCACCTCTTATATAAATGTAACAAACATGAGCTTGAACTGCATAAGAAGCTATCAAACATCCTTCAATTAATTTGTGAGGTTCAAATCTTAAAATATCTCTATCCTTACAAGTGCCTGGTTCTGACTCATCTCCATTGATTACTAAATAATGAGGCCTTGATCCAATTTCTTTAGGTGCAAAAGACCATTTTAATCCTGTTGGAAAACCAGCACCACCTCTTCCCCTGAGTTGCGAGTCTTTAATTTCATTAATTATCCATTCTCTACCTTTATCTATAAGTTCTTTAGTATTGACCCAATCACCCCTTCTTTGAGATGAAATAATATCTGATCCCAAATCATTATATAAATTTTGAAAAATTCTATCTTTATCTTTAAGCATTTTTTAAGTCCATAAGTGTTTTTCTGTTATTTTCAGGTTCATTATTTATCCTCCCTCTATAAGAACCTGGTTTAGGTGTTTCTCCTTTTAAAATTTTATCCAAAATTTCTAAAGTTTTTTCTTTGTCAAGATCTTCATAATATTCATCATTAATTTGCATCATCGGAGCATTAACGCAAGCTCCTAGACATTCAACTTCCATCCAAGAACAACTTTTATCACTTGATAGTTCAGACTCATTTTTTGAAATTTTTTCTTTACAAGCTTCAACTAACTTATAGGCACCTCTAATCATACAAGGAGTTGTCGTACAAACTTGAATAAAATATTTACCTACAGGTGATAAGTTATACATTGAATAAAAAGTAGCAACTTCATAAACTTTTATGTACGGCATATCTAAAATTTTTGCGATATATTTCATTGCAGCTAAAGGTATCCAATTATTATTTTGTTTTTGCGCTATATAAAGTAATGCCATTACTGCACTTTGTTGTTTGCCTTTTGGATATTTAGCAATGATAGTTTTTGCTGCTTCTAATGAAGAAGAATTAAATTCAAAATTTTTTGGTTGATCTTTAGCTGGTCTTTTCAAACTCATCTATCCACCTCGCCAAAAACAATGTCCAAGGATCCTAAAACGGCAGGAACATCTGCCAACATGTGACCTTTAATTAAATAATCCATAGATTGTAAATGTGAAAAACCAGGAGCTCTAATCTTACATTTATAGGGTTTACTTGAGCCATCAGAAATTAAATATACTCCAAATTCTCCTTTTGGAGCCTCAACAGCAGTATAAATTTCATCTTTTGGAACACGGTACCCTTCTGTAAATAATTTAAAATGATGAATAAGAGCCTCCATTGATTGTTTAATTTCTTTTTTTGATGGAGGAGATATTTTTCCATCAAAAGTTTTTATTGGACCTTTTTCCATCTTGGCTAAACATTGTTTTATAATGGAAACACTTTCTCTCATTTCTTCAATTCTACATAAATATCTATCATAACAATCACCATTTTTTCCAACCGGCACTTTAAACTCTAATTGTTCATAACAATCATATGGTTGAGATTTTCGCAAATCCCAAGGAACTCCTGACCCTCTAATCATTACTCCACTAAAAGAATAATCTAAAGCATCTTGTTTTGTAACAATTCCTATATCAACGTTTCTTTGCTTAAATATTCTATTATCAGTTAACAAATTTTCTAAATCATTAATAATTTTTGGAAAATTTTCACAAAATTTAGCAATATCTTTTTCTAAACCTGCGGGTAAATCTTGATGCACCCCACCAGCTCTAAAATAATTAGCATGTAATCTTGACCCTGATGCTCTTTCATAAAAAGTCATTAAAGTTTCACGTTCTTCAAACCCCCATAATGATGGCGTTAGAGCACCAACGTCTAATGCTTGAGTTGTTACATTCAAAATATGACTTAAAATCCTACCAATTTCACAGAACATAACTCTTATAAATTGAGCTCTAATAGGGACCTTAATATCCATAATCTTTTCAATTGCTAAAGCAAAGGCATGCTCTTGATTCATGGGTGCTACATAATCAAGTCGATCAAAATATGGAACTGCTTGCATATAAGTTTTGTTCTCAATTAATTTTTCTGTACCACGATGTAGTAAGCCTATATGTGGGTCAGCTTTTTCAACTACCTCACCATCTAATTCAAGAATTAATCTAAGTACACCATGAGCTGCCGGATGTTGTGGACCAAAATTTAAATTTAAATTTTTAATTTTTTTTGTCATTATTATCTGTCTGTTCTTTAATATACTTAGTTCCTTCCCAAGGACTTTCATAATCAAAATTTCTATAATTCTGTTCTAATTTAACAGGTTCACTAATTACTTTTTTTTGGTCTTCACTATATCTAACCTCAGTGTGGCCAGTTAAAGGAAAATCTTTTCTTAAAGGGTGTCCCTCAAAACCATAATCAGTTAAAATTCTTCTTAAATCAGGATGGTCTTTAAAACTTACACCGTACATGTCAAAAACTTCTCTTTCCATCCAATTAGCAGCAGGAAAAATTGAGGTTAAAGATGAAATAACTTCATTTTCATTAATTAAATAACTAAGGACCATTCTTTGATTAAATTCATGACTTAAAAATAAATATACAATTTTAAATCTTTTTTTTTGTTCTGGGTAGTCGACAACTGTAATATCAATAAGCTGCTTAAATTTTGAATCTTTATTTGTCTTTATAAATAATGTTACATCAATTAAATCATCTTTATCAATTTCTACATATATTTGATTGTGTTTAATCTCTGTTTTTTTGATTTTTGTATTTAATTCTGAATTAATTTTTTTTTCTAGATCAGTTAAGTTTATCATTTTATCTATTAAATGAACCTTTATTTCTAATTTTTTTTTGAAGTTGCATTATTCCATATAATAAAGACTCTGCTGAAGGTGGACATCCAGGAACATAAATATCTACAGGAACTATACGATCACAACCCCTTACAACAGAATATGAATAATGATAATAACCTCCACCATTTGCACAGCTACCCATGGATATTACATATCGAGGCTCTGGCATTTGATCGTAGACTTTTCTTAACGCAGGAGCCATTTTATTTGTTAATGTCCCAGCAACAATCATTACATCTGATTGTCTTGGAGACCCCCTCGGGGCCGCACCAAACCTTTCTAAATCATATCTTGGCATAGCGGTCTGCATCATTTCAACCGCACAGCATGCAAGACCAAATGTCATCCAATGTAGCGAACCTGATCTTGACCAATTAATTAAATTATCAAGTGAGGTTGTAATAAAACCATTTTTACTGAAATCCTCAGCTAGTTGTTTAAATTCCTCCGGAACTTGATCTAATTTATTATTCATTAAAATTTTTAATTATTCCCAGTCTAAAGCACCTTTTTTCCATTCATATATAAAACCTACAGTAAGTATGAATAAAAAAATCATCATTGACATAAAACCTAAAATTCCTATACCTCCTAAAGATATAGCCCATGGAAATAAAAAAGCTATTTCAAGGTCAAAAATAATAAACAAAATTGCAACTAAATAAAATCTTACATCAAATTCCATTCTTGAGTCCTGAAAAGGTTCAAATCCACACTCATATGCTGATAATTTTTGAGGATCAGGATTTTTAGGAGAAAGAATAAAGTTAAGTATTATAAATGCACAACTTAGTCCTAAAGCAATAACTATAAATAAAATTATTGGCAAATAATCTTTTAAAAATTCCGCATTCATGATGGAATATATATCATTTTTTATAAGTTGATGAAGTGTAGATAGGTCACATTATTCAAAATATACACATTAATTGATAATGATTATCAGTTTTTATCTTTAATATATTGATTTGTTTAAAGTGGCGGGAGTGAAGGGACTCGAACCCTCGACCTATCGCGTGACAGGCGATCGCTCTAACCAACTGAGCTACACCCCCACTTAATTTTTTGGTGGGCAGTAAAGGACTCGAACCTTTGACCCCCTCGGTGTAAACGAGATGCTCTACCAACTGAGCTAACCGCCCTTAACCAAAAACATTGTGTTATATATCTTTTAGTACAATAACGTCAAGATTTATTAGTCTTAAAAATAGCTTAAAAATTTCATTAAAGTGATTTTTTAAAATTTTTAAGATAATCAATAAACATATTAAAACCTACACCAAAAAATACTGATAAATAAATTAAGGATGGTACGTATAATCTAGTTTTACCATACCAACCAAAAAGAGCTATATAATATAAAATTGAAAGCGTTATTAAGGACAACTCAAAAAATTTTTTTCTTTTGAATAAATAATAGAATCCTAAAATTGAAAAAAAATATATAACTAAAGAATAAACTATTCTGTAAGGTATTAATTTTTTATGTATATCGGAATGAATAAAGCTTTTTCTAGCCTCATTTTTTCCTCTATGTTCATTATAAAAATGATTAAATGCAGGATTTAAAACAATAAAATGTAAAGTATTTTTTGCAACTTTTTTAAATGTTAAAATTGGATTATTTAATAAAATTTCAAATTGTCTATAATTTATATAATTAAAAAATTTATTTTTATCACTTTCATTTATAAAATACGGTCTTAATTCTAATGTTGATTTTATTTTTTTTAAATCAAATTGATCATTAAAAAAAATGTTGTTTTTATCTGCCCATTCAATCGTTTTTTTTACTTCATAAAGTTTAGCTTTTTCATATGATAAATCATATTTTTTTGCAATGATATCTGTTGAGAAGTAAGTGTGTATTGAATATTTACCTTCAGAGGGATAAATATAAAAAACATTAGTTTTATAATAGTTAAAAGTTCCTATTAAAATTGCGATTAAAGAATAACCAATAATTATTCCAAAAAAAGGTTTTAAAAAAAACCTTTTAAATAAAAATGAATAGCAAATCAATATTGGGACAATATAAAAAATAGCTCCCGATCTTTGCAAAAAAGCTAGTCCAACTAAGATACCAATTAATAGATTATGGATAAAATTTTTTTTTTTTCTAATAGCATTGCAAAAATAATTAGTTGAAAAGAAAAATAAAAAGACTCTGTCCAAAATGATGAATGATATTGAAATATAGTAAGTTCCAACGATAAAAATAAAATTATATACAAGAAAGATCTATCTGGAAAAATTTTAATAATTTTTTTTGAAAAGTAAAATAATGAAATAAAATAAATAAAAGACTGAAAAATTAGAAACGGAAGTTTACCTCCTAGATTTACTTTTGCTATTTTGTTATCTTTTTTTTCAGTAGTGAGCTCATATCCTGATATTAAAGAATATAAAGCAATAATTCTTTGATGTAACGGTTTGGTAAAAGTTATATCACCTGACAGAAAAAAATTTTTTCCACTTCTTACTTCTTTTGCTATTTTATCACCTTGTCTCCAATGATAATATGTTTCATCTTTAATTAATTGATGATGATAACCATTCTTTGTATATTTATCATATGTAGAAACATAATAAGAGCTTGCTACAACAGATAAAAAAAAACCAAATAAGATAATTATTATGTAAAGATATTGTTTATTATGATTAATTGGCATTTAAGATAACACGATATATTATTATAGAACTATTATTATAAAATCTTCAAAAATACAATCGGCACTGAATTGATTTTAAATATTTAATTTTATTGGATACTAGCTTGTGATTTATCATCTTTTTTAGACAAATCAACTTCTACCCATTCAGTCTTTTTAAGTTCTTTTGTTAAAGCTATTTTTAAAACTTCATCTGCAAATTCTACTGGCGTAATTTTAATTTCATCTATAATTTTTTTTGGCATATCAACTAAGTCTTTTTCATTCTCTTTTGGAATTAAAACTTCTTTAATTCCTGCTCGATGTGCAGCTAGTAATTTTTCTTTAAGGCCTCCAATTGGTAAAACTTGTCCAGTTAATGTTACTTCACCTGTCATAGCAAGATCTCTTCTAACAGGAATATTTGTTATTGAAGACACTATTGATGTAACCATTCCAATACCGGCAGATGGTCCATCTTTAGGAGTTGCACCTTCCGGTACATGAATATGAAAATCTTTTTTTTCAAATGTAGGTGGAATAATTCCATATTCTAAGCATTTTGATCTAACAAAAGATTTTGCTGCTTTAACGGACTCTTGCATCACATCACCAAGCTTACCAGTAATTTGCATTCTTCCTTTACCAGGCATGGTCACTGTTTCAATCTTTAAAATTTCTCCACCATACTCTGTCCAAGCCAACCCAGTAACTATTCCAATTCTATCTTCAGTTTCTAACTCACCAAATTTATATTTAGGTACACCAAGAAAATCTGCTAAATTTTTGTTATCAACATTAATCTCCTTTTCTTCACCAGCAACAACTTTTTTAACAACTTTTCTTGCAACTTTAGAAATTTCTCTTTCAAGATTTCTTACACCAGACTCTTTTGTGTAACTTCTAATTATTTCTTTTATTATATCATCGCCTAATTTCATCTCATTTTCTTTAACACCATTATCTTTAATTTGTTTTGGAAGTAAGTATTTATTTGCAATGTTAATTTTTTCATCCTCAGTATATCCAGCAAGTCGAATAACTTCCATTCTATCTAGTAAAGGTGGAAGTATATTAAGTGTGTTTGCAGTTGTTACAAACATTACGTCTGATAAATCATAATCAACTTCTAAATAATGATCATTAAAAGTTGTGTTTTGTTCTGGATCTAAAGCTTCCAATAAAGCTGAAGATGGGTCTCCCCTATAATCATTTCCAATTTTATCAATCTCATCTAACAAGATTAAAGGGTTTTTTGTCCCAGCTTTTTTCATCATCTGAATAATTTTTCCAGGCAAAGATCCTATGTATGTTCTTCTATGGCCTCTTATTTCAGCTTCATCTCTCATTCCTCCAACTGACATTCTTACAAACTCTCTATTAGTAGCTCTTGCAATTGATTTACCTAAAGAAGTTTTACCAACTCCTGGAGGACCAACTAAACAAAGTATTGGACCTTTTATTTTTTCCATTCTCTTTTGAACTGCTAAAAATTCTATTATTCTTTCTTTAACTTTTTCAAGACCAAAATGATCTTTATCAAGAACATTCAAAGCTTTAACTAAATCTATATCAACTTCAGTTTTTTTATGCCAAGGAAGTTCTGTCATCCAATCTAAATAATTTCTAACAACAGTTGCTTCAGCAGACATTGGGCTCATATTTTTTAATTTTTTAAGCTCCTGAAGACATTTTTTTTCAACTTCTTTTGGCATTTTACATTTAAGAATTGCTTTGTTCAAACTTGTACTTTCATCTTTACCATCTTCGATTTCACCCAATTCTTTTTGAATAGCTTTTAATTGTTCATTCAAGTAATACTCTCTTTGAGTTTTTTCCATTTGAGTTTTGACTCTACCTCTAATTCTCTTTTCAACACCTATAATACTAGTTTCATTTTCCATGATCTTAATAATTGCATTTAATCTTTTCTTAACATCGACTGTTTCAAATATTTGTTGTTTTTCAGAAATAGTTGCAGTTATATGGGAAGCAATATTATCTGCTATTTGAGATGCATCCTTTATCTGTTTGATTGTATTGATTGTTTCACTAGAAATTTTTTTATTAATAGATGTTAATTTTTCTAATCTTCTTAAAGCGGTTGCTGCTAATGGATATAAATCTTCGTCTTTATTAATTACATCATTATATGAAGCATAATCACATAAAATAAACTTTTCATTGTCCTTAAAATCTAAAATTTTAACTCTTCTAGTTCCCTCTACCAATACCTTTACAGTTCCATCTGGTAACTTTAAAAGTTGAAGTATACTTCCTTCACATCCATACATAAAAATATCAGTTTTCTTTGGATCATCAATTTCTGAATTTTTTTGGGTGACTAAAATAATTTTCTTATCTTTTTTCATTACTTCATTCAAAGCAGATATAGACTTATCTCTTCCTACAAATAATGGAATAACCATACTTGGAAACACTACAATGTCTCTTAAAGGAAGCAGTGGTAATGAAATTTTCACATCCATTTACTGAATATGGATATTATAATTTATATTGCAATACCTTTTTCTAATTTATTAAGGATATTAAGCCGCTGTTGTTTTGCCAGTTTTAGATTTATTATCATTTTTTGAGTGTACTAAAATGGGTTGTGACTGGCCTTTTACTGTTGAAGAATCAATTATTACTTCCTCAATATTGTCTTGACTAGGTAGTTCATACATTGTTTTTAATAAAATATTTTCTAATATTGACCTTAAACCTCTCGCTCCAGTTTTCTTTTTTATAGCTTTAAGAGCAATTTCTTTTAAGGCTATATCTTTAAAAGTTAGTTTTGCTCCATCAAGTTTGAATAATTCTTGATACTGTTTAATTAAAGAATTCTTTGGTTCCTGAAGTATCTTTATTAATGATTTTTCATCTAAATCTTCTAACGTTGCTATCATAGGAAGTCTACCAATAAACTCTGGGATCAATCCATATTTTAATAAATCTTCAGGTTCTAAATCTTTCATCCATTCACCAGTTTTTTTATCTTTTGAATTTTTTACGTCAGCACCAAAACCAATTGAGGTTCCTTTATCTCTTTGAGAAATAATTTTATCTAAACCTGCAAAAGCTCCACCACAAATAAATAAAATGTTTGTAGTGTCTACTTGCAAAAACTCTTGTTGGGGATGTTTTCTGCCTCCCTGAGGAGGAACACTAGCAACAGTACCTTCCATAATTTTTAATAACGCTTGTTGAACTCCTTCACCAGATACATCTCTAGTAATAGACGGATTTTCAGATTTTCTACTTATTTTGTCAACCTCATCAATATACACAATTCCTCTTTGAGCTTTTTCAACATTATAATCTGCAGATTGAAGTAATTTTAAAATAATATTTTCAACATCTTCACCAACATATCCTGCCTCTGTAAGTGTAGTTGCATCTGCCATTGTAAAAGGTACATCTAGAATTCTAGCTAAAGTTTGAGCTAACAAAGTTTTTCCACAGCCAGTTGGACCAACTAAAAGTATATTTGATTTAGCAAGCTCAACATTTTTACTTGTTTTATTTTCATAGTTTAATCTTTTATAATGATTATGCACTGCTACTGATAAAACTTTCTTTGCATGTAGTTGTCCAATTACGTAATCGTCTAAAACTGTACAAATTTCTTTTGGTGAAGGTAATCCATCTTGATGTTTTACAAAAGTATCTTTGCTTTCTTCTTTGATAATGTCCATACAAAGTTCAACGCACTCATCACAAATAAAAACTGTAGGACCAGCTATAAGTTTTCTTACTTCATGCTGACTTTTTCCACAAAAAGAACAATATAAAATATTTTTATTATTGGTACTCATAATTTTTTTCGAATCAATATATCAACTGTATTATAGATGACTCATGATTATCAAGTTCGGAATTAAAAAATTTCAACATATGGTATTTTAAGATCTTTTTTCTACTACTTGGTCTATTATTCCAAAAGATTTTGCTGTTTCTGCCGTCATAAAATTATCTCTTTCCAGAGCAGATTTAATTTCATCTACGGATTTCCCAGTATGCTTTGAATAAATTTCATTAAGTCTTTTTTTTAAAGCTAACACTTCATTAGCATGGATTTCTATATCGGTTGCTTGTCCTTGAAAACCAGCAGAAGGCTGATGTACCATTATTCTAGAATTTGGTAATGAAAATCTTTTTCCCTTAGATCCAGCTGCAAGTAAAAAAGATCCCATTGAAGCGGCCTGACCAATACATAAAGTAGAAATATCTGGTTTGACATATTGCATGGTATCATAGACTCCTAGTCCTGCAGTAACTAGTCCTCCTGGACTATTAATATATAAATAAATTTCTTTTTTAGGATCCTCAGCTTCTAAAAATAAAAGTTGCGCAGTTATTAATGATGCAACATTGTCATTAATTTGACCTGTTAAAAAAATAATTCTTTCTTTTAATAGTCTAGAATAAATGTCATATGCTCTTTCACCTTTGTTAGATTGTTCAACAACCATAGGTATTAAATTATTCATATGTTCAGATATATTATTTATCATAAGTTGATTCGTATTACTTATACAACTTGGGATTACTTTTTGCTAACTTTTTTTGTTGAAGATTTTGATTTAGCTTTCTTGACTGGTAATTTTTTAGCTTCTACCTTTTTTGTGGGGGTCTTTTCTTTACTATTCTTGTTATCATGATCATGGTTATGTTCTTGATTTTGAGATTGTTTTAAAATTTTTTCAGCTTCATCTTTTGTGATTTCTTTTTTATTTGCATTAGCCTTTTCCTTAATAATACTCATAATCTTTTCTTCATAAACAGTTCCTCTCAAACTAGCTATCGCTGAAGGATTTTTTTGATAAAAATCCATTACCATTTTTTCTTGACCAGGCATCATTCTTATTTGTTTTTGAACCTCAGCTTGTAATTCTTGTTCAGTGACTTTAATTTTATTTTGTTCACCAAATTCATTTAAAACTAAACCAACTTTAATTCTTTTTTTAGCTATTTCTTCAAAGTTTTTTTTGCTTTTATTAGCATCTTCTTTTGACATTCCTTGTGAAAGAACCTTTATCTCCTCTTCAATTAAATTTTCAGGTATTTCATTAATTTTAAACTTTTCAAGTTCTTTTAAAATTTGGTTTTTAGAAAGTCTATCTAGTGAATTTTTATATTCATCATTAATTTGTTTAGACATTAATGCTTTAAGATCGTTTAAATCTTTAGCGCCTAGATTTTTTGCAAACTCATCATCTATTTTAACTTCTTCAGGGTTTTTAATTACTAAAATTTTACAATTAAATTTTGCCTTTTTATTTACTAAATCTTTTTCTGGAAAATTTTCTGGTAATGTAGCTGCAACTATTTTTTTTTCTCCTTTTTTTACTCCAATTAATTGTTTGTCAAAGCCTTTTAAAAATAAATCTCTACCTAAAGTTAACTGAGTATTTTTTCCTTCATTGCCCTTAAAAGATTTTTCATCAATAGTTGCAGTATAATCAAATGCAACTAAATCTCCTTCTTTTGCTTTGCTTTCAGGTGAAGCTTCTTTAAAGTTAGGCTGATTTTTAGCAATTTCTTTAATTCTTTTATCAGTCTCTTTTTGATCAATCTTTACTGAGTAGTCATCAAATTTTATATTTTCTATAGATTTAATTTCAACTTTAGGTAACTCTATTACTGAAATTATATACTCTAAATCTTTATCTTCGCCATAAATTTTAAGATCTAATTTAGGTTGTCCTGCTGGTTTAATTTTATTTTCTTCTAAAGCTTTTGATGAGGTATCTTTTAAAACTTTATCTAAAACTTCGCTGAAAATGGCCTGACCAAACTGTCTTTTAAGAACTTCTCGCGGAACTTTTCCAGGTCTAAATCCTTTTAAATTTATTGTACCTTTAATCTCTTCATATTTAGCGTCTATGTGAGTGTTCATAGTTTTTTTATCTACAAACACCTTAAGATCTTTGTTTAAACCTTTTTTATTTTCTACTGTAACTTTCATAAATTTTTTTAAATGGTAGGGCGAAAAGGACTCGAACCTTCACATGTTGCCATATTGGTTCCTAAGACCAACGCGTCTACCAATTCCGCCATCGCCCCACAAATTTAGAGGTTTTATATATGATTGAAACTATTTGTCCAACGACAATTATTGTTAATTATATTAATTTTCCCTTATAATATTACTATGATTATTTCACCTTGCATAAGTATTTGTAAAACTGATCCTAGTACAGGTTATTGCTATGGTTGCGGAAGAAATAATGAAGAAAAAAAAAATTGGAAGCTTGAAAATACAACTGATGAGTGGAAAATAGAAAACCTTAAAATCATTAAAAAAAGATTAACAGGTTGGCAATTAGAAAGTTTTGAAGAGTCCTATACATATAAAATTGAAAATGGTATTTCTTTATTTAAAAAAAATTTAAAAAATGAGTAAAACTACAATAGTTATAATAATCTATATCATAGGGCTTATTTTTGGTGCATTAGTTCTTAATATCTGGAGTGCTGATACAAATATTTTTAAAGGTCTTTTAGGATTAGGTTGGACAGCTCTTCTTTTAATAGGAATATTTTTTGCTGAGAAGAATGAAAAAAATTAGATACCTGATTTTTCTTTTTTTTATGATTTTGCCTTTTCAGAATTCAAATTCAGAAATAATTATTATGAGTGCTTGTGATGATAAACAGGATCAATTTTTAAAGAATGAATACATTCTAAATCTAAACGAGTTAATAATGACTAGAAACTACGTTTATAAAGAAAAAACATATCAAAAATATAAAATAACAGATTTAAGTGTTAAAAAATCTAATTCCTATGTAAGAAATATCTATGAGGAAGATGGAAAAATTTTAACTCATAAACATGGTTATCCACAATTCTATACTCAAATTTTTTTTTTAAAAGGAAAACAAGAAATATTTATGAAAACAGTACTTAACGATGAGGAAGGTATATCAAAAATATCAACATGTAAAAAAATAGAAAAATTCAAAAAAGAAAGTTAATTTTTTTTTTTATTCTTTTTTAAATTTCTTTTTTTTATTCCAAACTGACTGTTAGTGATATTGCTTCTATGCTTTGCGTAAGCTTGCTTTTGCGCTTGTTTCATTGCTCTCTTTGATGACATAATCTTTAATATTTTATTTCTATATTGCCTATTTTTTTGAATCTTATATTAGAAATTACGATTTCTCCAGAAGTTGGAGTATAATGTAATGCTTCAGAAATTACCACATAATGTGTGACAAAAACCAAATTGTTATTACCATCCCATTCATTTATATATTTTTTAAGATTTTTAATTTGCTTTGTTCTATTTTTTGAAAATTTTTCACTAAAGAATGAATTGAGAAAGTTATTTGTTTCAAATTTTTCAAATGCTATCTCTGCAGTTTCTTTGCATCTGCACCACTCACTTGATATAACTTTATCAATTGGAATTAGATTTTCTTTAAAATAATTTCCAATATTTTTTGCTTGTTTTCTGCCCTCTTCACTTAAATTTCTTTGTGTTGAACAATCATTGATATCAAAATTATCTGGATCTCCTCCACCAGGTGCATAAGCATGCCTTATAAAAATTAAATTACCACCATTTTTAAGATTTTTTAAAACTTGAGATTCTGTATCTGCTTTAATTCCATTTGTTAAAATTAAAAATATAATTAAAATAAAGTTTAATAATTTCATTAATGAATATTAAATTTAAAAAATTAAATAAAACAATAGTTAATTGTAAAAAATGTCCTCGTTTGACTAATTTTATAAAAAAAATTTCAATTGAAAAAAGAAAACAAAACATAAATGAAAAATATTGGGGAAAGCCAGTCACTGGATTTGGTGATACAAAAGCTAAGCTTATGATTATTGGTTTGGCTCCTGCTGCTCATGGAGGCACTAGGACAGGAAGGGCTTTTACAGGAGATAAATCTGGTGATTTTTTGTTCAAAAGTTTGTATTCAGTTAAAATATCAAATCAAAATTTTTCTAATGACATCAAAGATAATTTAAAATTAAAATCTACATATATAACTAATATATTAAAATGTGTGCCACCAGGCGATAAACCCATGAATAATGAGCTCACATCATGTTCAAATTATTTTGTGAAGGAGCTTGATTATTTAAAAAATCTAAAAGTAATTGTAACCCTTGGAAAAGTTGCTTTTGATAATTGTCTAAAAATATATAAAAAAAGATTTAGAATTAATCAAAAAATTTCTTTTAAACATAATAAAAAATATTTATTGCCTGATGGTAGAATATTGATAGCTTGTTATCACCCAAGCCCTCGAAATGTTAATACTAAAGTTGTAACTTCCTCAATGATTAATCAATTATTTCAAAAAGCAAAAAAAATTGCTAAGTTTTAATAGTGTCACAAAAATAAGGTTTAAATTTAAGATAAATTTCATCTGATATTTTAACCGGCTTTCCATCGATATTAACAAAAACTAAATGAACCTGAGCCTCAACAATTACATCATCACCTTTTGTAATTATTTGATTCATGAAAAAAGATGTTTTGGTAATAGATTTAACAAAAGATCTTACAGTTAATTCATCTTCTAAATGGGCAGATTTTTTATATTCAATGTTACAAGCTTTAACTATAATTAATGATCCAAAATCATCTTTAATTTTTTTATTACTGTATCCAATTGAAAATAAAGCTTCAGTTCTAGCTCTCTCTAAAAATTTCAAATAATTTGCATAATATACTACTCCACCTGAGTCAGTATCTTCATAATAGACCTTTAATTTATGAAAGAAATTTTCATGCATAATAAAAGTATATCAAATTATTATTATTCTGTAGAAAAATAAATATTCTGAAAATAAGCAATAGATTTCATTTTAGAATTATCAGTATCTGACATAACAGCTAATCCATCTAACTCATTTACGTCTAAATTATGAAACTTTTTAAAATCTTCTTTGACATTAGATTTTACAGTAACCCATTCATTTAAGTTTTCTTTTGTGGTAGATAATACATAGTCTATCGATTTTTTTGTATATGGGCTTGGCCAATTCAATCCAGCATCACTATTACTTGAAAAAACATAATTAATTGCTCTATTTGACAGTACTGTAGCACCTGTTTTTTTTACTGCGAAAACTCTAGCAGCAAAATCATGACCTTTTTTGGTGTTTTCTTTTATGCCAGATAAATCTTTCTCGATTTTCCATGTAATATTAATGAATGGTGTTTTATTTAAATCAATTTTGATTTCTTTACCTAGGCCTGATGCAGCGTTGTTAGCAACCGATTTTAAAAAAGCTCCATTTTCATTAGTTCCTACAGTATAAGTAGTCTTATTATCAGCCCCTCTCACCTTTCTTACTTCTAACTTAGAAAGCTCAGTCTCAGTAAAATTAAATACTTTTATTTCATCAGCTAACGAGGCCTTAATAATTATAAGTAAGGTTAAAAAAATATTGAATACAAATTTCATAAAAATTTTTTAAAAAAAATCCTTAATACATTATTTTGACAAAATTTAAACATTCAAAATTCAACTTTTTGTTTTATATCAATATTATGAAGACAATATCCATTTTTATACTACTTATTTATTGGTCAATAATGATTTTTGCGCCTGTTATGTCTAAGGATGTCAAATTTAGTAGAGCTAAGGTTAATAATATTAAGATAGTTGAGCAAAAGCCCCAGAGTTAATAAGTCGAACGACCACCACTTATATCAAACACAGCTGCTGTTGAAAACGTATTTTCCTCTGAAGAGAGCCAACAAACTAAAGATGTGAATTCTTCAACCTCTAAAAATCTTCCTCTTGGCACCTTGGATAGCATTCTTTGGACATGCTCTTTAGTCATTTGGTCCAAAATTCGAGTATTAGCACCCGCAGGTGTGATTGCATTTACTGCTATATTTTTATCAGCAAGTTCTTTACCTAAAGATTTTGTGAGACCTATCGCGCCTGCTTTTCCAACACTATATGCACTTGCATTAGCATTACCATCTTTTCCAGCGACTGAAGCAACATTTACAATTCTACCGTAGTTATTTTTAATCATATTTGGCACTATTGTTCTGCAGCAATTAAAAGTTCCCATTATGTTAATATCAACAACTTTTTTCCACATCTCTAAATCATATTCCCATAATGATGCTGTAGGACCTGTTATTCCAGCATTATTGATTAAAATATCAATATTTGTTTTTTTTGTTATTTCTTTAGTGCAATTCTCAACTTCTTTATAATTAGATACATCAACAATGTTTGAGCTTAAATTTGTATTATCTAAATCTTTTTGAGCTTTTTCTATCATTTTAGGATCTATGTCCCAAATTATAACTTTAGCACCTGAGTTTAAAAATCTTTTAGCAATATCAAGACCAAATCCTTGAGCTCCACCAGTAATTACAGCAGTTCTATCATTTAAATCAAATTTAATTTTGTTCATTCAATTAATCTTTAACTAAGAGATAATATGTAAATCCTGCAACGAATGCACCAATTATCCAAGAGAAGGGTTGTAAGAACATTAAATTAGTATTCCAAATTGTTGAGCTTGAAAAAATAAAACCCAAAAATAATGAGTAAATTCCTCTTATATGCCAACCACCAGAAAAGTAATAGGCCCCGTTACTTTCTAGTGAATAAATGTCTTTGTTAATTAAATTTCCTTTTTTAATAAAATAAAAATCAAAAATCATAATACCAAAAAATGGACCAAAAAAAGCACCAAAGGTGTCTATGAAAGACAAGATTCCAATTTGGCTTAAATAGGTTAACCAAATGACACTTATAATAAAGCCAAGTATCGCAATGATAAAGCTAGAACTTTTTAACGATAAAGTTGAAGGTTTCAAATTAATTAAAGTATATTGAGAGGGAATAAAATTAGCTATCAAGTTAGTCGATAAAGATGCAATAATTATAAAAATTAAAGCCAAATTTGTTATAATTAAATTATTTAAAGACCCAATTATATCTGTAGGGTTCGTGAATATTTTAGAGAGATTTTCAGGATTCTGATTTAAAAAACCATCTACACCTACAACTATAAATAATGCAAAAAACGAGAATATAATTAAATTTAAAATTAAACTTAAGTTACCTTTTTTTAATTCTGTCTCATCTTTTACATATCTAGAATAATCACCAAAACTTAAAATAACAATCGAGAAATAAGCAAAAATGGTTCCTGCAACAGTAATTAATGGCATTAAATTATTTTTATCAATAAAGTTTGCATAGTTTAATGAATTAACAAAAGTATCTATTGTGAATTTTACATCACTTAAAAGTACCGAAAAGAAAAACAAAAGCATTCCTGAATAAACTGCAATAGCAGAAAACTTAATTATTTTTTTATTAAAATTCATACCTAAACTAAATAAAATTGTCTGTAATAGAATAGCTATAACAATCGATACCCAATCAATAATATTTAATGCTAAAAAAAATGTTAAAAAAATATCTTGATCTAAAAGTGAAGAGTCTATCGAAAATATAATTATTCTTAGAAGGTAACTAAAAGCCTTTGATAAAAAATATGTTTGAATACCAAACATAAAAATTCCTACTAAACCTCTTAGAAAACCAAAATATTTTGCACCACGGATACCAAGTGAAGATCTTAATAAAACAATAAAAGGTAAACCAAATTTTTGAGAAGGTTTTCCAATCCAATTAGAAAAAAAGTAAACTAATAATGATCCTAAAATTGTTCCAAAGAATACAACAAAAGTATTTAGGTTATAAATAACATAAAGTGATGTAATTAAGGAAAACCCAATAACACTTTGAATGTTAACACCCCAAAAACAGAATAAGTCTTTCCAATTCCAGTTTTTATCGTTAGGGTTTACTGAAACCAAATCCCAGTTAATAAGTGTTTTTTTTGATTTTTGTTGACTCACTTAAATAATATAAATCTAAAATTTTCTACTGTCCATATAAGAGAGTTGGAAGCCAAAGAGCAATCTGAGGAAATACAACGATTAAGATTAAACCTATTACTTGCAACACCATAAATTGCATCATTCCATAGTAAATATCTTTAAGATCCCACTCTGGTACAACCCCTTTTAAAAAATATGCGGATAGAGCTACGGGTGGTGATAGCCAGGCGGTTTGTAGATTGACGGCTACTAAAATAGCAAACCAAGTTAAGTTAAAACCTAAAGCTTCAACTAATGGTAAAATTATTGGAATTATAATCATTACAATTGGAACCCACTCTAAAGGCCATCCTAATAAAAAGATCATAACCATTATCATTGTAAGGATTAAATATTTATTCATTTCTAAGCCTAATAAAAATTCTGTAAGTAGTGTCGGTGTTCCCAATCTAGCAAAAACTGCACCAAAAAAATTTGATGCAGCAACTAAAACCATAATTAATGCTGTAATTTCTAAAGTTTTAACTAATGCTTCTTGTAATTTTGGTAGTGTTAATTTTTTATATGCTAAAGAAAGTAACAAAGCACCCATAGCGCCACAACCTGCTGCTTCTGTTGGGGTGGCAAATCCAAATAAAATACTTCCTAATGCTGCGAAAACTAAAGCTGCTGGAGGAACTAACCCAAGAAAAAATTCAATCCAAACTTCTTTCATACTTGCTGCTCTCATGTCTTCAGGCAAAACAGGTCCAAGCTTTGGATTAATCATACATCTGATTGTAGTGTACGCTGCATATAAAGTTGCAAGAAGAATTCCAGGAAAAATAGCAGCTGCAAATAAATCAATTACAGGAATTTCCATGATAGGACCCATAACTACAAGCATGATACTTGGTGGAATTAATATGCCTAAAGTTCCACCTGCAGTTATTGTTCCAGCTGCAAGCCTGACATCATATCCTGATCTATTCATAGATTTTGCAGCCATAATTCCCAAAATAGTAACTGAGGCACCAACAATTCCTGTGGCTGCTGCAAATATTACTGAAACAAATAAAACTGCATAATATAAAGAGCCTTTAACTTTAGCTAACATTAATTGAAAAGCTGAAAACAATCTTTCCATTAGTCCAGCCTGTTCCATCATAATACCCATAAATACAAAGAGTGGTACGGCCGCGAGTGTCTGTTCAGTCATTACCATTGAAAATTGGAGGGTCATCAGGTAGAAAACTAATTTTCCAAATCCCAAATAACCAAAAACAAAACCTAAAAATATTAATGTAAATGAAATCGGAAAACCTACAAATATTGCAAAAAGCATTACTCCAACAAGAATAAAACCTAAAATTGCTGGATCCATAAATTCTGCTATCATTCAGACTCTCCTGGCCACTTACCTTTTTTTGCAGCCCAATAACTTTTGAATAATTCTGAAATTCCTTGAACTAGTAAAAAAATAATTCCAATTAATAAACAAGTTTTTATAGGCCACATATATGGCATCCATGTAGTATCCATTCCTCTTTCACCTCTTTGAATAGACTCTCCCACGTATCCAATGGTCATATAAAGAAAAACTATCAAACCTGGAAAATAAAATATTAAATAAAGCCAAAAATCTATTAGTCCTTGATTTTTAGTTTTAAAATTTCTGTATAAAAAATCTGCTCTAATGTGCACACCTCTTGAAAGAGCATAGCCTGCTCCTAGCATAAATAATGCTCCATATAAAAAACGACTAATATCGTAAGCCCAAATAGTCGGTGAATGAAATAATTTTCTTGCTAAAACTTCGTAGGTCATTGCGAATATTAATGGCATTAATATCCAACAAACAACGTTACCAACCCATTTACTAAATTTGTCTATATTAACAATAGATTTTGCCATCCATAGTGGCATGTCATCTGGCATTTTTCCTGAACCACCTCGCCTTTCAGCGATCATTTCATCTGATATATCTAATTTTGATGGTTCCTCTGCCATAAAATTCTGGTTAAAAAAAATTAGAGCGAACTATAAAAGTCCGCTCTAATTAAATTAAGATTAATTACTGATTACTTTAATGTTGCTGCGTGAGCCATACCTAGCTTCGCATTAGACATTTGTGCACCACTCCAGAAAGGAACAGCAACATCAGCAAAGTCTTTCATTGAATCATAAACTTTTTTGAAAAATGCATTTTTCTCTGCATTTTTATTCAATGTAGCTTTTGCAGCTGCCATATATTCTACGAAGTAGTCAGATGGAGTATCTTCTAATATTACTCCATGCTTAGTAGTTAACGTTTGTAAAGCTTTTCCGTTTTCATAGATTCTGTAACTTAAAGATTTTGCTAATGAAGCATTAGCAGCAACTTCAAGAGACTTCTTCTCATGAGCACTCATTGCTTTATAAGTTTTTCCAGTAATATAAAAGTCAGCATTTACAACTACTTGTTGGCCTAATGTTAGAAACTGTAGGTGTAAATGCATGAAAATCATGATTTTTTGTTGCGCCTAATGTATCCATACTCATCGGTTGAACATGCCACTGCAGATCTGGTAACTCTAAAGAAGGATCGCTTTTTGCAAACATACACATTTGACTTGCACCCATGGTCATTGGGCCACTTCTATTAAAAACATACTCTAAGCCAATCATAAGATTTCCAAATAAACTATTTATTTTTTTGTTAAGGGATTTTAAACCGTGTACTTTATATATAGGTCTGAACATCAAATGATCTTGTAAGTTTTCCCCAACTCCTTTTAAACCATGTATTATTTCAATACCTAAGTTTTTTAATTTATCTGAATTTCCTATACCTGATGTTTGGAGGATTTGAGGAGAACCTATGGCTCCTGATGATAGTATTATTTCATTTTGAGCTGAGATTTTTTTTAATTCATTGTCTTGCCAATATTCAACTTCTCTTGCTACTTTATTTTCAAAATTTATTTTTTTTACATGCGCGTTAGTTATAATTTTTAAATTTTGTCTTTTTTTAATTGGATCTAAATAACCGACAGCTGTACTGCATCTAAAACCATTTTTTTCAGTTACTTGAAAATACCCACAACCATGATTGTCACCAGTGTTAAAATCTTTAGTTTTAGGAATACCAAACTCCTCTGCTGCATTTTGAAATTCATTTAATAAAGGCAATTGTATTCTTTGATCTGATACAGATAAAGGTCCACCCACACCATGATAATTATCTTTACCTCTTTCTTGGTTTTCGGCTTTAATAAAATAGGGAAGAACATCTTCCCAACCCCATCCAGAGTTTCCCATTTGTCTCCAAACATCATAATCTTTACTTTGGCCCCTTATATAAAGTAGACCATTAATAGAAGAACTGCCCCCTAAAGTTTTTCCTCTTGGATAACGAATTGACCTACCATTCATAGTTTCATCAGGTTCAGTTTTGTAACACCAATCAACTGATGGGTTATGCATAGTTTTAAAATAACCAACAGGAATGTGTATCCATGGATAATTATCTTTTCCTCCAGCTTCAATTAAAACAACTTTATTGTTTGAATTTTCTGAAAGTCTGTTTGCTAAAACACATCCTGCTGAGCCAGCACCGATAATTATATAGTCAAAAATTTCCATTTGTAGTTGAATAGTTTTTTTATATTTTTGTTTTTATACATATATTACTCAATTGTCACTTGTATCAAGTTTGTTTTTCTGATTGTATGCACACGTTAAATTTAACCAACAAAACGAGGAAATAAATAATGAAAAAAATCATTTCAATGTTATTTGCAACTTTTTTAGTGCTTGGATTTGTTTCTAACGCTAATGCTGCAAAAACACTTAAATGTCAGACAGTTCTTAACACTAAAGCTGATGAAGTTAAGATGTTAAAGGACTTTACTGATACTGTTACAGAATTAACAGCTGGTTCGTTAAAATTTGAAATTTTACCTGCGGGCGCTGTTGTTGGAGTTAAAGAAACTCTAGATGCTGTTGATAAAGGATTGATCGATTGTGGATTCGCATGGACTCACTATTGGTCAGGTGATCATCCTGCTGCTATGTTATTTGGTTCGCCAGTAGCTGGTGGTGGAGTTGGTATTGACAACTTAGCATTCTTATCTTGGTTCCAATACGGTGGTGGTAAAGAATTATACGACCAACTATGGAAAGAAATGGGAAGAGACATCAAAGGATTTATGCTTCAACCAGTTGGACCAGAAGCTTTAGGTTGGTTTCCAAAGCCAATTAAAGATATGGCTGACTTTAGAAAATATAAGTTCAGAACTCCTCCAGGAATTCCAGGACAAACTTACAAAGACATCGGTATAGCATCTGTTGCTATGGGTGGTGGAGATATTCTACCAGCTCTTGAAGCAGGAACTATTGATGCTGCTGAGTGGTGCTGTCCAAAACCTGACATGGTATTTGGTTTCCAAAAAGTATTAAAGCACTATTACCTACAAGGCTTACACCAAGTAGTTGTAAATGCTGACTTTTATATTACTGGAAAAACTTATAAAGCAATGAGTGCTCAT
>JACWCY010000009.1 GCA_014654455.1 Pelagibacterales bacterium SAG-MED01
TTTATTCATTTCTAAATAACAAACCTTTAACATCACTATCAGCTAGAGACAGCCAAAAATGATTTTCAGCTAGTCTTAAAAGCACCGGATCATTTATTATTCCACCCTTATCATTTACGATTAATACATATTTACATTGACCAACTGATAGTTTTGAGAGGTCTCTAGGGGTAAGTAATTGAATAAATTTGTATGCATCTGGACCAGTAATTTCTACTTGCCTTTCAACAGCAACATCACAAAGAATAGATTTTTGAATTAAATTCCAAAAATTTTTTTCAGGGCTGCCAAAGTCTCTTGGAATATACATATGGTTATAAACAGAAAATCCTGTAGCACCCCATTTAATTGTTGAGTCAAAATATGGTGATTTCCTTATCTGAGTACCAAAACCAAAGTTTTTATTTACCATATGGGCTCATAGCATACACATAATATATTTCAAACAATTAAACTAACTGACCCATTTCTGGGCCAGTCAATTAACTAATTGTACGAGGATAATTTTTTAAAATTGTTCAGACTCAGTTGAGCCATCCATTGCCGTGGTTGAGCTTTTTCCACTACTAATAGTATTGGAAACAGCATCAAAATATGAAGTTCCAACTTCTCTTTGATGTTTAACACTTGTGTAACCATCTTTTTCACGAGCAAATTCTTGTTCTTGAATTTTTGAATAAGCAGACATACCTTCTTTTTTATATTTTTCCGCAAGTTCAAAAATTGCAATATTTTGTGTATGAAATCCAGCAAGAGTAATAAATTGGAATTTATAACCCATTGCGCTAATTTCTTTTTGGAAAGAAGCTATCTCAGCATCAGATAAATGTTTTTTCCAATTAAAAGAAGGTGAACAGTTATATGCTAAAAGCTTACCAGGAAATTTATCATGAATTGCATCAGCAAATTTTTTAGCCTCCTCTAAGTTAGGAGTTGCTGTTTCACACCATATTAAATCTGAATAAGGGGCATAAGCTAAACCTCTGGAGATTGCTTGTTCAATTCCCGCTTTGACATAGTAAAATCCCTCAGGAGATCTTTCACCAGTCATAAAAGGTTTATCATTTTCATCATGATCATTCGTAATTAATTTTGCAGCATTTGCATCTGTTCTTGCTAATATAATTAATGGTACATCGGCAATATCCGCTGCTAATCTAGCTGCTTTTAAATTTTTAATCATTGTCCCTGTTGGCACAAGAACTTTACCTCCCATATGACCACATTTTTTTTCACTTGCTAATTGATCTTCAAAATGAACTCCAGCAGCACCTGCTTTAATAAATTTTTTTGCTAATTCAAATACATTTAAAGGTCCACCAAAACCTGCTTCTCCATCTGCAATAATCGGAAGCATATAATCAACTCTTTTTTCTTTTTTCATATCTCCATCCTGGAGTTCCATATGTTGAATTTGATCAGCTCTGATTAAAGCGTTATTCATTGACTCAACTAATTTTGGAGCACTATCGTAAGGATATAAAGATTGATCAGGATACATTTCTCCAGCACTGTTTGCATCAGCTGCAACTTGCCATCCACTTAAGTAAATTGCTTTCAGTCCTGCCTTGGCATGTTGCACGGCGTGGTTTCCTGATAATGAACCTAAAGTATTTACGTAATTTTCTGTATTTAACAATTTCCACAGTTTTGTAGACTGTAGTTTACACATTGAGTATTCAATTTTAATAGAACCTCTAAGTCTTTCCACATCCTCTGGAGTGTAATCTCTTTTTATTCCTGCAAATCTTTTTAAGTCGTATGAGATATTTTCTGCACTCATTATAGCTATCCTGTGATGTTAAAGGTTTGTTATTTAGAAATGAATAAAAGTAGAAAGAATTAAAACTAGTTTGAGTCGTTAAGGGTCTCAACTAGATCTTGCATTCCACTTGAACCCCAATCACAATGATCGTCTCTCATGTAGATCCCTCTGCTATTATGCCTAGCAAGATCCTCATGTTTTATGATTTGAGCTTCATTTTCGTTGTTTTTTAATTTTTCGTCCATGTAAATTTTATAATTTACAGGATTTACAAAATCTACTAAAAAGTATAAAAGTCTTGTAAATCAACAAAAAATTTTGTAAAAATAAATTTACAAAATTTACAAATAGAAAATATGAGTCAATTAGATTTAAAAATAGGACCAAAAATCAAGGCTTTTAGAAGACAATTGGGTCTACAGGCGAATAAATTAGCTGAGGATCTTAATATATCTCCTAGTTATTTAAACTTAATTGAGGGTGGAAAAAGGAAAATAGATGGAGATCTGCTACTAAAAATTTGTGAAAAACTGAATATTGAGCTTTCCCAATTAACTTCAAAAACTGACATTAACTTAGAAAATACTTTATCAGAAATTTTGGATGATAAATTATTTGAAGATTTAGATATTTTAGGCCCTGAAGTAAAAGATCTCGTTGGTACAAATCCAAAAATTGGCAAAGCAATTGTTAGATTAGGAGATATCCTAAAAAAGAAAGATCATGAGATGATCAACAAAATTGAAACAATATCTGGCAAGATTGTTGATAACAGAAAAAATTCATTTCCAGGTGAAGTTATTTCAGATTTTCTTCAAGAAATGAAAAATTATTTCCCTAAACTAGAAGAATTTGCAAATAAAGTTTTTGAAAAAGTTCAAAAAAATAACAGAACAAGATACATCGCACTTTGTGATCACTTAAAATCAGAATATGGAATAACAGTTAAAGATGTAATTCCTGAAGAAGATAAACCATTTTCAAAAATTTTTCATAAAAATAAAAAAGAATTGTTATTAAGTGATTATAGCTCCTTAGAAACTAAAAAGCTTCATGCAGCTGCTCAAATTGCCCAAGAGGGAGCTATTAAAGAAATAGAACACTATTTATCTCAATTTAGATTTCCATCAGAAGAGTCAAAAAAATTAACTAAAGTTGCTTTACTAAATTATTGTGGAGCAGCAATATTAATGCCTTACAAACTTTTTCATGCAGAATGTAAGAAACTTAAATATGATTTGGAGTTATTACAAAATACTTTTGCAACTTCATTCGAACAAGTTGCACATAGAGTAACTTGTTTACAAGATCCAAAATTACCAGGCATCCCATTTCATTTTCTTAGAGTAGACATGGCAGGTAATATTTCAAAAAGATTTTCATTATCAGGAATTGAAATACCAAGATATGGAGGTGCTTGTCCAAGATGGAATGTTTATTCAGCTTTAACAAGACCAGGTGTTATTCAAGCAGCTGTAAGTAAAATGACTAATGGAGAAAAGTATGTATGTATAGCAAGAACAGTTGAAAAAGGCATAGGAAGGTTTGGTCAATCTAAAAGTATATTATCTATAGGATTAGGCTGTGAAGCTAAATATGCAAAAGATTTTATTTATACAGAGAATATGAACATAAATGACAAGTCTACAGAAATACCAATTGGAGTTTCATGCAGAACATGCGATAGATTAGACTGTTCACAAAGAGCCTTTCCTCCTTTACATAAGAAATTTGACGTTGATATTAATTCTAGAGGGGTCTCCGTCTATGTTGGTGATAAAAATTAATAATCAAAAATTATATGCTTAAATTTATTATTCCAGCTATTATTGTTTTTTTAATTATTCTTTTTTGGGAAAAAATTAATGAAAAAATTTATGAAAAATTCAACATTAAGATTAATTATATTGTGATAATTATTGGCTTAACAGTTTTAGGAATAGTTTTCGCATTATTATATTTTTAATATTTATGGACAATAAAGATTTATCTAATTATGAATTAGTCGTATCAGATGGTGTTTATACGCTTAAAAATTTGAACACCACAATTGGTTTTGTGAGATTTAATGAAAATGGTGAAATTGAATATATTTTTGTAAATCCAATTTTTAGAAAAAAAGGCTTAGCTAAAAAATTACTGAAATTAGTGAGAGAAAAAATAGGAAAAAAAATAATATTTCAAAAGCCTATCAGCCCATTAGGGGAAAAATTAATTAAAGCAGTTGCAAAATGGTCATAACTCAATTGAAAAAAAGTCATAGAAATTCACATTATTTATCAAAAAAATATTGATATTGTAAAAAATGATAGAAATATTAAAAACTGTAAAAAAAAAACTAGTTTCTAAATATCTAAAAGTTGATAATTCAAAAAGAAAAAAATTTAAACCTAGATTTAAAGCTAGGATAAGAAAAAATAAACAAATTTTAACTAAAAATTTAGACAATTTCTTTGACTGGATTAAAGGTGCTGAGTTAATTGAACTAAAAAAGTGCAATACTGAGGAAGATCCAGTAAGACCAGAGCTAGACAACGTATTTAGAAGAAGTTATGGAAGAAAAATTTATGGTGTACAATATGGAGGTGAGATTCATGCAGTTATGTGTTTTGCATACACTAATCAAATTCCTAAAAGTGTTGAAGAATTAGATAAATTTAGTCATGATGCATTTTTACAAAGTGCTCAAAGAGACCAAAATGTCGGGCAAATAGCCATTGCTTACACTGTTTGGTCTAAAAAAAAAGGTGGTGGAAAGTTAATTGTAAAAGAGGTTTTTAAAAAAATTAAAAAATCAAATCACCTCAATAGATTAGTTACATTATCTCCATTGACTAAAATGGCTACAAAATTTCATAGTAAAAATGGTGCAAAGCTCTTACAAGTAAATGAAAGTACACAAAACTTTGAATATAAAGTCATGTAAGTTAAGATAATGAGTTATGGTAAAAAAAAATTTAAGAAACATGATAGGCTATGGATCTAAAGGCAAAAATATTTCATGGCCCAACAAAGCAAAATTAGCACTTCAAATAGTTCTTAATTATGAAGAAGGTAGTGAAAACTCTGTTTTAAATGGTGATAAGTATTCAGAAACTTTTTTATCTGAAATTATAGGAGCGAAACCCATAAAAGGTAGACATACAAGTATGGAGTCAATTTATGAATATGGTTCAAGGTCAGGCTTTTGGAGATTAGACAAACTTTTTAAGGAAAAAAACATACCAATTACCATTTTTGGAGTTGGTCTTGCCTTAAAACAAAACAAAGAAGTCTGTGAAGCTTTAAAAAATGGTAATTATGAAATTGCTGCTCATGGATATAGATGGATTGACTATCAAAATATAAAAAAATCAGTTGAAAAAAAACATATGCAGCAAGCAATTAAAACAATTAAAGATATTTTTGGTACAAGACCTTTAGGTTGGTATACAGGTCGATGTAGCCCAAATACTAGAGATTTAGTTTTTGATGAAGGTGGTTTTTTATATGACAGTGATAGTTATAGTGATGATTTGCCATACTGGGAATATCGAGGTAAAAAAAAACAACTAATTATTCCTTATACTTTAGATAATAACGATATGAGATTTGCTACAAACCAGGGATTTAACACTGGTGATCATTTTTATAATTATTTAAAGGATAGTTTTGATGCTTTGTATGAAGAGGGTCAAACAAACCCTAAAATGATGTCTGTTGGCTTACATTGTAGATTAATTGGTAGGCCTGGTAGAATACAATCACTTAAAAAGTTTTTAGATTATGTTCTAAAATTTGATGATATTTGGATTTGTAAAAGGATTGATATAGCAAAATATTGGATTAAAAATTATTCGTAAAATGAAAGAAAAAATAATATTTACTAATGGATTAATAGATTTAGCCCAGCCAAGATTGGGAACAAAAGTCATTTATAAAACTGATGACTTCTTTGCTTCTGCTAATAGAATTATAAGCCCATCGCTCCCTATATTTAAAGAAGGTGTATTTGATAAACATGGTAAATGGATGGATGGATGGGAGTCTAGAAGAAAAAGAACACCTGGTCATGACTACATTATTTTAAAACTTGGCAAGCAAGGAAAAATTTCAAAGATTAATGTAGATACATCTCATTTTAATGGCAATCAACCAACAATGATTTCTATTGAAGGTGCTAACTCAAATTCAAATAAAATCAATAATCTAAAGTGGGTGTCAATTCTCAAAAAAAAAAAAATTAAAGCTAATAGACATCATCTTTATTCAGTAAAAAATAAAAAAATATTTACCCATATTAAATTTAATATTTTTCCTGATGGTGGTGTTGCTAGATTACGATTATATGGATCTATTGCAAAATTAAATAGGTTTAAAAATAAAAAAATAAATCTTGCTTCATTGTTAGATGGTGCATCTGTAATCGCTTGTAATAATGAGCATTTTGGAAAAGCTGAAAATATTTTAGCACCAGGAAAAGCCAAAAATATGGGTGATGGCTGGGAGACAAGAAGACGAAGACACAAAGGTAATGATTGGTTAATTTTGAATTCAATCGATGGAAAAGAAATCGATAAAATTGAAATCTCTACCCATCATTTTAAAGGAAATTTTCCTAGCCATTGTTCTTTACAAGCAGCATATATAAATACAAAAAATTCTAAACAGATTGTAAATTCTTCCGATAAATGGAAATACCTGTTAAAAAATACAAAACTATCATCAAACAAAACTCATATTTTTAAGAATTCTTTAATGAAAAAAGAAAAAATTAACCATATCAAAATTAATATATTTCCTGATGGTGGTATTTCTAGATTTAAAATTTTTGGAAAAAAAGCATGACAAATTTAATTATAAAACCAAAACCAATAACTAAAAAAAATTTTAAAAAATTTGGTGATATGATATCCACTGAAGATATTAAACCCTTAAAAATAAATGATGGGTATGCAAAAAGATATGATGGTATTGCTAATTTAAACACAAAAAAAGATAATGGTGAGTCTACTATTAGTATTTTTTCTGCTCTTAAGAGATCTTTTCCAATGAAAGTTGACATGATGGAAAAACATCCGCTAGGTAGTCAAGCTTTTATTCCTATGAGAGAAACGACATTTTTAGTATTTGTTGCACCTGAGGGTGACGAACCAGATTTAAATAAAATTGAGTCTTTTATTATTCCAAAAGGAATTGGAGTTAATTATAATCCTGGAATTTGGCATTTTCCATTAATCTCAACAGAGGATATGAATTTTTTAGTTGTAGATAGATTAGGGGATGGAGAAAATCTAGTTCTTCATGATTTAAATAAAGAAAATATAACTTTAGAATTTCAAATATAAAAAAAAAGCCCATCAATCTTAATTGATGGGCTTTAATTTAAAACTTAATTATTTTTTTGATGATATAGCTAAGTGAATTACTGCACCTAATGATGCACCAATTATCCAAGCATATCCTCCACCACCACCTAGGTTAGCGAAGAAGTCATCCATTCCTAAAAATAAGATGTTTGGCCATACTGTACCAACAGCTATATACCCTGATAGCACCCAGGCAATCATACCTTTGCCATTGAAACCACCATTGTAGTGATACTTACCTTTTGGTGAGTCACTAAATAAATCATCAACATCTAATCTTTGTTTTTTGATTACATAGTAGTCAACAATCATTATACCAAACACTGGAGCTAAAATTGCACCTAAAGTGTTTACAAATGGAAATAATCCCATTTGAGTAATTACTGCAACCCACATACCACCAATAACAAAACCAAAAGCAGCAGTTATTAAACCACCAGTTCTAAAATTGATTTTACTTGGCATTAAGTTAGCAAGGTCATACGCAGGAGGTATAAAGTTAGCAACCATATTAATACCAACTGTTGCTGCAAAAAATGCGAATGCTGCGACAATAGTTAATACAATATTATCTACTTTAGCTACCATGTCTGTTGGATTTGCTACATATTCACCAAAGATAGCAATTGTTCCACCAGTAATCATTAAAGTAATGAATGAGAAGAAAATAACGTTACCTACTAATCCCCATAGATTTCCTTTTTTCATTTCCTCTTCATTTTTAACAAATCTTGCAAAGTCACCAAAGTTGATTACTACAGCAGCAAAGTATCCTACCATAATTGAAAATACCGCTAAGAAAGCACCAAATGAACCTAAACCTTCAAATCCACCTGTTCTTGCTCCTCCAGAAAATATTTCTCCAACTTCTGATAAAAGACCCCCACCAGCTTTGAACCAAATTACTAACATCAGTAAAACCATAACAATATAAACTGCTGGTCCTGCAAAGTTTAAAAATCTTCTTACAAGATCAACACCTTGCCAGAATAAGTAAACTTGGAATGCAGATACAAATATAAATGACACCCACATTACTCCTGTCATTCCTAAGAACATCACAGTTCCTTCATTACCAGTAATACCCGTAATTAAAAGTGCTACTGCAGTTGAAGCTGCATACGTTTGTGCTCCATACCAGAACATAGCCACAAGCCCTCTTGCCATTGCAGGAAAGTTCGCTCCAAACACTCCCATACTTACACGTGCAAATACTGGATAAGGAATTCCATGTTTAACACTTGGTTTTCCTGATAAATTAACCAGCCACATAATAAAAAAGCCAGCAAGTATTAATGCTAAAAATACTGCCCAGCCATTTAATCCTGAAGCTAAGAATAATGATGCTGCTAAAGTGTATCCAAATAAACTTTGAACATCATTTGCCCATACGTTAAAGATTTCAAACCATCCCCAATTTTTTTTATTTGATGGAGTTGGTGCTAAATCCGCATTGTAGAGCGATTTTGATCTACTCATATTTTTCTCCTCTGTGTATTGCGAGTTATAACTAGTTTAAATATCGCAACGTTAATAGCTAAAGCCTAATGGTTTCTATGATAAATACAAACAAAATCATTTTTTTTGATTACGTCAAACTATTGGCTACCAATGTTTAATTAAAGTTAACCTAAAATGAACACTTCAACGATTCTTATATTTAACTATTTTAATTCAATTGAATTAATTAATATTCTATTCTGAGTCCATTAATATCCTATATTTTGTCAATATCTGAGGTTAGCTAAATTTTTTTGTTCATAACGGGTTAAATTTATGAGAGATATATATTATTAATTTATATGCCAAAATTTATTTCATTTTATGTGAACCTTGTAGACAATATTTGTGAAAGAGTTGGAAGATTTGTTATGTATTGGGTTTTCTTTATGATGTTTCTTTTAATCTTATCTTTTGTCACGAGAAACATAATTAATTTTCCTTTAATGTGGATAATTGAAATGGCTCAATTTACAATTACAGCATATTATTTGTTAGGTGGTGGTTATTCAATGCTTACCGATGATCATGTACGAATGGATTTATTTTATGGTAAGTTATCAAAAAAAGGAAAAGCTAAAATGGATATTTTTACAAGTATCTTTTTAATTTTCTTTTTAGCTGTATTATTTTTTGGCTCCATAACAAGTTTAATCTATACAATTGAAACTAAACAAAAACTTTTCACTGCTTGGGCTCCTTATGTTTGGCCAATAAAAACTTTAATGCTAATAGGTATCTTGCTTATGTTACTTCAAGCATTTTCTACATTGTTTAAAGATATCGCAAACATCAAAAATAAAAATATATAATTATGCTGGCTCAATATTTAAGCTATGAATTTATTGCACTTTTTATGTTCATAACAATGTTAGTTATGATGTTTACAGGACAAAGAGTGTTTGGGGCGATTGGTTTTGTGGCTACAGCCTCAGCCTTATTAATTTGGGGAGATGGCTCTATGGAAATGCCGTACACAGCCACTTGGAAACTTTTTAAGTGGTATCCAATGTTAACATTACCTTTATTCATTTATATGGGTTTTATGATTTCAGAGTCAGGGATTGCTAATGATCTTTATAAAATGTTTCATGTTTTATTTGGTGGATTAAAAGGTGGACTTGCTATTGGTACAATGTTTATGATGGTTGCGATTTCAGCAATGAATGGTTTAAGTGTTGCTGGTATGGCCATTGGTGCAACTATTGCTTTACCAGAGATGTTGAAAAGAAATTATGATAAAAGAATGATTACAGGCGTGGTACAAGCCGGAAGTTCTCTTGGCATTCTAATACCGCCTAGCGTCGTTATGGTTCTTTACGGCATGATAGCTCGTCAACCAGTTAGTAAACTATGGATGGCAGGAATTTTACCTGGATTATTGATGGCATCTTTATTTTTAATTTACATCTATGTCAGATGTAAACTTCAGCCTGAATTAGGTCCGCCATTAAAAAAATCAGAAAGAAATTATTCAACTTTAGAAAAGATAAAGCTTCTGAAAGCTGGAATAATTCCTTTTTTGATATTTTTTTTTATGACAGGATTATTTTTAATGGGTATTGCAAGTTTAGTAGAATGTTCAGCAGTAGGTGCTTTTTTGGCAACTTTGGCATCGATATTTAAAAAAAGGTTCAATAGAAAAGTTCTTGAAGCAACTTTGAGAAAAACACTTGGTGTTTCCTGCATGTTTATGTGGATTATTTTGGCTGCGCTATGTTTTGGTGCAGTATTTGATGGATTAGGAGCTGGTCGAGCAATTGAAACTTTATTTATAGAAAGATGGAACTTAACACCATGGGGTGTTTTGATAATGATGCAACTTTCTTACATTTTAATGGGAATGTTTTTAGATGATACTGCAATGTTGGTAATAGTTGCACCCTTATACGTGCCCCTGATAATTTCTTTGGGTTTTGATCCAATTTGGTACGGTGTTCTTTATACAATAACTTGTCAGATAGCTTATATGACACCTCCTTTTGGATATAACTTATTTTTAATGAGAGCAATGGCCCCAAAAGAAATTACCTTACAAGATATCTATCGATCTATAATACCGTTTGTACTTATTATGGTATTTGGTTTAGCTATAGTTATGGCTTTCCCTGAAATAGCTACCTACCTTCCTGAAAAATATTTATCAAGATAATTTACAACTAGAAGTTTTAATTAAAAATATTTATTCATTATTTTATTAATTTTTTTGCGAATTTTTAAGTTTAATTAAAAATAATTTTATAATAGTATTTTAATAAACATACGCAGAGGAGACCAAATGAAAAAAGACAAAAAGATAATTACGAACAAACGACGTTCGTTTATTAAGAAAGCCGGTTTACTGACTTTAGGTGCGGCTGGAGCAACAGCGATTAAAGCGCCGTATGCTTATTCTGCATCAAATCCAATTAAATGGAGATTACAGACTTATTCTGGAGCTCCTCTTGGTGCACATGTTATTAAACCTCAAATCGAAGCTTTTAATAAAGCTGCTTATGGTGAAATGGAAATTGAGCTTTATTATGCAGACCAATTAGTTCCAACTGATGAATTGTTTAGAGCAATGCAAGCAGGTACTATTGATGCTGTACAAAGTGATGATGCCACAATGGGTTCACCAGTAGATATTCAAGTCTTCGGTGGATATTTCCCATTTGCGACTAGATATAGTTTAGATGTTCCATCTTTATTTAAATACTACGGACTAAATGAAATTTGGGATGAAGCTTACAGTGAAGTAAAAGGAGTTAAATGGCTAAGTACAAGTGCTTGGGACCCATGTCATTTATTTACAGTTAATAAAAAGATAACTTCTTTGGCTGATATGAAAGGTTTAAGAGTATTTGGTGTGCCAACAGCTGGTAAATTTTTAGCCAAGTATGGCCTTATTCCTGTAATAGTTCCATGGGATGATGTAGAGGTTGCTATGCAAACAGGTGAGCTAGATGGTGTTTGTTGGTGTGGTTTTACAGAAGCTTATGAAGTGGGTTGGGCTGATATTTGTAAATATGCTTTAACTAATGCCGTAACAGGAGCTTGGTTTGGATCATATTTTGCTAATCAAAAAAGTTGGGATAAATTAAGTCCAAAACTTCAGGCTCTTTACAGAATGTCAATTAATGACTCTCACTACTACAGACAAGTATGGTATTGGGGAGGAGAAGCTGACTTACGTGTTAACGGTAAAAAAATGGAGTTAACAAGTCTTCCAGATAATGAATGGAGTAAAGTTGTAGAAGACTCTAAAGCTTTCTGGGATGAAACTTCTAAAATTAGTCCAAGAGCTAAAAAAGTTGTTGATGCATTTAAGCTATATGCACAAACAATGGATAAAGCAGGATATCCTTATAGATAAAAAATTTTATTTTAGGCGCCTTTTAAAAGGCGCCTAATTAAGATTAAGGTTTTGAAGTAATACCACCATCAACAATTATTTCTGTTCCAGTAATATAATTGGCTTGATCGCTTAATAAAAACATAGAAGCATTTGATATGTCCTGTGGTTTTCCAACTCTATTTAATGGAATAAATTTTTCTAAGTTTTTTTTTGTTTTAGGGTTTTTTTTCCATCTAACTTGCATTCCAGTTTCAATTGGACCTGGTAAAATTATATTAGATCTAATGTTATCTGATGCGAATTGAATAGCAAATGACTTTGAAAGTCTAATCATGGCAGCTTTAGAAGCTCCATATGCATCTTGAGGTTTGTCATCACCAGATAAAGCATCAACAGAAGAAATATGAACCATAGAACCAAATTTTTTTTTTTTCATTTTAGGAACTATAATTTTTGATAAATACATCATTGATTTTAAATTAATTTCAAAAACTTTATCCCAAATATTTGAATTGATATCTACAGCTGAAACATCTTTACTAAACCACAAAACACCTGTTGTGTTTACTAAATAATCAATACTTTTGTGTTTTTTGTAAAATGCATCAATTTGAGATTTCATTTTGTTAAAATTAGTAACATCAGTTTTTTTAAACTGACAATTTTTATTTTTATTTAAAAAATCCTTACTAGGGTATTGAAGGTCTAACATTAAAACTGAAATGTTATTTTGTGATAATTTTTTTGATATGTCCAAACCCATTCCACCACTTGCACCGGTAACGATGGCAGATTTTCCCTTGTAACTTAATTTCATTTTATTGTTCTTTTCTTAAATGGAAACTCTTTGGAGCTGTTAATTTTTCATAAGCCACTTCAGATAATGAACAACCTTTTCCAGTTTCTTTTACACCAGTCCAAGATAATGCTGGATCTAAGTAATCACATCTATTCATGTAAAAAGTTCCAGTTTGAACTTGGTTACCTATTTTTTCTGCTATTTCTAAATCGTTAGTCCAAACAGAAGCTGTCAAGCCGTAAGGACTATCATTCATTAATTTAATAGCTTCATTTTCATTTTTAACCTTCATGATTCCAACACAAGGTCCAAATGTTTCTTCAGTCATAAACCCCATGTCATGATTAACATTAGTTAAAATTTGAGGGACTAAATAATTTTTATGCTCTTTTGGAAAACTAAATTTATTTTCATCAATCATCTTTTTTGCACCTTTATCTACAGCACCATTTATCTGATTAAGAATAAAGTCAGCTGCAGATAATTTAACTACAGGACCTATATTGGTTCCTTTTTCTAAAGGATTACCAAGTTTATAATTGTATGTTTTTGAAACAAACAGTTCTATGAAGTTATTATAAATTTTTTCATCAACATAAATTCTTTCAATTCCACAACAAGATTGGCCAGAATTAAAAAAAGATCCATCAACTAAATTTTCGACTGTTTTTTCCAAATCACAATCATGTCTTGCATAAGCAGGATCTTTACCACCTAACTCTAATGTCATATCGATAAATTTTGTATTAGTTGCTTTTTGAACATCGTAACCAGCTTTAACTGAACCAGTAAAAGATACAAAATTAATTCTTTTATCTGACACTACCTTTAATCCATCTTTATGATTTAAATGAAGATAATTAAAAACATCTTTTGGTAAAGTTTTTTTTGCTGACTCATAAAGTTGTTCAGCACACAAAGGTGTTTGAGCAGAATGTTTTAAAATAACCGTATTTCCAGAAGCCATAGCAGGTATTATTGAATTTACAGCTACAAGATAGGGGTAGTTCCATGGTGCTATTACAAAAACGATCCCGAGAGATCTTCTTTTGATAAAGCTTTTGAAATTATTATCTTTGGTCACATCTATATTAGCTAGTTTTTTTTCTGCAATTGATAACATGTATTCAGCTCTTTCCTTAAAACCATTTAATTCACCTGCTGCTTGAGAAATTGGTCTACCTATTTGTCTGCTGAGTTCTTCTCCAATAACATCACCTTTTGATAAAAAATCTTCTACAAAATTTTTTAGAAGTTTTACTCTTTCGTTAACATTAAGATTGGCCCATAATTTTTGGGCTTTCATTGAATTATCTATAGTTTGTTCAATTTTTGTAGAGTGATATTCTCTTTCAACATAAACAGTATTATCAATTGGTGTAATAGTTTTCTGCATAAATATTTTAGTTAAAATTGATTTAGAAAATGATATACAACATCTAAATTCATAAAACACTAAATATTATTATGGTAAAATACAACTGGAATTATCCAACTACAATGTGGGTTGGTGAAAATAGAATTAATGATATAGCAGTGGCTTGTAAAAGTTTAGGATTTGTTAAGCCTTTACTTGTAACAGATAAAGGTTTGGCTGAGACAGATATCGTAAAAAACACTTTATCAATATTAGATAAAAATAAATTATCTGCCAAATTATATTCAAATGTTGTTGGTAATCCAACTGGCACGAATGTTAAAGAAGGTGTCGAGGCTTTTAAAAAAAATAATTGTGATGGTGTAATTGCTTTTGGCGGTGGAAGTGGATTAGATGTTGGAAAAGCAGTAGCCTTTATGTCAGGACAAACTTTACCAATTTGGGATTTTGAGGATGTTGGTGATAACTGGACTAAAGCTAATTCAGATAAAATTGCTCCAATAATAGCTGTGCCCACTACAGCTGGAACAGGTTCAGAGACTGGGAGAGCCTCTGTAATTTTAAATGAAGAAACAGGTGTTAAAAATATTATTTTTCATCCAAAATTTTTACCCTCTATTGTAATTTTAGATCCAGTTTTAACAGTTGGTTTGCCTGCAAAAATTACAGCAGCTACTGGTATGGATGCGTTAGCTCACAATCTAGAAGCTTATTGTGCACCAGGTTATCATCCAATGGCAGATGGAATTGCACTCGAAGGCATGAGACTGATAAACAAATGGTTGTTAGAGGCAGTTAACAATGGATCAAATTTAGAAGCAAGAATGAATATGATTACTGCTGCAAGTATGGGCTCAACTGCTTTTCAAAAAGGCTTAGGCGCAATCCATTCACTAAGTCATCCAGTAAATGCATTAAACAATATTCATCACGGATTATCTAACGCAATATTTATGCCTTATGTTTTAACATTTAATAAAGAGGCAATTGAAGAAAAAATAATTAAAATTTGTGATTATTTAGAATTAAAAGACAAATCATTTGATGGTTTTATTAATTGGGTTTTAGATCTTAGAAAAAAATTAGATATCCCTCATAAATTATCTGAAGTTATTAAAGAAGAAGATTTACAGTTAGATAGATTGTCAATGATGGCTTTGAAAGATCCATCTACTGGAGGAAACCCAAAAAAACTGACTGAAGCTGACATGAAAATTATGTATCAACATAGTATGTCAGGCATATTATTTTAATGAGTTTAAATATCCTAATTGTCGAGGGAAATAATCCTGAAAACTCTGAAGTTTTTAAAAGAGCAGCTAAAGCTTCTTGCTCAGAAAACTTAAAAAACCTTGTTGTAAAATTGGAACCAACAGCAAACATCAAAATTATAAATCCAGATAGAGATAATGAAACTGTAGAAGCTCTAAAAAAAATGACTGATTATGATGGAATAATTTTCACAGGTGGTGCAATGCGTATAAATGATATGACCAATGAAATTAAAAAACATATCGATTTTGCAGCTAATTGTTTCAAATTTAAGAATAAAATTCTTGCAATTTGCTGGGGTTTACAAGTTTGTTCGACTGCAGGGGGAGGAAAAGTAGCGCCTGGAAAAAATGGGGCCCATATAGGGATAGCATTTGATGTGGCAATTAATGAAAATGGAAAAAATAATCTTATTTATAAAAATAAAAAAATAAAATTTAACACACCAGCTTATAATTTTGATGAAGTAACTGAAATTCCAAGAGGAGCAACTATATTATCTAGTGATAAAATTAATAATGTAATGGGGGTTTATTTTAAGTCAGGTAATTCAGAAATATGGGGTCTTCAATATCATCCTGATTATGAATATTGGCAAATGATAAATTTATCTAATGAAAGAAAAGACAGAATGATTGAAAACAAATATTTTAAAGATGAAAATGATTTTCAAACTCATATAAATTATATCAAAGAAGAGGATAAAAAATTAGATTTTGAGAATAGAACTTGTGAAATAAAAAATTGGCTTAACATAATAAAATAAATTTTTAATTTATTTTCTAAACTTTTTAAATGAAAAATTTTTAGGTCTTTTTCTTTTTTTAAATTTTTTCTTTCCTTCAAATCTAGATTTTTTTTTATTTGAAACTTCTAATACTTCATTTGATGATCTTTTTTCAAAATATTTTGGATTATTTGTAAAACCAAACTTTTTTTTCTTATTTTTAAAATTTGATTTTGTAAAATCCTTATTTCTAAAAAACTTCTTTTTATTTTTTAATTTTTTATCATTATTAAAATTACCTCTATGTTTTTTTTTATCTTTAAATTTTCTTTTTTGTTCATCTTGTGAAGGTCTAAAATTTGGATCAATTAACTTGCTAATTGAATTCCACATTGATCTATCACTTGGTGTTAAAAATGTTAGAGCAGATCCTTCTTTTCCAGCTCTACCAGTTCTGCCTATTCTATGAATATAATCTTCCGGAACTTGAGGAAGATCATAATTAATTACATGTTGTATTAATGGAATATCTAATCCTCTGGCTGCAACATCAGTAGCAACTAATATTCTGCTTTTACCAATTCTAAATCCATTAATTACTCGCTCTCTTTTACTTTGTCTGAGATTTCCATGAATAGCATCAGCAGAATGTCCATCATATTTTAATCGTTTTACTATCTTATCAGCACCATGTTTAGTTTTAACAAATACTAAAATTGAACCATTTCTTTCAACTAATTGATTAATTAATTCATGATATTTTTTATCTTGGGTTATTTGAAATGTTTCTTGTTTTATTTTTTCAATTGGAGTTGACAAAGATCCAACAGCAATTCGTTCTGGGTTATTTAAATATTTCTCAGAAATTCTAAGAATATTATTTGGTAAAGTAGCAGAGAATAATAAGGTTTGATGATTTTTTGGGATGAACTTTAAAATTAGTTCTATTTGAGGAGTAAAACCCATATCTAACATCCTATCCGTTTCATCTAGAACCAAATATGAAACTTTTGATAAATTTAAACTTTGTCTTTTTAGATGATCATTAATTCTCCCAGGAGTACCGACTATAATTCGTGCTCTTTTTTTTAATTTCTTAAGTTGTTTTTGCATACTTTCACCACCAATTAGTAATGCATTTCCAATACCTATTTCTCTAACATTTAGCTTTAAAACTGTTTGCATTACTTGGCTGGCAAGCTCTCTTGTAGGACAAATGATTAAAGCCATAGCATTTTTATCTAAAATTAATTTATTAATCATAGGAATTGTAAACGCTAACGTTTTACCCGTACCAGTTTGAGCAGTACCTAAAATATCTTTACCAGTTAAACTAATAGGAATTGATTTACTTTGAATAGGCGTTGGTACTTTAAAATCTGCATATTTGATTGAGCTTTTAAGCTTATTTTCTATTCGTAATTCGTTGAAATTTATCATTTAGATATCATTAATATTTTAAGCAGGATGCTTATATCTTTTTATAACAAATACAACGAATGTTTTCTTGGCCAGCTTATGTAAAAATAGCCTATTGAGTATAATCCAAAAGTCATTTAAGATTCATAATTATGCTTAGTTATATTTTACCATTTATCGTATTAATTTTAGTAGTTGTTTTTATCCATGAATATGGTCATTATTATTTTGCAAAAAGGTATGGGGTAGGTGTAACGGACTTTTCCATAGGTTTTGGAAAAGAAATATTCGGCTGGAATGATAGATCTGGTACTCGATGGAAGATTTGTTGGATACCGTTAGGTGGGTATGTTAAATTTTTTGGTGATAGAAATGTATTTTCCCAAGCTGATCAAGAAAAAATCCTTAAAAAATATAATGAAGAAGATCGCCAAAAGTTATTTGTTTTAAAGCCTTTATATCAAAGAGTCTTAATTGTTTTTGGAGGTCCATTAGCTAATTTTCTACTAGCTTTAATTATATTTTTTTCAATATATACATTTATTGGCAAAGACTTTACACCAGCTGTAATTAATGAAGTTCAAAAAGATAGCCCCGCAATGAGTGGAGGGCTAAAACAAAACGATATTATCTTAGAAATAGATGGGAATAAAGTTAAAAGTATTATGGATGTTTCTAAATATATTACTATGTCAACAGACGATATTATAGATTTTAAAGTAAAGCGCTCATATGATGAGGTAATTTTAAAAATAAAACCTGACTTAGTTTTGAGTGAAGATAATCTTGGTAATCAAATAAATAAAAGAATGGTTGGTATTAAGTTAGGTGCTTATAATAACGAAATTAACCATGTAAAACTGGGACCGGCCCAAGCAATTTACCATGCTGCTAATGAGGTGTATTATGTGAGTATTTCATCTCTCAAATACATAGGTGCAATGATTTTTGGTAAGGCCGACACTTCACAATTGGGTGGTCCTATTAGAATTGCAAAAATATCAGGACAAGTTGCTGAATTTGGTATTATGGCTTTTATTAGTATGATGGCATATATTTCAATAAGCTTAGGTTTGGTTAACCTTTTTCCAATACCACTGTTAGATGGTGGGCATTTGATGTTTTATGCTTTTGAAAAAATTTTAGGTCGCCCTTTATCTCAAAAAACTCAGGAGGGATTTTTTCGAATCGGTATGTTTTTATTGCTATCATTGATGTTTTTTACAACCTTTAATGACTTAAAAGATCTAGGCTTATTTAAATAATAGAATTTCTTAAAGTTTAAAAAAGCTAATAAAATCAACATAAATTTGAGACTATACAATATATTGTGTATAACTTTTAACTATATACTAAAAAAAGTCTTGATTTATCAACACTTTTGACAAAAATGGAAATTAACCTAATAAAACCGGAGCTAAAATGAATAAAAAACAATTAGTTGTCAAACTTTCAGGAGCTTTAAATTTAAGTAAAGTAGATGCTGAGAGAACTTTTGATACAATTACCAACACTATTTTAGATGCTTTAAAAGCAGATGATTCAGTTAAAATTGCTGGATTTGGAACTTATAAAGTAGCTAAAAGAAAAGCTAGAGTTGGAAGAAATCCTAGAACTGGTGAACAGATACAAATCGCTGCATCACAAAAGGTTAAATTCTTACCAGCAAAAGCTTTAAAAGAAGTATTTAATAAATAATATTTTTTAACAGCCTTAATGTAATAATTTGCATTGAGGCTGTTTCTATATGCAAATCATGCATACCCAATTTTCCTAATCAGCGTTAGTTTTTCTACAAATTTAAAAATATAACACTTTCTTAATCAGGGAGGTCTTATGACTAAATTAATAAAAAAAATAAGTGTGCCACTTGTAAGTTTGATTTTCTTATTAAACATGAGTAGTGCAGGAATGGCAGAGACAACGGTTTCTGCTGAAGTAAGTTTTATATTTAATACATTATTATTCTTAATTTGTGGATTTTTAGTTTTCTTCATGGCAGCTGGATTTGCAATGTTAGAGTCAGGTATGGTTACATCTAAAAGTGTATCTGTAATTTGCGCTAAAAATATAGGTTTATTATCAATTTCTGGAATTATGTTCTGGATGTTTGGTTATAATTTAGCTTATGGAATTCCAGAAGGTGGATATATAGGTAAATTTATACCTTGGTCAGATTCAAGTTCAGTTGATACTGGTTATTCTGATGGTTCAGATTGGTACTTTCAAATGGTATTTTGTGCCACTACAGTATCTATTGTATCAGGAACCATGGCTGAAAGAATTAAATTATGGCCATTCTTTTTATTTGCAGCAATTTTATCAGGAATTATTTACCCAATTGTAATGGGTTGGCAGTGGGGTGGAGGTTGGTTAGCCTCTATTGGTTTCTCTGATTTTGCAGGTTCAACATTAGTACACTCAACTGGAGGTGCTGCTGCTTTAGCTGGTGCAATAATTATTGGGCCAAGATTAGGAAGATTTACTAAGTCTGGTGCTCCAGCTCCATTAAAGCCATTTGCAGCATCATCAATACCTCTTGTAACTTTAGGAGTATTTGTTCTTTGGTTAGGTTGGTTCGGATTTAATGGTGGATCACAACTAGCAATGGGTACAGCTGACGATGCAATTGCAGTATCAACTATCTTTATGAATACTTTTTTAGCAGGTGCAGGTGGAGTAATTGGTGCCGCTATTATTACAAGATTACATTTTGGTAAAACAGATGTAGTTCAAATGTTAAATGGATGTATTGGTGGGTTAGTTGCGGTTACTGCAGAACCATTAGCTCCATCACCTTTAGCAGCAATATTAATTGGTGCAGTAGGTGGTTTAATTGTAGTTTATGGTACTAAATTGTTATTCTCACTAAAAATCGATGATGTTGTTGGTGCAGTACCTGCACACTTATTTGCAGGTATCTGGGGAACATTAATAGTTCCTGCTACAAACTCTGATGCTGTGTTTAGTACACAGTTAATTGGAGTGCTATCAGTAAATATATTCGTGTTTATAGTAGCTTACATTGTGTTTAGTTTTATGAAAGTAACTGTTGGTCTAAGGTTAAGTAAAGAAGGTGAAACTAAAGGTACTGACGTTACTGAAACAGGTGTAATTGCTTATGCAATTCGTGACTAATTGTTAACAATAAGGGGATCCTTCGCTCTCTGTGTATCCGCAACGTTACTCATCGAAGGGTCCCTTAAAATTTCTCTCTAAGTTAGTTAAAATATAAAAAGCCCTCTTCCTCTGAGGGCTTTTTTATTTGTTCCCATCCCATAATTTTTTATAATCAATAAAAGGTGCTAACCCATAACTTGAATTAATATTAGTTAAATGTAGAGATAAGCTTTTAAGTGGTGAAACACATATTTCTTTTTGATAAATTTCGTTGATATATTTTTCAAAAGGATCATTACGATCTTCACATGTTTTTTGGAAATTTTCCCAATATTTTTCTAATAAGTTTTTACTTGTCATAAATGTACAAAGAGTCTTATCTATTGTTCGCCAATGTCTTTTATTACCTATTAACACATTCGTTTTTTTGTTATCCATATAAAGATAAGGATAATCAGAAGGACACATGAAAATATCTTTGTTTATTTGTGAAGCAATTCTCTCATAAGATGCTACCATTTCCTCTAACATAGGTTCAAAATGCAAATAATCATCCTCTACAAAAAAAATTATATCTTCACCTTTTTCTTTTCCAAGTTCAAAACTATTCAATAAACTTGCTAAATTTGCAAAAGTTTCATTAGATTTTTGTTCTTTGATCAATGTTTTATATTTTTTATGATCAAGTGAAATAATATCAATATCTTCATCAGTTATTAATTTTTTGATTCGATTTAAGTTTTCCTTTTTTGAATTATCATCAATAATTATAGATTTTATTTTGAGATTTGGATATTTATTTTTACAAAAATTAATTGAATTTAAAAGAGAATTAATTGAACGATATGAATACTCTATTTTCTTTTGTTCAAAAAGCCTTTTTTTATTTTGATCCCAAATTTCAACTTCAGTATTCATTCTAATTATAATTAGAATTGATTTTACTTTTCTTGAAATTTTTACTTCTCCTAATGGTAAAACTATCGATTTTTTATTAAGAATAGAAAGATCTTCATTTAATTTTTTATTTAAAGTAGGAGATGAAAAGTTATTTTGATCAATAATTTCAAAACCTAGTATTTTTGCTAGTTTGATGAAAAGTTTTTTCATATAATTTTTAATTTTATGATATAGATATTTACAATATTATGGCAATTAAATCATCTCAAACTCTAGTATCAGAAGCACTTCAAGAAATTAAAACAATATCAGCTGATGAAGCTCATAAAATGGTCAACGACAAAATGTGCAATTTAATTGATATAAGAGATATTAGAGAACTTCAAAAAGAAGGACAAGTAGAAGGTGCTAACCACATTCCAAGAGGAATGTTAGAGTTTTGGTTAGACCCTGAAAGTGTTTATTTTAAAGATGGCAAACTAGATTTAAATAAAGAGATGGTTTTATTTTGTGCTGGTGGATTAAGATCTGCACTAGCTGCAAAATCATTAAAAGACATGGGTTTTGAAAAAATATCTCATATAGACGGTGGATTCGGAGCAATTAGACAAAGCAAATTTAAAATTATTTAAGAAGTATACTCATCCAAAGCATAATCTAACCTGTCTTGTCCCCAAAAAATTTTTTTATTAACCACAAATGTTGGTGCACCAAAAATATCTTTTTCAAAAGCATCATTAGTTAATTGTTTTAATTTTTCTTTAATTTTTGGATTTTGAATTTTTTCAAAATAAATATTTTCATCGATTGAGGAATTTCTTAAAATATCTTTAACGTTTTCTTTATTCAATATATCAATGTTATGTTTCCAATATGCATCAAAACATAAATCAAAAAATTTATTTTTTAATTTGTCATCTACTATCAGATATCCCCGCATTAAATATAAAGAATTAATAGGAAACTTTTCATTCCATTTGAATTGAATATTATTTTTTTTTGCAACAAGCTCACAATCATTTTTCATATTTTTCATTTTTCTTTTATTAAAAGCTGGTGCTGTTATTCCACCTAGTTTATGAAGTCCTCCCAATAAAATTGGCTTATAATTGATTCTTATTTTATTTTTTTTATGTAATGATTTAAATTTTTTATAAGCTAAAAATGAATATGGACTAATAAAATCAAAATAAAAGTCGACTGATTTAGTCATATAAATTTATATTTTTTGCATAAAAAATTCTGATCAGCCAATAAAATAATAAACCAATAGGACCTATTAAGTAAGTAATAATGAGTGGTATTGTTATAAGAAATTTATTCATTAAAAGCCTTTGTGAGTCTTTAACTATCCAACCACCAGTAAAGAGGTTGATTGAGATAAAATGTACCCAAAACATCATTAGATAAGATTTATCTGTAAATAAATCTGATAAATGGTCAATACTAAGATATAGGCTAAAATTATTTATAAAATCGTATGAGTTTAAATATGATTTATAAAATATGAAAATATATGCACCAGCAAGAATAAAGATTGGAAAAATTGAAGTTACAAAATACTTAGAGAGACTAGAATTTGGAAAAAAAATTAATATTAGCCAAAAAGGCAGAACTCCTAAATTCACCCAATAATAGAACATTTCAATTGTGAAATAATTATAAATTTCTTCGATCATTTAAAAATATATTATATTAAATCTAATCATGATTCCTCTAAGAAATAAAAAAAAAACATTAGAAGTAACTGTTGAGGAAATGAGAAATTTTGCTTTTACTTATGTTGAAAAGTATGCTCCTTCAAAACAACAACTCAAAACCTACCTATTGAAGAAATATCTAAAAGCCTCAGTACCAAATGTAAAAAAACAAGATATTGCTAATCTAATAGATATTGTTCTGTCTGACTTAGAGAAAAATAAATTTATAAATGATAAATTTTATTCAGATAGTAAAGCAACAAGTATGATTCAAAGAGGAAGTTCTATTAATAAAATAAGAAATTATTTGATTGGAAAAGGTATAAGGGATGAGTTTATAAAAGATACTGTTAATAAAATTCAAGATCAAAACTCTGACCAGGATTTTTTTTCTGCAATTAAAATTTGTAAAAAAAAAAGAATTGGTCCAGCTAGAACCGAGGACAACAGACCTTTATTTTATAAAAAAGATATATCTTTATTAGCAAGAAATGGTTTTGATTTTGAAACATCAAAAAAAGTTATGGATATTGAAAAAGATGATTTTATTAAAATTGTAAAGTTACTTTAATTTCTTACTTTTTTCATTTTTTGTTAAAAAATCGATTTTATTCTTAATATAATTTCTGACGAAAACAAAAATTAACAACCCAAATATTGATACAGAAACAATAATAATTAATATAATTTTAATTTGTTCGTCTATCACAAAATACTTTTACTTTTTAAAATTAAACTTGGATTTTTAAAATCTTTTTTACCGTATAATATTTCATTGCCTTCGAAATCTGTTACATCACCACCAGCATGTTTTAAAATTGCATGACCCGCAGCTATATCCCATTCACAAGCTCTAGGTTCAGCCACATACCCATCATACTCACCTGCGGCGATTACACAAAATTTCAATGAACTTTTCATTCGGATAAATTTTTTTACATTTAATTTTTTATGAATAGAGTCAATTTCTGGTTTTATATTATTTGAATAAGTTACAAACTTTATTTCTTTTTTATTGAAATTTTTTGAACTATCTAATTTGACAGCTTTTCCATTAATTAATTCAAAAGCAAAATTTTCTCCATATGAATAAAACATTCTTTTTTTAGCAGGTGCATATATTAATCCAGCGACTGGTTTTTTATCTATTATTAATCCTGCATTTATTGTAAATTCTTCAAGATCATTTATGTAATCATAAGTTCCATCTATAGGATCTATCAACCAAAAATTAGTAAGATCATTTACAGATTTGTTATCAGAAGTTTCTTCTGATACGATTGGGACATTAGGCGTTAATTCAATTATTTTTTTTGTAATAATTTTATTTACTTCTAGATCACCATTACTAACAGGTGTATTGTCTGATTTAATTTTTTTAGTAAGCCCCTTTAATCTTAATTCCAACGAGACTTCCCCAGCATTTAAAAAGGTGTCTATTAAATTTTTTATTATTTCTTTAATATTAATTTCGTTCATTAATCTTTTTTAATTCTATATTTTGAGCATTAATTACTTTTTTACCAACATTTTGAAAATTAACAGTTACTTTATCATTAATTATTGACTGTACTTGTCCTATTCCCCAGTCTTTATTCATGGGATTGAAAACTTTGTCACCTGGTTCAAAATCAAAAATCATTTAATTTAACTTATATTAGAAAAGAGTATAAATACCATCAAATGAATAATGATTTAAACTCAATTGGTTTAAAAAAGAAACCTTCAGATACAACTGTTGTTGTTGCTATGTCAGGAGGCGTAGATTCGTCAACCGTAGCAGGGATGATGAAAGAGGAGGGATATAAAGTAATTGGTATTACTTTAAAGCTTTATGATGATGGAAAAGAAGTAGCTGCTTCTAAACAATGTTGCTCTGGTCAAGATATAATGGATGCTAAACGAGTAGCCGATAAATTGAATATTGAACATAAAATTTTATATTATCAAAATAAATTTAAAAAAGGTGTAATAGAAAATTTTGTAGATAGTTATTTAAAAGGAGAAACTCCAATTCCATGTGTTCAATGTAATCAAACTGTAAAATTTAGAGATTTATTTGAAGTATCTAAAGAATTAAATGCAGATGCAATGATAACAGGGCATTATGTAAAAAGTATAACTTCTGGAAATGAAACGAGCATGTATAGAGCAATTGATGAGAATAGAGATCAAAGTTATTTTTTATTTAATACAACTAAAGAACAATTAAATTATTTAAGATTTCCACTTGGAAGTATGTTGAAAAATGAAACTAGAGAAATTGCTAAAAAACTAGAACTTAATGTAGCAGATAAACCCGATAGCCAAGATATTTGTTTTGTTCCTAATGGAGATTATGTATCTGTTATAAAAAAATTTAGACCTGAGTCATTAAAAAAAGGAAATATAAAAGATCTTCAGGGTAAAGTTATAGGAGTTCATGATGGTATTGTAAATTTTACAATTGGTCAGAGAAAAGGGATAAAGATTTCAGATAAAGAGCCCTTGTATGTTCTTGAAATTAATTCAGAAAAAAATGAAATTATTGTTGGTCCAAGAGAAAAGTTAGGAAAAAAAATTATTCATTTAAAAGATCTGAATTTATTAGTTGAAAAAAAAGAACTTGATAAAGAAATTTTTGTTAAAGTAAGATCTACAGGAAAATTACTGGAGGCAAAAATAAAAGTCAAAAATCAAAATTTAGCTGTGGTAAATTTAAAAACCCCAGAAGATGGTATTTCACCTGGTCAAGCATGTGTTTTTTATAAGAAAGATGAGTCAGGCTATAAGGTTCTTGGTGGTGGATGGATTAAAAGTTAATTTTTTTTCCACATAAAATAAGTAAGCAAATAAAAAGAAATTACTCCTAGGAAATAATCCCATTCTAGGGCATGTTTAAAAAATTTTAAATTGAAACCTAAAAAATCATTTCCTGGTAAACTAATTATAGGTATAGATATCAAAGCAACAATAATTAATGTTGATACTAAAAAAATTTTAATATTAAGAAACTTTATATTAATAAAGTTTGTTAATCTTTCTTTTAAAGAGTAAAATGCTAAAACGAGATATGCTTGTGCAACGATTTCAAAAACAATAAATGATAACATTATTATTCTTCTAAATAATTTATAAAAATCATTATCAAATTTAATTCCTAAGAAAATAGAGTGTATTATTAAAGCGATTGCTGATGCGATACCAAAATAAATAATTTTATTTTTATATTTGTGATCTTTGTCAAAAAATTCAATAATTTTTTTATTATAAAGCCAATATTTAATTAATAGAAATGAAGTTAGAAACATCGCAGGTTTAAAAATTAACCAGCTCGGATATGGTCTAGCTGTTCTACTAATTGATGCACCACCGTCAATATAAGGAAAAGTGTTCCAAATAATATCTTCTTGATTTGGAAACAAACCATGAAATTGGGTTATTAGTAATAAACAAGTATTGACTGCTATAAATGGGATTATAAATATCCAAATACTTATGGATTTAACCTTACTGATTTGTTTCATAAGGGTTTATTTTTTCTTATTCTTTTTTCTAGCTCTTCTTTTTTTAGAGCCCATTTTTCTTCGACCTCTATGCTTTTTTGGATAACCCATTATTTCCTTTAGTTATAATTTAATTGAAATTATGGCTCGGATATAGCATTGTCCGCTAGAGTTATCAAATTTTTTTATGACAAATTCTTTTAAAACTTTCCTAAAACACACTGCAAAAGACTTTCATAATCAATCAGTAAATCCGCCAGTAGTGAGGGCTTCAACTATAATATTTAAGTCAATGAAGCATATAAGAAAGACACAAACTAAAGCTAAAAAAAATCCTACAGGTGGTCACTATGATTATGGCAGACAAGGAACATCTACAACACACATTCTGCAAAAGATTTTGACTAAACTTGAGGAAAGCTACCATGTTTTTACTACACCAACAGGTTTTGGTGCTGTTTTTTTATCAATATTTAGCGTTATTAGACCAGGAGACGAAATAATGGTAGCAGACCCTGTTTACAGTCCAACAAGATTATTAACTCAAGATTATCTTAAAGATTTTAATATAAAAACAATTTTTTATGATCCACACGATTTAAAATCATTAGAGATAAATATAACAAAAAAAACAAAGTTAATATTTGTTGAAAATCCAGGCAGTAACTCATTTGAATTTCAAGATTTAGGAAAAATTATTTCAATCGCAAAAAAAAATAAAATTTTGACAGCAATAGATAATACTTGGGCTACTCCATATTATTTCAAGCCAATTAAATTTGGTTTCGATATGTCAATTGTATCTGCTACCAAATACTATTCAGGACATTCCGATGTAATGGGTGGTAGTTTAGCAGTTAATAAAAAAGTTTTTAATAAAGTTAGAGCTGCTGAAAGAATCACAGGATTAAGATTAGGACCTGATGATGCATATTTAATCACTAGAGGTCTTAGAACATTAGATATTAGATTAGACAGACATAGAGAAAATGCAAAAAAAGTGGCTGCATTTTTATCTAAGAATAAAAAAATTAAATTACTATATCCTTACAAAAAAGACTCTTATAATTTCAGAATGTGGAAAAAATATTATTCAGGTGCATCAGGTCTAATGGGTTTAAAAATAAAATCTAAAAATATTAATTCTGTTAGGAAATTTGTAAATTCTTTAAAATTATTTGGGTATGGTTATAGTTGGGGAGGTTTTGAAAGTTTAGTATTACATCAAGAATTTAGAGAAACCGGTAATAGAAAATATTTAAATTTAGCAAAAGATGAACATCTTGTAAGATTTCATATAGGTTTGGAAGACCCAAATGACTTGATTGCAGATATTAAACAAGCATTAAGACATTTAAAATGATTTCAGAAAATTTCTTTCGCTCTAAGACGGCAATTATTACACTACTTGCCGCTTGTTTTGTTGTCTTAATTTCACTTGGCGTGAGGCAAACTTTTGGACTGTTTTTTATTAATTTCAATGAAAGTTTAAATATTAGCAATACTTCATTTGGTTTAGCTATTGGGATCCAAATGTTAATGTGGGGTTTGACTGGCCCTGTATTTGGTGCAATTGCAGATCGATACGGTGGTCATATAGCTATAATTTCAGCATTTATATTTTATACTTTAGGCGTTTATTTTTTATATACTGGACCTAATACAGGAATTTTCTTTCAAATCCATATGGGTTTATTAATAGGAATTGGACTTGGTGGTACAGCAATAAGTATTCCGATGTCAATTGTTGGTAAGCATTTTCCATTATCAACTAGAACAATTGCAATGAGTTTTGTAACAGCGATTGGTTCTTTTGGTTATTTTCTTTCTCCAATTTTTACAAACTATTCTTTGGTTGAATTTGGTTGGAATTACACCTTATTCATTTTTTCTTTATTCTTACTCACAGGTATAGTTGCAGCATATTTTGTAAGATCTCCATCTGAGTCTGAAAGTGTAGAAAAATCATCAGATCAATCATTTAAAGAGGCACTCATTGAGGCTTTTAAAAATAAAAGTTATATCTTGCTAGTCTCAGGTTTTTTTGTTTGTGGTTTTCATATTACATTAGTCGGAACTCATGTTCCTAAATATGTTATAGATAGAGGATTAGAAGACTGGACTGCGGCTGCAATTCTTTCATTAATTGGTTTATTCAACATTTTTGGGTCATTATTGAGTGGCTACCTTTCAGCAAAAATGAGTAAAAAAATTATTCTTAGCGGAATTTATTTTCTTAGAGGTATTTCCATTGTTCTTTTTATATTTACACCCGCAAGCAATTTAAGTGCATTTTTATTTGGGGCTAGTTTTGGTTTTTTATGGCTTTCAACTGTTCCAGCCACAAGTGGAATTGTAGCACATTTATTTGGAACAAAATATTTGGGAATGCTATATGGAATTGTTTTTTTAAGCCATCAAATTGGCTCATTTTTTGGTGCTTATCTTGGGGGATTATTCCATGATCTTTATGGGTCATATGATTACGCTTGGTATTTAGCAATTGCTTTATCTGTATTCGCAGCAATAATACATCTTCCAATAAAGGAAGAACCAGTTTTAAGATTAAAAACAGAATAAATTGAATAAACAAAATCAATTAGAGTCAATTCATAACTCAGGAAAACCTTATATAATTTACAAATCTAGAAAAGGTTTTGATTTATTTACAAATTTTTCAAAAAAAATTATCTTAAATAATAAAAATATTAACAGCTTTTTAAGTAGAAGATATAAAAGTAAATCAAAGAATACAGATTTATTTATAGGTTTTTTTGGTTATGAATTATTAAATAATCTAATTAATATTAAAATACCTAAACAAAAAAATATAAATTTTCCTAAGGGTATTTTTTATAAACCTGAAAAAAAGATTAATTTAAGTAATAATTTTAAATACAAAAGTCAAAATTCTTTAAAAAATGATGATTTTAAAATTAACATTAATAAAGATTCTTACACAAAAATATTTAATAAATTTAAAAGAAAAATTAAAAGTGGTGAAACTTACCAAATTAAAATTTGCACAAAATATAAAAAAAAATCTAGAATAAATGCTTTAGATTTTTTTTGTAGACTATCAAAATCAAACTTAGCACCAGAGGCCTTTATGGTTAAAGATAATGATTATTCTATAATAAGTTGCTCGCCTGAAAATTTGATAACTAAGGAGGGTTCTTTAATAACAACTAAGCCTATAGCTGGAACAGTTAAAAAAGATAGAGGTATGAATAAATCTAAAGCGTTAAATTATTTTAGAAAAAATATTAAGGAAACTAAAGAACATAATATGATTGTTGATATGGAAAGAAATGATTTATCTCGCATATGTGAAGTGGGCTCTGTTAAATTATCTAGAACAAAAATAGTTGAGGAGTACAAAGATCTTTTTCATTATGTTAGTTTAATCAGAGGTAAGTTAAAAAAAAAAATCAAGAATATAGATATCATTAAAGCTATGATGCCAGGAGGATCAGTAATTGGATGTCCAAAAATAAATACTTTGAAACTTTTAAATAAACAAGAAAAAGAAAATAGAAATATTTATACTGGTAGTTTTGGATATATAAAATTTAATGGAAATATGAGATTTAATATTATTATTAGATCAATTTTGAACTTTAAAAATTTTTCAGAAATTTCAGTAGCTTCAGGAGTTGTAGTAGATAGTAATGCTCAACATGAATTTAATGAAAATTATATAAAAGCAAAAGCATTAATTGATTTATTTAAATGATCTATATTATTGACCATAACGATTCCTTTACACACAACGTTGTCCATCAATTTTCATTATATGATAAAGTTGAATGTGATAATTATAATAGAATAAATACAAGTAATTTAAATAAAGCATCGGTAATTATTTTTTCACCTGGACCAGGAAATCCAAAAAATTATCCCTCTACATCAAAAATTTATAAAAAGTTTAAAGGTAAAAAGAAGATGATCGGTATTTGCTTAGGTTTTCAACAAATTTTATTCTGTGAAGGAGCAAAAATAATAGAACAAAAAAAAATTTATCATGGGTTTCAATCTAATATACAAGTTACCAATAACAAATCATTATTTCAAAAAGGAAAAAAATTTAGAGTTGGCCGTTATCATTCTTTGAAATTAAAAGAACCTTTTAAAATTAAAAATTTTGATATAACTATGAGATGTTTAGAATCAAAAGTGGCAATGGCTTTTGAAAATGATAAAGATAAAATTTATGGATTTCAATTTCACCCGGAGTCTTTTTTAACAAACAATGGCAACTTACTTATTAAAAAAATCCTATCAGCTTAAAGATTTACAAGAAGTAAGTTTTAAAGATTTATGGGGTGATAACGGAATATTCACTACGATGTGGATTTTTGGAAAATCTCCAAAAATTTTATTTTTTGAAAATCATATTAAAAATTTAATAAGATCGCTTCAAGTTTATGGAATTAAAAAAAAATCTCTTAAAAAAGATATTCTTAAAGTAGTTAACATAAACATATCTAAACAAAAAAGTTATAATCATTTACTTAGAATTGCTTTGAACAAAAAAATTATTTCTATATCTTTGAGGAAAAGAATACCTCCAAAATTAGATTTTAATTTAAAACTTGTAAATTTAAAACGTGAAAAACCAAAATATAAAAATCTTAAATATAAAAAAATTTTATCATATTTAATAAGAATGGATAATTCTAAATCAGATATAGGACTCATTAATAAAAAAAAAATTTTAGAAACTGGAACATCAAATCTTTTATTTATAAAAGATGATAAAGTTTTTTCTCCAAGTAGAAATTATTATGAAGGAAATACATTTAAATTTTTTAAAACAAAAATTAATAAAATAATAAAAAAAGATATCTATATTAAAGAATTAAATAATTATGATGAAATAATATTAGTTGGATCTGGAAAAGGAGTAGCATCTGTAAAAACAATTAATCAAATTGGATGGAAAAGAAAAAGTTTAAGACAATTCAAAATATTTTCTAGATATTATCATTCAGCAGTTAAAAAGTGTACTAAATATAAATTTTAAGGATATGAAAGATCCTAATAATCCATGTTTATTTTGTAATATTAAAGAAAGTGGATTAGCTCATGAGAATAATCTAGCTTATGTAAGTTATGATTCATATCCAGTAGCGGAATATCATTGCCTAGTTATTCCTAAAAGGCATATTAAAGATTATTTTGAATTAACCAATGAAGAACTTATTGCATGTAATAATCTTATTAAATTAGCAAAAGATGAAATTATAAATAAAGACCAGACTGTTAGCGGTTTTAATATTGGAACAAATGTTGGTAAAGTTTCAGGCCAGTCAATTCTTCACTGCCATTTTCATTTGATTCCACGCAGAAAAGGTGACGTAGAGAATCCCCAGGGTGGTATAAGATCTGTTATTCCAAACAAACAGCACTACAAAAGAAAAAAATAGCGTGTTATTAAAGACAAATTGACTAGAGTTTGAGGTTGATCTATTAATTGAACTATATATAAAAACTAGAAAAAATTCAAAATTTAACTAAAGGCGGAAATGTTAAGTAATAATCCATTTGCTATCTTAGCTGAAACAATTTCACCACTTGCAATGCAATATTTTATAATTGCAATGATACTTCTAATTGCTGTTGGAACAATTATTCAAATGGTTCATCACAAAAATTTAACTTACTTTTTTAATAATGCAAAAAAAGCAAAATTAGCGGCAACTAAAGAATTGGGTATTGGTGAGAAAACATCAATTATTGCAAAAACAACAGTTGTTGATATTGGAACAACATCAGAACTTGGTTTTGGAAAAAGAAGACTAGCCCATGTTCTTGGAATGTATGGAACAATTTTATTTTGGATATCATCTGCTGTCTTAGTTTTTTGTTATACAGGAGCGGGTAAATCAAATTCTGAGACCTGGTCATTACTTTGGCATGCGGGTGCTATTTTAACTTGTTTAGGTGGATATTGGTTCTGGTTTTTTTTAAGAGTAGATGTATCTGCTGAGGCTCATCCTTGGTACAGAATTATTAAAGCAGATTTATTTGTATTAGCATTACTTGCTTGTTCAACTTTTGGATTAGCTTGGTCTTATACACAATATAATAATCAAATGAGTTCAGCTTATTTATTTTTAGCTTTATATGTTGCCTCTAACTTAATTTTATTTGGTGGTGTTTATTGGTCTAAATTTGCACATATGTTTTATAAGCCTGGAGCGGCTATACAAAAAAATTTAGCAGAGGCTGACGGATCAAGAGACAATCTTCCTCCTCCAGCTGACGCACCTGAGCAATTTGGCCTAGGTATAAAAAGAGAAGAGCCAAAACACTATTAATATGTTAATAAAAAAAGGAGAAAAATAAAAATTATGTCAACTTTTGTATACATGACTAGATGTGATGGCTGTGGTCATTGCGTAGATATTTGTCCATCAGATATTATGCATATTGATGAGAACATAAGACGTGCAAAAAATATTGAACCAAATTTTTGTTGGGAATGTTATTCTTGTGTAAAAGCTTGTCCAAATCATGCTATTGATGTTAGAGGTTATGCTGATTTTGCACCAATGGGTCACAGTGTAAGAGTTAGAAGAGAAGAAGAAAAAGGAACAATCTCTTGGAAAATAAAATTTAGAAATGGAACAGAAAAAAACTTTGTTTCCCCTATAACCACAAAACCTTGGGGAAAGTTTATTCCTAAACTTGCCGATGGTGATAAACCTAATCAAGGTGAAATTAATTCACAAAGACTTTATACAGAACCAGAAGGTTTAAACACTAACGGTGAATTACCGTCTGTACCAAAAGACTCATTTAAAAAAGGAGTTTACTATTAATGGCTAAACACAAAACTCATTTTGAAGATTGTGATGTATTAGTTGTTGGTGGTGGTATGGCTGGAACTGGTGCTACTTTTGAAGCTAGACACTGGGGTAGAGATTTAAAAATTATTTGTGTTGAAAAAGCAAATATTGATAGAAGCGGAGCAGTAGCCCAAGGTCTTTATGCAATTAACTGTTATATGGGAATGCAATGGGACGAAAACCAGCCTGAAGATCACGTAAGATATGCTCGTAATGATTTGATGGGAATGGTCAGAGAAGATCTGGGGTATGATATGGCTCGTCACGTGGACTCAACAGTTCATATGTTTGATGAGTGGGGTCTACCGATGATGAAAAATGAAAAAACTGGAAGATATTTAAGAGAAGGTAAATGGCAAATCATGATTCATGGTGAAAGCTATAAACCCATTGTTGCAGAAGCTGCAAAAAAGTCAGCTGATAAAATTTACAATAGAATAATGATTACTCATCTTTTAATGGATGAAGCAAAAGAAAATAGAGTGGGTGGAGCTGTTGGGTTCAACATGAGAACAGGAGATTTTCATGTCTTTAAAGCTAAAACTGTAATTGTTGCTGCTGGAGGAGCATCACACATATTTAAACCGAGAGCAGTTGGTGAGGGTATGGGTAGAACTTGGTACGCTCCTTGGAGTAATGGTTCGGCTTATGCTTTACCTATTGCTGCTGGTGCAAAAATGACTCAAATGGAAAATAGAATTGTTCTATGTAGATTTAAAGATGGCTATGGACCAGTTGGAGCATATTTTTTACATTTAAAAACTTATACTCAAAATGCAAATGGTGAGAACTACGAAAAAAAATGGTACGATCAAACTAAGGAGTTAGTTGGTGAATATATTGATCATCACCCAACTCCTACTTGTTTGAGAAACCATGCATTTATTCAAGAAACAATGGCTGGTGGTGGACCAATTCAAATGGTTACAACTGAAGCTTTTCAGGATCCTCATTTAGAAACAGTAGGTTGGGAAAATTTTTTAGGTATGACTGTTGGTCAAGCAGTAGTTTGGGCATCTCAAAATATTGATCCAAAGTATACAAATCCAGAATTAACAACATCAGAACCATATGTAATGGGTTCACATGCTACATGTTCAGGAGCTTGGGTTAGTGGACCTGAAGATTTGTCACCACCAGAATATTTTTGGGGCTATAATAGAATGCTAACTATTGATGGGTTGTTTGGTGCAGGAGATACAGTAGGTGGAAGTGCGCATAAGTTTTCATCAGGATCATTTACAGAGGGTCGTTTAGCAGCAAAAGCAGCTGTTAAATATATTGAAGATCAAAAAGCAGAAGGTATAAATGTAACAGACAAACAATGTGACGATTTTAAAGCTAAAGTTTACAAACCATTGGATACTTATACAGTAGCTCAAAATGAGATTACTGGTGGAACTGTTTCTCCAAGTTATATATCTCCAATTCAGGGACTACAAAGACTTCAAAGAATAATGGACGAATATGTTGGTGGAATAGCAACAAACTATATGACCAATGAAAATATGTTAAAAAGAGGTTTAGAATTATTAGCTTGGTTAGAAGAGGATTTAGAAAAAGTAGGAGCAGAGGATTATCATCAACTAATGAGGGCATGGGAACTAAAACATAGAGCGTTGACTTCTCAATGTGTCACAGAACATACTCTGTTTAGAGAAGAAACTCGTTGGCCAGGATACTATTATAGAGGTGATCATATGAAATTAGATGATGATAATTGGCATTGTTTAACAGTTTCAAGAAGAGACCCTAAAACAGGTAAGTTCAGTATGGAAAAAGTGCCTGTGTATCACATAGTAGATGAAAATGAGAAGAAGAAAGCCTCATAAGATTATATAAAGAATAAATCATCTATGGATCTTTTAGCTAAATCTGATGAAGAGATATTTGAAATAGGTAAGCCATTTTGGGAAAATTTGGTTAGATCATCTAATCTTAAGGATTATGGAGGTTTTACTAAAGATTTTTCAACTCAAATGTTGTTTGGAGCTAATGAAGTTGAACTGGGAAAGCAGTGGGCTAATAACGAACTTATCACCAATCTTAAAGAAACTTACGAACCTTTTGGCACATTAAGAAGAGGAGAGTATATTACTGTCCTCATCAAACAAACAAATAAGAAGATCCCAGGAGAGTTCTTGGGTAGGCTAGTTCTCGGAGTAGAGGGTGAAGAAATTAAGGTCTTTGGAGCGACTATATATTAAATTATAATTTGACAATTTTACTTCTAGGTGTATTGAGGACTATAGATGCACCTTTCAAATATAAAAATCCTTCAAAAGATAACTAACAAAAAAACTACATTTATTAAAACTGGGATTTTATCAGCTATTGCTACTTGTTGGGGTGTTATCTTAGTTGGAACTTTTATAACTTTTAAATAAGCAATATTTTAAGTTTTATATTATTTGATGGAAGTTTTTTTACCTATAGCCCAAGTATTTGTTAGTCCAATCGAAATTCTTTTATTAAGCGCACTAGTTGGAGTTCTCTCAGGTTTGTTTGGTGTTGGGGGTGGATTTTTAATGACGCCATTTTTAATTTTTCTAGGAGTTCCTCCTGCTTATGCAGTTGCAAATGAAGCAAACAATATCTTAGCAACATCTGTATCAGGATCTACTACCCATTGGTTAAAAAATACTTTGGATTACAAAATGGGTTTTATGATTGTAATTGGTGGCTCAATAGGAACAGCTTTAGGTATTTACACTTTTAGTTATTTCAAAGGTATTGGAAAAATTGATACCGTTATTTCTCTAGCTTATATGTATATTCTCGCAATTATTGGTACGTTAATGTTGGTAGAGAGTCTTGGAGAAATTGATAAAGCCAAAAAAAATGTAATAGAAAGAAAAAAGTTGCATGTTCATTATTGGATACATGGTCTTCCTTTAAGAATGAGATTTCCTAAGTCCAAATTATATGAAAGTGTTTTTACACCAATTATAATTGGTTTATCAGTTGGTTTTATTGCTGCAATAATGGGAATAGGTGGTGCTTTTATTCTTGTGCCTGCAATGATTTATATAATTAAAATGCCAACACGATTAGTTCCTGGAACTTCTTTATTTGTAACAATTTTTGTTAGTGTAATTGTTACCTTTCTACATTCATTTAATTATGGATCTATTGATTTAATGCTTGTCGTAATGTTAGTTGTAGGATCTATAATCGGAGTTCAGGTTGGTCAAAAACTTGGAGAAAAAATTGATAGTTCAGGTCTCAAAGCACTGTTAGCGATTTTATTATTAGTTGTTGGTATAGCAATTGCTTATGATACCTTTTTTGCAGAAGAAATCCAAAAAAATATTTCTAAAGTAGCAAGTGCTGATTTAAATTTTTTCTCAAAATTTATTCTAGAATTTTCTAAAGATATGCCATTCTTTTATGGATTATTTTCTATTATGTTTGCAGTTTGTTTAGGTATTGGTGCTGCATTTATTAGACGAGGATTATCGAATCTAAGAAAAAAATATTTAAGCAAACCTGCTAAATAATTAAATTTAGATAAGTTTCAATAGTAATAATACAAACGATCCCAACTGTTAACATGGCTATGAATCCCACTATAAAAGGTTTATAACCCATACTTTTGATATCTTTTAAATTTGTAGATAATCCTATAGCAGCCATTGCCATAGTTAAGAAAATTTTAGAGAAAAATTTAATAGTATCAATTGTTTCATTCCAATTATCATTGGTAGCAGATATGAATAATTGATCTCCAACATTTCTTAAAATAATCATCCCCACAAAACCTAAAACAAAATAAGGAAAAATATTTAAAACAGAATAATTTTTTTCTTTTGTCTTACCTCTATTATATAGAAAAGCAAAAAGTGGTATCATTATAATTAAAAAAGTATTTCTAATTAATTTTGTTACAGTTGCTATATTAAGTGTTTCAGGACTATTAAATTGCTGTTCATAAATCAATCCTGCAGCAGCAACTTGAGAGGTTTCGTGAATAGATGTACCTAAAAACAAACCAACTAATAATGGCTCACTATCAAAATAGAAGTTTGCAAAATAAGGATATATGAGCATTGATAATATGCCGAATAATGTAATATTAGCTATGGCATATGATACCTCATTTTTATTGGCTTTAATGACTGGTGCAGTAGCCATAATTGCAGTTGTTCCACAAACAGTGCTTCCAATCGAAATTAAATAAGCCATTCTGGTAGGAATCTTTAATTTTTTAATTAAGAGTTTAATTACTATTAAAACACTTATTATACAGATTATAATTAGTGGTATTGCAATTTTTCCAAAGTTTAAAAATTCAAATGGTTTTAATTGAATTCCTAAACAAATTATTCCAAATTTTAAAATATATTCTCTTGTAAAATCTAAACCTTTTTGAAAACCATCTCTTACTTTAAAAATATTTCCAAAAAACATACCAAGTAAGATAGCTATCATTGCAGTAGATATAGGACTTTTGTCATATCCTAAAAGTTCAATCCCAATAATATTATTAAAACCCTGAGATAAAGTATAAAGGACGAATGCAAGTATTATACCTGGTATGATTACCAGATAATTATTTTGAAACATTAGATTGAATAATTTTTAGGCACTTCTATAGAGCTTTGTCATTACGAATTCTTTATGACCTAAAGCTTCAGCGCAGGTTAATCTTCCATTAGCCACTCTTAAAGTTGTTTTAATAAGTTCGTCTCCCGCTTCAGACATATTCATTTCTCTTGAAAGAATTTTTGATACATCACAATCAATATGCTCACCCATACCTTTAACAGTTAATGGATTAGCTGTTAATTTTACTACTGGTTCAATAGGATTTCCTACAATGTTACCTTGGCCAGTTGGAAATAAATGAATATTAAAGCCTGCTGCTGCTTGTAAGGTCACACATTCAGCCGCAGCTGATGAGGTATCCATAAAATAAAGACCTTTACCTTTTTTAGGTTCTTCTGCTGGTTCTAAAACATCTACAAATTTACAGTTCCCAATTTTTTGGAAATTTCCAAATGCTTTTTCCTCAATCGTTGTTAATCCTCCAGCAATATTACCTGCTGTTGGTTGGCTTTCTGATAGATCATCTGTTGCTTCTTTTAAAATAAAATCATTATAAGAATTCCAAGTATTCATAAATTTGTCTGAAGCTTCTTTTGTAGCACCTCTAGTTGCGCAAACTTTTTCAGCACCAGTTAATTCAGATGTTTCACCAAAACATAAATGAACTCCTAATGGTTCAAGTTTATCCATTAAATTTCCAACTGTTGGGTTCGCAGCTAGACCAGATGTTGTATCTGACTCACCACACTTAACAGAAATCCATAAATCACTTATAGGACACTCTTCTCTTTGCTTTTCTGATGCCCACATAACAAACTCTTGTGCTTTTTTAGAAGCTTTCATAACTGTACCGATATCACCAGTTCTCTCAATATGGAAACCTTCAACAGGCTTTCCCGTCTTAGCAATTCCATCAACAATTTTTTTTGTCCACTTAGGTTCAATTCCAATTACAATCACAGCAGCAACATTTGGGTTACTTCCTGTTCCAATCATAGTCCTAAAATGTAATTCTAAATCTGCCCCAAATTGAAGTCTTCCATAAGAGTGAGGGAGGGCAATTGTTCCTTTAATATTGTTCGCGACTGCTTCGGCACAAGCATTTGAGATATCATCAACAGGAAGAATAATTACATGATTTCTTGTTCCTGCTCTTCCATTTTCTCTTTTGTAACCTAAAAAACTTTTTGGGATTTCCATTAAATTACCACTTCTTTGTTTTTACGTTGTGAACATGAACATGCTCACCTTTTTTAATTGATTTAACCACTTTGCCGATATCGTGACCATATTTAAGGATTGTATCTCCTTCCTTAAGATCGACCATTGCAATTTTATGCCCAAGAGGAATTTCATCCATTGATTGAATACTTGTTGAACCATCACCTTCCATAATCCAGCATTTACAATCCTGTTTTGGTGTAATTTTTTCTATAACTACTACTCCAACATTGTCCTTTTTATCGTGAATTATGATATCTGTAGCCATTTTGTAGTGTCAATTGTTTATTTGAAATTTGCAAAATCTTATATATTAATCGCAAAAATTAACAAATAGTTTTTATAAAAATTATTTCATTTACTAGTTTAGAAAGGTTCTACTAATGACAAAAATGACAACAGAAGAAGCTTTTGTAAAAGTTTTACAAATGCACGGCATTGAACATTCTTTCGGAATAATTGGATCAGCGTTTATGCCAATTTCAGATATTTTTCCTGATGCAGGAATTACGTTTTGGGATGTTGCTCATGAAACAAATGGTGGTTTGATTGCCGATGGCTACACAAGAGCTACTGGAAAAATGTCAATGGTTATTGCACAGAACGGACCAGGAATAACAGGATTAGTTACACCAATAAAAACTGCTTATTGGAATCACACACCATTATTGTTAGTCACACCTCAAGCTGCAAACAAAACGATGGGGCAAGGAGGTTTTCAAGAGGTTGAGCAAATGAACTTGTTCAAAGATATGGTTTGTTATCAAGAAGAAGTAAGAGATCCTTCAAGAATGGCAGAAGTTTTAAACAGAGTAATTGAAAAAGCAATTAGAGGCTCTGCTCCTGCACAAATAAATGTGCCAAGAGATTATTGGACACAAGTAATTGATATAGATCTACCACCAATAGTCAGATTAGAAAGGCAAGCTGGTGGTGTCGATGCTATTAAAAAAGCAGCTGACCTATTATCAAAAGCAAAATTTCCAGTAATTCTATCAGGAGCTGGTGTTGTTATAGGTGGAGCCATAGAAGATTGTAAAAAACTTGCTGAAAAATTAGATGCACCTGTTTGTTCTGGTTATCAGCACAATGATAGTTTTCCAGGAAGCCATCCTTTAGCAGCAGGACCATTAGGATATAACGGTTCAAAAGCTGGAATGGAATTAATTCAAAAAGCTGATGTTGTTCTGGCATTAGGAACAAGATTGAATCCTTTTTCAACATTACCTGGATATGGAATGGACTACTGGCCAAAAGATGCAAGTATAATTCAAGTTGATATGAATTCAGATAGAATTGGTTTAACAAAAAAAGTAACTGTTGGAATCTGTGGAGATGCAAAATTAGTCGCACAACAATTGTTAGCTCAACTTTCTGCAACAGCTGGTGATACTGATAGACAAAAAAGAAAAGATATAATCCATCAAACAAAATCAGCCTGGCTACAAAAACTATCAAGCCTAGACCATGAAGATGATGACAAAGGTACAGTTTGGAATGAGGAAGCTAGAAAAAGAGATGCAGATAGAATGTCACCTAGACAAGCATGGAGAGCTATTCAAGCTGGTATGCCAGATGATGTAATTATTTCAAGTGATATAGGTAACAACTGTGCAATTGGAAATGCTTATCCAACTTTTGAAAAAGGTAGAAAATATTTAGCACCAGGATTATTTGGTCCTTGTGGTTATGGCTTTCCTTCAATTCTAGGAGCTAAGATAGGCTGTCCTGATACACCTGTTATAGGTTTTGCAGGCGATGGTGCTTTTGGAATTAGCATGAATGAAATGAGCTCATGTGCTAGAGAAGAATGGCCAGCAATCTCAATGGTGATATTTAGAAATTATCAATGGGGTGCTGAAAAAAGAAACACTACATTGTGGTTTGATGATAACTTTGTTGGAACAGAACTTGATCCAGAATTAAGTTATGCAAAAGTAGCTGATGCATGTGGTTTAAAAGGTGTAACAGTGAAAACTATGGAAGAAACTACAGCTGCTATTAAACAATCTTGTGAAGATCAAAAAAAAGGAATTACAACATTTATAGAAGTAATTCTTAATCAAGAGCTTGGAGAGCCTTTTAGAAGGGATGCCATGAAAAAACCAGTTAAAGTGGCGGGTATTAAAAAAGAGGATATGAAAAAACAACCTTCTTTAAATTCTTAAGATCTTTTAAATATTAATTTATTGTCATAATCTTTATAAATGGAAGTTATTAACGACAATGGGTGTGGTTGGGTAAAAGATCTTAATTCAAGAACAAATATAAAAATGCTTCAATCCAAAGATGATTGTGAGTGGCTTATTATTGGCGCTGGTTATACTGGCTTATCTGCAGCAAGAAAATTAGGTCTATTAAACTCTAATCAAAAAATAATTTTAGTAGACGCACAATTAGCTGGAGAGGGTGCTAGTTCAAGAAATTCTGGATATTTGGTTGATACAACTCTTAATGATGGATTCACTTCAAATAAAGAATTAGAAAATTATAAAAAAAAAGCAAATATTTATAATTTAGGCATTGAGGCTGTTAAAAAATTTATAAAAGAATATCAGGTCGATTGTGATTGGAATGAATGTGGAAAATATTTTGCATCATCTAATTATAAAGATAAGAAAATATTAGAAAGTTTTTCAGAGACTTTATCAAAATTAGGATATGAAAATAATTTATTGGATAATAATAAACTAACAAAAAAATTAGGAACAAATTTTTATAATATAGCTCTTCATACTAAAGGGGGAATCCTTATACATCCTGGTAAATTAGTTAGAGCAATGGTTGAAACTTTGCCTAAAAATGTTCATTTATATGAAAACTCTCCATTAATAGAATGGAAAATAATTAATAATAAAGTTATATGCCATTTTAAAAATGGAATAATTAATACAAAAAAAGTTATCTTTGCTACTAATGGATTTTTGAAATCTTTAGGCATAAAGATTAATTATAACTTCCCTTTAACTTTGACCGCAAGTATGACCAGGCCATTATCAGATAAAGAATTTAGCTCTATTGGTAAACCAAAAGAATGGGGTGTTTTGCCTGTAAGACCTATGGGAGCAACGATAAGAATGACTAAAGATAAAAGAATCTTGATAAGAAATACAGCTGAAGTTCATAATCCTTTTGTAATGTCTAAATCTGATTTAGATAAAAGGTCTATTAAACAAAAAATCGGAATTAAAAAAAGGTTTCCTCAATTACCAGACAATATTATCGAGTCTACTTGGTCAGGTATTGTTTCAAGAACAAGGAACAGTTCTCAAATTTTTGAAAAAATAAATAGAAATATATATGTTGCTGGTTGTTATAATGGTTCTGGAATAGGAGTTGGAACATTATTTGGTGAACAAATTGCAATTAAAGCAAGCAATAACCATTCTAAAGAAATTGAAACAATAGAAAAAAGAGATAAACCAAATTGGTTACCACCTCAACCATTTTTAGACATTGGTGTACGATCAAGATTAATTTATGAAAGAATGAAAGCTAAATCAGAAATTTAGAGAAAATAGATGAAGTTAATATTTAAATATGATATATAAATATTTTTATAGTCTATAATTAATTAATTTTTAAATTAGAAGTATTATCAAAACATGGAAAAAATTATTTATAATTTATGGGTTAAAATATGGATGAATGATATTGAATCTAAATTATTAGATTTAATACATGTGAAAGATAAAATAATATTTGATGTAGGGGCTTTTCGAGGAATATTTACAAAAAATCTTATTAAACATGAAAATTTAAATGGCAATCACTCAAAATATTATTTATTTGATCCAAATCCAAACTCAAAGAATTATTTAGCAGAACTTATTAAGAATGAAAATATTACCTATACAGAAGTGGCATTAGATAACACAAATACAAAAAAAGAATTCACAATAAATAAATTTTTTGAAGCTTCAGGATCTTCTTTAAAATCTGCTCATCAAGAAGATAAGCTATACAATTTTACAAGAAAAACTGTTTTAAAAATTTTAAATCCATTTAAAAAAATTGCAGATTATGAAAAAATAACTGTTCAAACCCAAACAATTGATAATTTTTGCTCATCTAACGATATTAAAAAAATTGATCTTCTCAAACTAGATTGTGATGGAACAGAATATGAAGTTTTATTAGGTGCTGAAAAAATGCTATCTGAGGGAAAAATTGGATTAATATATACAGAAATTTCTGGTGCAAAAAAGGGATTTGATCTCAAAGTGCAAGAAATTGTAGATTTTTTAAATAAGTACAATTTTGATTTAAATAAAACATGGAACTATCCACATTTTAGTTTTTTAAGCAATCTTAAAGCTACAGACAACCTATTTATAAAAAATAATACAACTAAGTAATAATTGTAGCTTTTACCAAACCTAATTTATTAATTTTACCAATATAAAGACCTTTGCTTTTAATTGGAACCACTCCAACTGTTGAGCCTGTAAATACCCAAAAATCTTTATTTAAATTTATTTTATCTTTCTTAATTTTATTTAATACAAACCTTAATGAATTTAATGGATTTATATAGACAGTATTAGTGTTTCCATAGACAACCTGGTTAATTTTTTTGTTAGCAATATTTGTTTTTAAATTACCAATGTTAATTCTTTTATATTTTTTTTTTTTACCAATTAAAAATTTAACATTTGCTCCAAAATCACTACATAAATCTCCAAAAGAAGTAATCCCTTGTTTTTTTTGTCTGTAACCTACTATTTCAATACATGGAGCCATATAAGAAATATGTTTAGAAATATTTTTTTTAGTAATAGGGTTTTTAGATGAAAAGTAAGATTTTTTAATGAGATAACAAACTTCTAGTTCAATACCAAGTGTAGATTTATTGATTTTTACTTTTTCACCACTTTTTAAAACATTCCTTTTATAAATTGATGCATAGAAAGGTTCTTTTTCTTTTAATTTTTTCATTACAGAAATCCCAGTTCCTGCTGCTTTAAACCCAATTATTGGTTCTTGGATTTTACTCTCACACAACTTTCTTATTTTTGAGCTTCTTTGAGCTTTTTTGTAAATTTTTTAGGAATTGGTTTAATAAGTTTATTTTTAAGGAATG